>NZ_AP023354.1:6296158-7044238 GCF_018324685.1 Actinocatenispora sera | reverse complement strand
TCGTCGACATCCCCTTCGACGGGAGCGGCCCCACCTCGCTGCTGGCCAGCTACGCGTCCACCCCGGTGCAGGCGGCCGACGGCAGCGTGCTGGTCACCGGTGGGACGGACGACGCCCACGCCGCCGTTCACCGGTTCACGCCGGGGGCGGACGGCGGGCTCGCGGACGCGACCGTGCTGGCCCTGCCGCCGGTGCCGCAGGCCAACGCCGGGCTGGCGATGGCGCATGGCAACCTGCGGCACATCGAGAGCAACCCGACCATGTCCGGTGGCACCGATCTGCACCTGTACAACCACGGCATCGCCCCGGACGCCGACCCGACGGCGGCCCCGTACGGCCAGGTCGACGGCGGGACGTTGGCATCCACCGCGGTGCGGTGCGCCCCGGGCAGCCAGTGCGTGCGTGCCCTGGACGGCAACGCGGACGGGTTGACCTACCTGTCCGCCGACACCGCCGGGCACACGACGATCCGGGAGGACGTCGATACGGTCCACGGGGTTTCGCGCGTGGACCTGGCCGCGACCGGGGTCAGCCTGGTCGACGTCTCGGGCGGCTGGGTGCTCGTCGACAGCACCGCGACCGGCGAGCAGTACGCGGTGCGGCCCGGGTACGCCGATCCGTTGACGGTCGGCCCGGTCACCGGTGCGGCGTTGTGGGGCACGAGCCTGTGGCGGTCCACCTGCGCGGGCACGATCACGCAGTACCGGCTGGCATCGACCGGTGTCACGACGCTCGGCGCGATCCAGACCGGGAGCGCCTGCCAGCCGGACGAGGTGCAGGCGGCGCAGCACTGGCTCTACTGGTCGTGCGGCGGCACCACCGCCGGCGTGTACGACCTGACGACGGGTGCCTCGTTCGCCGTACCGGGCGGCTCGGCCCTGCTCGGTGACGGCTACCTGGTGCTGCGGACCGCGGACGCGCTGCAGTTGGTGGATGTGCACACCGATGCCGCGGCCGCGCCGGAGCAGGTCGCCGCGCTTCCCTCGACGACGCTCACCGACGATCGCGGGATCGACTGGACGGTGGACCGCTACAGCGGCGACATCGCGTACGTGGCGGCCGACGATTCGGTGCACGTGCTGGCGTCCGGCGTCCCGGCGTCCCCGCTGGTGGCGACGAGCGTCGCCAGCGGTTCGAGCATCTCCCCGCATCAGGGCGGCGCGAGCGACTGGAACGCGTCGTTCTCGGTGAACCATCCGATCACCGGGTGGCGCTTCACGATCACCCGGGTGGCGACGGGCCAGGTCGTGCGCTCGGTGACCGGCGGCCCGGCGCGGTCCGGCGCGTACCAGAACTGGGACGGGCATCTCGCCGACGGCTCCTGGGCGCCGAACGGGCAGTACCGGTGGCAGTTCGATGCCGTGGTCGACGGCACCGCGACGCCCGTGCCCGGTGGTTCCGGTGTGGTGACGATGGTGTGCGGCACCAGCCTGTACCGCGACTACTCCTGCCTCGGTTCGGGCGCCGTCCTGGCGGTGAACACCTCCGAGGACGACCATGCCTCGTGGTGGGTGGGCAACAGCGACGGCATGCTGCACAACGAGGGCGGCTACACCGAGACGTGGCCGCTCGGCACCACCAGCCGCACGTACACGATGCTGATCCCGTTCGGTGACCTCAACGGCGACGGCTACAACGACCTGTTGGTACGCAACGGTACCGGTGACGTGGGCGGCTACCTCGGCGGCGGCGAGGCGGTCTTCAACCGGACCACCGCCGGGCACGTGACGATCGGGTCGGGGTACGGGGGGTTCACGGCGATCGTGTCGGTGGGGGATCTGAACGACGACGGTATCGACGACCTGGTGGTGCGCAACAGCGCGGGGGTGCTGTACTTCAAGGCCGGTACCGGAAACTCGCAGTTTGTGGCCGGGGTGCGGTTCACCTCGGGTTGGAACAAGTACGTGAAGTTGATCGGCGTCGGTGATGTGGACGGCGACGGCTGCGGGGATCTGATGGCGGTGGATGGTGACGGGGTGATGTGGTTCTACCGCGGCACCAAGGACGGCAGGTTCGCCACGAAGGTGCGGGTCGAGTCGGGGTGGGCGAAGTACAACTCGATCATCGGTGTTGGTGACATCACGGGTGATGCGGTCCCGGACTTGATCGCCCGGGACTCGGCCGGCACGATCTGGCGTTACGACGGGTCGGGCCACGCCACCTGGTCGGTCAAGACCCAGATCGCCACCGGCTGGTCCAACTACGCCATGTTCTGAGCCCGGCAGCACGCACGGTGGGCGCACGCCTCATCGGCCGCCAGCGGCGCCTCTGTCGCTGGCGGCGGTGCGGAGCATCGCGACGAACGCGGCGAGCGTCGGCTGGTCCATGGCGTGTTCCTTGACCACGACGTAGATCTCGCGGTGCAGCGCCGGGCGGATGACCGGACGACAGGCGAGGTCGCCGGCGGAGATGGCGCTCAGGGCGAGCCGGGGGACGACGGTCACGCCCAGCCCGGCGGCTGCGAAGGCCACGGCGGAGGAGTAGTCGTGGGCTTCCACGGCGAAGTGCGGGGTGAACCCGACGGCCCCGCACGCGTCGAGGACGATCTCCCGGCACAGCGTGCTGGGCGACTCGTTGTCGATCCAGGGCTCACGCTCCAGTCGGGCCAGCTCGACCTCGTCCTCGCCGGTGAGCGGATGGTTCGGCGGCAGCACCACGACGTACGGGTCGTCGAGCAGGTGGATGCCGCGGAACCCGGCCGGTACCCCGGCGGTGCCGGGGAGCACCAGGATCTCGGCGTCGGCGCCCTCGTTGCCGAGGCCCTTGCCGAGCCGCAGATCGACCCGTACGCCGGGGAAGCGACGGCCGAACTCCGCCATGATCGGCGGGATGAGCACCGCGCCCGCCGTGGCGAAGTAGCGGACGACCAGGTGCTGGGTGCGGCCCGTGCGCAGGTCGGCGAGGGCGGTCTCGGCGGCCGAGATCTGGCCCTGGATCCGCCGGGCGTGGCTGGCGAGCAGCCGCCCCGCCTCGGTCGGCCGGATGCCCCGACCGACCCGCTCCATCAGCACGGTGCCCGTTTCGCGCTGGAGCGCGGCCACGTGCTGGCTGATCGCCGAGGGCGTGTAGCCGAGGTGCGCGGCGGCGGCCTGGATCGAGCCGGTCTCCACCACCGAGCGGAGCACGATGAGCCGGTGAACGTCGAGCACCGGTCGATACTACAGTGACACTTCATCGCCGGTAAGAAATCGTCGCTTGTGCTGATGTGAGCTCGGCCGGCAGCCTGGTTCGCATGACTACGCAGGTTGTTCGCCTCGGCATCATCGGCCTGGGCATCATCGGCTCCGAGATGCTCGGCATCGCGGTCGACCACCCCGACTTCGAGGTGACACTGGTCGCCGACCCGGCCCGCCCCGGCCCCGCGGGGATCGCGGACACGCCGGACGCCCGCCAGATCGTCGACCACCCGGACATCGACGCGGTGTACATCGCCTCGCCGCCCTCGACCCATGCCGGCTACGCCGTCGCGGCCATGCGGGCGGGCAAGGCCGTCTTCTGTGAGAAGCCGCTCTCCGTCGATCCGGACCAGGGCGCCGAGATGGTCGCGGTCGCCGCCGATCTGGGAGCCGTCAACGCGCTGAACTTCGTGCTGTCCGACCGGGCCGCCGCGGTCGAGGTCGGCCGGGCACTGCGAACCGGGGAGGTCGGGACGGTACTCGGCGTCGACGTCCGGTTCCTGTTCCCGGAGTGGCCCCGCGCCATCCAACGCGAGGCCGGCTGGGTGGCGGGGCGGGAGCAGGGCGGTTTCCTGCGCGAGGTTGCCTCGCACTACCTGTTCCTGACCGACCGCCTGCTCGGTCCGTTGACCCCGTTGCACACCCGGACCACCTACGGTTCCGGCGCGGAGGTCGCCGCCAGCGGGCTGCTGGCCACGGCCGGTGGGGTGCCGGTGCGGGTCTCCGGGCAGGTGGCGGCCGGGCCGGAAAGCTACGGGTGGACGCTGTACGGGTCTCGCACCTCCTACCGGATCACCGAATGGGGGCGGCTGTGGAAAGGCGACGGGTCCGGCTGGGTGGAGGTCTCGCTGAACGGTCCGCGGGGCGATGAGCGAACCCGGCTGACCGAGTTCGCCCGGGCGGTCCGCGGTCGGCCGAGCACGCTGGCCGACTTCGCCGCCGGTCTGCGGGTCCAGCGCGTCATCGAAGGCTTCCACCGGTGAAGGCGATCGTGGTCTCGTCACCGGGGGGCCCGGCGGTCCTGCAGTACCGCGAGGTGGAGACCCCTCGACCGGCCCGGGACCAGGTGCTGGTCCAGGTGTCCCGCGCCGGAGTCAACTACGTGGACGTCTACGAGCGTTCGGGCGTGTACCCGTGCTCGATGCCGTTCGTGCCGGGCGGCGAGGGTGCCGGCCGCGTGGTGGCCACCGGCTCGGACGCGACCGGGTTCCGGCCCGGCGACCGGGTGGCCTGGGAGGGCGTGTCCGGCTCGTATGCCGAGTACGTTGCCGTGCCCGCCGCGAAGGCGTTGCCCGTCCCGGACGGCGTCGACGACGAGCTGGCCGCCGCGCTCCCCGTGCAGGGGCTGACCGCGCACTACCTCGCGACCGCCTCGTACCGCATCGCTCCCGGCGACACGGTGCTGATCCACGCCGGTGCCGGCGGGGTGGGCCTGGTGCTCACCCAGCTTGCCAGGATGCGCGGTGCGCGGGTTCTGACCACCGTGTCCTCCGCCGCCAAAGCCGAGGCCTCCCGGGACGCGGGGGCGGACCACGTGCTCGGCTACCAGGACTTCGCCGCGGACGTGCGGCGTCTGACCGACGGAGCCGGAGCCCACGCGGTGTACGACGGGGTGGGCGCGAGCACGATCGACGGTTCGCTGGCGGCGCTGCGGCGGCGCGGCACGCTGGTGCTGTTCGGCGGGTCCAGCGGTCAGGTGCCACCGCTGGACCCGCAGCGGTTGGCCCGGGCCGGGTCGGTGCTGCTGACCCGCCCCACGCTCGCGGACTTCGTCGCCGACCGGGCCGAGCTGGAGGCCCGGTTCAGCGACCTTCTCGCCTGGGTCGCCGCCGGTCGGCTCCGCCTGCGGCTGCACTCCCGCTATCCGCTGGCCGAAGCCGCTCGGGCGCACCGCCACCTTGCCGACCGGGCTACCATCGGTAAGCTTCTGCTCGTCCCGGATCGCTCGGGGGCGGCTTCCTGACTCCGCGAGTGATCAGTCGTCGTCCGGGTCGTCGAGGCGGGCGAGCCAGGTGGCCAGCCGCTCGATCGGTACCTCGAACTCGGGGTTGATGTCGACGAAGTCGCGCAGCCGGTCGGCCACCCACTCCAGCGACACCGACTCCTCGCCGCGCCGATCGGACAGTTCCTCGATGCCGCGATCCGTGAAGTACATGCTGTCGTTCCCTCTACGCGAAGGCTCCCGCCATCCGAGCGAATGGCGGGAGCCGACGGCCACGGTTACTGCGGGGTGGGCAGCGCGGCCTCGATGAGCGCCTGCTGCTCCCAGCCGTGCACCTTGTTCGAACCGGCGGCCGGGGCCGCGGCGGCCGGACGGGAGATGCGGCGCAGCCGCACCCCGTCGAGGTGCTCGAGCAGGTTGAGCGCGATGTGCGACCAGGCGCCCTGGTTCGCCGGCTCGTCCTGCACCCAGACGAAGTCCTCGGCGTTCGGGTACCCGGCCAGTGCGGCCCGGGTCTCCTCGATCGGCAGCGGGTACAGCTGCTCGACGCGCAGGATCGCCACGTCGGTCAGACCGCGCTGCTCGCGCGCCTCCAGCAGGTCGTAGAACACCTTGCCGGAGCAGAGCAGCACCCGCTTCACGCCGTTCGCATCCAGCGGCTGACCCTTGATGCCCGGGTCGGCCAGGACCGGCTGGAACGTACCGCTGGTGAAGTCGGCGATCGACGACACCGCGAGCTTGTGCCGCAGCAGCACCTTCGGGGTGAACACGATCAGCGGCTTGCGCTTCGTGGTCAGCCCCTGCCGGCGGAGCAGGTGGAAGTAGCTCGCCGGGGTGGTGGGGATCGCCACCCGCATGTTGTCGTCGGCGCACATCTGCAGGTACCGCTCGATGCGGCCGGACGAGTGGTCCGGGCCCTGGCCCTCCAGACCGTGCGGCAGCAGCAGCGTCACCGACGTCTGCTGGCCCCACTTGGCCTCGCCGGAGGTGATGAACTCGTCGATGATCGACTGGGCACCGTTGGCGAAGTCGCCGTACTGCGCCTCCCACGCCACCAGCGCGTCCGGCGTCTCGACCGAGTAGCCGTACTCGAAACCCATCGCGGCGTACTCGCTGAGCAGCGAGTCCTGCGCGAAGAACCGGGCCTGGTCGGTACCGACGTTGGTCAGCGGGGTGAACTCGGTGCCGGTGTTGGCGTCCACCACCACCGAGTGCCGCTGCACGAACGTGCCGCGGCGCGAGTCCTGCCCGGACAGCCGCACCCCGATGCCCTGGGTGAGCAGCGAACCGAACGCGATCAGCTCACCCATCGCCCAGTCGATCGGGCCCTCGGTGGCCATCTGCACCCGGCGCTTGAGGATCTTCGCCACCCGCGGGTTCGGCACGAACCCCTCGGGCAGCTCCTCGTGGATCCGGCCGATCCGCTCGATGGTCGCCGCGTCGGTCGCGGTGTCGACCACCGGCTCCGGCTCCGGCTCGCGCTTGCGGGGCAGCTGCTTGGTGGTCTTGGCGGCCTCCTTGGTCGCCTTGAACACCGTGTCGAGCTGGTCGTGGAAGTCCTTCAGGGCCTCCTCGGCCTCGGCCAGGGTCAGGTCGCCGCGGCCGATCAGCTCCTCGGTGTACAGCTTGCGGACCGAGCGCTTGTTGTCGATGATCTTGTACATCAGCGGCTGCGTCATGGCCGGGTCGTCGCCCTCGTTGTGGCCGCGACGGCGGTAGCAGACCATGTCGATCACGACGTCCTTGTTGAACGTCTGGCGGTACTCGAAGGCCAGCCGCGCCACCCGCACGCACGCCTCCGGGTCGTCCCCGTTGACGTGGAAGATCGGCGCCTGGATCATCCGCGCCACGTCGGTCGAGTAGAGCGAGGAGCGGGAGTACTCCGGGGAGGTGGTGAAGCCGACCTGGTTGTTGACCACCACGTGCACGGTGCCGCCGGTGCGGTAGCCGCGCAGCTGGGACAGGTTCAGCGTCTCGGCGACCACGCCCTGGCCGGCGAACGCCGCGTCGCCGTGCACGGCGACCGGGAGCACCGTGTACCCCTCGAGCTTGAGGTCGATGCGGTCCTGCTTGGCCCGGACGATGCCCTCCAGCACCGGGTCGACCGTCTCCAGGTGACTCGGGTTCGCCGCCACCGACACGGTGGTCGAGTACTGCCCGTCCGGCGTGGTGAACTTGCCGACCATGCCGAGGTGGTACTTGACGTCACCGGAGCCCTGCACCGACTTCGGGTCGATGTTGCCCTCGAACTCGCTGAAGATCTTCTCGTACGGCTTGCCCACGATGTTGGCGAGCACGTTGAGCCGGCCGCGGTGCGCCATGCCGATGACGACCTCGTCCATGCCCTCGGTCGCCGAGTCGCGCAGGATCCCGTCCAGCAGCGGGATCAGCGTCTCGCCGCCCTCCAGGCTGAACCGCTTCTGCCCCACGTACTTGGTGGCCAGGAACGTCTCGAACGCCTCGGCGACGTTGAGCCGGCCGAGGATGTGCTTCTGCTCGTCGGTCGACGGGGCGGGCTGCTTGACCTCGACCCGGTCCTGCAGCCAGCGCCGCTCCTCCGGGTCCTGGATGTGCATGTACTCCACGCCGACCCGGCGGCAGTACGAGTCGCGCAGCACGCCGAGGATGTCGCGCAGCTTCATCTTCTGCTTGCCGGCGAACCCGCCGACCGGGAACGTGCGGTCGAGGTCCCAGAGGGTCAGCCCGTGCTGCAGGATGTCCAGGTTCGGGTTCTTCCGGATGTGGTACTCGAGCGGGTCGGTGTCGGCCATCAGGTGCCCGTGCACCCGGTACGCCTCGATCAGCTCGATGACCCGCGCGTTCTTCTCGATCTGGCCGTCGGCGCTGCGCGCGGTGTCGCGCACCCAGCGGACCGGCTCGGTCGGCACCCGCAGCGCGGTGAACACCTCGTCGTAGAAGCCGTCGCCGCCGAGCAGCAGCTGGTGCACCCGCTTCAGGAACTCGCCGGACACCGCGCCCTGGATGATCCGGTGGTCGTACGTCGAGGTCAGGGTGATGATCTTGCTGATGGCGAGCTTGGCCAGCTCCTCGTCGGACATCCCGGCGTACTCGGCCGGGTACTCCATCGCGCCGACGCCGATGATGGTGCCCTGGCCGCCGGTCAGCCGCGGCACCGAGTGCACCGTGCCGATGCCGCCGGGGTTGGTCAGCGAGATCGTCGCGCCGGCGTGGTCGTCCATGGTCAGCTCGTTCTTGCGGGCCCGGCGGACGAGGTCCTCGTAGGCCACCCAGAACTGCCGGAAGTCCATCGTTTCGGTGTGCTTGATGCTCGGCACGATCAGGGTGCGCGAACCGTCCGGCTTGGCCAGGTCGATCGCCAGGCCGAGGTTGACGTGCTCGGGGCTGACCAGGGTCGGCTTGCCGTCGACGACCGCGTAGGAGTTGTTCATCTCCGGGTAGTCGGCGAGTGCCCGGACCACCGCGAAGCCGATCAGGTGGGTGAAGCTGACCTTGCCGCCACGGGAGCGGGCCAGGTGGTTGTTGATCACGATGCGGTTGTCGGCCATCAGCTTGGCCGGCACCGCCCGCACGCTGGTCGCGGTCGGGATGGTCAGCGACGCGTCCATGTTGCTGACGATCTTGGCAGCGACGCCGCGGATCGTCTTGCTGGTGGCACCGTCGGCCGGCTTCGGCGCGGCCGGCGCCGGCTTCGCGGCGGCCGGCTTCGGTGCGGCGGGGGCGGCCGGGGCGCTCGTCGCCGGCTTCACGGGTGCGGCTGGGGCGCTCGTCGCCGGCTTCGCGTCGGCCGGAGCGAGGCTCGTCGGCGCGCTCGCGGTAGCGCTGCCGGCGGCCGTGCCGTTGCTGCCGGCGGGGGCGGTGGTGCTGGCCTCGCTGCCGGAGGCGGAGCTGCTGGCGGTGCTGCCGGTGTCGGCGGCCGGCTTGTAGTCGGCGAAGAAGTCGTGCCACGCGGGGTCGACGCTGGAGGGATCGGACAGGTACCGCTGGTACATGTCCTCGACGATCCACTCGTTAGGTCCGAATCCCGCGAGCAGACTGGTCTCCGACTCGCCGGACGCGGTGGGGGTTGATTGTCCGTTGCTCTGGCTCGACACGGCCGTTATCGCCTCTTCCGACGTGATTTCTTCTCGGCCGCGAATCGCGCGGCCGCCACGCTGAACGCCCGGCATTCCAGGCTACGCGCCCGTACCAACGGGTTGGTGTGATGGGACCGACCACGCAGGCGCTTTGTCCACCGAGGTGGCGTGTTTCACAGATTGGAAAACGATCGCCGTCACGTGCAAGTTACGTCTCGTGACTTGCATCGCGTCGCCCGGGACGAACGAGGCGCGGCCGGCGGGACAGAGGTCCACGCCGACCGCGCCGGGTCCGGGCCGTGCCGGGGTCAGCTGATGTCGCGGCGGCGGGTGATCAGGGTGCCGATCACCGCGGCGACGACGCCGTAACCGAGCAGCGCCAGCGCGCCGGCCCACCACGCGATGCCGTCGGCGCCACCGGGTGAGGTCATGATCGTCGACGCACCGCTGGGCAGCCAGTCCGGCACCTTGTTCAGCCAGTCCGCGTGGAAGTAGTGCGCCATCAGACCCAGGCCGATCTGGATCACGGTCTGGCCGATCAGCATCGCCACCAGGCCGATGATCACGGCGAGGATCTGGCTGCGCAGCAGCGCGCCGAGGCCGAGACCGAACACCGCCCAGATCGCGAAGGCGAGCCAGTTGAGCCCGATCGACTTCAGCACGTCGCCGTTGCCGAGGAACGTATCGACGTGCTGGCTGGCCAGAAAGCCCAGCCCGGACGGCACCGCCAGGACGGTCGTGATCAGCGCGATGATCACGCCGACGACGATTGCCACGATCAGCTTGCCGCCGATCACCCGGGTGCGCTTCGGGGTGGCGAGGAACGTCGCCGTCGCGGTCTGGTGGAAGAACTCGTTGGTGAAGATCAGGATCCCGAACACCATCGCCAGCAGCGTGCCGAAGTACTGGCCCGAGGTGTAGAGGTTGGTGGCGATCGACTCCGGGCTGACGTCCGGAACCCCCTGGTTGGCGCCGGGGTTCAGCTCCA
Source organism: Actinocatenispora sera (assembly GCF_018324685.1). NCBI lineage: Bacteria > Bacillati > Actinomycetota > Actinomycetes > Micromonosporales > Micromonosporaceae > Actinocatenispora > Actinocatenispora sera. The sequence goes on along the minus strand of NZ_AP023354.1, from coordinate 7,034,077 downwards.
CGTAGCCGGTGAGCATGTTGAACGCGATGGCGATCGCGGTGAACGCGAGGACGCCGATCAGCATCAGCCACCACAGGTTGGTGCTGCGCACCTTGAGCCACTCGCTGCGAATGATCCGGTTCATCGGATGCCCGCCTTCCCGCTGGTCAGTTCCAGGAAGATGCGCTCCAGGTCGGCGCGCTGCGGGGACAGCTCGTGCAGCTCGACGCCGGCGACGAGCGCGGCGCGCCCGACCGCGGCGGCCGGGACGCCGGTGACCAGCAGTGCCCCGTCGTCCTCGGTCTGCACCGCGGTGCCGGGTGCCTTCAGCTCGGCGAGCAGCTTCTGCGGTTCGGGGGTACGCACCCGGACCCGCTGCATGCCGTCGGCGTCGGTCAGCTCGGAGACCGGGCCCTGCCGGATCAGCTTTCCGGCCGCGATGATCACCACGTCGTCGGCGAACAGCTGCACCTCGGACAGCAGGTGGCTGGAGACCAGCACGGTGCGACCCTGCTTGGCGAAGCCGGACAGCAGGTCACGCATCCACCGGATGCCTTCCGGGTCCAGCCCGTTGGCCGGCTCGTCGAAGATCAGCACGGACGGGTCGCCCAGCATGCCGGCGGCGATGCCGAGCCGCTGCTTCATCCCGAGCGAGTAGCCCTTGACCTTGCGCTTGGCGGCCGGGGTCAGCCCGACCATCTCCAACGTCTCGTCGGCCCGCTGGTACGACAGGCCGCCCGCGGCGCAGAGCACCCGCAGGTGGTCGCGTCCGGTGCGGCCCTTGTGAAAGCTCGCCGCCTCCAGACCGGCGCCGACGACGCGCAGCGGATCGGGCAGGTCGGCGTAGTGCCGCCCGCCGATGGTGGCGTGGCCGGCGGTCGGCGCCACCAGGCCGAGCAGCATCCGCAGCGTGGTGGTCTTGCCGGCCCCGTTGGGGCCGAGGAACCCGGTCACCCGGCCGGGTTCCACCGTGAACGAGAGATTGTCGACGGCTCTGACCCGACGGAACTGTTTCGTCAGGCCGGAGACGACGATCTGGCCGTCAGCCATGAAAACGCGAGCCTCCCCAGCAGGCGTGGCTGCGCCGCGGCGGCGCAGGGCGGTAAGGACCACCGAGTGTTACATGTACCGGCCAGCCGCGCCGCCCGGCACGCCCTCGCCGACGTCCCCGGGCCCGGGCCCCGACCGCGGGCCGCCGTCAGCCGGTCAGGACGGTACGCACCTGGGCGGCGATCTCGGCGTCCTCGCGGGCGGTGACCACCGCGGTGCGTACCGCGGAGCCGGCGGCGGACACGTCGGCGTCACCGTCCGCGGCGTCGTTGCGTACCGGGTCGATCTCGACGCCGAGGAAGGCGAGCCCGGCGGCCGCATCGGCCCGTACCGCCGGGGCGTGTTCCCCGATGCCGCCGGTGAACGCGAGGACGTCGAGGCCGCCGAGCGCCGCGGCCATGGCCGCGATCCCGGCTCGCAGCCGGTGCTGGTACACGTCGAGGGCGCGGCGGGCGGACCGGCTGCCGGCCTCGCGGGCGGCGAGCACCTCGCGCATGTCGGCGGTACCGGCCAGGGCCAGCAGCCCGGACCGCTGCTCCAGATCGCGGCCGATCTCGTCGACGGCCAGCCCGGTGTTCGCGGCGAGCCAGGTGACCAGGCCGGGATCGACGGTGCCGGACCGGGTGCTCATCACGATGCCCTCCAGCGGGGTGAAGCCCATCGTGGTGTCGACCGAGCGGCCGCCGGCCACCGCGCACAGCGAGGCGCCGGACCCGAGGTGGCAGCTGACCACCCGGGCGGTGGCCGGGTCGCGGTCGGCCAGCTCGGCGGCGCGGCGCGCGGCGTAGCGGTGCGACAGGCCGTGGAAGCCGTACCGGCGCACCGCGTACCGTTCCCGCCACTCCGCCGGTACCGGGTAGGTCGCCGCGGCGGCCGGCAGGTCGGCGTGGAACGCGGTGTCGAAGCAGGCCACCGCCGGGATGCCGGGCAGCAGTTCGGTGACCGCGCGGATGCCGGCCAGGCCGGCGTCCTGGTGCAGCGGCGCCAGGTCGCGCAGCCCGGCGATGTCGGCCCGGACCTTGTCGTCGATCCGGACCGGACCGCGGAACTCGCGGCCGCCGTGCACGATCCGGTGCCCGACCGCGTCCGGGGCATCCAGCCGCGCCAGCGCCTGCCGCAACCCCGCGACCGCGAACTCGTCGGCGGCCGCCGGCAGATCGGCGCCGCCCGTGACCGTGTCACCGTCGAGCAGTCGTACCTTCACGCTCGACGAGCCGGCGTTGACCACCAGCACCCGCATGTCAGCGGGTCTCGCCGTACGGCCAGGTCCACTCGCTGATCGCCGGGTCGTCCAGGCCGTGCTCCCGGGTGTACGCGCGGGCCGCGAGCCGGGCGTCGGCCATCCGCTGCCGCAGCCCGGCACACCGGCTGCGCAGCGACGGCACCCGGTCGATCACGTCGATCACCAGGTGGTACCGGTCCAGGTCGTTGAGCATCACCATGTCGAACGGGGTGGTCGTGGTGCCGTTCTCCTTGTACCCGCGGACGTGCAGGTTGGCGTGGTTGCTGCGCCGGTAGGTCAGCCGGTGGATCAGCGTCGGGTAGCCGTGGTAGGCGAAGATGATCGGTTTGTCCGGCGTGAACAGCGCGTCGAACTCGGTCTCGGACATCCCGTGCGGGTGCTCGCGCTCGTCCTGCAGCCGCATCAGGTCGACCACGTTGATCACCCGTACCGCGAGCCGCGGCAGGTGCTCGCGCAGCAGCGCGGCGGCGGCGAGCGTCTCCAGGGTCGGCACGTCGCCGGCACAGGCGAGTACCACGTCGGGGTCGCCGTCGTCGTTGGACGCCCAGTCCCAGATGCCGACGCCGCGGGTGCAGTGCGCGATCGCCTGCTCCATCGTCAGGTACTGCAGCTGCGGCTGCTTGCCGGCCACCACCACGTTGACGTAGTGCCGGGAGCGCAGGCAGTGGTCCATCGTGGACAGCAGGGTGTTCGCGTCCGGTGGCAGGTAGACCCGGGTCACCTCGGCCTTCTTGTTCATCACGTGGTCGATGAAGCCCGGGTCCTGGTGCGAGAAGCCGTTGTGGTCCTGCCGCCAGACGTGACTGGACAGCAGGTAGTTCAGCGACGACACCGGCTGCCGCCACGGGATCGACAGGGTGGTCTTGAGCCACTTGGCGTGCTGGTTGAACATCGAGTCGACGATGTGGATGAACGCCTCGTAGCAGTCGAACAGCCCGTGCCGGCCGGTCAGCAGGTAGCCCTCCAGGAAGCCCTGGCACTGGTGCTCGCTGAGCACCTCGACCACCCGGCCGTTGGGGCCGAGCCGGTCGTCGGACGGGTACAGCGCGGCCTGCCAGTCCTTGTCGGTCGTCTCGTACACCGCCGACAGCCGGTTGGACGCGGTCTCGTCCGGTCCGAACAGCCGGAAGTTGTCCGGGTTCGCCGCGATCACGTCGCGCAGCCAGCCGCCGAGCACCCGGGTCGACTCGGCCGTCGTGGTGGCCGGCGACGGTACCGGTAGCGCATGGTCGCGGAAGTCCGGCAGCCGCAGCTCGCGCAGCAGCAGCCCGCCGTTGGCGTGCGGGCTGGCGCTCATCCGGATCTGGCCGCGCGGCGCCAGCTCGGCGATCGCGCGACGCAGCCGGCCCTCGCCGTCGAACAGCTCCTCCGGCCGGTACGACAGCAGCCACTCTTCCAGCTGCTGCCGATGCTTCTCGTCGGTGCGCGCGTTCGGGATCGGCACCTGGTGCGCCCGGTACGACCCCTCCACCTGCTTGCCGTCCACCTCGACCGGGCCGGTCCACCCCTTCGGCGTGCGCAGCACGATCATCGGCCAGGCCGGCCGCTCGATCCCGGCACCGTTGCGGGCGTCGTGCCGGATGGTGGCGATCTCGTCGAACACCGCGTCCAGCGTCGCGGCCATCAGCTGGTGCATGGTGGCCGGATCGTCCCCGGCCACCAGGTGCGCGTGCCAGCCGTACCCGTTGAGCAGCGCGACGAGCTCGTGGTCCGGGATCCGGGCCAGGATCGCCGGGTTGTCGATCTTGTACCCGTTGAGGTGCAGGATCGGCAGCACCACGCCGTCGGTGGCCGGGTTGAGGAACTTGTTGCCGTGCCAGCCGGTGGCGAGCGGGCCGGTCTCCGCCTCGCCGTCGCCGACCACCGCGGCCACCACCAGGTCGGGGTTGTCGAACGCGGCGCCGTGCGCGTGCGACAGCACGTAGCCGAGCTCGCCGCCCTCGTGGATCGACCCCGGTACCTCCGGGGCCGCGTGGCTGGGGATCCCGCCCGGGAACGAGAACTGGCGGAACAGCGCCGCCAGGCCCGCCTCGTCCCGGCCGATGTGCGGCATCAGCTCCGAGTAGGTGCCCTCCAGGTACGACTGGGCGACCACGGCCGGACCGCCGTGGCCCGGGCCGCACAGGAAGATCATCTTCTGTTCGCGCTGCCGGATGATCCGGTTCAGGTGGGTGTAGCAGAAGTTCAGCCCCGGCGTGGTACCCCAGTGCCCGAGCAGCCGCGGCTTGACCTGCTCGGCCGCCAGCGGCTCCCGCAGCAGCGGGTTCGTCATCAGGTAGATCTGCCCGACGGCGAGGTAGTTCGACGCCCGCCAGTAGGCGTCCAGGCCGGCGAGCTCCGCCTCGTCCAGTGGTCCGCTCCGGGTCTGCACCGCTGTCACCGCGACCTCCGGCCCGCTCGATCGACGCTTCGCCGGAACCACCCGCAGCAGGGTTCCCGGACGAAAGCAAGGCTCCTGGAAGCGACACTAGGAGATGGACCGGGCGCGCGCGGCGGGTTCGGCGACAACCGCCGCGGCGGCCAGCGCGGCCCACACCGACGGCGGTACGGCACCGGCGATCGCCGGCGGTGCGATTCCGGTGCTGCGCGCCAACCGGTGCGCCCTGGCCGCGGGCACGTGCGCGGCCAGTACCGCGGTCAGCGGCGCGGCGGGCCGGCGGTACGCGTCGGTCAGCAGCGCGCGCAGCACCGGCAGCGCCCGCCGGTCCAGCTGGCGCGGCCGTACCACCAGGTGCGCGGCGGCCACCCGCGGCGCCGGGGCGAAGGCGGTGGCGGGCACCCGCCGGGCGATCCGCAGCTCGTACCGCGCCGCCCACCACGCGGTCTCGGCGTCCCGCGGTACCGGCCGGGTCAGGCGGCGCGCGAACCCCCACTCGACCAGCAGATCGGCGCCGCGCAGCGGCACGTCCCGGCCGCCCAGCAGCCGGCGCAGCACGGCGGTACCGGTGGCGAACGGCAGGTTCGCCACCACCGCGAACAGCCGGCGCGGCAGCCGCACCCGGCGAAGGTCGTCCTCGACCACGGTGACCGGCCGCTGCGCGAACCGGCGCCGCAGCCGGGCCGCGAACGCCGCGTCCCGCTCCACCGCGACGATCCGGGCGCCGGTACCGGCCAGCGCCGCGGTCAGCACGCCGGGGCCGGCGCCGAGTTCGAGGACGAGGTCACCGCCGCGCGGCCGGGCCGACCGCAGCAGGCCGGCGATGACGGTGCGGTCGCGCAGGAAGTGCACGCCGGACGGGTTGCTTGCAGGTGCACGCATGGCAGGTACTCCCGGGATCAGGGTCCCGGGCGCGAGCCACGGCGGCAGCCAGCCAGCGATGCGAAGGAAGGGAAGCAACGGACGGCCGCGCACGGGACGGTGTCGATCGACAACCGCTGTCGAGCGCGGCGAAACGCCTTGCCGGCCAGGCGCCGCGAGCGGGCGTCCGGGCCGCTGATCAGGCCGCGCTCAGTGCTGGCGCAGCCGGATGTTCATGGCTCCCATGCCCGGCACCCTACCGCCCCTGCAACCGGCGCCTTATCGAATATCCCGTCACCGCCGCCGTGTCGGCGCGAGGCTCGCGTCGACTCAGGCGATCTGCCGCATGTCCGTCCCGTAGTCGAAGATGATCCGCAGTTTCGCGCCCAGCGCCTGTGCATAGCGACCGAGCGTGGCTACCTCGTTGACGTCGAGGTCGCCGTTCTCGATCTGACTGACTCGCCCTGGTGTGACGCCCATGGCCTCGGCAACATCCCGCTGCGTCAACCCGAGTCGCTTCCGCTCCTCCGCGAGGTGATACGCGCTGATCCACGCCTCGGTGCGCGCCCGCGCCTGCGCCAGCGCCTCGTCATCGCCGTCGTGCAACTCGGCCCGAACGTCGTCCCAGTCGTAGAACTCGGTCATCGATCCGTCTCCTTCCGGCGCTGAGCTTCCGCGATCAGCCAAGCCGCATATGCCTTCTCGGCGACCGGGATCGCCTCGGTGTACCAGGCTGACCAGTTACCCGCCTTGTTGCCGGCGGTCAGCAGAATCGCCTGCGACCAAGGGTCGAACGCGAACAGAATTCGCAGTGCCATCTCCCTGCCCGATCGGGGGCGCAGTTCTTTCAGGTTGTGTACGTCGGATCCATGCAGCGTGTCGACCAGTGGCCGGCCCAGTGCCGGACCGATTTCCGCAAGCAGGTCGATGGCTGCGTTGACGTCTCGGTAGGTGCTGGGCTGGGCTGTATTGAGTTCACGAAGCCACGCGCGAACCTCGCTAGTGACCCGGATGGTCCATCTTTCCCCGTTGGTGGACATCGCTAGACTATAGCTCGGGCTAAAGTTTGTCCATGTCAGTGCAGGTCGGCGAGGAGGGCGTGGGCGGCGTTGTGGCCGGCGCAGCCGATCACCGAGCCGGCCGGGAAGCAGCCGGCGGCGCCCGCGTAGACGCCGGCCACGCCGGTGCGGTACGGCATCCGGTCGGTGAAGCTGATCGCGTTGTCGACGTGGAAGATGTTGCCGCCGGTGATGCCGAAGTGTGCCTCGATGTCCGGCGGCGCCAGCGCGTACACGTCGTCGACCAGGTCACCGACGCCCGGCGCGTAGCCGTCGACGAACTCCAGCAGCCGCCGCACGTACCCGTCCTTCTCGGTGGCCCAGTCGGAGCCGGCCGGGGTGTGCGGCACGCCCTGCACGAACAGCGCCGAGGAGTGCCGGCCCGCGTCGTCGCCGAGCGACGGGTCGAGGGTGGAGTGCAGGTACCACTCGACCGGCGGCAGCGGATCGAGCCGGCCGGCGGCGGCCGCGTCGAACCCCTGCCGTACCGCGGTGAGCACCGAGCCGTCCGCGGCCGGCTCGGGCAGCAGGTGCACGGTGGTGCCGTGCTGGCCGCGCGGCTGCGGCAGCGCGGCGAACCGCGGCAGGTCGGACAGCGCCAGGTTGACCTTCATCGTCTGGCCGCCGGAGCGCCGGGCGTACCCGTCGATCCGGTCGGCCAGCTCCGGCGGGCAGGTCGCGCCGAGCAGCGCCGGCAGCCGGTACGGGTCGGTCGCCACCAGCACCGCGCTCGCGCCGTACTCGGCCGCGTCGGTGTCCGGGCCGCCGGTGCTGCGGGCGCGCACCCCGGTGACGGCGCCACCGGCGGTGGTGATCTCGTCGACGGTCACGCCGGTACGGATGGTGGCGCCGGCGGCGGTGGCGGCCGCGGCCAGCGTCCGGGTGACGGTGCCCATGCCGCCGCGGACCACCATCCAGGTGCCGTCCGCGCCGGGCAGCCGGCACATGTTGTGCACCAGCATGTTGTGGCCGCTGCCGGGCGTCCAGGGCGAGCCGGTCAGTCCCGGCATCCCGTCGGTGACCGCGTACATCGCGATCACCTGCTCGGAGGCGAACCCGAACCGGGACAGGTAGTCGATCGCCGAGCCGCGCACCAGGTCGACGAACGTGTCCCGCAGCTGCGGCCGGATGTACCGCTCGGCGGTCTGCTCCACCGGCAGCGGCTCGGCCAGCCAGGCCGGGGCGAGGTCGTTCGCCAGTGCGGACAGTTCGGCCCGCAGCGCCTCGTCGGCGCGGTCGTCGGCCTCGGTGAAGAACTCCGCGAACTGCCGGCGGGCAGCCGCCCGGTCGCCGCCGAGCAGCAGGTACCGCCCGTCGCGCGCGGGCAGGAAGTAGTGCGGGTCGCGCCGGACCAGCGGCAGGTCGATGTCGAGCGTCGCGATCAGCTCCGGCGGCATCAGCCCCAGCAGGTACGCCCCGGACGACACCCGGACCCCGGGAGTCTTGCCGAACGGTGCCTCGGTGCGGCAGGCGCCACCGACGACCTCGGCGCGCTCCAGTACCTGCACGGTCAGGCCGGCACGCGCCAGCAGGGTTGCCGCGACCAGCCCGTTGTGGCCGGCACCGACCACGATCACATCCGACGTCATGCCGTACTACCTACCATGCCGCACCCGCCCGGGCACGTGTCGATCATGGTGCAGCGCGAGTTGATCACCGTGCGATCCGTGCGATCCGTGCGATCCGTGCGATCCGTGCGGAGAGCGGTTGCCGGTCGACGCCATCCACGATCAACGCCGCGGAAGGAGCGTGCCGCGCGGGTCAGCGGCCGTGGCGGCCGGTGGTCCGGCGGGCCGGCGTGCCGGCCCGGTCCCGGCGGACCGCGCCGCGGGCGACGAGGTGACCGCACAGGCAGCCCAGCACGCCGAGCGCGACGGCGACCAGCAAGACCGGTACCGAGCCGGCGATGGCGCCGATCGGGCCGGCGAGTACCGCGAGGACGCCGAAGATCAGGCTGGCCACGAGCCCGCCGCGCCCGCCGGTCAGCTGGCGCCAGCCGGCCGCACTGCCCGCCAGCAGCAGCACCGTGACCACCACCAGGCCGACCGCGGCGATCCCGGTGACCGCCTGGTACCACCCGGTCGCGCCGGACGGCCGCAACACGAGCAGCATGCCGGCCACCGCCGCGGCGAGGATGCCCAGGACGGACAGGCAGTTGCCGAGCACGCGGGCCGGCCGGTGGGCACCGAGGGCCGGTTCGGCCCCGTTCGGGTCGGCCGGCTGCGGGTCCGGCGCCGGCGGCCGGCCCGAGGCGGTCGCGTCGTGCCGGCCGGTGTCCGGGGCGTAGGCGCGGAAGGTGTCCGGTTCGCCCGCCCACGGGTCGCTCGGTGCCATCGCCGGGTCGGCCTCGGGGCCGGCGGCGCGCAGCCCCGCGGCCGGGCCGCCGTCCAGCCGGTGGTGCAGCTCGGCCAGCTTGCGGGTGACCATCACGTCGCCGGGCGCCCGGTCCAGCGCGTCGGCGTACCCGGCGGCCGCCTTGTCCATGTCGCCGGCCCGCAGCGCGAGGTCGCCCAGCAGGACGTGCGGCTCGGCACGCTGCGGCGCGATCGACGCGGCGCGCTTGGCCAGCTGCCAGGCCTCCACCCCGCCGCCGGGCCGTTCGACCAGCGCGGCGGCCAGGTCGAGATGGGTGACCCAGCTGTCCGGCGCGGCCGACACCGCCGCCCGCATGGTGTTCAGTGCCGCGTCCCGGTCGCCGAGCCGCAGCGCCGCCTCGGAGAGCATCCGGTACCCGATCGCGCTGGCCGGGTCGAGCGCGACGGCCCGTTCGGCGGCGTCGCGCGCCTCGGTGTCGGCCGCGGTACCGCCGTTGCCGGCGAGCAGTGCCGCGGCCAGCCGCAGCCAGGTACGGGCGTGGTCGGGTTGCCGGCGCGCGAGCTCGCGCAGCGGCACCGACGCCTCGTCGGCGCGATGCTCCTTGAGTAGCTGCTCGGCTTCGTCCTGTAGCGACCGGAGGCGGTCGGGTTCGTTGCGAGCAGGTCCCACCGTTCCGATCGTCACGGCAGGTGAATACCACATCGGCCGCGCAATCCCCAACTTCGGCCCGCCCGTGCGGGGGGCCCGGCACACGCGCGGACGGCGGCTGCCCGGGCAACCGCCGTCCGCGTGCTGTCAGTGCCGGCGGCCGGCCGGCGTGGGGCTCCGGCCGACGGTCCGGGTCACTTCACGTGGTCGACCACGTCGACGGCCAGGACCGCCGTCCACGTCAGGTACTTTCCGGTGGCCGGGTCGTCGGTCTTGAAGCCGAGGAACCGGTAGTCGTGCCGGTCGAAGATGATCGTGTAGCGGATCTGGCTGTCGGGGTCGGTGATCGCCACCCCGACCCCCTTCCGGCCGGCCGCGTCGGTGGCGTCGCGGACCAGCTCGACGCCGGACAGCCGGCCGAGGTCGGTGTACAGCGGGCGGGCCAGCTCGGGTGGCACGATGCCCACGTTCAGCACGTTCTCGATGACCTCGAACCGCATCACGTTCAACCGCTTCTGCTGTCCCGGCTTCTGATCGGCCCGCTGCTGCGCGGCCGCATCGATCTTGCGCATCAGGGCGTCCGGGTCGGTCGGCAGCGTGGTGAGGTACTGGTAGGTCGGCTCGTCGAGGGTCGGGTGCTCGATCCGCGTCGTGGCGACGCCGGGTCCACCCTTGAGTGATCCGGTGGCCCAGCCCTGCTTGCTGCCGTCCACCGACAACCAGCTCTCGTCGGTGCCGCTGCGCTGGACGGTCCTGACGCCGCGCAGGTTGGACTCGACGTCGCCGTGCAGCTGTGCGCCGTCCACGTCGGGCGCCGGCTCCCGCAGCTTGACCGTGGTCTTCTGGTAGATGAACTGGTCCGGCCGGATCGTCCGGTTCTGGTGGTAGGCGGCCAGCGAGGCGCGGTTCAGCAACTCGGTGGCCGTCGCCGGCTGGCCGGTGGAAGCCGAGTGGGTGCCGGCCGCGGCCGGCGGCCGGGCGCCGTCGGGCGCGGCGCCGCCGCCCAGCACCACCGCGCCACCGACGGCGAGCGCGGCCACCGCGGCCACCCCGCCGGTCGCGACCGCCTGGGTGGCGCGCCGGCGCCGGGTCCGCCGGCGCCCCCGTTCGAGCGTGCTCTGGGCGAAACCTGCCGACATCGGCGGTTCATCGGTGGTGTCCGGTGCGTCGAACAGTTCCTGCAGTCGTGGATCGGACATGCCTCATCCCTTCGCTTCCGCGCGTCGCGGCTCGTCCCGGTAGCCGGGGAGCAGCGTGCGCAGGTTCGCCAGCGCGTTCGCGGTCTGGCTCTTGACGGTGCCGGGGGAGCGGCCGAGAACGCGGGCGGTCTCGTTCACGTCGAGCCGCTCCAGGTACCGCAGCGTCACCACCGCCCGCTGCCCGGCGGGCAACCGGGCCAGCGCCGCCGTCAGGTCCAACCGGTCGTCGGGGTCGCGCGCGCCCGGCGCCGGTCCGTCCGGCGGTTCGGTGGTGAGGAAGATCCGGCGGTACCAGGCCCGCCTCGTCTGCGCCAAGAACGTGCGGTAGAGCATCTTCCGGACATAGCCGTCGATCGACTCGACGCCTCGTACCCGGTTCCAGTGCTGGTACAGCTTGGCCAGCGTCTCCTGCACCAGGTCCTCCGCGGCGTGCCAGTTGCCGCTGAGGTGGTAGGCCGTGCGCCGCAGGCGAACCATGCTCGCCTCGACGTACGCCACGTACTCGCGTTCCCGATCGGCCCGCATCCAACCTCCCTTGACTCCCCACTGACAAAAGGGCGGGACGCGGACGATCGGTTGGGTCGCCGGCGGCTTTTTCGGCCGCGGGTCTCGGGTCAGCGCAGGCCGGTGAGGCGGCGGGCGACCGAGTCGTACAGCACGACCGCGCCCGGCACCGCGATGATCTCGTTCACCTCGCCCGGGATCGACACCGAACCCAGCCGCTTGCGGCCGGGCAGCGACCAGACGACGGCCGCGTACCGCTTGCCGCTGCGGTGTGCCTCCAGCACGGTGCCGCCGTCGGCGAGCAGCGCGGCGTTCAGCCCGGTGAAGTCGGGCCAGCTGGTGTCCTTTCCGGTACGCGGGTCGCGGGTGGACGCCGGCACCACCCGGTCGTTGGCGACCTGCGCCGCGTACATGTCGGCCGCCGGGGTGAAGCCCACGGTCAGGTGCGTGTCGGGCAGCCCGTACGTCGGGGTGGGCAGTTTGTACAGCGCGGTGCCGTCGGCCGCCGACACCGCGCCGGCGAACTGCGGCCCACCGATCACACCGGCGGAGAACCAGACGCGGTCCGGATCCTGCGGGAACGCGTCGACCCGGGCCAGCACCTGGGTACCGGGGCCGATCGGCTGCGCGTCGGTGACGAAGTCGTGCCGCCAGCGCGGCGTGCCGGCGCGGTCGTCGAGGTCGACCAGCTCCACCGAGAGCGAGTCGGAGTCGTTGCGCTGCACCGGAAGCAGCATCGAATCGGCGGTCGCCGCGTCGTCCGCGCCGAGCAGCGCGAACTGGTGCGAGTCGGGCCCGGGACGCCAGTGCCACAGGTGCTTGCCCGAGTCGATGTCGTACCCGTCGAGGCGGAACATGCCGTGCGCGATCCGGTCCGCGTGGGTGATCAGCGTGTGGTCGGTGGCCCACATCCGGTCGACCGAGCGGTACCCGTCGCCCGGCGAACCGAGCGACCGGTGCCACTTCACCGTTCCGGTCATCGCGTCGAACACCACGAGCAGTTGCTGGCTGTCGCGCTCGAACCAGGCGGCGAGGCGCTTGCCGTCCGGGCTCGCGGCGAGCCGGACCAGGCTCGACCGGGCGCCCCGCCGGGCGTAGTGCCACCGCTGCTTGCCGGTGCGGCCGTCGATCGCGACGACCTGGTCGGGCAGCCCCTTCGCGGTCGACGAGGTGCCGTAGATGAGGCCGGCACCGGCGGCGAGCGGCGCGGTACCGGACTCGACGGTGGCGGGCACGCTCCAGGCGACCTCGTCCGGCTGGCCGACCTGGGCCGGTACGTCGATCGCGGACGCGGTCGTCTCGTCGATGGCGAGGTCCGGCCCGCCACAGGCAGTGGCCGTACCGGCCAGCAGAGCGGTCAGGCCGAGCACGATGCCGGCCATCCGTACCCGCACGTCAACCTCCGTCGTGGCGTCGCGGCCCTGGGGCGTGTCTGGTGACGGGCGCAGATCGTACCGACGGATCAGTCGCGGAGGGTGAGCCAGGTGGCGAGGGCCTGCCCGAGGATGGCGCCGTCCGGACCGTAGATGGTCGTCGCCACGTACGTCTTGTGGCCGTCCGAGCCCAGACTACGGCCCATCACCACGCAGTGTTCGCCGGGCTTCGGCACGTCCCGGACCCGGGCCGCGATCCGGCCGACCACCTGCGGCCGGTGTTCGTGCTCGACGGTCCAGCCGCCCGGGCAGTCCAGCGCGGCCCAGACGATCTCCTCCGGCACCTGCCCGTCGGCGTCGGTGGCCGAGTCGTCCGGGACCCAGGGGCAGGCGGTACGGCCGGTGCCGTCGTCCAGCCGGCCGGGGAACAGCCGCAGCCCGTCGCCCTTGTCTCGCTGGTGACCGCAGACGAAGCACTTCGGGTACGGGTGCTCGGTGAAGCCCGGGTAGCCGGCCGAGGCCAGCTCGGCGACCTCGAAGCCGACCGGCGGGACGAGCGCGTCGAACGGCTCGGCCGGCCGGGCGCTCGCGATCAGCAACTCCCTGTCGTACAGGTGGACGTCGCCGGTGCGGGACGACTCGGTGTCGATGTCGAGCGGTCGCGACAGCGGCGGCGGCGTGTGTATGGTCACGACCGTGCCGTTGGCGCTGTGCGCGAGCTTGGCGAGCTGTCCGGCGACGTAGCCGGGACTGGCGCTGTCCGGCCGGCCCGCGAAACGGGGAGATATCGTCAGCTGTGTCATGAGGTTGCCGTCCGTGGGTGCGAGGTCGCCTTCACCGTACCTGTACGCCACGTGACGTCAAACGGGACAGTTGGTGACGGTGTGCATTCCTCGTCATGCACCAACCGTCTCACATCGCCGGCTCGGCGGCACGCTCATACCGCGGTGATTTCCAGTCAACTCACAGGCTTTCGTCAGTGGCGGCCCAGAGCTTCTGGGTAATGATGGGTCACATGGCCACAGGAACATCCGCGGGACCGAGTGATCTTGCTCAGCCGAGGGCCGGTGCGGGCGGGCGGCAGAGCGAGGCGCGCCTGCTCGTCGTCGAGGACGACCCGAACATTCTGGAACTGCTGTCGGCGAGCCTGCGCTACGCCGGCTTCGAGGTGAGCACCGCGACCCGGGGCCAGGAGGCCACGACGGCGGTCCAGCGTCGCCGCCCCGACCTCGTCGTGCTCGACGTGATGCTGCCCGACATGGACGGGTTCGAGGTGGCTCGGCGGATGCGCTCCGGCGGCGACCGCACCCCGGTCGTGTTCCTGACCGCCCGGGACGGCACCGAGGACAAGGTGCGCGGCCTGACCCTCGGCGGCGACGACTACGTGACCAAGCCGTTCAGCCTGGAGGAGGTCATCGCCCGGATCCGGGCGGTGCTGCGCCGCACCGGCGGGGAGTTCGAGCCGCCGCCGCGGCTCACCTTCGCCGACATCGAGCTGGACGAGGAGACGCACGAGGTCTACCGCGGCGGCAAGCTGATCAAGCTGTCGCCGACCGAGTTCAAGCTGCTGCGGTACTTCATGACCAACGCCGGCCGGGTGCTGTCCAAGGCGCAGATCCTCGACCACGTCTGGAACTACGACTTCCGCGGCGACGACTCGATCGTCGAGTCCTATGTGTCCTATCTGCGGCGCAAGGTCGACACCAGTGAACCGCGGCTGATCCACACGCTGCGCGGCGTCGGGTACGTGCTACGGATGCCGAGCTGATCACGAACATCACGGTGACCGGCCGAGTGCCGGCCACGGGGGAAGTGCGGGAAAGCCAGTGAGTTACGCCGATCCGACCAGGATGGCGCCGCCGCACCGGCGTCGCGGGGTGCGTGGCTTCCTGCGGACCACGGTCGGCCGGATGCCGCTCGCCAGCCGCATGGTGGCCGCCGCGATGGTGCTGGTGCTCGCCGGGCTGGTGCTGATCGGCGCGGCCAGCGTGATGTTCCTGCGCGGCTACCTGACCGCGCGGGTCGACGACCAGCTCAACTCGCTCAACCACCAGACGCGCACCAGGATCGAGCAGAAGATCAACGCGATGCCGAACACCGGCGGCTCGCAGAAGATCATCTTCAACGTGCAGGACCTGGTGCCGTCCAGCTCCGAGTCGCCGATGACGCTGAAGGCGCAGTACACCTTCGAGACCCGGCAGGACGACGGCACCCGCTACAGCATGACGGGCAGCGGGGAACAGCACCCGACGAACTATCCGGTCTACCCGCACACCGCCGCCGCGCTCAACGCCGCGGCCGGAAAGCCGTTCAGTACCGGATCGAACGACGGCGCGCACCGCTGGCGGGTGCTGGTGCAGCCGCTGAAGCTCGGCGACTCCAACCAGTACCTGATCATCTCCGCGTCGATGGACTCGGTGAACGCCACCATCAGCCGGTTGATCACGATCGAGGTGATCGTCGGCGCGGCGGTGCTGGTGCTGCTCGCGATCGTGGGCGCGGCGGTGGTCACCTACAGCCTGCACCCGTTGCGGGACATCGAACGAACCGCCGGCGCGATCGCCGCCGGCAACCTCGGCCTGCGGGTGCCCGAACGCGACCCGCGGACCGAGCTGGGCCGGCTCGGGCGGGCGCTGAACGCGATGCTGGGCCAGATCGAGGCGGCGTTCTCCGCGCAGGCCGGGTCCGAGCACGCCGCGCGCCGGTCCGCCGACGCCGCCCGGCGCGCCGCGGACGCGGCCCGGGCCTCGGCCGCCGCGGCGCACCGGTCCGAGGAGAAGATGCGCCGCTTCGTCGCCGACGCGAGCCACGAGTTGCGCACCCCGCTGACCACGATCCGCGGCTTCGCGGAGCTGTACCGGCAGCGGCTGGACACCGCCCCGGGCGCGGTCGAGCACGGTGACGAGCGTGCGGCCGAGGCGAACCGGCTGATGCGCCGGATCGAGGCCGAGGCGTCCCGGATGGGGCTGCTGGTCGAGGACCTGCTGATGCTGGCCCGGCTGGACCAGCAGCGCCCGGTCGCCTCCGAGCCGGTCGACCTGCTCGCGATCGCGGCCGACGCGGTGCAGTCGGCCCGCGCGATCGCGCCGGACCGCGACGTGTCGCTGCACGTCGGCGCCGGCTCGGACGGTCCGCCGGTGGTGCTGGGCGACGAGCCGCGGCTGCGCCAGGTGCTGCGCAACCTGGTCGACAACGCGCTGGCGCACACCCCGGCCGGTACCTCGGTGCAGATCCGGGTACGCACCGCGAACGGCGCGGCGGTCGTCGAGGTCGCCGACCAGGGGCCCGGGCTCACCCCCGAGCAACGAGACCGCGTGTTCGAGCGGTTCTACCGGGTCGACAAGGCACGGTCGCGAGAGGCCGGCGGTACCGGCCTGGGCCTGGCCATCGTCGCCTCGCTGGTCGCGGCACACCACGGCCGGGTGGACGTGGAGACGGCGCCGGGCGAGGGCGCCACGTTCCGGGTCACCCTGCCGCTCGCCCCGGACGACACCGACCTCCCGCCGGAGCCGGCCGAGCTCGACGACGTCGACCTTGCCGGCGAGCCGATCGCGCTGGGTTCCGGCCACACCGACGAGCCGCCGGCCGAGCAGGGCGACGAGCCGACCGGGGACCCGCTGCAGGCACCCGGCGACCGGGGGCCGGGCCCCGAATCATCGACCGCGGCACCGTCGGCCGACGCCGCGTCGTCGACGGTGGAGTCGCCGGGCGACGGCGCGGAGCTGCCGGCTGCTGCCGGGCCGTCGACGGTGGACGCGTCGGGCGATGAGGAGTCGCCGGCCGCGGAGTCGCCGGGCGGTGCCGGGGGGTCGGTGGCGGAGCCGCCGCGCGGCGCCGGGCCGTCGACGGCGGAGCCGTCCGCCGATGGTGCGGTGCCGGCCGATGCCGAGGCGGCGCGCGAGGATGCCGGCGACCCCGCGGACGAGCCGGGTGCCGGTGCCACGTCGGGGGTCGGCTCGTCCACGGAAGACGACCCGGCGGCGCCACCCCGGTCGCGCTGACCGGACCGGTTCGCCTCAGGCGCGCAGGGACGCACCCGGCCCGTCGCTGGCGTGTCGCTGGTAGCGCACCGCGCCGGCCGGCAGGTCGCCGAGCACCAGGCGGACCAGCTCGCCGTCCGGGTAACGCACCACCACGGTCCGGCCGGCCACAAGCACCGCGAAACCGGTTGCCAGCGCCTCCGGGTGCACGGCGTCGCCGCTGAGCACCGCGAGGCCGACGAACACCGTCTCGCCGCCGGAATGCGCGCCGCGCAGCAGCGGCGTGGCCGAGCACGGCCCGTACGCGTTGGCGTCGACGTCGGCGTGCACCCCGGCGCCGGCCCACCCCGCCAGCCCGACCAGCGTGGAGCTGACCGCCGATCCGCTGCGTGCCAGGGCGAACCGGTCACCGACCACTGTGGACGGTGGGATCCGGTCGGCGATCGCGTAGCCGCCCTCGCGCACCGCCGCGCGGGCCGGCCCGGAAACCAGGTGCGCGCGCACCTCCCAGCAGCCGCGGACCACCGTCGCGGTCTCCACCCGGTACTCGGTGTCGCCGACGGTCGCGGTGTGCCGGGACGCGGCGAACCGGTCGCCGAGCGCGACGCGTTCGATCCGGGCCCGGCGCGAGGCCGTGCCGTCCGGCGCGAGCAGCGCGAGATGGTTGTCCACGTCGGCGTGCCAGGCCGCGGGCGCCGCCTCCGGCCCGGTGTGCGTGCTGTACGCGAGCTTGGCGTAGTGCGGGTCGTCGTGCGCCGGCGCGGGCGGCGCCGCATTGTGGTCGCTGCCGTGGTTGAGCAGCCGTACGATGCCGTCGTGCACGGTCGAGGAGAGCAGGAATCCCGGCTCCGGCAACGCGACCACCTGGTCGGCGAGGTCGTTGGGCACCGACCGTTCCGGCTCGATCCACACCGGATGGTCGGCCGGCAGCAGCAGGCCGAGGAACCCCTTGCTCGCCCAGTACGGTGAGCCGGGGCCGGAGTAGTCCTGGGTGGTCGGCAGGAACGGTTCGTACCAGCCGAGGGTGAGCAGGCCGCGTTCGTCCGGGGCGCCGCGCTCGACGAAGTGGCGTACCACGTCGGAGGCGAGCCGCCGGGTCTGCCCGGGTGTGAGCGGGGTCGCGTCGAACAGCGCGCCGAGCCACAGCGGCGCCGCGCAGGCGAAGCGGTACGTCAGCGACCGGCCCTGGTGCACCGGCGCGCCGTCGGCGCCGAAGAAGTGCTGGTAGCCGGCCAGGAACTCGCGCAGCCGCTGCCGGTACGCCGCGCCCCGGCCGCCGTCGTCGTCGACCATCCTGGTCCACAGCAACGGGTAGAGGTGCATGGCCCAGCCGATGTAGTAGTCGAAGTTCGCGCCGGCGCCGTCGGAGTACCAGCCGTTCCCGCGGTACCACGGCTCGATCGTGTCCAGGCCGCGCTCGATCTCGGCCGGGTCGTGCGGACCGTCCACGGTGGCCAGGAACTGCTCGGTGACGACCTGGAACAGGATCCAGTTGTTGTCCCAGGTGCGTTTGCCGACGAAGCCACCGAGCCAGGTGCGCACGTTGTCCTGCTCGGCGGTCGACAGCCGGTCGAAGATCCACGGCCGGGTCTCGTGCAGCGCCAGCGCGATCGACGCCGCCTCCACCATCTGCTGGGAGCGGTCGACGATCACCGGCCAGGAGTCGTCCCGGCCGGGGGTGGTGCCGGCGACCAGGCCCGCCGCGTACCGTTCGATGAGCCCGGCAACGCCCTGCCCGCCGGCGCCACGGATCCGGAACGCGGCGAGCAGGAACGTCCGGGCGAAGCCCTCCAGCCCGTCGGACACCACGCCGGAGCGGCTGTTGCGGCCCGGCAGGCGGAACTGCCCGCCCCCGGCCGTCGCGTAGGGCGTGACCGAGCCGAGCAGGTGGTCGGCGAGCGTCTCCCAGTGCTGCCGACCCCAGCCGGTGCAGGTGGACAGCGACCGCTCCAGCGGTGGCAGCACGAGGTACGGCGGCGTGTCGGTCATGCGGTGGTGCTCCCAGCTGCGGTGTCGGGCGGAGGTCGGGGCGCCGGTCGTCGTCGCGGCGGGTCGGGATGGCGCCGCGGCTCAGCGCCGCCGGCCGGGGTTCGGCGGGCAGACAGAGGCCCGGGCCACGATGTGGGGTGTCGGATCGGCCCGCTGCGGGTCGCCGCGGCGACCGTTTCCGGTGGAGCCTCGGCGATTCATCTCGTCACCCTATCCTTCGGCCGCGTGCCGTCACGCGATGTGCGGCAGGTCGGGCCGAGACCTGTTCGCCTGGCCGATGCGGCACCTGCGGCTGCCCGGAATCGCCGGCCGGGTCGAGTACGCGCAGCTGCTGCACGACGCGTCGGAGGTGCGCCCGCTGGCGCTGGTGGGACGGCGCGTGCCCGGTCGCGGAGGCGTCGCCGGGCCGGGGCAGGATGCGGTCGAGGCGAACGAGGATGGGGGAGCGATGGGCGACGACGTACGGCTGGGCGTGATCGGGTTCGGGTTGCGCCGCAGCCTTGCCGTGGCGGCGCACCGGCCCGGGGCCGGCTCGCGGGTGGTCGCGGTCTGCGACCTGGACGAGCAGGTACGGGCGGGGGAGGCGGCGACGTTCGGCGCCGAGCTGGTGACCGCCGACTACCACGACCTGATCACCGCGCCCGGGGTGGACGCGATCATCGTCAACACCCCGGACCACACGCACGAGGCGATCGCGCTGGACGTGCTGCGCGGCGGCAAGCCGGTGTACGTGGAGAAGCCGCTCGGCATCACGATCGAGCAGTGCGACACGATGCTGCGTACCGCGCGGCAGACCGGCACCCGGATCTACGTCGGGCACAACATGCGGCACATGGGCGTGGTGCGGCTGATGCGCGACATCGTCGCGCGCGGCGACATCGGTACCCCGCAGACGGTGTGGGTCCGGCACTTCGTCGGGCACGGCGGCGACTTCTACTTCAAGGACTGGCACGCGGATCGGCGCAACACCACCGGCCTGCTGCTGCAGAAGGCGGCGCACGACATCGACGTGCTGCACTGGATCGCCGGCGGCTACGCGCAACAGGTCCAGGCGCTGGGCGACCTCAAGGTGTACGGCGACCTGCCGCGCCGCGCGCCCGGCGAGCCGAAGCCCGACGACTGGCTGTCACCCGCGACGAACTGGCCGCCGCGCTCCCAGCGCGACCTCAACGACGTGGTGGACGTGGAGGACGTGTCGCTGGTCAACATGCGGCTGGACAACGGCGTGCTCGCGGCGTACCAGCAGTGCCACTTCACGCCGGACTACTGGCGCAACTACACGGTCATCGGCGACGCCGGCCGGCTGGAGAACTTCGGCGACGGGCCGGGCGACGTGGTGAAGGTGTGGAACGCCAAGCGATCCGGGTACCGGCCCGAGGCCGACATCGAGTACCGGGTGCCGGACTCGGGCGGTTCGCACGGCGGCGCCGATCCGAAGATCATCGCGGAGTTCTGCCGGTTCGTTCGCGAGGGCGGCGCGACGGACACCTCGCCGGTGGCCGCCCGGATGAGCGTGGCGGCAGGCGTGCAGGCGACGAAGTCGTTGCGGGACAACGGAAGGCCGTACGAGGTTCCGCCGCTCGACCCGGACCTGGTGGACTACTTCGCGCGCGGGCAGGTCGAACGCTGACCTGACCGCGGCGCCACCGCGGCACCGGCGACGGTGCCGCGGCCGCTGTGTCTTCGCGGCGCAGTAATCGCTGTGTCGTCGTTCCAGTTCGCTCCGGCCCTTACCGAGGTCCGCTTCGGATTCCTCGCGCCGTACACCAGCCGGGTCGACGGCGCCGACCTCACCGCGTTCTACGATCAGGGGGCGTACCGCTCACCGGCGACGCGCGCGCCGCGGTCGCCGCCCTCGGCCTGCCGGCTCCGACGGTGGACCCGAGCACGCTGCGCGAGTGACCGCCGCGCCGGGCACGCATCGATTCGAGTAACTGCGGGGTCACTGTCCGAACGATTCGGACAATGATCCCCGGACGGGATTCACGCTCCCAGGGGATTCTCAGCAAGACCCCAGGCCGACCGCAGGGTGCCGAGCAAATCTGACCCCATGAGCGAGCGACAGCGAGCGAACCAGCAGTGCGGCGCTGGCCGGGTGCGGCGAAGCGGAGACCGGCCATGAGCGATCAGGACCGCGACCCCGGCCGCACCGACGAGCGGCCCGCCGTCGGGTCGGATCGGCCGGCCACCCCGGCCGAGGCCGGACCGTCCGCCGCGGACCGGGCCGCTGCCGGCCCGGCAGCGCCCGACCCGACCCCGCCGCCGGCCGCTGCCGGTACCGACGAGGTCGCCGCCGCGCAGCCCGCGACCACCGGGGCGCCGGAGCCGGTCGACACGCCGCCGGGCGAGGACGTGACGCAGGTGGTCCCGGCGGCCAGCGCGAACGCATCGAGCACGCCCGACGCGGTACCCCCTGGCGCGTCGGGCGGTGAGCGGCAGTGGGCCGAGGGCGCGCCCCCGCCGGAGTACGCCAGCCCGCAGCAGGCCGCCGCGGATCCTTCCGTCCCGGCCGGTGACGCGACGCCGGCCGGTTGGGCGCAGCCCGCGGCCGCGGCCGACCGGGCGACGGGAACGCCGACCGACCGGACCGACCAGCTCGCCGGGCAGGGCACCGAGGCAGCCGGGTACGCCAGCGAGCCGTCCGGGTACGCCACCGACACGTACGGCCAGCCGCCGGCCGCGGCGCCGCAGCCGGCCCTGGGATCGTACGGGCAGCAGCCCGCGCCCGGCCCGTACCAGCCGGTCGCCGGCCAACCCGCGCCCGGCCAGCCGGCGCCCGGCCAACCCGGTCCGGGCCAGCCGGTGCCCGGCCAACCTGGTCCGGGACAGCCGGTCGGTGGGCCGACCGACGCCACCGGTCAGTTCGGTGCCACCCAGCAGATCCCGGCGTACGCGCCGGCCGGGTACGGCATGCCGGCCTGGCAGCAGCCCGGGCCGTACGGCCCGAAGCCGCCGAGCAGGGCTCGTCGGTGGGTCGCGGCCGGTGCCGCCGCGGTGATCCTGGTGCTCGCCGGCGGTCTGGTCGGCGGTGCCACCGTGCACGCGCTGGACGGGAACACGCCGATGGAGTCGACGGTCGTGTCGAGCCCGGTGTCGGTCAAGGGCGGCTCGCTCGCCGACATGGTGAAGCAGGTCCGGCCGAGCGTGGTCTCGTTGAAGGTGCAGGCGGGCGACTCGGGTGACGAGGGTTCCGGCGTCATCATCTCGACCAACGGCATGATCGTGACGAACAACCACGTGGTCGAGGCGGCCGCGGACGGGAACGGGTCGATCCAGGTCACCTTCGACGACGGCACCACGGCGCCGGCGAAGATCGTCGGGCGCGATCCGTCCGGCGACCTGGCCGTGGTCCAGGCGCAGGGCAAGTCGCACCTGAAGCCGGCGGTCATCGGCAACAGCGACAAGCTGGCGCCGGGCGACGGCGTGGTGGCGATCGGCAGCCCGCTCGGGCTGGAGGGCACGGTCACCCAGGGCATCGTGTCGGCGCTCAACCGCAGCTACACGGTGTCCACCGAACAGCAGCCGCAGCGGCAGAACCCGTTCGACTTCCAGGACCCGCAGAAGCAGCAACAGCAGCAGGGCAGCGGCGCGATCACCATCCCGAACGCGATCCAGACCGACGCGGCGATCAACCCGGGCAACTCCGGCGGTCCGCTGCTGAACATGTCCGGTCAGGTGATCGGGATCAACAGCGCGATCCGCTCGTCGGACAGCTCGGGCGGCGGCCAGGGCGGCAGCATCGGCATCGGCTTCGCGATCCCGATCAACGTCGCGAAGGCGACCGCGGACAAGCTGATCAAGGGCGAGAAGGTGCAGCACCCGCTGTTCGGCGTGTCGGTGGCGACCGCCAGTGACTCGAACGGCAACGGGAGCGGTGCGCTGGTCGCCGCGGTCACCAAGGGTGGCCCTGCGGACAAGGCGGGGCTGAAGAAGGGTGACGTGATCACCCAGGTCGACGACACCAAGGTGGCGAGCTCCGACGCGCTGGTCTCGGTGGTGGCCCAGCACCAGCCGGGTGACAAGGTGAAGGTCACCTACACCCGCAACGGCAAGACGCACACCGCGACCGCGACTCTCGCGGCAGCGAAGTAACCCGTACGACGAGGACGGGGCCCGCCGGATCTCCGGCGGGCCCCGTCGCGTACCCGCAGCCCGGGTCCTGTCGGTGGGTGGGTGCAGGATCGGGGAGTGCGATGGGCGGTGTACGACGACGAGTCCGGCGGCGGTGCGCTCGCCGGCCTCGATCCGTCCGGCGCGCTCGGCGCCGCGACGGCGGTGCCGTCGCTGGCCACGGCGGTCGCCGCGGGCGAGGCGGCCGACGTCCGGTGGGTCTGGCCGGACACCGCGCGCTGCTACCCGGGCCTGCTGCGGGCGGGTGCCCGGGTGGCCCGGTGCCACGATCTGGCGCTGGCGGAGGGTCTGTTGCTGGGGCATGCCGGGCGCTGGGGTGAGCCGCGGGCGTTGCCGGCGGCGTGGGCCCGGCTGCACGACCTGCCGGTGCCGGACGACGAGCCGTCGACGGGCGCCCCGCAGCCGGGCCGGCCCACCCAGCCGGCGCTGTTCGCGCCGGTCCGGGAGCCGCTGCCCGGGGCGTCGTCGCCGCTGGCCGCGGTGGCCGAGGTGCATGCCGACCAGCAGACCCGCATCGCCGCGCTGCCCGATCCGGCCCGGTTCCGCCTGCTGGTTGCGGTGGAGTCGGCGGGTGCGCTGGCCGCGGCCGAGCTGGGCGCGGTGGGTCTGCCGTGGCGGGCCGACGTGCACGACCGGCTGCTGACCGAGGCGCTCGGTGCCCGCCCGGTGGGGGGCGGCCGGCCGCCGATGCTGGCCGGGCTGGCGGCGCAGATCGACGCGGCGTTCGGGTTCCGGCTCAACCCCGACTCGCCGGCGGAGGTGGTGGCCGCGTTCCGCAAGGTGGGGGTCACGGTGACCTCGACCCGGGCGTACGTGCTGCGCGAGGTCGAGCATCCGGCGGTGGCGCCGCTGCTGCGGTACAAGGAGCTGTCCCGGCTGCACGTCGCGAACGGCTGGCAGTTCCTCGCCGACTGGGTGGTCGGCGGTCGGTTCCGGCCGGAGTACGTGGCGGGTGCGGTCGTGTCGGGCCGCTGGGGGACGCGCGGCGGCGGCGCGCTGCAGATCCCGAAGGCGGTGCGCCGCGCGGTGGTCGCGGACCCGGGCTGGACGCTGGTGGTGGCCGACGCCGGTCAGCTGGAGCCGCGGGTGTTGGCGGCGCTGTCCGGCGATCGCGGCATGGCGACCGCGGCCGGCCCCGGCGACATGTACGGCGCGCTCGCCGCCTCGGCGTTCGACGGCGACCGGGGCAAGGCGAAGATCGCCCTGCTCGCCGCGATGTACGGCGGGACCACGGGCGCCGGTGGCGCGCTGCTCGCCACGCTGCGGCGCCGGTTCCCGGACGCGGTGGGGTACGTGGAGGCGGCGGCCCGGGTCGGTGAGCAGGGTGGGCTGGTGCGGTCGTTGCTGGGGCGCACCTGCCCGCCGGCGTCGACACCGGTGGCCGGGCCGGGGGAGCCGGCCGAGGCGGCGGAACCGGTGTCGGCGTCGTCGGCGCGGGCTCGGGGCCGGTTCACCCGCAACTTCGTCATCCAGGCGACGGCGGCGGAGTGGGCGTTGTTGCTGCTGGCCGAGTTGCGCCGGCGGCTGACCTCGATGGCCGGCACCGAGCTGGTGTTCTTCCAGCACGACGAGGTGGTGGTGCACTGCCGGCGCGAGGTGGCGGCGGAGGTGGCCGCGGCCGTGACCGCGTCGGCGCAGGAGGCGACGCGGCTGCTGTTCGGCCCGACGCCGGTGCACTTTCCGCTCGACGTGGCCACCGTCGAGTGTTATGCCGATGCGAAATGAACGGATGTCGCTGTGATCTTACGGTTCATTTAACGCGACCTTCGGGGATCTTCCGCTACGCTTACCCGTCTCGCGATACCGCGAGGGGAAGGAGGATCCTCAACCGGTATGACCAATATAGTGGCGTTTGGTGAGCCCATCGGGCAGGGCTGGACGCAGATCGGCGAGCTCGCCTTGGCGTTGGTGCTGTGTACGGTCATCGGGCTGGAGCGCGAGCTGGCGCAGAAGGCCGCCGGGCTGCGCACGCACACCCTGGTCGGCGTCGGCGCGGCGCTGATCATGCTCATCTCCAAGTACGGGTTCAGCGACGTGATCGGCCCGCACGTCGGGCTCGACCCGTCCCGGATCGCGGCGCAGATCGTGTCCGGCATCGGCTTCATCGGTGGCGGGCTGATCTTCGTCCGCCGCGACGCGGTCCGCGGCCTGACCACCGCCGCGGTGATCTGGATGTCGGCTGCCGTCGGCATGGCCTGCGGCGCCGGACTGTGGCTGCTCGCGATCGTGGTGACCGCCGGCCACTTCCTCGTGCTGTACGGCTATCCGGCGGTCGGCCGGCTGCTGCCGCGCTCGAAGTGGGCGCCGTCGAACCTGACGATGACCTACCGCGGCGGCCAGGGCGTGCTGCGCAACGCGCTCGCCGCCTGCACCGACCGCGGCATCACCGTCGCGGAGATCTCCACCGAGCAGGTCGAGGAGGGTACCGGCGGGCGGGTGCAGGTCGCGCTGACGCTGCGCGGCGTGCGCGACCCGGGCGATCTCGCCGCGAGCCTGTCCGAGATCGACGGAGTGGTCACCGTGCGCGCCGGCGACGAGGAAGGCAGTACCGACTGAGCACGCGGTGCGGTGGGCCC
This sequence comes from Actinocatenispora sera, assembly GCF_018324685.1. Taxonomy (NCBI): domain Bacteria; kingdom Bacillati; phylum Actinomycetota; class Actinomycetes; order Micromonosporales; family Micromonosporaceae; genus Actinocatenispora; species Actinocatenispora sera. The sequence goes on along the minus strand of NZ_AP023354.1, from coordinate 7,008,793 downwards.
ACCGCCCCGCCGCACCGCGTCACCAGCCGTCCGCGGCCGTGACCTGCCCCGGCGCGGTGGGCGGCGGCTCGACCTCGTGCCGCTCGTACGGGGTGGACAGCACGATGTGCGACCGTGCCTCGCCGTGCCGCTCGCCAAGCTGTTCCAGGAACCCCTCCAGGTGCGCCATCGACGCGACCCGCACCTTGAGCAGCGTGCACGACTCGCTGGCGAGCTTGTGCACCTCGACGATCTCCGGGTAGTCGGCGGCGCGTGCGGTGCGCAGCAGACACCGGCCCGGCGCGCACCGCAGCATCAGGAACGCGGTGAGCGGCAGCCCGGCCCGGGCCGGGTCCAGCCGGGCCTGGTATCCGGTGATGATGCCGGTGTCCTGCAGCCGCCGGACCCGGTCGGCGACCGCCGGCGGCGACAGGTTCACCTTCCGGGCGAGCGACTTGTACGACTGGCGGCCGTCGGTCTGCAGCTCGTGCAGGATCCGCCAGTCGAGGTCGTCGAGCGTGACGTCCGGACGGAAGGTCATCGCCGGCAACCTCCTTCCGTACGAGAGGTGCGGGGCCGGAAACTCCACCCGTCGGCCATTCACCTGGCGGCGCGACTTTCCTAGCCTGCTTCGCATGGCAACCTACCCCGTACCCCCGCCGGCGCGCCGGCGCACGATGGGCGCCCTGTTTCTCGGCGCGGCCTGCGTCAACGCCGCGATGACCGTGGCCGGTACCGCCGCGACGCTGCTCGTCGCCGACCGGCTCGGAACCGGCTGGGCCGGCCTCGGCAGTACCGCCGGGGTCGCCGGCACCGCCGCCGGCGTGCTGTTGCTGAGCCGGTTGATGGCCCGGCACGGCCGGCGTAGCGGCCTGCGCGCCGGCGCCCTCACCGGTACCGCGGGCGCGGCGATGGCGACCGCCGGTGCGGGGGTCGGCTCGGTGCCGGTGCTGCTGGCCGGCATGCTGCTGGTCGGCGTGGGAAACGCCGCGGCCCAGCTCGCCCGGTACGCGGCGGCGGAGGAGTTCGCCGCGGGCCGGCGGGCGACGGCGCTCGGCGCGGTGGTGTGGGCCGGCACCGTCGGCGCGGTCGGCGGTCCGCTGCTGTTGGGCCCGGCGACCGGCTGGCCGGGCCGGTCCGGGTGGCCGCCGCTGACCGGCGCCTTCGCCCTGGCGCTGGCCTGTCTCGCGGCCGCAGCGGTCGCGTTCGCGCTGGTGGCCAGGCGCCCGCCGGTCGGCTCGGAGGAGGCCGGGCTCGCGGCGGCGTGGCCGCTGCGGTCGCTGCTGGCCCGCCCGGACATCCGGCTCGCGCTGACCGCGATGCTGACGGCGCAGGTGGTGATGACCGCGGTGATGACCGCGGCCCCGCTGTCGATGCACCAGCACGGGCAGCCGATGGGGATGGTCGGGCTGGTGGTGTCGACGCACACGCTGGGCATGTTCGCGCTCGCGCCGCTGTCCGGCCGGCTCGCCGACCGGTTCGGCGGCCGTACGGTCGTCGCGGTCGGCCTGGCCACGCTGGCGCTCGCCGGCGTGCTCGTGACCGGTACCGCCGGGTCGGCCGGGCCGGGGTTGCCGGTGGCGCTGTTCGTGCTCGGGTACGGCTGGAACCTGGCGTTCGTCGGGGCCAGTTCGCTGCTGGTACGCGGGCTGCCCAGCGCGGTGGAGGCGCGGGTGCAGGGCCTGGTGGAGAGCTGGTCCTGGGCCGGTGGTGGTGCCGCGACGCTCGGTTCGACCGCGGTGCTCGGGGTCGCCGGCTACCCGCCGCTCGCGCTCGGCGCCGGCGCGCTGGTCGCGGTACCGGCGGCGCTGCTGGTCGCGCACCGCCGCCGCGCACCTACCTCCAGCGCGGTCGATCAGGGGGCAGGTGCCGGGGAGAGCGCCCGCCTCGACACCGATCCCGTGAGCCCTTGATCAACGCGGTGCGAGCGGTGCGCCGAACGGCGGCGCACCACTCACCGGGCCGGGCGAAGCGTCACAGTGACGGGTAGAGCGGGTACTTGTCGGCGAGGGCGGCGACGCGGTCGCGCAGCGCGGCGGCGCGGGCCTCGTCGAAGTCCGCCGACAGCGCGCCGGCGATGATGTCGGCGACCTCGGTGAACGCGTCGGTGTCGAAGCCGCGGGTGGCGAGCGCCGGGGTACCGATGCGCAGGCCGGAGGTGACCATCGGCGGGCGCGGGTCGAACGGCACCGCGTTGCGGTTGACGGTGATGCCGAGGTCGTGCAGCCGGTCCTCGGCCTGCCGGCCGTCCAGCTCGGAGTCGCGCAGGTCGACCAGCACCAGGTGCACGTCGGTGCCACCGGTGAGCACCCGCACGCCGGCGGCGGCGAGCTCGGGCGCGCTCAGCCGCTCGGCGAGGATCTTGGCGCCCGTCAGGGTGCGCCGCTGCCGGTCGGCGAACTCCTCGGAGGCGGCGACCTTGAACGAGACCGCCTTGGCCGCGATCACGTGCTCCAGCGGACCGCCCTGCTGGCCGGGGAACACCGCCGAGTTGATCTTCTTGGCCAGCTCGGGACTGTTGGTCAGGATGACGCCGCCGCGCGGGCCGCCGAGCGTCTTGTGCGTGGTGGTGGTGACGATGTCGGCGTGCTCGACCGGGTTCGGGTGCAGGCCGGCGGCGACCAGCCCGGCGAAGTGCGCCATGTCGACCAGCAGCAGCGCGCCGACCTCGTCGGCGATCTGGCGGAAGGCGGCGAAGTCGAGCTGGCGGGGGTACGCCGACCAGCCGGCGACGATCATCTTCGGCTTGTGCTCGACCGCGAGCCGGCGTACCTCGGCCATGTCGACCCGGTAGTCGGTCTCGGCGACGTGGTAGGCGACCACGTGGTACAGCTTGCCGGAGAAGTTGATCTTCATGCCGTGGGTCAGGTGGCCGCCGTGCGCCAGGTCCAGGCCGAGGATGGTGTCGCCCGGGGTCAGCGTGGCGAACATGGCGGCGGCGTTGGCCTGCGCGCCGGAGTGGGGCTGGACGTTCGCGAACCCGGCGCCGAACAGGCCCTTGACCCGCTCGATCGCCAGCCGCTCGATCACGTCGACATGCTCGCAGCCGCCGTAGTAGCGGCGGCCGGGGTAGCCCTCGGCGTACTTGTTGGTCAGCACGGAACCCTGCGCGGACAGCACCGAGACCGGGGCGAAGTTCTCCGAGGCGATCATCTCCAGCGTCGACTGCTGCCGGTGCAGCTCGGCGCCGATGGCCGTCGCGACCTCGGGGTCGGTGTCAGCGAGGGAACGGTTCAGCAGGTCGGTCATCCCCCCATCCTCCCCGCTGCGGGCAGGCTGCCCGACGCCGGGTGACGGGTTGCCCGGGCAGGCTCCGACCGGAAGGCGGTGGAGGGCTGTCGCGACCTTCCGGTGCCAGCCGCTAGGCCTCGATTTCGGCCGGTTCGTGCTCGTGACCTGGAGGTTCGTTGCCGGTGAGCTGGCGCCACACGCGCGCCGCGCCGCGCGCGGCGACCAGTTCCGCGGCGGCGATGGCCACTCCGGACAGCGCCGCCCAGGCGAGCGTCTCGCCCCAGCTCGCCTCGAAGTCGTCCGCGTGCTGCGGCGGATCGTCGTGGCGCACCGCGCGCCACCCGGCGGCGACGGCCTTGCGCGCGACGAACCCGAGCGGCAGCGCGAATGCCAGCCCCGTCAGCTTCCAGCCCACCTTGCTCATGGCCGCCACGTCCGGCCCACCCCCTAGCCCGAATCCGTACGTGCATCGTGCCACGTCCTGAGTTCAGTTCGTTGAACTCTGTCGTGCAGGGGGTACACGCTAGCCTTCTGGAGGAAGGTGACCCTTTCGGGGGGAGGTCGGGACGGTTGGATCGCTGGCGCGCTGTTCCGAACGACCCGTTGCGTGGGGTCGCCTTGTTCGCCGGGCTCGATCTGCGCAGCCGGCGCCGCCTCGCCGCGAGCGCCGAATCCCGGGTGTACCGGGAGGCCCAGGTGCTGTTCCGCGAGGGCGACCCGGGCGACGTGCTGTTCGTGCTCCGGCACGGCGCTGTCGCGGTGTACCGGTCCGGGCCGGCCGGTGACCGGGCGGTGCTGACCCTGGTGCGCGCGCCGAACGTGCTGGGGGAGATCTCGCTGCTCGACGGGGCGCCCCGGTCGGCCTCGGTGGAGGCGATCGCGCCGACCGAGGCGTTGGTGCTGCCGCGCACCGCGTTCCTCGATCTGGTGCACACCGACCGGCGGCTGATGGACGAGGTGTTCCGGGCGATGGGCGCGATGGCCCGGCGGCTGACCGAGCAGAAGGCCGATCACATCTTCCTGGATCTGCCCGGCCGGGTGGCGAAGACGCTGGTGCGGCTGCTCGCCTCGGTCGAGGACGAGCACGACCCGGTCGGGTTGAGCCAGGGTCGGGTGGCCGAGTTGGTGGGCGGTTCGCGGCAGAGCGTCAACCAGGTGATCCGCACGTTCGCGCACCGCGGTTGGCTGCGCACCGAGGGGCGCTCGATCGTGCTGACCGATCTGGCCGCGTTGCGGCGTCGCGCCGGCCTGCCGGAACATCCCGAGTCCTGACGTCCACGGCCGGCCCGCCGGAACGCCCCGAGTCCTGAACGTCCACTTTGGACCGACCGCGCGTTCTGCCGGGTAATCGCGGGACGTTACCGATTCTTGAGTTATCTCACCCGATTCGCAACTGGGGCGGTTTCGGGGTGTCGCCGACCCTGCTCGCTCACTACACTCCATCGACCATCGTCGATAAATCATGACATGGAGGATGATGTGGGCGAGGACACGAGCGACTACGAACGCATCGGCGGCGGCGAAGCGGTCCGGCAGGTGGTGGGTCGGTTCTACGAGCTGGTGCTCGCCGACCCGGAGCTGGCCGACTACTTCGTCGGTTCCGATCTGGTCCGGCTCAAACGGCACCAGGCGCTGCTGATCTCCCAGGTGCTGGGCGGCCCCGCCGAGTACGACGGGCGCGCGCTCGGCGCCGCGCACCGCGGCATGGGCATCAGCTCCGAGCACTTCGGCCGGGTGGTGGTGCACCTGGTCGCCGCGCTGCGCGAGGCGCGCGTCTCGGAGGACATCATCGGCCGGGTCGGTGACGTGCTCGGCGGTACCAAAACGGAGATCGTCGAGGCCTGAGTCGGATGGATCCGCAGGCACTCAAGGACAGTTGGGCCAACACGGCGCGGCACGGCGACGAGGTGCCGCTGTTCTTCTACTCGCACCTGTTCTTGACCCATCCGGAGACCCGCGGCATGTTTCCGATGTCGATGGCCGGTCAGCGCGACAAGCTGGTGGCCGCGCTCGGCCGCATCGTCAGCGACGTCGACCGGCTGGACGAGGTGTTGCCGTTCGTCCAGCAGCTGGGCCGCGACCACCGACGCTTCGCCGTACTGGCCGAGCACTATCCGGCCGTCGGTGAGTCGCTGCTCGCCACCCTGGCGCACTTCTCCGGTCCACAGTGGACAGAAGCGCTCGCCGGGCAGTGGGCCGAGGCGTACGGGCTGGTCGCCCAGGTGATGATCGAGGCCGCGGCGGAGTCGGCGAAGCACGCTCCCCCGTGGTGGAACGCCGAGATCGTCGGCATCGAACGGCGCGGGCTGGACGTGGCGGTGCTGCAGGTGCGCACCGACCACCCCTACCCGTACCAGCCGGGTCAGTCGGCGGCGGTCGAGTTCTCCCGGCGGCCGCGCGCCTGGCGGTACCTGACGCCGGCGAACGCGCCGCGCACCGACGACACGCTCGAACTGCACGTCAAGATCGTCGACGGCGGGCAGGTGAGCACCGCGCTGGTGCAGTCTGCCGCCCTGGGTGACACGCTGCGGATCGGTGCCCCGGTCGGGGCGGCGCTCCTGCTGCCCGAGGACGGCACCGACCTGCTGATGGTCGCCGGTGCCACCGGGCTGGCGCCGCTGCGGGCGCTGCTGGAACAGATCGACCGCCAGTGGCAGGCCGACCGGACGCAGCGGCGGGTCGACCTGTTCCACGGCGCGCGCACCGAGGCCGACCTGTACGAGCACCAGCTGCTCGGCGCGCTTGCCGCGGCCCGGCCGTGGTTCCGGTACGTGCCGGTCGTGTCGCACGATGCGAGCTTCTCCGGTCAGCGCGGCCTGGTCGGCGACGTCGCGGCCGGCGCCGGCGGCTGGTCCGACCGGCGCTGCCTGGTGTGCGGCTCGGCGAACATGGTGCGGCACACGGTGTCCGCGCTGACCTCGGCCGGCGTGTCCGCCGACCAGGTCCGGTACGACGAGTTCACGGCCGGCGCGGAACCGACGCCGGAGCCGGCGGTGACCGCGCCGGCCGGTATCGCCGGGGGAAGGTGGGGACAGTGACCGTGACCGACCAGGGTGCCCCGAGGCGGGTGCCGCTCAGCGCTGAACGGGTGCGGACCACCACGTTCTCCCGGCCGCCGTTCGGCCGCCGCGGCTTCCACGAGGACGAGGTGCGGATGTTCCTCAACCGCGTCGCCGACGACCTCGCGGCGGCCGACGCGGAGAAGGCGGCGCTGCGCGCCGAGATCGGCCGGCTGACCAACTACTACCGGGACCACGGCCAGGACCCGGACGCGGAGGCGCAGCGGTCCCGGGTCAGCGTCGAGGCGGTCAACCTGATGAGCCAGGCGCAGCAGGCCGCCGACTCGCACGTCGCGCAGGCGGAGGAGTACGCCCGCAAGCTCGTCGGGCAGGCCCGGCAGCGGTACGAGGACCTGCTGCAGCACGCGCAGGACCAGGCGAAGCAGGCGGCGTCGGAGGCGCAACGGGCCGCGGATGCGCTGCCCGCGCACGCCACCGAGGCCGACCGTGCCGCGCTGGAACAGAAGGTCACCTACCTGCGTACCTTCGCCGAGGTCACCGAGGTACAGCTGCGCTCGGTGCTGGAGGCGCTGACCCGCGAGGTGGACAAGCTGGGCGACGTACCCAAGCCGTGAACCGGGCCGGTCATCCACCGATCGGTGGATGACCGGCCTCCACCGCCCTGCCGGTACCGGTGCGGTCTCGTGGTCGATCCGGTCGCGCCGTGGCGCTCCTAGCGTCGTACCCGACGGAGAAGACGTCGGGAGGGAGGCCGGCCGTGCCGGTCATCGAGGTGCGCGGGCTGCGCAAGACGTACGGGGAGAAGGTCGCCGTCGACGACGTGTCGTTCGACGTGGCAGGGGGTGAGATCTTCGGCATCCTCGGGCCCAACGGGGCCGGCAAGACCACTACCGTCGAGTGCATCAGCGGGCTGCGCTCGCGCGACGCCGGCACCGTCTCGGTACTGGGCGCCGACCCGCGCGCCGAGCGCGACCGGGTGCGGCGGGTGCTCGGCGTGCAGCTGCAGGAGTCCGCGCTGCCGGACAAGATCACCGTGGCCGAGGCGCTGAAGCTGTACGCGTCCTGCTACGCCGATCCGGCCGACTGGCGCGCGCTGGTCGAGCGGCTCGGGCTCGCCGACCGGCTGCGCACCCGGTACCAGAAGCTGTCGGGCGGGCAGAAGCAGCGGCTGGCGATCGCGCTGGCGCTGATCGGCCGACCCCGGATCGCGGTGCTCGACGAGCTGACCACCGGGCTGGATCCGCAGGCCCGCCGCGACACCTGGAGCCTGATCGAGGAGATCCGCGCCGACGGGGTGACCATCCTGCTCGTCACCCATTTCATGGAGGAGGCGGCGCGGCTGTGCGACCGCGTCGCGGTGATCAAGGCGGGCCGGCTCGCCGCGCTCGACACCCCGGACGGCCTGGTGTCCACAGTGGACAACCGCCAGCAGCTGCGGTTCCTGCCGTCGAAGCCGGTCGACACCGCGCTGCTGGCCGCGCTGCCCGGCGTCACGTCGATCCGGCGGGACGGCAGGGAACTGCACGTCACCGGTACCGGCAACGTGCTGGCCGAGGTGGTCGGCACCCTCGCGGCGGCCGGCATCCTGGCCGAACACCTGCGGCTGGACAGCGCCAGCCTGGACGACGCCTACCTGGCGTTGACGTCGAACACCGAGGGAGACCAGTGATGTCGTCGTTCGCCGTGCTCGTCCGCATCGAGGCGAAGCTGTTCGGCCGCGAGCCGATGGCCGTGTTGTGGGCGATCGCGTTCCCGCCCCTGCTGCTGGTCATCCTGGGCTGCGTGCCGGCGTTCCGGGTGCATCAGCACGATCTGGGTGGCCTGCGGGTGATCGACCTGTACGTGCCGATCATGATCCTGTTCGTGGTGACGATGACCGCGGTCAACACCCTGCCCGCCGCGATCAGCCTCTACCGCGAGCGCGGTGTGCTGCGCCGCCTGGCCACCACGCCGATGCCGGCGTCCCGGCTGCTGCTGGCCCAGGTCGTGGTCAACGTCGCGGTCGAGGTGCTGGTGCTGCTGTTGCTGCTGGGTATCGGTCGGATCGGGCTCGGGGTCGCGCTGCCGCGAGCGCCGCTCGGCTACCTGGTTGCGTTCCTGCTGGTGCTGTGCGCGATGCTGGCGCTGGGCATGATGGTCGCCGCGGTCGCGCCGAACACGAAGGTGAGCAACGCGCTGGGGATGATCCTGTTCTTCCCGCTGATGTTCTTCGGCGGGCTGTGGCTGCCGATCGCCGCGATGCCGGCCGCCCTGCGCCACATCGCCGAGTTCACCCCGGCCGGTGCGGCCACCCAGGCGCTCGGTGACGCGGCCGCGGGCTCCTGGCCGGGCTGGGTGCACCTCGCCGTACTCGCCGGGTACGCGGTCGTGTTCGGTACCGTGGCAGTGCGTTCGTTCCGGTGGGACAGCTGAGCGAGATGGGGGTCGTGGTGGCGTCCGAGCAGCCCCGGTCGGGTGCCGGCCCGGAGGGCGCGCTGCACCGCCCCGACCGACGGCCGGCATCCTGGGAGGACCGGTTCTCGACCATCTACCGGTTGCTGCCGTACGTGCTGGCGGCCGCCGCGGTGCTGCTCGCGATGGTCAGCGGCTTCGGCGCGGCCCGGATGCTGTGGATCGGCGGCGCCGCCCTGGTCACCGTGGCCTGGGTGTGCTGGTTCGAGACCCTGCACCCGCAGTGGGAGCGGGAACGTCCCGCGCTGGCCACGTTCTCCCTGCTCGTCCGGCTGGCCCTGACCGCGCTGCTGGTCGTGCTGAACCCGTGGTGGGGGCTGTTCGCCTGGCTCGGCTTCGTCGACTTCTTCCGGGCGAACCTGCTCGGTGGCCGGATCACCACCGGGATCGGTGTCGCCGTCACCGCCGCGCTGCTCGCCGGTACCCAGGTCGGCGGGTTCCAGAACGTCTCCGGCGCTCTGGTCGGTGCCTACCTGGTCATGCTGCTGCTGAACCTGGTGCTCGCCGGGACCATGGGCGCCTCGTTCACGTACGTGGCGGTGCGCAACGAGCAGCGCCGGGTGGCGCTGGTGGAGCTGGCCGAGGCGAACCGGAAGCTGTCCGAGACGCTGCGGGAGAACGCCGGCCTGCACGCGCAGCTGCTCACCCAGGCCCGCGAAGCCGGGGTACGCGACGAGCGGGCCCGGCTGGCCCGGGAGATCCACGACACCATCGCGCAGGGCCTGACCGGGATCATCACCCAGTTGCAGGCGGCGCAGCGGGTACCCGACTCGACCGGGTACGTGCAGACCGCGCTGGGGCTGGCGCGGGACAGCCTGGGCGAGGCGCGCCGCTCGGTGCAGGCGCTGCGGCCGCCGCAACTGGAGGACGCGACCCTGCCGGTCGCGCTGCGCCGGACCATCGAGGCGTGGGCCGAGCGCGAAGCGCCCCGCGCCACCCTGGTCACCACCGGTACCGCCCGGCCGCTGCACCCGGAGATCGAGGCGACCCTGCTGCGGATCGCGCAGGAGGCGCTGGCCAACGTCGCCCGGCACGCGCGGGCGGCCCGGGTCGGCGTCACACTGTCGTACATGGAGGACGTGATCAGTCTGGACGTGCGCGACGACGGGGTCGGCTTCGACCCCGCCGCCGCGACACCGGCCGACGGGTGCCGGCCGGATCCGGCAGCGCGGGGCGGCGCCGGGCCCGGCGACGGTGGCTCACCCGTCGACGATGCCGTGGTGGCGGGCCGCCGCGACGGCGGGTTCGGACTGATCGGGATGCGGCAGCGGGTGGCCCGGGTGGCCGGTGAGCTGACCATCGAGTCCGAACCGGGCTCCGGCACCGCGGTCTCGGCGACGGTACCGGCGGTGCCGGCGGGTGCCGCGGCATGATCCGGGTGCTGCTCGTCGACGACCACCCGGTGGTCCGGAACGGGCTGCGCGGCATGCTCGCCGACGCCGGCGACATCGAGGTGGTCGGCGAGGCCGGCGACGGCGCCGAGGCGGTGGACGTGGCCGCGGTGCAGGCTCCCGACGTGGTGCTGATGGACCTGCGGATGCCACGCGTCGACGGGGTCGCCGCAATCCGCCGGCTCGCCGCCCGCGGCCTGCCGGCCAGGGTGCTGGTGCTCACCACCTACGACACCGACCAGGACGTGGTACCGGCGATCGAGGCCGGCGCCACCGGCTACCTGCTCAAGGACACCCCGCGGGACCAGCTGTGCGAGGCCATCCGGGCCGCGGCCCGCGGCGAAGCGGTGCTGTCCCCGTCGGTCGCCGGCCGGCTGATGGGCCGGATACGCGAGCCGGCCACCGAACCGCTCAGCAACCGCGAGCTGGAGGTACTCGGGCTGATCGCGCAGGGCTGCACCAACCGCGACGCGGCCGGGCGGCTGTTCATCAGCGAGGCGACGGTCAAGACGCACCTGCTGCACATCTACGCGAAGCTCGGCGTCAACGACCGCGCCGCCGCCGTCGCCACCGCGTTCGCCCGCGGCCTGCTGCGCGGCTGACCCCGCCAGGTGGCGCACATGCTGACCCAGCCGCGTCGCACGCGGTGGGCCGGCACGCGGGGGAGCTGCCGGCGCGGCTGACCCCGGCGTGTCGCCGACCTACCGCGCGGTCGGCGGCGCGGGTGCGGGCGTCAGGCCAGCGGGCCGATCGCGGCCTCGATCTCGGTACGCAGCTCCGTACCGACCAGCAGCGAGCGGCTGTGCTCCAGGATCGGCGCGAGGAACTCGTCCGGCCCGGGATCCCCGGCGACCTCGGCGATCCGGCGTACCGCGATGGCACCGGCCGGGCTCGGCGCCAGCGGTGCGCGCAGTTGCAGGCCCCGGCAGGCGGCGAGCAGCTCGACCGACAGCAGGTGCGACAGGTTGGCCAGCACGGTACGCAGCTTGTGCGCCGCCGACCACCCCATCGAGACGTGGTCCTCCTGCATGCCGGAGGTCGGGATCGAGTCGGTCGACGCCGGTACCGACAGCCGCCGGTTCTCCGCCACCACGCCGGCGGCGGTGTACTGCGCGATCATCAGGCCGGAGTTGACCCCCGGGTCGGGCGACAGGAACGCGGGCAGCTCGCGCGAGCGCGCCACGTCCAGCAGCCGGTCGACCCGGCGCTCGGAGATCGAACCGACCTCGCTCGCCGCGATCGCCAGGTAGTCGGCGGCGAACCCGAGCGGCGCCCCGTGGAAGTTGCCGGTCGACTCGACCCGGCCGTCCGGCAGCACCACCGGGTTGTCCACCACCGACACCAGCTCGCGCGCGGCCACCTGGACCGCGAAGTCCAGCGTGTCCCGTGCCGCACCGGCGACCTGCGGCGCGCACCGCATCGAGTACGCGTCCTGTACCGCGTGGGTCAGATCGTCGCGGTGCGAGTCCATGATGGACGATCCGGCCAGCAGCCGGTGGATGTTCGCCGCGGACGCCGCCTGGCCCGGGTGTGGCCGGATCTCGTGCAGCTCGGGCAGGAACGGCCGGTCCGAGCCGAGCATCGCCTCCACCGCGAGCGCGGCGGTCACGTCGGCCATGGTGAACAGGTGCCGGGCGTCGGCGATCGCGAGCAGCAGCATCCCCAGCATGCCGTCGGTACCGTTGATCAGCGCCAGCCCTTCCTTGCTGGCCAACGCGATCGGGGCCAGGCCGGCCGTGGCGAGCGCCTCGGCGCCGGCGATGCGGCGGCCGTCCGCGGCGCGTACCCAGCCCTCGCCGAGCAGCACCAGCGCGCAGTGCGCGAGCGGGGCGAGGTCGCCGGACGCGCCGAGCGAACCGTGCCGCGGCACCCACGGCGTGATGCCTGCGTTGAGCAGTTCCACCAACGACTGCGCGACCAGCGGCCGGACGCCGGACCGGCCCATCGCGAGCGACCGGATGCGCAGCAGCATCATCGCCCGGACCACCTCGGTGGGCATCGCATCGCCCATCCCGGCCGAGTGCGAACGGATCAGCGCATGCTGCAGCTCGGCCCGCCGGGCCGGTTCGATGAACGTGTTGGCGAGCGCGCCGAACCCGGTGGACACGCCGTACACGGCGCGCTCGTCCCGTTCGATCGAGTCCACGATGGACCTGCTGGCCCGCATCGCGGCCAGCGCTGCCTCGGACAGCTCGACCCGGGCACCGTGCCGGGCCACCGCGATCACCTGCTCCGGCGTCACCGAATCCGGGCCGACGGTCACCTGCTTCATCACGAATTCCCCTGCTGGTAAGCGATTTCCCCGTTCGCCACGACGGTGTGGACGAGCGGGACTCCCGGCCGGTAGGCCAGGTGGACATGGCTGGGCGCGTCGAGCACGACCAGGTCGGCCGACGCGCCGGCGGTGATCGTGCCGACGTCGGTACGGCGCAGCGCCGCGGCGCCGCCCGCGGTCGCGCACCACAGCGCCTCCGCGGGTGTCAGGTGCATCTCGCGGACCGCCAGCGCGACGCAGAACGGCATCGATGAGGTGAACGACGATCCGGGGTTGCAGTCGGTGGCGAGCGCGACGGTGACGCCGGCGTCCAGCAGCCGGCGCGCCGGGGGGTACGGCGAGCGGGTGGAGAACTCGACGCCGGGCAGCAGCGTGGCCACCGTGTCGCCGCCCGCCAGCGCGTCGATGTCGGCGTCGGACAGGTGGGTGCAGTGGTCGACCGCGGCGGCGCCCAGCTCGACCCCGAGCCGTACCCCGGGCCCATCGCCGAGCTGGTTCGCGTGCAGCCGCGGCGCCAGCCCCACGGCAACGCCCGCGGTGAGCACCGCGCGGGACTGGTCGGCGTCGAACGCGCCGCGCTCGCAGAAGGCGTCGACCCAGCGGGCGTGCGGCGCGCAGGCGTCGAGCATCGGTCCGCACACCAGCGCCACGTAGTCGTCCGGCCGGTCCTTGTACTCGTCGGGAACCACGTGCGCGCCGAGAAACGTGGTCTCCGGCGTGACGCCGCGCGCGATGCGCAGCAGTCGGGCCTCGGTGTCCACCCCGAGGCCGTACCCGGACTTCGTCTCGAACGTCGTCGTACCCTGCCGGGTCAGTTCCCGCTGCAGGTAGGCGAGGTTCGCCGACAGCTCGGTGTCCGGCGCCGCGTTGGTGGCGGCCACCGTGCGCCGGATCCCGCCGCCGGTGTAGGGCTCGCCGGCCATCCGGGCGGCGAACTCCCCGGACCGGTCACCCGCGAACACCAGGTGCGTGTGGCTGTCCACGAAACCCGGGATCACGGCCCGGTTCGACGCGTCGACCCGGACGTCGCAGGCGGGCGCGCCGCCGGTCGGGCCGATCCAGGCGATCTGGCCGTCGACGACCACCACCGCGGCATCCCGGCGGATCGCCAGCGGATCGCGGCCACCGGGTTCGTTCGTGACCAGCTCGCCGATCCGGTCGACCAGCAGCGAGGTCATGCCGGCACCTCCGCGCTCGCCGTGCCGGTCGCGACCGGGCCGGAGCCGGTGGCGCCGACCACCGTGCGGGCGGCGCGGCCGGGCCGCCCGCCGGGGGCCGTGCCGGCTGCGTCTCCGCCGCGCGCGAAGCTCGCGGTCATGCCAGTACCTCCCGGATGGTGGCGGACAGTTCGCCGGCGACGTCGTCGACGATCAGGTGCCGGCCGTCCTCGACGACCGGGCGGCCGTTCACCACGACCGAACGCACGTCGGTTGCGGTGGCGGCGAACACGGCGGCGGCGAGCGGATCGTTCGCCCCGGCGGTACGCACCGAGTCGAGCGCCACGGTGACCAGGTCGGCCGGCGCACCGGGGGCGAGCCGGCCGGCGTCGGGGCGGCCGAGCGCGGCATGTCCGGTACCGGTCGCGGCCGCGAGCAGCTCGCCGGCGGTGAAGTGACCGCGCCGCTCGGTCGCGAGCCGTTCGTGCATCTCCACCGCCCGCGCCTCGGCCAGCGGATCGATCACCGCATGGCTGTCACTGCCGAGGCTGAGCGGGCAGCCGGCGTCGACCAGTGCGCGCGCCGGGCCGATCCCGTCGGCCAGCTCCCGCTCGGTGCTGGGGCACAGGCAGACCCCGGCGCCGGCGGTACCGAGCGCGGTGATGTCACCGTCGGTCGGATGGGTGGCGTGCACGGCGGTGAGGCGGGGCCCGAGCAGGCCGTGCTCGGCCAGCAGCTGCGCCGGCGTGCGCCCGTGGAACGCCCGGCACGCCTCGTTCTCGGCCTGCTGCTCGGACAGGTGCACGTGCAGCGGCTCGTCGCCGACCCGGTCGGCGAAGCCGCGCAGCGCGGTCTCCGGTACCGCCCGGACCGAGTGGATCGCGGCGCCGCGGGTGGCGTGCGGCGCGAGCTGGATCTTCTCGTACCGGCGCTGCCAGGCGTCGACGTCGGCGTCGGCGAACCGTTGCTGTACCGGCGACAGCGGCTGGTAGCCGCGGTCGGTGAGGCCGCCGGCCAGATACAGCGTGTCGAGCAGGCAGATCCGGATGCCGGCCTGCCGGGCCGCCTCGATCAGGGCCTCGCCCATCGCGTTCGGGTTGGCGTAGCCGGCGCCGCTCGGTTCGTGGTGCAGGTAGTGGAACTCGCCGACCGCGGTGACTCCGGCCAGCGCCATCTCGGCGTAGACCGCGCGGGCCAGTCGCAGGTACGAGTCGGGGTCCAGCCGCGCTGCCGCCTGGTACATCCGCTCCCGCCAGGTCCAGAACGTGCCGCCGCCGTCCTGGGTACGCCCGCGCAGCGCGCGGTGGAACGCGTGCGAGTGGGCGTTGGCGAACCCGGGCACGGTGAGCCCGGGCAGCCGGTGCGAACCGGCCGGCGCAGAGTCCACAGTGGACGACACGGCCGTGACCCGACCCGCGGACTCCTCGATCAGCACGCCGGGCTCGGCCGGCCGGAGCGGATCGCCGAGCCAGGCGTGCTCGCACCAGTACGTGCTCACGCGAGCTCCCGCAGCGCCGCGGTCAGCGCCCGCACCCCGGCCAGGCAGTCGGAGTCGTCGGTGGTCTCGGCGGGGGAGTGCGAGACGCCGGTCGGGTTGCGGACGAACAGCATCGCGGTCGGCACCCCGGCATCGGACAGGATCCCCGCGTCGTGCCCCGCGCCGGTGGCAAGCAGCGGCAGCGGCGCGGTGCTGCCGGGCGCGATGCCGGCGCCGCCGAGGCTGGCCGCGAGCCGCTGGGCCAGCGCGGCGTCGAACCGGATCGGCGACGTGACCGACTCGGCGGTCACCGTCAGCGCCGTGCCGTCCCGGCCCACCCGGTCCCGGGCCTGGCGTTCCAGCTCGATCAGCATCGACTCCAGCGCGGTCGCGTCCGCGGCGCGGGCGTCCAGCCAGCCGGTCACCGCCGACGGGATCGCGTTGGTTCCGTTGGGCCGCACCGCGATCCGGCCGAACGTGGCCCGCGCGTCGTGCAGCCGGGCCTGCTTGTTCGCCGCCAGCGCGGTCATCGCGTAGCTGAGCATCGGGTCGTGCCGGTCGGCCATCGCGGTGGTACCGGCATGGTCGGCGGTGCCGGTGAAGTCGAACCGCCACCGGCCGTGTGGCCAGATGCCGGTACCGACGCCGACCGGCGCGCCGGTGTCCACCAGCCCCTTGCCCTGCTCGATGTGCAGCTCGACGTAGTGGCCGATCCGGTCCAGTCGGGCCCGATCCGGGCCGAGCCGCGAGGTGTCCGTGCCGGCCGCGGCCATCGCGTCGACCAAAGTGGTACCGGTCGGGTCGGTCAGCGCGGCGCCGCGCTCGACCGGGAGCGCGCCGGTCAGCAGCCGGGAACCCAGGCAGGCGACGCCGAACCGGGACCCTTCCTCCTCGCAGAACGCGACCACACCGATCGGACGGGACGGTGTGATGCCCTGCGCCCGCAACGCATCCACGGCGAGGAACGCGGACACCACGCCGAGCGGGCCGTCGTACGCGCCGCCGTGCGGTACCGAGTCGAGATGGCTGCCGGTGACCAGCGCGTTGCCGGCGGTCGGGTCGCCCCACCAGGCCCACAGGTTGCCGTTGCCGTCGGTCTCCACCGCCATCGCCCGCGACTTGGCCTGGTCGGTGAACCAGTCCCGGCAGGCCTGCTCCGCGTCGGTGTACCCGTGCCGGAGGTAGCCGCCGTCGGTGGCGGCACCGATCGGCAGCAGCTGCTCCCACAGCGTCCGGAACGCGTCCCGTTCGTCCACAGTGGTCACTGCACATCGCCCTCGCGCATCGGGATCCGCAGCCCGTCTCGCTCGGCGACGTGCTCGGCCAGCTCGTACCCGGCGTCCACGTGCCGGATCACGCCCATCGCCGGGTCGTTGGTCAGCACCCGGTCGAGCTTCGCGGCGGCCAGCGGGGTGCCGTCGGCGACGGTGACCTGACCGGCGTGGATCGAGCGGCCCATCCCGACCCCGCCGCCGTGGTGGATGGACACCCAGGTCGCCCCGGACGAGGTGTTCACCAGCGCGTTGAGCAGCGGCCAGTCGGCGATCGCGTCGGAGCCGTCGGCCATCCCCTCGGTCTCCCGGTACGGCGAGGCGACCGAGCCGGAGTCCAGGTGGTCGCGGCCGATCACCACCGGCGCGGACAGCCGGCAGTCGGCGACCATCTCGTTGAACCGGGCGCCGGCCCGGGCGCGCTCGCCGTAGCCGAGCCAGCAGATGCGCGCCGGCAGCCCCTGGAACGCGACCCGCTCGCCGGCCATCCGGATCCACCGGCCGAGCTGCTCGTTGTCCGGGAACAGATCGAGGATCGCGCGGTCGGTGGTGTGGATGTCGGCCGGGTCGCCGGACAGCGCCGCCCACCGGAACGGGCCCTTGCCCTCGCAGAACAGCGGCCGGATGTAGGCCGGTACGAAGCCGGGGAAGGCGAACGCGCGGTCGTACCCGCCGAGCTGCGCCTCGCCGCGGATCGAGTTGCCGTAGTCGAAGACCTCGGCGCCGGCGTCCAGGAACCCGACCATCGCCTCGACGTGCTTGGCCATCGCGGCGCGGGCCCGGTCGGTGAACTCCTCCGGCTTCTTCGCCGCGTAGTCGGGTGCGTCGCCGGGATCGATGCCCTCCGGCAGGTACGACAGCGGGTCGTGCGCGGAGGTCTGGTCGGTGACGATGTCCACCGGCACCCCGCGGCGCAGGATCTCCGGTACCAGCGTGGCGGCGTTGCCGACCACGCCCACCGACAGGGCGCGCCGGTCCTTCTTCGCCTGCACCGCAAGGGCGATGCCCTCGTCCAGGTCGGCCGCGATGGTGTCCAGGTAGCGGGTGTCGACGCGGCGCTGCAGCCGGGTGCGGTCCACGTCGATGATCAGGCAGGCACCGTCGTTCATCGTCACGGCGAGCGGTTGCGCGCCGCCCATGCCGCCGCAACCGGCGGTCAGCGTCAGCGTGCCGGCGAGGGTGCCGTTGAACCGCTTGGCGGCGACCGCAGCGAACGTCTCGTAGGTGCCCTGCAGGATGCCCTGGGTGCCGATGTAGATCCAGGACCCGGCGGTCATCTGGCCGTACATCATCAGGCCGAGGTGCTCCAGCTTGCGAAACTCCGGCCAGCTGGCCCAGTCACCGACCAGGTTGGAGTTCGCGATCAGCACCCGCGGCGCCCACTCGTGCGTGGCCAGCACGCCGACCGGCTTGCCCGACTGCACCAGCAGCGTCTCCTCCGGTCCGAGCGTACGCAGGGTGCGCACGATGGCGTGGTACGCCGGCCAGGAGCGTGCCGCGCGGCCGGATCCGCCGTACACCACCAGATCCTGGGGGCGCTCGGCCACCTCCGGATCGAGGTTGTTCATCAGCATCCGCAGCGGCGCCTCGGTCTGCCAGCTCCGCGCCGACAGGGTGCTGCCGCGCGGTGCGCGGATCGGTTCGGTCGGTGCGGTCACGTGAGCGCCTCGCTTTCTTCTCGGAACAGCCCGGCCGCCTGCTCGGCGCGTACCACCGGACGCATCAGGACGTAGTACAGGGCCGCGGACACGATCAGGCCAAGTATCCAGGAGATGTCCGCGTCGCCGAGGTGTTTCACCATCGGGCCGGTGTAGAAGCTGGAGGAGATGAACGGGATCTCGACCGCGACGCCGATCAGGTAGGCGGCCATCGCCCGCCAGTTGACGTTGCCGTACCTGCCGTTCGGATCGAAGATCGCGGCCAGGTCGTAGCGCTCCTTGCGCAGCAGGTAGAAGTCGGCCAGGTTGATCGCCGTCCACGGGATCAGGAAGTAGGCGAGGAACAGGATGAAGTTCTCGTAGTTGGCCAGGAAATCGCCCCGGCCCGCGAGCGCCACCGCGGTGCCGACGACCGCGGCACCGACCACGAACCACACCCGCAACCGCGTGGTCACGCCGAACGGCCGGATCGCGGTGAGCGTCGTGGTCGCCGACATGAACATGCCGTACAGGTTGAGCACGTTGATGGCGATCACGCCAAGGATCAGCACCACCGAGACGATGTCGCCGGTGTGTGCCGGCGCCAGCCCGAGCACCGACGCGACGTCGGCGCCCTTCGGCACGATCACCGCGGTGATCGCGGCACCCAGCCACATCATCCAGATCGCACCGATCGCGCTGCCGGCGTACGTCCACCAGAACGCGGCCGAGGTGGACGTGCGGCGCGGTAGGTAGCGGGAGTAGTCGGCCACGTACGGGGCGAACGTGATCTGCCAGGTGGCCGCGACCGCCACGACGGCGAGGAAGCTACCGAAGCTCGCATGTCCGAAGTGGACGGATGCGCCGACGGGGTGGTGCACCAGCAACAGCACCGTCAGTACCACGAAGGTGATCCCGCTGATCAGGCTGATCCACCGCTCGTAGCTGTGGATCAGGCGGTAGCCGTACGCGGCGAGCACCGTGCAGACGATCGACACCAGGACGATGCACAGCACGTCGGGCCAGCCGGTGACCGCGTGCAACGCGTCGCCGCCGAGGACGGCGGACGAGGCGAAGAACCCGACGTACATCAGCAACACCAGGATCAGCGGCAGGATCGCGCCGCGGAAGCCGAACTGGGCCCGGCTCTGGATCATCTGCGGGATACCCAGTTTCGGGCCCTGCGCCGAGTGCAGCGCCATGAACACCGCGCCGAACAGGTTGCCGACGGCCAGTGCCACCAGCGCCCAGCCGAGCGAGAGCCCGAGCGCAATGCCGAGCGCGCCGGTGACCACCGTGGTGATCTGCATGTTGCCGGCAAACCAGACGGTGAACAGGCTGCGCACCGACCCGTGCCGTTCGGCCTCCGGGACGATGTCGATCGATCGCCGCTCCACCGCGGTGCGCTCACCGTCCATCGTGCACCGTCCACACAGGATGCCTCCTCATGGTACGAACAGTCCGCGGCGGGCCGCGGACGCCTCGAACTGCTCCAGCCGCCCCTGGGTGCGCGCCGGCTGGGCATCGCAGATGGCCTGCAGCAGCACCATCGCGAGAACCATCGGCGCGCCGTGCACGTCGAACACCAGCTGCGAACCGACGGGCGCCGGCAGCACCAGGTCGGACTCGTCCGCCGCCGGGCTCATCGGGCTGTCGGTCACCGTCACCACGGTCAGCCCGGCGTCGCGGGCGACCCGGATCGCGGCCAGCGCCTCGGCCGGGTAGCGCGGCAGGACGAACGTCAGCAGCGCCTCGGCGCCGGCGTCGGTGGCCTGTTCGAGCTGGTCCACCAGCTGGCTGCCGCCGCCGCTGAGGACCCGCACGTCGGGCTGCACCTTCGCGGCGAAGTAACCGAAGTACTCGGCGATCGGACGCGCCGCGCGCAGCCCGAGCACCGGCAGTGGCCGGGAGGCGGACAGGGTCGCGGCGGCCGCCAGTACCGGCTTCGGGTCGGCGAGGAAGTCCGACAGGCTGGCGAGGTTGTCCCGCTCGGCGGCGACCGCGCGCTGCCACTCGTTGCGTCGCGCCTCGTCGGTGGTCTCGGCGGTACCGGTGGTGTCGAGCCCGATCAGTTCGCGGATGCGCTGGCGCAGCGCCGGGTAGCCGTCGTGGCCGAGCGCGATGGCGAAGCGGGTCACCGACGGCTGGCTGACCCCGGCCAGCTCGGCGACCTCGCTCGCGGACAGGTAGCCGGCGCGCGGCGCGTGCTCGACGAGCGACTGCGCGATGCGCCGCTGCGTCGGCGTCAGCCGCTGCCCGGCGAACAGGGCGAGCAGCCGCGACGACGGGCTTTCCGGTACCGACTCCACCACGCCCGCAGCCTATGCATGACGGCTTTCATCGGTCAAGGTAGTGAATCAAGCTATGCAACGGAAGTTCCGAGGGATATGTCTGGCAAAACCCGTAGTGCCGCCGCGCGGACCCGCACCAGAGCGGGAATCCCGCGATCGGTGGCATGAAACCGCCGGTCGGTGGGTATCCGAACGACCGATGGACGTGGATCGGGAGCTACGGATCGAGCCGCATCGGGGCGCCGCGCGGGCGGCCCGGCGGTTCGTCGAGGACGCCATCCGCGACTGGCAGCTCGGCGCCCGTGCCCGCGAGATCACCCTGGTCAGCCACGAACTGATCGCGAACGCGTTCCTGCACGCCCGCTCCGCCGCGCTGCTCCGGCTGCGCCGGCGCGCCGACTCGCTGCTGATCGAGGTCGCCGACACCGACCCGCGGCTGCCCTGCCCGACGATGGTGCCCACCGTGCTGCGCACCTCCGGCCGCGGTCTGCTGATCGTCGAACGGCTCTCGCTGCGCTGGGGCGCCCGACCGGTGGACGGCGGCAAGGTCGTCTGGGCCGAACTGCCGCTCACCGGCGTCCGGCACAGCCTCGCCACGCCTTCCCGCCCGCGCCACCCGGTGTAGCGCCCCACCTCGACCCGAGCGGTCGATCATGGCGCCACGTCGTTCCGTAAAGCGGGTACCGGCGCCCTCCCGCCACGATCAACACCGGGTACCGGTCGCGGCCGGGTCAGCGAGCTGCCGCGGCGGTGGCCGCGGCCAGCCGGTCGCGGTGCGCCGGCCACTCCGAGGCGAGCAGCGCGAAGTCCAGTTCGGTGGCCCACTCGCCCTTGAACAGCTCGTTCTGCACCAGCCGCGCCTCCTGGCGCATGCCGAGGCGACGGGCCATCCGCGCCGAGGCGTCGTTGCGCTCGTCCAGCCGGGCGACCACCCGGTGCAGGCCCAGCCCGTCGAACGCCAGGTCCAGCAGCGCCGCGGCCGCCTCGGTCGCGTACCCCTGGCCGGCGAAGTCGGGATTGATCACGTACCCGAGCTCGCCGCCCCGGTGCTCCCGGCTGTGGAAGAACAGCACCAGATCGCCGATCAGCCCGCCGGTCGCGATCAGCTCGACCCCGAGCAGCAGCGCCTGGCCGGCGTCGGTGAGCGCGGTGGTGGTCCACCGGGTGGCGATCGACTCCACCACCTCGGCCCGGTCCATCGGCTCGAACGGCAGGTAACGGCAGACATCCGCCCGCCCCCGGTACGCCACCATCGCGTCGACGTCGTCGGCCGTCACCGGCCGCAGCAACAACCGCGGGGTGCGAATCGGGTACCTGGGGCGCAACTCGAGCGGTCGTTCCTCTGCCATGGCCGCCATCATGCCAACCGACCGGTCGGCCCGGCGGGCAATATCGGCCCGGCGTCCGGCCACCCACCGCCTCGCTCAGGTCAGCCAGCCGGGACGCACCAGGCCCGACTCGTACGCGATGACGACCAGCTGGGCGCGGTCCCGGGCGGCGAGCTTCACCATCGCGCGGGACACGTGCGTCTTCGCGGTCGCCGGACTGACCACCAGCTTCGCGGCGATCTCCTCGTTGGACAGCCCCTGCCCGGCGAGCGTGAGCACCTCCCGCTCCCGGTCGGTCAGCGCCGCGAGCTGCGGGTACTGCCGGGGCTGCTGGGCGCGCAGGGCGAACTCGGCGATCAACCGCCGGGTCACGCTCGGCGACAGCAGTGCGTCGCCGCGCGCCACCGCCCGTACCGCGGCGATCAGCTCGGCCGGCTCGGTGTCCTTGACCAGGAAACCGGACGCGCCCGAGCGGATCGCCTCGAACACGTACTCGTCCAGCTCGAAGGTGGTCAGGATGACCACCCGGACCGCGGCGAGCCGCTCGTCGGCGACGATCCGGCGGGTGGCATCGAGCCCGTCCGCGCCCGGCATCCGGATGTCCATCAGGACGACGTCGGGCACCAGCCGGCGGATCTGGGTGACCGCCTCGTCGCCGTCGGCCGCCTCGCCGACCACCTCGACGCCGTCCTCGGCATCCAGCAACGCGCGGAACCCGGCCCGTACCAGCGCCTGGTCGTCGGCCAGCAGTACCCGGATCACGATGCCTCCCGGTCCAGCGGGAACGTCGCAACGACCCGGAATCCGCCGCCCGGCAGCGGGCCGGCGGTCAGGCTACCGCCCAGCGCGGTGGCCCGCTCCCGCATGCCCGGAATGCCGTTCCCGCCGCCCGCGCCGATCGGGTCGCCGCCGTCCGCCGCCGGATCCACACCGTCTCCGTCGGACCACGTCTCGCCGGAGCGCGTCGCGCCCGGCCCGCCCGTACCGTCGTCGGTCACCAGCACGGTGAGCAGCTCCGGCCGGTACGTCAGCGACACCACCGCCTCGCTGGCCTGCGCGTGCCGGTACACGTTGGTCAGCGCCTCCTGCACGATCCGGTACGCGGCCAGGTCGACCTCCACCGGCAGCGGGCGCTGCGCCCCGGTCACCGTGGTCCGCACCGGCAGCCCGGCCGACACCAACCGGCCGGTCAGCTCGTCCAGGCGGTCCAGGCCCGGCGTGGGGGAGTGTGCCGCGTACGTCTCGCCGCGCAGCACCGCCAGCGCCGAGCGCATCTCACCCAGCGCCTCCTTGCTCGCCTGCTTGATCACCGACAGCGCGGTACGGGCCTGCTCCGGCCGCTGGTCCATCAGGTGCAGCGCCACCCCGGCCTGCACGTTGATCAGCGAGATGTTGTGCGCCAGCACGTCGTGCAACTCCTGCGCGATGCGCAGCCGCTCCTCGTTCGCCTGCCGCTGCTGCCGCTCCGCCCGGATCCGGCGCTGCACCGCCACCCGCTGCCGGTGCACCCGGTACAGCTCGGACAGGGCCAGGATCGCGGCCACCGCGGCGACGTGCCCGAGTACCCAGGTCCAGCCCACCGGGCCGTGCTCGATCAGCCAGTAGAGCAGGAAGTAGACCAGCAACGCGCCGACGCTGCACACCCACGCCAGCACCCGGTACCCGGCCACCACCGCCAGCACCAGCACCACCGCGAACGCGGTGAACTGCGGCCCGTACGGGAAGCCGAGCCCGTAGTAGCCGACGGTGGCGACCGTCGTCACCACCAGCACCGCCGCCGGCCAGCGCCGGCTGAACAGCAACGCCACCGGCCCGACGAACAGCAACACCAGCGTCGGCACGTCCAGCTGCTCGTGCACCTGCTTCGCCGCGTAGTGCGTGCCCACCACCGACACCGCCGCGACCAGCACCGCGACCATCGGTACCGTCCAGCCGCGCGCCGGCCAGCCACTCAGCCGCTGCGCCGGCGGGCACGCCGGGTCGCCGCAGTCGACCGGATCGCCGGCCGTACCGTGGCGTACCCGCCCCACCACACCCCACCGCACCTGCCCCACGGTAGGCCGCGACCCCGCCCGGCACATCGTCCCCGGATCGACCCGCCGCCTACTCCCACCGTGGTACGCCCACCCGCCGCGGGTCGCCGCCGGACCCACCTGCTACTCTTCACACCGTCCCGAGCCCCCGTAGCTCAGGGGATAGAGCATCGGCCTCCGGAGCCGTGTGCGCAGGTTCGAATCCTGCCGGGGGCACCCAGCACATCATCAGCGTAAACAGCCGCTGACCAGCACAAACAAAAGACCTGGCGGGTCCTCCGTGTCCGACGGAGTCCCGCTCGATCTCGTTGCGTGCCGCTGCTCGCGAGAGAGCAGCGATAGAGATTAACGGGCAGGTTCAGGCCCTGCCGCTCGCCGAGCTGATCATCGGTTTGCTCGCGCACCCCGTCCCGGCGGTGTGCGCTGGCTGTAGCCTCACCCGCCACATAGCGGATGCCGCGCGGTGGTCTGTGAGGTCAGTGTTGCGTTCCCCCAGACCGTTGGTGACGCTGAGTAGTCATCCGTGGTTGGTTCCCTCCCCGCAACGCCGGACGCGGTACCGCCCTACACGCCCCTTTGCTCTGCTTCCTCATGGAGAGCAAGGGTCGGCTGCTTCCCATGAGGAAGCAGAGCAAAGGGCGGCCAGCGCCCACCCTGATCAGGGCGGCGCCGGGCAGGTCTCCCGGTGGGGTTTCGTCTTTGTGGTTGCGGCGTAACCGATCTCGGCGGTGCGGCACCTGTGCCACGTACGACCATCCAACGTCCACGCCGCTGTCGGGAAAGGGTCAGTCTCCGGAATAGCCCCAGAAATAGATCTCGTTGGGGGTGCCGGAGGCGTCGTGCAGGATGGCGCATCGGCCGAACCAGCGTCGGGTGACGAGGTCATCGATCGCCGCCACGTGCTCCCGGGTCAGCGTCTTGGTTCCCGCGTACTGCAGCGCCTCGTCGTCGGTGACCGGCTGGACCGTGCCATAGTCGGGATCTTCCCCATCGGCCAGCACATGGTCCATGTCGAGGATGGAATGGGTTCCGTCCGTCTGCACTCCCTCGTCGGCGAACAACTCCGCGAAGCTCCGGGGGCGGTTGCCATAGGCGCTGGCCGGCTTGCCGGGCACGGCCCACCAGTAGTCGCCTTCGGCGAGCACTTTGTCCCGCAGCGCGCGCAAGGCCTCGTTGAGATCAGGCTGATAGGCCACGAAATAGTCCCAACCAGACGCACCCATCGATGTCCTCCATGGTCGACACACGAATCGCGCAGACCGTATCGCCAGCCTCCGACATCGCCAGCCGCCCGCGGGTACGGGGGCCAGCACCAGGTGGATGTCCGCGCATGGTCGGTCCCGATCGGGAAGCGTCCCCGCAAACTACCGGCGGAACGACATCGGTGAACACGTTCGTCGCCCCCTGTCGAGGACGTGGTGCCGGAGGCAGGTCATCGAGGGAGCCGTGACCACATGTTCTCGCCGCCGCGTACGGCCTCGACCAGAGTGCGGCTGTAGCCGCTGGCGTCGACCACCTCGTAGATGCGTTTCGCCGAGGCGTGCGGCGGGACGAGTTCCTTGATCAGTTGCGCGATCGTGTCGCGCACGCCGGTCAGTTCCTCGGTCATCCGGCGCTCCGTTCGCCCAACCGCCGAAGTTCCTCGTATCGAACCCCGCTCTGCCGATCGGCGGTTCGCCTCTGCGTGGCGGGTACGGGATCACAGCAGGCGGCCGAGGAACAGGATCAAGCAGTAGAGCGCGTACACCAACAGGACCAGCCCCACACGGAGGAACAGCGACCCGCCGAACAGCCTGTCGACGGTGTCGAGACGTCTTCTCGCTTCCTCGCTGAGGCGCTCGAACCAGCCCGTTGTGTGCCATCGGTTGGGGATCTTCCCGCGCAATGCGAGGTAGCCGAACAGCATGATCAGGAGAGAGAAGGCGATCGTCGCGAGGATCGGCCAGACGCTCGTAGCCGCGGCCAGCTCGACTCCGGCACCGCCGGCCAGCACCGCGCTCAGCGGGCGTCGGCCGTTCTTGTGGAGCGGGTGCGGAGGTACCAGTGCACGGCCATGTACAGGACGATGCCGATCGGGTACCAGGCGACGTCGACGAGGTCGAACCGGGCGCCCACCAGCTGACCGGCGAACCAGCTGTGCGCGGAGATCGTCGCAGGAATCGCGGTGAGCTGCGAGAACTCGATGAACCAGCAGTACGCAACGGCGATGACGCCGGCGATCCACGGGGTGATCGAGGGACGGATGAAGAGCACGATCGCGTACACGATGGCGCCCGACAGCGCGGCACCCGAGTACTGCTCGATCGGCCCGTCCAGCACCGCGCGGATCCCGTAGGCGGACAACGCGAAGACGACTGCCAACGCCACCAACGTCAGCCGAATCCACCGTACCGAGAACGACATCGCGCCATCCTATGCGGCAGGCCGCCGTAGGCCCGGGTTGGTCAGTCGGACAGGCAGCGGACGCGGGTGATGACCTGACGCGGGCCGGCGTTGGCATCGCGGACGTCCAGCAGCCACAGCTCGACGTGCTGACCGTGCGAGAGCGGCGCGAGGCAGGAGGGATGCGTGCCGGCCAGGTGCGTCGTGCCGGCGCTGTCGATCCAGTCCACCGGCCCGAGCGCGTACCCCGTGGTGCCACCGTGTGGCTCGTCGTCGGCGCGGAAGCCGAGCGCCGTACCGTCCTCGTCGACCGCCGTGACCGTACCGGTGACCGGATGCGGCACGTCCGCTCGCGCGCCGTCCACCTGGTGAACCACCACGGCGCCCACCGCCACGCCGAGCAGTACGGCGACCGCCACGCCCCACCGAGCGATCCGAACGGGTTGCCGTGCGTACGCGATTCCGTGCTTGATCCTGGCCAGCGGCATCAGCGGATGCTATCCGCCCGCCCGGGAACTCGACCGTTGGCCTACCACTCGATCCGTTCACGGTGGCCCCGAGGGGTTCGGGCGTGGGTGAGGGCTCGGGTGAGGCCGCGGCGCAGGCGGCGGGAGGCGCCGGGCAGGTGGCGCAGGCGGTCGATCTCGGCGGGGGTGAGTTCGGTGCGGACGGCCAGGGCGATCGCGGCCCCGTACGGGCGGGAGCCGGCGCGCAGCAGTTCCTCGGTTCGGTCGAGCACCCGGAGCAGGACGGCGCGGTCGGCGTTCGGATGTTCGGCGACCAGGCGGTACAGGCGGTTGGCGTCCCAGGGGGCCAGCGGTTCGGTGAGCAGTTCGGCCAGTACCGATGCGTCGGCTCGCGGTTGCTGGGCGACCGCGAGCCGCACGAAGCCGTACGGGCTGCGGGCGAGCTGGCGCAGTCCGGCCGCGTCGAGGCGCGGGTCGGTGACGGCGTTCAGGTAGTCGCGCGGCGTGCGGGAAGGAGGCAACAGCGCGTCGAGATCCACCACCGGTACGAGTATCCGCCGGTTCAGCGATCCCCGGGGAGCAGGTGGCTGGTGGCGGTGGGGTCGTGGGTGGGGACGATGGTGAGGTGGCGGCGGGCCAGGTGCAGGCGGTGCAGGGTGCGGAAGGTGGCGTCGCGGTCCGCGTCGGCGAAGTTGCCGGGGTAGCTGGCCTTCTGCCGGACGGTGTCGATCTGCAGCTGGTGCCAGGCGGCGTCGCCGGCGAGCAGCAGCCAGCCGCGTTCGGTGTGTGCGAGCACGCCGACGCTGCCCGGGGTGTGGCCGGCGAGGTCGACCAGAACGACGGTGCCGTCGCCGAACAGGTCGTGGCTGCGGGTGAAGGTGGACACCGGCGGCCCGTCCAGTTCGTAGTCGACGAGCGTACGGTCACGTAGCCCGTCGCGTACCCCGCCGACCGGCGCGACCGGGCCGGTCAGCACCCACTCGCGTTCGGCGCGGTGCAGCCGTACCGGCAGACCCGGGAAGTCGAGGAGGCCGCACACGTGGTCCCAGTGCGCGTGCGTGGGCAGCGCGAAGTCCGGCTTCGGTAGCTGTGGCAGGGAATCCAGCGCGTCGACGGTGGCCACCGTATCGGCGGGCGGGCGTACCGCCATCCGCAGTACCGCGGGGAGTTGGGCGATCGCCCGGTGCTCGGCGTCCCGGCACACGCTCGGGTCGACCAGGAACGTCGCTTCTGGATGCTGGACAACGAACGAGGTCAGCGCGTTCGTGATCCGCCTCGGGGCGAAGGTGCCCTCGACGATCATCGGGGTCGGTACCTCCCGGGGCACCTGCGGCAGCGCCGTCACCCGCACCGTACGGCTCGGGCTCGGCAGGCCGGCGTCGGTGATCGAGGCGAGCAGCCGCTCGTCGCGCCGGCGCGGCCGTACCATCCCGGCGGCCAGCCCCGCGGCGGCGGAACAGCAGGCGAGCAGGCTCGGTGTGGCTACCGGATCAGGCATGACATCACTCCCAGGTTTCGGGCGGCGCGACCCGCCGCTGGCTTCGGCGGCAACCCACCCCAGACTCCCGCCACCGCCACCGCGGCTGCGACGACGGCGCACGCTTCCGCGGCGGCGGCGCACGGTTCCGCGACTACGGCGCACGGTTCCGCGGCCACGGTTGCGCTCCGCAGCGACGGACACACTCGTCCGCGCCCGATCGTTGCAGGCTTCCGCGGCGCCGGCCTCGGCACTGCGATGGCGGCGTTACCGTAGAACTTCAGGTCGACCTGAAGTAAAGGGGCGCGGGGTGAAGATCGGTGATGCGGCGGTCGCGTTGGGCATTGCCGCGCACGTACTGCGGCACTGGGAGTCGCTCGGGTTGCTGGCGCCGACGCGCACCTCGTCCGGCCACCGCAGCTACGACGACCAGACCCTGGACCAGGCTCGGATGATCAGGACCCTGCAGCGCGCCGGGCTCTCGCTGGATCAGATCCGGCGCATCGCTCGGGGTGACAACGCCGACCGGGCCGCGCTGATCGACACCAAGCGCGCCGAGATCCACGACCGGATCGACCTGCTCCGTGCCGCCGACGGTTTCCTCACCCACATCGTGACCTGCCGCCATCCCGTCCTCGCCGACTGCCCCGACTGCAGCCAGTTCCTGGCCCGCCAGTACCGTCCGGCCCTGGGTACCTGACCCCAGACGCTCAGCGGCGAACCGTGCTGAGGAAGGCGGTCCAGGCGGCGGGGGTGACGACGAGGGCGGGGCCGGTGGGGTTCTTGCTGTCGCGGGCCGCCACGGCGTCGCCGACGAAGGCAACCTCGACGCAGGTGCCGTTGTTGGCGCTGCGGGTGGACTTGAACCAGCGGGCGTTGGTGAGATCGGGCGTGGCCACGACGGCCTCCATCAGGTACCTCCGTTGACCATCGACCGGATCAACGCCAGGGACTTTTCCGGTGACAGCGCCACAGTGCGCGCACTGTCAGTCGCCATCCTGTACGTGGCGACCTGATCCTGGTCCTGCACGTAACTGGCGCCATCGAGTAGTTCCGAATACGCGATCGGTCGGGCCTTGTCGAACTCCAGGATCACGAACTGGCCGGTACCCGCGCGGTGCGGACCGTCCTCTGGGCGGATCACCTGGATCGTGACGTTGGGTTGCTTCGCCAGATCTACGAGATGCTGATACTGCGCTCTGCGCAGGTCGGCGTCGCCAACGGCGAGCCTCAGCGCGGCATCGCCGATGACGGCATGTAGCGCCAGTGGTGTATCAGCGGTCAGGCGGCGAGCACGCGGCTGGCGGTGGTGGAGGCGCCGCGGATGTTCGCCGTGTACGAGGTGGCGCCGGACCGGTCCGACGTCGTGGCGTTCGGCCGGGGGCTGGCGTTCGCCACCCGGACGTTCTTCGTCGGCTGCCGCGACGCGCGCCCGACGTACGCCTCGCTCGGCTCGCCGGCTGTGGTGCTGCGCCTGTTCGGTCGCCGCCGCGACCTGCGGCTGCACTGGCCGGTTCCCGATCCGGACCGCGCCGGGCTCGCCGGCTGGCCAGCGGACGAGGAGCTGGCCGCCGCCATGCCGGGCGGGTAGGGAGGGCGCGGGGAGAAGACCGGATCGCCGGACTTCGTACGGCTGTGGCCCTAGCATCGGGTCAGGCACGGTGCGGCGTCCGGGAGGACGGATGGGCGTGTTGGCAGGGCGCGCGACGAGTCCGGAGCGGTGAGCGGTGGCCGCGAGCGGGCCGGACGGTGGACGCCGCCGGTGGGGGTTCGTGTTCCCGTCGTTCGCCGGGTACCGGCCGGCGTGGTTGCGCGCCGACCTGATCGCCGGTGTCACGGTCTGGGCGGTGCTGGTACCGGAATCGCTGGCGTACGCGGGGATCGCCGGCGTCTCGCCGGTCGTCGGGCTGTACGCGGCGGTGCCGGCGCTGGTGCTGTACCTGCTGTTCGGCTCGTCCCGGCACCTGATCGTGGGGCCGATGTCGGCGACCGCGGCGCTGTCCGCCGGGATCGTCGGCGGCATGGCGAAGGGCGCTACCGCAGGCTACGTCGCGCTGACCGCGGCGCTGGCTCTGATGGTCGGCGTCGTCGGCGTCGTCGCCGGGCTGCTGCGGTTCGGGTTCGTCGCCTCGTTCATCTCCGCGCCGGTGTTGAAGGGCTTCATCATCGGCCTGGCGCTGACCATCATCGTCGGTCAGCTGCCGGCGCTGTTCGGCGTCAGCAAGGGGGAGGGGGACTTCTTCCGCAAGCTGGGCCACGTGGTCGGCCAACTGGGGCACGCGCAACCGGCGACGGTGGCGATCGGGCTCGGTTCGCTCGCCGTACTGCTGGTGCTGAAGCGGTGGCTGCCACTGGTACCGGGTGCGCTGGTGGTCGTGGTCGCGGGGATCCTGCTGGCGACCACGCTGCGGCTGGACCAGCACGGCGTCGACATCGTCGGCAAGGTCGACTCCGGGCTGCCGCATCTCGGTGTGCCGCAACACCTTCCGGGGCCGCACAGCTACGTCCAGCTGGCCGGACCGGCGATCGGCGTACTGCTGGTGGGGTTCGTCGAGGGCCTCGGGGCGGCGAAGACGTACGCGGCGCAGCACGGGTACGAGGTGGATCCGAACGCCGAGCTGATCGGGATCGGCGCGGCCAACCTCGGTAGCGGCCTGGCGTCCGGGATGGTGGTCAACGGCAGCCTGTCCAAGACCGCGGTGAACGGCGGCGCGGGCGCGAGATCGCAGTTGTCCGGCGCCACCGTGGCCGGCCTGACACTGCTCACCCTGCTGTTCCTGACCGGGCTGTTCGAGAATTTGCCGGAGGCGACCCTGGCCGCGGTGGTGATCGCCGCGGTCGTCGAGCTGGTCGACTTCGGCTCGCTGCGCGAGCTGTGGCGGGTGTCGACCCGCGGGCTGGGCCGCGTCTACGGCAAGGCGGCGCGGGCCGACTTCGTCGCCGCGCTGGCGGCGCTCGCCGGCGTCGTCGTCTTCGACACCCTGCCGGGCCTGTTCATCGGGATCTCGGTGGCGCTGCTGCTGTTGCTGTACCGGTCGTCGCGGCCCAACGTCGCGGTGCTCGGCCGGCGCCCGGACCGGCTCGACGCGTGGATCGACGTCGAGCGCGACCCACACGCGGTACCGCCGGACGACGCGCTGGTGTGCCGGATCGAGTCCGGCCTGTTCTTCGCCAACGCGGACTTCGTGCGCACCCGGATCCGTGCGCTCGCCGCACAACGGCCGGTGCGGATGGTCGTCGTGGACGCGGAGACCGTACCGTTCGTGGACGTCACCGCGGCCCAGATGTTCGGCCAGCTGCACGCCGAGCTGGCCCGCTCCGGCGCCGACCTGAGGTTCGCCCGCAACGTCGGTCAGGCGCGCGACGTGTTGCGCCGTACCAGGACCGTCGAGCTGCACGTCTACCGCGACATCCCCACCGCCCTCGCCGCCCCGCCGCCGGACCGGCCGACGGAACCGGACCGACCGCGCCCGGACCGGCCCGAGCCGCCGCCGGGCCGGCCCGCTCGCCCATGAACCGGACCGACCCGACTTCGTGGCCGACCCGACCCGCCGGCGGCACCAGCCTGACCCGACCTGGCGGCCGGCCCGACCCGCGGGCCCACCGGACTGACCCGCGGGCCCATCGGACTGACCCGACGGTGCGGTCGGCCCGGCCCGCCGCACCGGCCTGACCACCGACGGACTGGCCTGACCTGGCGACGGGACCGCTCTGGTCGCGGAACTCGGCGCGCCACGTCGCGCCCCGCGACGGCTCCGTATGGAGGTCGGGACGCTCTTGTCGCCGTGCGTGTCCGCGCGACTACTTGATCTTGTAACGGTCTGGGCGGCCACGCATGGCATGGACCGTGCGGTGATCCTTAGGATGGCGGGGGACCGGTCTGGTCGCAGGGGCACGTGGCGGAAAGGGTCTGCGGATGACGATGAACGAGCCGCCGTCGCGGGTGCGCGCGGTGGCGCGGATCAGCGCCGAGCCCGCCGCCGCGAGCCGGCCGGTGACGTTCCTGCGCCGCCGGCGGCACGGCTACCTCGGCCCGGTCAACGTGCTGCAACTCGTGCTCATCGAGGTGCTGATCGTCGGGATCCTGCTGCTGCTCGGGCAGTCGATGTACGCGCTCATCGGCGGCATCGTGCTCAGCGTCGCGATCGTGGTGATCACGTTCGCCCGGTCGGGCGGCCGCTGGTGGGTGGAGCGGATGTTGCTGCGCCGCCAGTACCTGCGCCGCAAGACCGGGCGCCAGCCGGCCGCCGACGACAAGCGGCTGGTCGCCCTCCGGCGGCTCGTCCCCGACCTGACCGTACGGACCGTCGAAGGTCCGAACGGCATCGATGTCGGGATCGGCCGGGACGGCGCCGGCTCGTTCGCGGTGGTGGCCGTCGTCCCGCCCCAGGGCGTGAACGGCGACGCGCTCGGCCAGGTACCGCTCACCAAGCTCGCCAGCCTGGCGCAGGACGCCGAACAGCCGGGCGCGGTGGTCCAGGTGGTTCGGCACACCCTGCCGGTCCGGGCCGGCGGCGCCGCCGGTGAGTCGTACCGGGAGCTCGTCGCGAAGTTCGGTCTGACCAGCGCGGCCGACCAGGCCACCTGGGTGGCGATCCGGTTCGACGCCCGGGCGGTGGCCGAGGCGTCGGTCGGCGGCGCGGACGAGTCCGAGCAGGTCCCGGTCATGCTGGGCGCCCTGGTTCGCCGGGTCGGCAAGGCGCTGCGCCGGGCCGGCCTCGACTTCCAGGTGCTCAACAGCGACGGCCTGCTGGACGCGTTGACCCGCTCCTGCGAGCTGAGCCAGTCCGCCGCCGGCGGGCCGACCCCCGCGGTCAAGGAGCGCTGGACCGCGTGGCAGTCGACCAGCCTGGCGCACGCGTGCTTCTGGGTCAGCTCCTGGCCCGGGCTGCGCGACAGCGGCCCGTTCCTCGACGCGATGAGCCGGGTGCCGGCCGCGCTGACCAGCCTGTCCATCGTCCTCGCCCCGTACGAGGAGCTGATCGAGGTGCGCTGCCTGCTGCGGGTGGCGGCGGAGCCCGAACTGCTCGCCCAAACCTGCACGGCGGTGAAGCAGGCGGTCTCCCGGGCCGGCGGCAGCGTGTTCCGGCTCGACGGCGAACAGGCACCAGCGGTGTACGCGACCGCGCCGACTGGCGGCGGTGCGCGATGATGGCCACCCGACGATGCGGGAAGGAGGCGGCGTGAGCGGTCAGGACACGCCGCGCGATCAGGCCCAGGACGGGCCCGCTGTCGCGCGGTCGATGCCACCGGCCGCCCCGGTGCCGGGCAGACCGATGTGGCCTGCCCAGCAGTCCGCCGGCCCGGTGCTCGGTGCGCTCCCGCCACCGGCACCGGTGGCCGACCCCGGGCCGCAGCAACGGGTCCAGCCGGCCGAGCGCGCGGCCGTGGAGCCGGCTCAGGGCGGGGCGCCGGACACCGCGGCGACCAGCAAGATCGTTGGCGAGACCGGCGGCACGCTGCTGCTCGCGCCGACCGGCAACGCCGGCGGTGTCACGCAGTCGGCGAACGCTGCGCAGGGCGGCTCGGCCAGTGCCCGCACGCCTGCCGCGACCGGCACGCTCGTACCGCCGGATTCCGGCCACGGCACCGTGTACGGCGGCGGGTACGGCCCGGCCGACGACCAGGCCCGGCTGGGCAGCCGGGTCCGCCCGCTGCCGCCGCTGCGGATCGGTTCGCACCTGGCCTCCGATGCCGCGCTGGACGAGATCGGGTTCGGCATGCCGGCGGTGGGCATGCTGCTGGGGCACGACCGGGACCGCAAGCCGGTCCAGATTCGTACCTTCCGGCCGGAGCCGACCCGGCTCACCTTCGTCGGCGGGCTGTGGGGCGCCCGGCTCCTCGCGTTCCGGGCGCTCGCGCTCGGCGCCCGGGTGGTCGTGTTCTCCCGCCGTCCCGAGCACTGGAACGGCTTCGGCCAGTGGGCGACCGGCCGGTCCGACCGGATGGCGGTGATGCCGGAGGAGCGGCCGGTCACCGTCGCCTCCAACTCGTTGCGTCCGGCGCTGCTGATCTACGACATGGGCTTGCTCGGCGCCGCCCGTCGGCCAGACCTCGGTCCGTGGCAGACGCAGCTGACGGTGCTGCACCAGCTCACCGCGTACGGGTTCCCGGCGGTACAGGAGTCCAACCTGGTGATGCTGCAGCGGCTCGGCAAGGAGGAGTCGTTCTCGCTGGGCTCGGTGCTGCGGCTCGACGGCAGCGCGATCCAGCTGCTCACCGCGCTGCGCGACGACATGTTCGCGCTGATCGGCGGGGGAGCCGACCGGTACGTGTGGGTGTCCCCGACATCGGTGGAGCAGCAACGTTTCGGCGCACCGAGCCGCCGGTGAACCCGACCGATGCCGATGCCGCGGCCGGCCCGCGCCGCCGTAGGCTGGCAGCCATGTTGGCTCGTCCGCGGTGGATGCGGCGCGCCGGTGCGAGCCGGCCGGTGGCGCTGCTGGTGGCCGCCTGCGTCGCCGCGTTGACCGGTACGTTCGCGCCGAGCGCGCCGGCGCTGGCCGAGGATCAGTGCGCGCAGCCGGGCAAGTCCGCCAAGGGCGTCTCCTGGGCGCAGCTCGCGCTGGACCCGCAGTCGGTGTGGCCGTTCACGACCGGCGCCGGCGTGCTGGTCGGCGTCGTCGACACCGGCGTGGACGCCTCGAACGCGCAGCTCGACGGGCACGTCGGCACGGGCACCAGCTTCCTCAAGGGCGGCGGCGACGGCGACACCGACTGCGTCGGCCACGGCACCGGGATGGCCGGCGTCATCGTGGCGCAACAGAGCGACAGCGTCGGTTTCTACGGCATCGCGCCGGGCGCCAAGGTGCTCCCGGTGGCCGTCACCAAGCAGATCGACGACACGACGCAGAGCGACGACGGAACCCCTGATCCGGCCACCGTCGCGAAGGGCATCCGGTACGCGGTGGACCACGGTGCCTCGGTCGTCAACGTCTCGATCGTCGTGCACACCGACGACAGCGCGCTCAAGTCGGCCGTCGCGTACGCGCTGGACAAGGGGCGGGTGGTGGTCGCCGCGGTCGGCGTCGAGGCCAGCGAGCCGAAGAAGAAGACGCCGTACCCGGCCGCCTACCCGGGCGTGCTCGGGGTCGGCGCGGTCGGCCCGGACGAGACCCTGCAGGAGGGCTCGGCTACTGGATCGTACGTCGACCTGGTCGCGCCGGGAGCCGGCGTGACGACGACCGCCCGCAAGAAGGGCCTGACCACGGCCAGCGGGAGCGATGTCGCCGCGGCCGAGGTCAGCGCCACCGTCGCGCTGATCCGGGCGCGCTGGCCGCAGCTCGGGCCGGAGCAGATCGAACGCCGGCTCAAGGCGACCGCGTCGCCGACTCCGGGCGGTCCGAACAGCCACGAGTACGGCGCGGGCATGGTCAACCCGCACCGTGCGATCACCGAGACCATGTCCGAGCACAGCCCGGCCGCACTGCCCGGCTACCAGCGGGCGCGCCGCAGCGCCGCCGACATCGAGCGCGGGCGGGTCTGGGCCGGCAGCAGCCGGCTGGCGCTGCTCATCGCGGCGCTCAGCGTGCTCGCCGGGCTCGTCGTGGTCGGCGCCGCGGTGGCGATCCCGCGGGGCCGGCGCCGCCGCTGGTCGGTCCGGCTGGCCACCCCACCCCGGGACAGCCCGGAGGACGATCTGCCGGCCCCGCCGGTGGAGCTCTTCGACAAGATGCCCTGAGGCCGGTCGCCTGACGGGATGCCGGACGCCCGGCGTGCTGGTCCGGACGCCCGACGTCGACCGCTGACGCCAGGGTCGGCCTGACTGGTCGGACGACCCGCGGAGCGCATCGCACGACATCGGGCCCCGGACGAGGTCCGGGGCCCGATGTCGTGCGAGAACGGGTCAGCCCTGATAGATCCGCGAGGCGGCCCGGGCGTCGGCGTCCTTGAACTTGAATGCCGCGTCGCCGACCTTCTGCGACAGGCTCTGCAGGGTGGCTTCCAGGTCGTTCGCCGCGCTGTGGATCTTGGCGCTGACGCTGTCGAACGCCTCGGCACCCATTCCGTTCCAGTCGCCGGCGAGCAGCGCCTTGAACTGGGAATCCACCTCGTCGAGGTTGCTCTGCATCTCCGAGCAGAACCGGTTGATCGCATCGGCGACGTCGGTGATGCCGGAGAAGTGGTAGACGAGATCGTCGTCGCTGTACCCCATGTGTGGCTACCTTTCGACCGGGCTCAGGCGCGAAGGCCGTCGGCGACCGAGCCGCCGCCGTAGGCGGCGCCGACCTGGTTGATTTCCTGCTCGATGTCGGCGTCGGTGCTGCCGTAGTCGGTGACCGACGAGTCGGCCGCATTGGCCAGCCTGTTGAGGTTCTGAAGAATGGTCTTCAGGTCGTTGTGGATCTCGAGCGACTTCTGCTGGAACGCCCGGCCACCGCCGCCCTTGAAGCCGGCCTCGGCCGCCTCGATCTGCTGCATGAGGACGTTGAGGTTCCCGGCAATGCCCTCACCGACATCGTCCGCCTTCTTGGCGGCAGCGGTGATCTGGGCCTGCCCCACATGAGCGCGATCTCCCAAGGTGTGTCACCTCATTCTCTGAGCGTGCCCCCCAGCCGCGGGGCGAGTAGTTGTGGTGCCGTCCTGATGGCCGGCCAGCCCAGACGATAACCCGCACGGTCAACCCCGAGCCACCTCACGGCATCGGCCGGGGTTCGCCGATACCGCTCAGTTACCGGATTTCTGCATGTCCACCGCCACCGCGGCGGCCTTCGGGTCGAGGGTCGGCCCGGCCGGGATCCGGCTGACCAGACCGGCCGGCATGCTCACCGCCTGCTGCTCCTGGTACCCCAGCATGTGCAGGGCGGCGACGGTGGGCACGCCGTACCGCACGCCGTTGTCGGTGACCAGGGCGTAGGTGCCGGTGAGCGAGCTGCTGGAACTCATCGCCCGGACCACGGCGACGTGCGCCGACGGCACCCAGACCGCGTCGGCGAGGGCGTTGCCGTCCCCGGTCTGCTGCTGCGTCCGGGTACTGACGGCGCTCTCCGCCGCGCCGACCACGATCTGCGGCGGCTGTGCTGCGCTCTCGTACAGCGCGCAGGTGCTGGTGGCCCCGGCGTCGGTCAGCTTCGGCGCGGAGCTCGGCGGCCGCACCCCGGTGTTGCTCGGCGGGGTGAGCTGGTGGCTCTTGGTCATCCCGTTGATCTCGGCGGCCGGCACCTCCTGCGGATGCATCGTGTACTGCCCGGCGAGGACCGAGCGTTGCAGGTCGGTGATCGCGGCGACGCCGTCCGAGAGCACCAGGTAGTACTGCTTGTCGCCGGAGCCGGTGCGGTCGAACAACACGTCGCCGATCGTGTGGCCGGACACCGCCGAGGACGCCTTGCCGCGGTCCGGCACGTCGATCGGACCGATGTCCATTCCGGCCGGCAGCCCGTTGAGCCAGGCCAGGCCCACCGTCGTCGGGTTGACCTGCGCGCCGAACAGCGACGCCACGACCGGGTCCGGGCTCTTGATCTGGTAGCGCGTGCTGTGCCAGACCAGGTAGGTGTCGCCGCTCTGCGAGTCCTTCACCAGCAGCCCCTTGTCGCCCAGGGCGGCACCGCCGTTGGCGCCCCGGCCCACGGCCAGGCTGGTACGGGTGACGGCGTGGCCGTTGCTGTCCTGACTCGGCACCGAACACAGGGTCCACGGCACCCCGGTGACCCGCTTCGCGTCCGGCAGCGCGGTCGGCGCGTCCGGGATGCCGCGCATGATCCCGCGGCCGACCGCGGCCAGCGAGTCACGCGGCACCGTCACCGTCGTCGGGGTCTCCTTGCCGGCGAGCAGCAGCGCCGACGCGTAGTTCAGCGTCGGGGTCAGCAACTCGTTGTTGTAGACGTAGGTCGCGCCGGTCTCCTTCTCCACCACGACGGTGCCGTCCTGCTTCCATGACGTGCTGCCGACCTTGGTGAAGATGCCGATCACGCCGAACGCGGCCGCGACGATCACCGCGATCATCACCCCGGCGAACGCCGCGCCGGTACCGCGCCGCAGCGGCGCCTGCGCCGGGTCGGTCTCGCGCATCACCACGGCCGAGATCACCCGTCGCAGCAGGAACTGGTACGAGTGAAGCTGGTCCTTCCTGGACGCCATCCGCGGTCCTTCCGAGCCTTGACGGCCTAGCCGAACGAGGCGAAGACGCCTCGGATGTAGGAGTACAGGCCAACCAGGCTGCAAGTGATCGGCACCAGCGCGATGATCGCGATCACGTCGAAGATGTCGGCGAAGCGCCCGAGATAGGGCGACGGCGGCCGCTTGCTGAACAGCATGCCGGCGACCAGCACCAACGCCCCGACCACCAGCACACCGAGCAGCAGCAGGAAGCGCACCAGGTTCGAGTCGGCGACCAGGCCGCCGGCCACGGCCACCATGGCGATCCCGACGATGCCACCGACCAGCAGCGAGACGCGCTGCCGCGGGGTCGGGAACAGCCGGGCCCGCAGCAGCATCGCGATGCAGGCGACCAACACCAGGATCACCCCGGTCGCCGTGCCGTTGAGCAGCAGGGCAGCCATGCTGGCCAGTGCCACGATGCCGACGCCGAGCAGGGTGCCGGTGAGGATTTCGTCGGACCGGGCCACCGCCGCGTACACGGTGGATCGCTGCGGCATCGGCGGGTCGGCCAGCATGTCCTCGGCCCGCTGTGGCAGCGACGGCAGCGGCAGCTTGCCGATCCGCAGCGACATCAGCGGGTACCCGGGCATCAGCGCGATGCCGACCGTCAGCACCACCGCGGCGATCCCGGCCGAGGGCATCGAGGAGAACCCGAGCAGGCCGGCGACGCCGCCGAGCAGCCCGACCGCGACCGCGGCGGCGAACAGCCGGGAGAACGCGCCGACCCCGACGTACCCGATCACGCCGAAGACCAGCAGCAACACCGAACCGAGCAACAGGTGTGGCAGGCCGAGCGAGGTCAGCCGGACGTTCGGCGCGGCGACCAGCAGGCCGCCCAGGAAGGCGAACGGCAGTCCGCTGCCGGCGACGACGGCGCCGGCGACCGCATCGGACATCGCCCGCGCCAGCGTGATGCCGACGACGGTCAGGATCAGCGCCAAGCCGATGGCGACGATGCCGGGCACCTGCCACGGCGGGTCGGAGAGCAGCACCATCGTGGTGCCGAGCAGGAAGATCGCCGGACTGACCGCCATCGCGCAGCGCCGGGTGGCGGCGGCGCCCCAGGACCGCCCGTACCGCCGGGCGCCGCTGGCGATGGTCTCGACCACGTCGTCGTACTCGAGCTCCGGCCATTCGGTGCGCCGGGGCACGAGGTGCAGGACCTCGCCGTCGCGGACCCCCTGGGCGGCCAGGTTGCGGGTGGGCACGAGCAGGGCGCCGGTTGCCCGACGCAACACCCACCCGCCGTGCAGCTCGCCCTCGTCGGCGGCGTTCTCGCCGGCGTGCCGGAGCAGGTTGGGGACCAGTTCGGCGACCGGGATGTCTTCCGGCAGCGCGACGTCGATGCGGCGCTTGGGGGTGGAGACGGTGACGCGGGCGAGACCCATGCCCACCGAGGTGCCCACTGGGGCCGTCACTGAAGGTCACCTCCGACCGGGAAACACGGTGCTGACACCGGCGAGGGCCGGTGGTCACGAGTGCCCAAGGTAGCAGCCGGGCGCACCGCGCCGATTCAGACATCCCTGCGTTGCGACACAGGCTTTCCTCGGCAGGTAGGGTTCCGTCGAGGCCGGTGTTCCCTCGTATCCGCCTCGCTCAGAGTGATCTTCCAGAGACTTTGCGTCGCGCGGGGCGGACAACCCGATGCAGGAGGTGTACGGGTGGGAACCGAGATCGTCAAGCGACCGCCGCGTCGCCCCTCGCCGGAGCTGCCCTCCGGCGAGGTGATCCTCGATCCGCCACCCGAGGCGCCGCAGCCCAACGCCAAGGGCTGGCAGCGGATGATGATGATCCTGCCGATGGCCGCGGGCGCGGCCGCGATGGGGCTGATGATGGGCACCCAACGGGGCGGCCCGATGGCCTACGTCGCCGGCGGGATGTACGGCGTGTCGATCCTCGGCATGATCGCCGTGCAGCTCACCCAGCAGGGGGGCGGGCAGAGCAAGAAGGAGATGATCGAGGCACGCCGCCAGTTCATGCGCAAGCTGAGCCAGCTGCGGGCACAGGTGCGCAACACGATCGAGAAGCAGCGCGAGGCGATGTACTACCGCCATCCCGACCCGGGCGCGCTGTGGTCCACCGCGGCGAGCGGCCGGCTCTGGGAACGCCGCAGCACCGACGGCGACTTCGCGGTGGTCCGCATCGGGCTCGGCCCGCAGGAGATCGCGACCCCGCTGGTGCCGCCGCAGACCCGCTCGGTCGACGAACTGGAACCGTTGTGCGCGATGGCGTTGCGGCGGTTCGTGACCACCTACTCGATCGTCCCCGACCTGCCGGTCGCGATGGCTCTGCGCGGCTTCTCGCGGGTCTACCTGCGCGGCTCGGACCAGCGGATCCGTGGCCTGGTCCGGGCGATGCTCGGGCAGTACGGGACGTTCCACGCGCCGGACGACGCGCTGCTGGGGCTGTGCGTGTCGGACGACCGCCGGGCCGCCTGGGACTGGGCCAAGTGGCTGCCGCACGCGCTGCACCCGACCAAGGTCGACGCGGTCGGCCAGCTCCGGCTGGTGGCCCCCACGGTCACCGCGCTGGAGGCGATGCTGGACGACGTCCTGGTCAACCGGCCGCGGTTCGACCCGACCGCACCGCCGTCCGGGGCGACCCACCTGGTGGTGGTGATCGACGGCGGCGACACCGCCGGTTCCGACCACCTGATGACCGAGGGCGGCGTCGAGGGCGTCACCATCATCGATCTGACCAACCCGCCGCCGCGACTGCTGGATCAGGCCTCGCTGGTGCTCGATGTCGCCAACGACGGCACCATGACCAGTACGACGATGGACGGCACCGCCGAGATCGGGACCGCCGACGGGTTGGATCCGGTCGAGTGCGAGGCGCTGGTGCGGCAGCTGTCCGCGCTGCGGCTGTCCGCCGCGTCGCTCGCCGACCAGCCGATGTCGGGTGAACTCGGCCTGGCCGAACTGCTGAACATCGGCGACCCGTACGAGTTCGATCTCGGCCGCACCTGGGCGACCCGGCCGAACCGGGACCGGCTGCGGGTCCCGCTGGGCATCGGCCCGGACGGCCGCCCGGTCGAGCTCGACCTCAAGGAGTCGGCGCAGGACGGCATGGGCCCGCACGGCCTGCTGGTCGGCGCGACCGGTTCGGGCAAGTCCGAGCTGCTGCGCACGCTGGTCCTGGCGCTGTCGGTGACGCACAGCTCCGAGGTGCTCAACTTCGTCCTGGTCGACTTCAAGGGCGGCGCGACGTTCACCACGCTGGACCGGTTGCCGCACACCAGCGCGGTGATCACCAACCTGGAGGACGAGCTCTCCCTGGTGGACCGCATGCTGGACGCGATCCAGGGCGAGCTGATCCGGCGGCAGGAACTGCTCCGCTCGGCCGGCAACTACGCCTCGCAGCGCGACTACGAGCGGGCCCGGGCGGCCGGCGTCCCGCTGGCACCGCTGCCGAGCCTGCTGATCATCTGTGACGAGTTCTCCGAGCTGCTCACCGCGAAGCCCGACTTCATCGACATGTTCGTGCAGATCGGCCGGGTCGGCCGGTCGCTCGGCGTGCACCTGCTGCTGGCCTCGCAGCGGCTGGAGGAGGGTCGGCTGCGCGGCCTGGACACCCACCTGTCGTACCGGATCGGCCTGCGGACGTTCTCCTCGATGGAGAGCCGCAGCGTGCTGGGCGTGCCCGACGCGTACGAGCTGCCCCGCTCGCCCGGCCACGGTTACCTCAAGGCCGGCACCGAGGGGCTCGTCCGGTTCCGCGCCGCGTACGTGTCGGGTCGCTACCGGCGTGGGGTCGGCAACCAGCGCCGGGAGGACCGGCAGGTCGACCCGGTGCAGGCGTACTCCACCTGGTACGCGACGCCGCCGGTGGTCACCGACGAGAAGCCGGCACAGACCCCGGAGCAGGACGACGACGTGCTCGGGGAGACGCTGCTGGACGTGGTCGTCGCCCGGCTGGAGGGGCAGGGCGTGCCGGCGCACCAGGTCTGGCTGCCGCCGCTGGCCGAGCCGCCGACGCTGGACCAGATCCTGCCGCCGCTGTCCGCCGACCCGCGGCGCGGCCTGACCGTCACCGACCCGGAGCTGCTGGGCACCCTGCGCGGTGTCGCCGGCATCATCGACAAGCCGTTCGAGCAGCGCCGCGACCTGCTCTGGACCGACCTGTCCGGCGCCACCGGCAACGTGGTCGTGGTCGGCGGCCCACAGACCGGCAAGAGCACCATCATCCGCACCCTGATGGGCAGCCTCGCGCTCACCCACACCCCACGCGAGGTGCAGTTCTACTGCCTCGATTTCGGTGGCGGCGGGCTGAGCACGCTGCGCGAGCTGCCGCACGTCGGCGGGAACGCCGGCCGGATGGACACCAACCAGGTCCGCCGCACCGTCGCCGAGCTGCGCACCCTGCTGGCCGAGCGGGAGGCGCGGTTCACCGCCAACGGCATCGACAGCATGGCCACGTACCGCCGGATGAAGCGGGACGGCAAGTTCACCGAGGACCGGTTCGGCGATGTGTTCCTGGTCATCGACGGCCTGGTGACCCTGCGCAACGAGTTCGAGGACCTCGAACCGGGCGTCACCGAGCTGGCCAACCGTGGCCTCGGCTACGGCATCCACCTGATCGTCACCTGCACCCGGTGGATGGAGATGCGGCCCGCGGTGCGGGACATGTTCGGTACCCGGCTGGAGCTGCGGCTGGGTGACCCCGCCGACTCCGAGATCAACCGGCGGGCGGCGCTGAACGTACCGACCGGCACGCCCGGCCGCGGTCTCACCCACGACGCGCTGCACTTCCTCGCCGGCCTGCCCCGGATCGACGGGCAGCAGGACGCGGGCAACCTCACCGACGGGATCGCCAAGTTCGTCCAGACGGTCCGCAACGAGTGGCGCGGCGAGCCGGCACCCCGAGTGCGCCTGCTGCCCGACCGCCTGCCGTACGAGGCGCTGCCGGCAGCCGGGCACGACCTGCAGCGCGGCATCCCGATCGGCATCGCCGAGAACGACCTGCAGCCCGTGTACCTGGACTTCGCGGCGGAGCCGCACTTCCTGCTGTTCGGCGACATCGAGTCGGGCAAGAGCACGTTCCTGCGCAGCCTGGCGCGGTCGATCAGCGAGCGGTACACGCCGGCCGAGGCCAAGGTCATGATGATCGACCTGCGCCGCAGCCTGCTGGGTTCGTTGGAGGGGCCGCACCTGATCGGCTACGGCCACTCCACCCAGGTCGCCAAGGACATGATCCGGCAGGTCGTCGAGGTGATGAAGGAGCGGCTGCCCGGCCCGAACGTCACCCCCGAGCAGCTGCGCGACCGCAGCTGGTGGAAGGGCCCCGAGCTGTACGTGCTGGTCGACGACTACGACCTGGTCGCGACCGGGCCCTCGCACGTGCTGTCGCCGCTGACCGAGTTCCTCGCCCAGAGCCGCGACATCGGCCTGCACGTCATCCTCGCCCGCCGGGTCGGCGGCGCCAGCCGTGCCCTGTACGAGCCGATGATGTCCCGGATCCGGGAGCTCGCCTCGCCCGGCATCACGATGTCCGGTCCGCGCGAGGAGGGTGCGCTGCTGGGCAACGTCAAGCCGCAGCTGCTGCCGCCGGGCCGGGGCTGGCTGACCACCCGCCGGCACGGCAACCGGCTGGTCCAGCTCGCCTGGCTCCCCCCGGTCGTCTGACCGCCCGGCGCCTGGCACCGCTCACTTCACGGATTGCGCATGGCGGTTATTCTCGCCAAGAGGACATACTGGCGATCGCATCGTGGCGGGAGCCGCCGACGGTGCGCGAAGCTGAAGGGGGCGTGCCGATGGCTGACCGTGTGGTGGCGAAGGTCCCGGAGATCATCGACTACGCCAAGAGCATCTCGAGCTTCGGCAGCGGGACGCAACACGGCAAGGACAGCCTCATGTCCTCCTCGATCAACGGCACCCAGGCCCTGCAGCAGATGAGCGAGCTGGCGACTACCGGCATGCTGGGCGGGCCGGAGGTCTTCGCCGAGGCGTACCAGGTGGGCGGCTATCTGGCCGTGAATACCAAGTCGTTCCAGCAGTTCATCCAGGCGTGCGGCAAGGGCATCCAGTGCACCGCGATGGCCGCGCAGGCGATCGCCACGATCCTGCACTACACCGACGCGGACAGCGCCGGAAAGTTCGACGCCACCGACGTGGCCGACGCGATGGCCTATGCGATGGGTGATCCCAACGCCGAGCGGCCGGACGGCATCCCGAAGCAGGTACTCGGCACCAAGACCCAGCTCGACCAGGACATCGAGAACTTCAACCAGGGCGGCAACCAGTTCGACGCGATCGCGTTCCCGAACGATCCGAACGCGACGACGACGCACTACCCGGGCGAGTTCACGACCACCACGACGTACTCCGACGGCTCGTACCGGGTGGTCGAGTCGTACACGGTGCCCGGGCCGAACGGATCCTCCACGGTGCACCAGACGACACGGTTCTACGGCTCCGACGGCAAGGAGATCAAGAACACCGCGCAGACCGAGGACACCGAGTACGGCAACGGTTACCGCACCACCACCCGCAGCGAGGGCAACAC
The DNA here is from genome assembly GCF_018324685.1 of Actinocatenispora sera. Lineage (NCBI taxonomy): Bacteria > Bacillati > Actinomycetota > Actinomycetes > Micromonosporales > Micromonosporaceae > Actinocatenispora > Actinocatenispora sera. The sequence goes on along the minus strand of NZ_AP023354.1, from coordinate 6,964,324 downwards.
CACCTCCACGACCACCATCCACGACGACGGTGCGGTCGATCTCACCACGACCACCAAGGACGGCCAGGGTCACGAGGTCGTCAACCGGCAGCACGAGGATGCCCCGACCGGGCAGGACGAGCCGGAGAAGGGACCGATCGAGGGCTGGTACGACGAGACCCACGTCGACGGCAGCGGAAGCCTCGGTGGCGCCTACGGCGGCTACTGACAGACCAGCATCCGGAACCGGTTCGCGAAGGGACGCACCGCCATGGGGCACCAGGCGCCGCAGGGCCACCATCGGTACGGCTACGACACCAACCTCAACACCGAGCTGATCCAGAGCCGGCACATGCAGTACAAGACCGACCCGGGCTCCGATCCGACGCACTACTACGTCGACGGCGCCGGTAGCGACCTGTTCGGGAAGTACAAGCCGACGATGGACCGGTCGCAGATGCCCGGCGGCAACGACGGTGACATCGATCTGTCCAACCCGCATCCGGACCCGGACGGCAGGGACGCGCATGCCGCGGGTGGGATCTACGTCAGCGATGACGACAAGTACAAGAAGATCATGGAAGGCAACACGATCGAGCACGTCAAGGCTCGCATCGACAGCCAGAAGCAGGGCCAGGTGCTGGCCATCCAGCACGCCTGGGAGAAGGTCAAGCAGTCGCTGGAGACGATGGCCGCCGACATCCAGCGGCCGACCGACGCGCTGGTCGCCAAGCAGGCCTGGACCGGCGACGCGGCCGAGGCGTTCCTGCAGAATGGCCCCGGTGCCGCGCTCAAGTCGCTGGACGACTGGATCGACGCCGCGCAGTACAACATCGAGGGCTTCCAGCACATCGCGAGCGTCATCCCGACCAAGCAGCAGGCGATCTCCGACCTGTACGAGCAGTACAAGGCGGCGGTGACGGCGGAGGCGCAGCGCTGGCTCAAGGCCAACGCGCCGCGCAGCGGCGGGCACCACGAGATCAAGACCTACACGCAGCTGGACGACTTCCTCAAGCACGGACAGATGGAGGACAAGCAGCGGTTCATGCAGAGCGTCAAGCAGGCCGGCGCGATCTACGACCTGATGGCGCAGGACATCGAGCACTCGATGGCGGTGGAGTACCAGACCGCGATCGGCAACCTGCAGTCCGGCCGGTCCACCACGTTCGAGGGCATCCGGAACTCGATCATCGATGCTCCGGGGATGCCGATCCTCGACCTGCCCGGCCGGCCGCCCGGCTCGGCGCCCCCGACCGGCCCGAGGGCGACGCCGAACGGCCCCGCGCCGCGCACGTTCCGGCCGGCGAGCGAGCCGCCGCCGGTCGCCGATCCGCCGGCGGTGCCGGACACGCCACCGGTTGTCGAGACGCCGCCTCCGGTGTCGGCGGACCTGCCGACGGCGCCGCCCGCGACCCCGCCTGCCCCGGAGGCGCCGCCCGCGGCACCGCCGGCACCTGGCGCACCGCCGCCGGTACCGGTGGCGGCGCCGGCGCCCACTGGCCCGCCGGGTCTGGCCGGGCGACCGGCGCCGGGTTCCGGGCCGGGTGCGCAGCGCGCATTCCGGCCGAACGTGTCCCGGCCGCAGGGACTCAACCGATCCGGTGTGCTGGGCGACCGGACCGGCAACGCGAACCGGCCGTCGGGGCCGGGCCGCGCACCGACCGGTGCCGGTGAGCATCCGAACCCGGGGCGGGGCGGATCGCCCAGCCCGGGCCGGGGGGCGCCGCCCAGCCCGGCCAAGCCGACTCGCGGCCGGTCGCCCGGCAGTCCCGGCGGTGAACCGCAGCGGGGCGGCCAGGGCCGCCCGCCGGGCGGTCGCAACCCGGCCAGCCCCGGTCGGCCCAACCGTGCGTCCGAGCAGCGCACACCCGGATTTCCGGGTAGCACCGAGGAGTCGACGGCGTTCACCCACTCGGGCCCGCGCAGCCCGTCGGTGCTGACCGGTTCGCACCAGCCGACCGCCGACCCGGCCTCGACCGACACCCCGCGGCTGTCCGGGCGGCCCGGCAGCGGACCACCGAACACGACGAAGCCGATCCTGAACAACCGCCAGCCGAAGAAGCCGGGAGCGGAGAAGCGGGACCCGCGGACCGGACACGCGCCGCCGGCCTCGGGCTGGCCGGGCAGCGAACTGGTGGGTGAGCCGCCGGCCACGGCGCCGTCGGTGTTGGAGAACCCGACCCTGCGGGCCCGGCCGGCGGTGCCGACCGACGGCAACGAGATCCCGCGCGGACTGCGTCCGTCCGGAGCGATGCGGCCGGAGACGAACCTGACCAGCGCCCGGCCGAACACGAACAGTCCGGCCGAACTCGCCGCCCGCAAGGCCGCCCAACGGGAGAAAGAGCGCCGCCGCAAGGTCGACGCCGAGTACGAGCAGATCCGGGCGCTGCTGCAGGCCGAGGAGGCGTGGCAGGTGGAGACGCCGGGCGGCCCGGTCGTGTCGAACCAGCCACGCGCCGAGATCGCGCATCCGAGGCCGATGCTGGGGTCGTAACCGGAAGGATCTTCTCCGCTCTTGCCGGCGCGGGTTAACCTCCTGGGCAGGAAACGGCAGCGGGGGCGCCGGGCGATGTCTCGGCGCCCCCGCTTGCGTGAGTCGTGCCGCCAGCGCGAGGGAGAGCGTCGATGACCGACAAGGTCCATGCCGACTGCACCGAGATCATCAAGTATGCCGGCCAGCTGGTGAAAATTTCCGTCGAACCGACCGGCAAGGAAACCAAGCCAGCGCAGGTGGCGCCGATGATGGCCACGCTGTCCGGCACTCAGGCACTGAACCAGATGAGCGATCTGAGTTACAACTCGTTCACCAGGTCCGTCACCGGCGACACCGCCGGCCAGTTTCAGGAGGGCCTGAAGGTCGCCGGCTACCTCGCCCAGAACGTCGCCGCGTTCCAGCAGTTCATTCCGGACGTCACGAACGGCATCCAGTGCTGCGCGATGCAGGCACAGGGCGTTGGCCAGATCCTGATGTTCACCGACGGTGGCAGCGCCGGCAAGATCAGCGCAGAGGACGTGACGGCCGCGCTGGCCTACGCATCCGGTAACCCGGGCGCCGAGCGGCCGGACGGGATCCCGAAGGACATGTTCAGCCAGGGCACCGTTGCTGACAACCAGTCCAAAGCCACGTCGAACCTGCCGGACGCGATCACCGACCCGGACGATCCGCACGCGACCACGTTCCACCAGCCCGGCGGTTATCTGACGACGACCACCTATGCCGACGGTTCGTATCGGGTCGTCGAGTCGTACACGACGATCGGCGCGAACGGGATGTCGGTCGTTCGCTCGAAGACGACGTTCTACGACAAGGGCGGCAGCGAGATCAAGGGATCCGGCGAGAGCGAGAGCACCGAATACGGTAATGGCTATCGAACGGTCACCCAACACCACGGCGACACCACCGTCGAGAATGTCATCCACGACGACGGTTCGGTCGATCTGAAGACCACGACCAAGGACGCCGAGGGGCATGAAAAGGTCACGGTCGCGCACTCGGACGTGCCCGAGGAGGACAAGAACGCTCAGGACACCGGGCCGATGGAGGGCTGGGAGAACCAGGCCGATCGAATCGACGGTAGTCAGGCGCCTTTCAACAAGACTTACTCAGGGTACTGAGCCGCAGCGACGCCGCGTTTTGAGCCGGTAGGGAGTTACAACATGGGGCATGGTTCGAACGATCCTGAATTGAACAGCGCATATTACGGTTACGAGACCAACAAGAACACCGATCTCGTCACCAACCGGCAGATGGCCTACCGGACGGGTGCTGGTGACATCACCCACTACAACACTCAACATGCCGGCGAAGACGAGATCAGCCGCTACAGACCCACCATGGATCGCAGCAAGATGCCGGGCGCCGATGACGACGAATGGCACCTCGACCCCAGCAACATCGGCGACAGCCAGTGGGGAAGGAACAGCCCGGACGCGGGCGACGATGCTCATAAAGCGGCCCATTACGTCAGCGATGACGATAAATACAGCAAGATCATGGAAGGCAACACGATCGAGCACATCCGGCACCGGATCCTTGGCCAGAACGCCAAAGGCGCCGGCGCCATCGCCGACCAGTGGCGCACCATCCACGGCAATCTGTTCGATCTGTTCTTCGGGGTGAAGGACCCGACCGACAAGCTTTTGGACCAGGGCAGCTGGACCGGCGACGCGGCCAAGGCGTTCGTCATGATGGGCCCCGGGGCGACGCTCAAGTCGTTGAGCGACTGGATGACGGCGGCGGAGCAGAACATCAAGGCGTTCAACCACCTGAGCACCATCATCCCCGGTTACCATCATCAGATCGATGTCCTCTACCAAGAATACAAGAATGAGCTGCGTAGCGAGGCGGTGAACTATTTCAAGGAACAGGACACGATGATCCGCGACCCCAACGGTGGGCCGTCATTTCGCAACGTGGACGAGCTGATGGCCCATGGCACGATGGAAGAGAAGGGGAATTTCATCTCCAACATGAAGGATGTTGGAGCGATCTACAGCCTGCGGGCCCAGGACATCGAATTCGCCATGGCACAGGATTACCAGACCGCCATCACCATGCTCTACGACGGCTCATCAACTCGATACGAGGGTCCTTCCAACGCCATCATGGACGCCCCGGGATTCGTGCCGCCCAACCTGAATTTCGGTCCCGGTCCCGGTCCCGGTCCTGGTCCCGCACCGACCTTCAAACCGGCGAATCTGGCCAAGCCGAACGTGGCTCCACCGCCGAACATGACCGATGCGAGTGTGGCCAAACCGGGCCCGCCGCCGGAGACTCCGGCCCTGGACGCGCCGCCGGTGACCGACCAACCGCCTGCCCCCGGTGCTCCGCCGGTTGCCCCCAACACGGCGCCGCCGGCCCTTGGCACGCCACCCGCGCCAGCGCTGGCGCCGCCGGTGCCGGTGGCGCGAACCGGTCCGACCGAGGTCGGCCCCGGGAGGGCGCCTGCGCCTCGGCCGACGACCCAGAACGCATTCCGGCCGAATGCCAACCGGCCACCGGGCCTCAACCGATCTGGTGTGCTCGGTGATCGCGGGGCGAGCCGACCAACGGCGCCGAGCGGTGACTCGCCCGGGGGTCGCCCCAACGCGAGTCGCCCGCCAGCCAGCCCAGCGAAGCCGGCCCGCACCGGTAAGACTCCCGGCCGACCGGGCGAGCCGGAAGCCGGTCGCGGTGGCGGCCGGCCCGGCTCCCGCCCGCCGGGGAGCCCGCAGGGCACCAAGGGCAAGCCGGGCCAGCAGCAGCAGCGACCCGGCGCACCGGGTGAGCTGGACGAGAACAACGCGTTCCGGCGCCCATCGGGCGGGACATCACCGTCCGTGCTGGACAACAAGCGGATCCGGCCGCCGGATCCGGCGTCCGAAGATGCCCAGCGGCTCTCCGGCCGGCCCGGCAGCGGTCCGCCGAACACGACGAAGCCGGTGCTGAACAACCGCGGCCCGAAGCAGGGGAGGAAGCCCGAACGGCAACAGTCCCGGCCGGGTGGACCGACCGGCGGTCTGCCGGCGGACAACGTGTTCGTCCCGCCGCCCTCCGGAACGGCGCCGGTGCTGGAGAACCCGACGCAGTGGATGCGCCCGGGCGCCCCGGCAGACACCAGCGAGGTGCCGAACAGCCTGCGCGGCCCGGCTCGGATGCCGAGCGGCGCGAACCTGTCGAGCTCCCGTCCGGGTACCGACAGCGCCGCCGAGCTGGCGGCGCGCAAGGCGGCACAGCGCGAGCAGGAACGCCGGAAGAAGGCCGACGAGGAGTTCGAGAAGATCCGGGCATGGATGAACGGCGAGGAGGCGTTCGCCGTCGAGACGCCGGGCGGCCCCGTCGTGTCCAGCCACGCGCCGACGCCGGAGCAGCTCGCCCATCCCAAGCCCACGCTGGGTGGTGCCTGACGGTGCCGGCATGCTGACCCGCGGCCCGCGCCGGGCCGTGGGTCAGCGAGGCGGTCGGGCGTCGGGCGGCAGCGCGGCGCCCATGCTGTCCGAATCCAGCTTCCGGGCCTGTCCGGCCTCGACCGCGTCGTCGAGCAGCTGCAACAGCCACTTCGGCGCGACCGCGAGCGCGTGCAGGAACGCGTCGAAGTCGTCCGCGCACCGGTAGAGCAGGTTGGCCGAGATGAACTCGGCGTCGTACCGATCGTCGTCGCGATAGTCGTCGTCGTCGTGGTACCAGACCGAGCCGACGTCGCCGCCCGCCACCCGGACCGCGAGCAGCCCGCCCTGCACGTACCCGATGGGCAGGAAGTCGGTGGTCAGCCGGTCGTCGAACCACCCGCTGACGTACACCAGGTCCTGCATCCGATCGTCGCGACCGACGCCGAAGAACGGCTGGTCGAGCACGAACCCCTGGTCGGGGTGGATGCCGGGGGTGGTCGGCGTCGCGCCGTTGGTACCGGTCAGGAACGTGCGGTAGGCCGGGGGCAGCGGGTAGCCGAGGCGCCGTTCCAGCCGATCGACGAGCGAGTCGGCGAGCTGCTCGGTGTGCTCCATCGGCACCGGGGTGGCGTCGTCGATGCGCACCCCACGACGCGCCCGCGGCACCTTGAGCAGCGCGGCACCACCGAGGTGCCGGAACGCGGCGTGCACCTCCGCCGGTACCAACGCCAGCGTGCGGCTGCGCGGCACGTGCGCCCACACCCATCCGGGCGGGCTCAGGGCGACGTAGTCGTCGGCGGTGAACGCCCACAGCGGGTCGTTCGCCTTCACCATCACCTCGTTGCCGGTGAGCACGTCGAGCACCCGCTGCTCGTCGATGGTGAGTTCCGGGTTGGGCTCGGGAAGCTGGACCATCGCGCGGGCCAGCAGATCCCACTCCGGGAACCCGTACGCGTTGATCACCACGCCCTCGCGGTAGCGCATCCGCAGCGAGGGCTGGTCGAACTGGCGGATCTGGGCCGCGTACCGGGCGCCCGGGATCAGCGGGAGATCGTCGCTGGCGTCGTCAGTCATCGGTGCCTCGCCTCCCGCCCGGCAGCCGGCCCGAACGCAGTTCGTCCAGCCGGCTCTCCAGCAGATCCGCGGTCAGGCCGCGGACCAGTACCTCCAGCGCCGCTTCGATGCCGGTGCCGAGGAAGAACTCCGCCGCCGGGTGGCTCAGGTAGAGCCGGCCCTCCTCATCGACGATGAGGATGCTGCCCTCGTCGCCGGTACGCCCGATCGGGAAGGTCCGGATTCCGAGCTTGCCGGCGTGCCAGAACGCCGACACCTCCCCGACCCGCACGTCGGCCGGGAAGAAGTGGATCGGGAAGGCGCCGACCTGCTCACCCCGCCCGAACGGCACGACGTCGAGCAGCCCGAACTCCCGGTACAGGTCCCGAGCGGCATCGAACAGCTCGTGCCGCGCGCCCGTCGGATCGGTCTGGGCGCAGAACTCGGCCAGCCACGGATCGACCCGGGCCGCCGCGTCCCGACCGGGCAGCCAGCCCGCGTCCAGCAGCGCGGACTCGACGTCGGGGTGGAACCGGGGATGATCGGGGTCGATCTCACCGAACCGGTCCTCGTTCATCGGGATGGTCGGCGGCTCGTTGGACAGTTCGCCGCGCACGAGCGTGGCCGGCGTGGACTCCAGGTACTGCCGCTGTGCGTGCTCGGCACGGAGTTTCTGCTCGATCCGGCCGTACTCGAACAGGGCCTCCCGGGCGGCCAGCCGGACGTCCTCCGGGACGGGCGGGCAGCGGTAGCCCTGGGCGACGATGTGGTCCAGGAACGCCGGCTGCGGGGCCAGCCGGCGATGCTCGAGCTGGTAGGTCGAGATCGTCGACCAGACCCAGACGCCGTCGGTCAGGTATCGGACCGGGACCGCCCAGCGCAGCGTGGGGTTGGTGGGATCGAACAGATCGTAGGTTCGTTCGTCGGAGGGCAGCAGCGGGGCGCCGGCCTGCAGGTACTGCAGCAGCTGGTCACGTTCCCCGTCGTCGTCGATCCACGGGCGGGCCGCCCACGGCCGGGGCCGCTGATCGTCGTCGAACCCGTCGATCACCTTGGCGAACCGAAATCCGGCCACCTCGTCCGGGAGTGTGATGGGAACCGGCCGCGGCGGCCGCCAGCCGGCGCCGTCGGTCGCGCGTCCCCGTGCCCGCTCTGCCATTCTCACCGCCCTCGAATCCGTCCGGTAACCCTAACCCGGGCTCGCACGGCGGCGGTCGTGCCCGCTCCGCAGTCGGTGCGCCGAGCCGGGTGCACCGGTTCGGTAGCCTCAACCCGGCGGCGACGGTACGGGAGGGGTCGTGTTCACGCTGGACGAGGCGCGGCGGATCGCCGCCCAGTGGGTCGGCCGCACCCGGCCGGACGGCACCCGCTGGCAGCCACGGGTGCACGAGTTCGATCTCGGTTACGTGCTCTGGGCCGTCCCGGCCGACGGTGACCGGCGCGAGGTGGGCGCCGGCCGCGGCGTCATGGACAAGCTGACCGGGGAACTGTCGTGGTGGCCGTCGTTGCCGGTCTCCCGCGTCGTCGAGCTGTTTCGGGACGAACGGGCCCGGGAGATCCCCGCCCCGCGTACCTGGGATCCGGCCCGTCAGACGCGTCGTGACCTGACCCGGTCCGGCTTCCCGGAACACGTCACCCATCTGACGCTCGCCGACGGCCGGGTCCAGATCAGTCGCAGCATGAAGGGCGACGGCGAGCCGAACCTGCATCCGCTGGTGGCGTCGGCGCTGGGCGCGGCGCCGGCGCGGTACCGGGAGCGGGCCGGCGAGCGATGCTCGGAGGTCGCGGCGTTCTCCGACGTGCTGCACCGGGCGGACACCCAGCGCCGGGCGGACCGGCGTCCGGCGTTCTCCGCCGACGAGGCGCGTACCGGCCTGTTCCGTGGCGCCGAGATCGTCACCTTTCGGGTGTGCGAACCCGGCGACGAGCTCGGTGGCCGGACCGTGCCGCCGTGCCTGTCCTGCCAGTACCTGCTGGGGTGGTTCGGCTTCGACCTGGCGCAGGTGCCGCGGTGACCGCGCGGTTCAGCCGGGCCGCCGAGACGGCGCTGCGAACGGCTGGGTGGGCGCCGGGGCGAGACGTGTCCACCGCGACCGCGGAGGCGATCCGTCGCACCGACGGCCGGGTCGGGGCGAACGGCGCGCGGCTGCGCTCGTTCCCGGCCGCGATCGCGGCGTTGAACGAGTTCGGCGGCCTGGCGATCGTGCCCCGCGAGGCCGGCGTCGACCAGGTACCGCAGCCGTTCGCGTTCGATCCGCTGCTGGCGCCGGCCTGTGCCGAGACCCTCGCCGACGTGGCCACCGTCCTCGGCGTGCCGCTGTACCCGCTCGGCGTCGAAGGGGACGCGGCCGCGCTGCTGGCGATGGATGAGCGGGGCCGGGTGTTCTCGATCGACCACACCGGCGAGTGGTTGCTCGGCACGACGGTGGACGCGGCGATCGAGACGCTGGTCGCCGGTCGCCGGCCGTCCCGGTTGCGCGACGACGGAAGCTTGCCGGACGCCGCCGGCACCGACGAGCTGCCCGGTCGGCCGGCTCGCTGAGCAGTCAGGCCGTTTCGACCTGACCGCCAACTCGGCGTCTGGCCAGGCTCCGCGGCCGGTCGGTCAGCCGGGCCCGTGGCGCTGCTCGAAGTCGGACAGCGCCCGGCGGCGGTCGGCGAGCTCCGCCTCGATCGCGTCGCGCCGGAACCGCTCCGGCGCCACCTGCAGCGCGAGCCGGCCGACCGGTGTCCAGAACGCCGCCTCCGGCACCTCACCGACCCCGGCCGGCGCGAACTTGAGTACTTCCGCGGTCGCCGCGGCGGCGGCCGAGAGCAGGTGGTAGACGGTGCTGAGATCGTCGTCGGACAGGTCGCCGGAGCTCTGCACCGCGTCCGCGTTCACCGCGAACAACTCCGCCGCGCCCAGCCACTCGCCCGCGTCGAGCAGGGTGGACGGGGCGTTGCCCGACCCGTACTCCACGTCGAAGGAGATCGCGGGGGTCTCGGGCGGCAGCTCGAACGTGAAGCTCCGGCTCCGGCCGCAGGACGGGCACTGCCCGGTGTAGCGGACGACGAACGTGCCGTCGGTCGAGCTGTGGTCGCTCTGCCGGTCGAACTGCGCCTCGCCGCAGACGCACGGCCGCAACTCCATGAAGAGGTACGCCTCGTCGAACGTGCGGGCACGGGGAACAGCCATGCGCGCCACGATAGCCATTCCCGTCGAGCCGCTGCTCGGGCGTCGCTACTGGGTGGCGCCGAGCAGGTCTTCCAGCTCCAGGGTGCGCAGGTCGTCTCGCGAGGGCATCCGGCCGAGCTTGCGCAGCCGGCCGGACTGTGCCTTGCGCATGCCCTCCAGCAGCTTGCGCGCCTCGCGGGCGTTGCCGAAGTTCTGGCCCATCTGGATCTGGCTGAACCATTCGTACAGCGCGTCGTCCATCCCGTCGCCGAGCAGGTAGTCGTCGTTCTTGGCGATCCGGCTGACGATCAGCAGCAGTTCCTTGGGAGTGTAGTTCTCGAACTCGAGCGTCTTGGCGAACCGGGAGGCCAGACCGGAGTTCGCGTCCAGGAAATCGGTCATCTCCTGGGTGTAGCCGGCCACGATGACCGCGATCTCGTCGCGGTGGTCTTCCATCATCTTGACCAGGGTGTCGATGGCCTCCTGGCCGAAGTCGCCGCTGCCGCCGCCGGCCGCCCGGGACAGCGTGTACGCCTCGTCGATGAACAGCACGCCGCCCATCGCCTCCTCGATCACGCTGGAGGTCTTCTCCGCGGTGTGGCCGATGTACTGCCCGACCATGTCGCGGCGGGCGACCTCCTTGAACTTGCCGGCCGGCAGCACCCCGAGCGCCTTCAACAGCTGCCCGTAGATGCGGGCGACCGTGGTCTTTCCGGTACCGGGGGCGCCGGTGAAGATCAGGTGGTGGCTGACCGCGCCGACCGCGAGGCCGGCGTTGCGCCGCCACTCGTTCACCTGGATCTCGTCGATCAGCGCCCGGACCTCGGCCTTGACCGAGGCGAGGCCGACCATGGCGTCCAGCTCGGACAGCAGCCGCTCGATCTGGGCCGGGTCCTGCTGGGTGGCTCCCTCCAGCGCGGCCACGCCGACCTTCGGCCGGTGCGCGGTGGACAGCGGCTCCCGGATGCTGGGGTTGGCGCCCTCGTCGACGTGGATGCCCGGGCTGGCGGTGTTCTCGACCCGGCACTCCTCGACCTTGCCGCCGCAACCCCGGCCGAACATGATGCCGACGCCCTGGGTGTCGTGGATCCAGCAACCGTCGATGGTCGGGGAGCTGCCGTGCGCGACGGAGATGCCGGCGTCGGCGGTCTGCGAGATGTCGCAGCGCTCGATGGTCGGGCGCCCCGACTGGTACACGTACACCCCGCGGAAGCCACACCCCGTGATGGTGGAGTTGCGGATCGTGGGGTCGGCGCCGAGTCGAACGATGATGCCGTCGTCGGCGACGTTGGTGATCTCGCACTTGTCCAGCAGCCCGCCGGCGTCCTCCACCACGAAGCCGTACTGGCCGCCGGTCACCTTGGTGTCGGCCGCTTCCAGGTGTGTCCGGTTGGTCACGCTCACCGCCGGCGCGTACCCCGCCTGCAGGGTGCACTTCTCCAGCTTGAGCCGGCCGCCGTACGCATCGACGGTGGGCCGGTCGCCCGATCGCATGGACAGCCCGCGAATGGTCACCTCGCTGTTGCGTGCGGCCAGGACGGACAGGCCCACGGCGGTCGAGTCCACGGTCACCGAGCCGGGGTCGCCGGAGGCCACCAGCGACACCCGCAGGCCGGAGACCACCAGCGACTCCTGGTACTCGCCGGGTGCGATCGACACGGTGTCGCCGGGCTCGGCGATCTCCAGCGCATCGCGGATCGTGGGGTAGGCCCCGGGCTGCTGGGACGAGACGACAAGGTTACGTGCCATGGCTCCGCCGGTGGAAGGGTTGACTTCTGCGCACACTATCTCAGGGGTCCACGCCGGCCCGGTGATCCACGTCGACGTGCTGACTAGAGTACTGACGACGCAACGGCTTGAGGAGACACGGAAGACGTGGATCGCGGCGAGGACGAGCGGCCACCGGCCTGGCAACCGTCGAACGACGTCGAGCGGCTCATGCTCGACGCGCTGGTGCGCAACCACTCGCAGGACTACTTCCGGCTGGTGGCCACCGCCCCGCTGTACCTCCCGGTCTTCCTGAGCGATGCCAACACCGACCGTCAGCGGGTGGTGGTCAAGACCATCGAGGACGCCGAGCACCTGCTCGTGTTCACCTCGGTGCGCGGGCTCACCGGGTACGTCGAGTCCGGCTACACGCCCGAAAGCCGCCCGGACGGGTACGCCCTGACCAGCTACGAGGAGGTGGCGGCGCGGCGGCCGGACCCGGAGTGGCGGCTGGCGATCAACCCGGGCCAGCCGATCGACGCGTACGTGGAGATCGACGCGGTGATGCGCGCCGCGCTCGGCGACATCCAGATCCCGCTGGCGGACGAGCTGATCGCCCCGGACGCGGTCGGTGACCGCACCCCGATCGCGGCGGACTTCGCCCCGGCGAACGAGGCCGAGCAGGCCATCGAGTACGGCCTGTCCCGGCAGGAGGTCGACGTCGCGATCGACGCGTTGGTCGTCTCGGACGTGCTGGTGGCCGTCGCGGAGCCGACCCGGCCGGACGCGGCGCTGACCGACGAGGACTTCCCGTGGCAGCTGGAGCAGATCGACGACATCCCGTCGATCTGCGTGTTCACCTCCCGGCAGCGGCTGGCCGAGGTGTTGCCGCCGGACACGCCGGCGTACCCGACGACGTTCGTCAAGCTGGCCCTGGCCTGGCCGGACGACGACTGCCAGGTGGTCGTCAACATCGGGTCCGCGATCGAGCTGTCGTTCGAGGGCACGATGATGCCCTCGTTCGTGTCCTGGGCCTCGGACCTGATGGACCGGGTGGAGGCCGGTGACTACCCGGTGCCCGACACCCGGATGGCGGACGCGGCCGGTACCGGTGCGGTGGTCGGCGGGTACGCGGTGGGCGCCGCGTTGCCGCAGCCGGTCGGCGACCCGGCCGCGCCGGCCGGCGGCCTGGTCGCGCCGGCCGGCGACGCGCCGCCGACGGCGCCCGTGCTGTTCCAGAAGGTGCTGCCGCCCGACCAGGCCGAGGCGTACCTCCGGCGCGGTGAGCGGTACGTGGCCGGCTTCGTGCACCCGTACGAGAGCGTGCGGGAGCTCACCACGCCGCAGCAGCTCTACGCCGGGCTCGGGCTGGTGCACGACCGCACCCCGTTCCGCCTCGACGACGAGGATGTGCACGTACTGCGGTGGTACGCCTACTGTCCGGAGCTGTATCGGGTCGCGATCGGCGGCCGGGACGAGCAGACCCGGGCCGCGGTGGGCGGCTGGGTCGTGGCGCCGGCCCCGTTCCTGGGCAGCGGCATCGCGCCGGGTACCGCCGGGGTACCGGAGTTCAAGGTGGACAGCGTCGAGCTGCCGCACGGCGCCCAGCTGTGCCGGCTGGACCGGTACGGCCGGGAGAGCGAGGTGGCGAGCTACGACGCGGACACCGGTACCTGGGTCGCCACGGTGGGCGCGCCGCGCTGGACGGAGGACGGGCGATGATCACCCCGGGGTACCGCGCGCGCTGGCAGGGCACCGAGTACGAGGCGAGCCCGGACGGCGACCTGGTCCGGTTGTACGGTGCGGACCCCGCGCCGGGCTTCGACGAGGTCCGGCCCGGCCGGTACCGCCGGATCGTGCCCACCGGCGAGCTGGAGTGGTTCGGTTACCTGCACGTGACCGGACGGCTCGACGGCGCGCCGGTCATCCTGCTCGCCGAGCGCGGCGACGAACTGCTCGCCGAGTACGTCGGTGGCCGGGCCCCGGTCGGCCAGCAGCTCGGGCTGCCCGAAGTCGAGCCTGGGGTGTTCCGGGGTTGGGTGCCGCGGGCGAGGGTCGCCGACGTGGCGCACCTGCGCACGGGCAGCTGACCCGTCGTTCGCTTGCTTGGGGCGATTATCGTCATCTCGGGCAGAGCGTGATCTCGGCTAAAGTCTGCAATGTCGTTCGTCGATGGTGGACGCCACGCCCGGAATGTGCCGAGGAGGTGCTGGATGATCGACGGGCCGGACCGGCCGCAGCGACCGGTCGACCACCCGGACTGGGGTGCGCTGATGAGCGCCTTCACCGACCTGACCAAGCAGGTCTCCCGGGCGCAAGATGTGCAGAAGAAGGTCTTCCAGCTCACCGCTACCGCCTGGTCGCCGGACCGGATGGTCAAGGTGGTGGTCGGGCCCCGGGGCCAGCTCATCGATCTGGACATCGACCCGCGCGTCTACCGGCAGCCCAACTCCAAGGCGCTCGCCCGCACGATCCTGGAGACCAGCCGGCAGGCGATCGAACAGGTCGCCCAGCAAACCGAGCAGATCGTGAACGAGGGCGTGCCGTCCGACCTGCGCATCGGTGGAACCGGCGCGTTCGACTTCCGGACCGTGTTGAAAAGCCATGACGCCGAACTGCCGAAGAAGGTCAACGCGGAGGAGGACGACTGATGGGCGAGGGCACGTTCGTCCAGATGGGCGCCGACGAGACCAGCGTCGCCGGCGCCCGGTACGCACTGGCCGGCGACCAGCTGACCGCCAACGGGTCGGCGGTGCGGTCCGGCATCGAGGCAGCGGAGGGGTCGGCGCCGTGGGGCGACGACAAGTTCGGTCACGAGTTTCTGAAGAAGTACGGCAACCCGCAGGAAGGCGACGACTCCTTGACCTTCCTGACCGACGGCGGCGAGCAGCTCAGTACGGTCGGCAACGCGGTGCAGTGGGCGGCCGTCGACGGGATCGACGCGGACTCGCAGGCCAAGCAGTCGATCCACTCGCTGGAGACCGACAAGCCGAAGGTCACCGGGTCGAGCCATGGTGGCACCCGAGGCGGCATCCTCACCGCGACCAGGGTCCGCTCCGAGCGCACCGGCAGCTCCGGCACGGACACCTCCGGCTCGGGCAGCACCGGCACCGGGCGGACGACCGGGGCGTACGACGCGGTGTACGCGACCGAGAACACCGGCACCGAGGGCACCGGGAACCGGCCGCCGGACCGCCGGATGGTGCTCGGCAGCGTGGCCACCGCGAGCATGATGACACTGCACGAGGTGGAAGACGGCCCGACGCCACACGACGGCGACCGCCGGATGGCGCACGAGGTCTTCCGTGACGGCGTCGGATGGGTCACCGACGGGGTGTTGCCGGAGGGTACCGAGCGTCCCGGCGCGGACCCCGCGGAGCAGCTCGGACACGTCCGCGCCATGCTGGCCGGCCACGCGATCGACGGTCAACCGGTCGACGGCAGGGTGACCGACGGGCCGGCGACCGACGGCGCTCCGGCGCACCGCTTCGGCAACGTGCGGGCGATGTACCAGGCAGCGGGCGGACCGACCGAGGGCGTGCAGGCAATGCAGACGGCGGCGTCCGAGCCGGCCGGCTCCGGCTTCGCCACCGGGCACGGGCACGAGGTGTTCCAGGTGGCAGGCAGCGATCCGGGTGAGGTTCTCGACCGGGCGCAGGAGGCCGTCCCTGCCGGGCAGCAGGACCCGGGCACCGGGGTGGAACACGCAGAGTTCCGTTCCGACGGCGGGACGGCCCAGCCGACCGACGGCGCCGAACGGTACGTGCAGGAGGTTTATCGCGACGGCGAGTGGGCGCCCGTCGAGGCGACGGCGGTCGAGCCGGGCACGGTCCAGCACGGCGGCTCGGTCCTGCCGGGATCCGCACAGGTCTGAGAGCGATCCCCGTCCCGGGACGGGCGGCATGTGCATGGGGCGGCCTTCGCAGGGGGCCGCCCCACGCGTGGGGTTGGCGGCAGAGGGGAGGTAGTCGGTGGGCGGCAACTACGGTTTCAACGACGCCATCCTCGACCCCATCCTCGAGTGGCTTCGCGAGGTCGAGGGCATGGTGCCCGGGGTCACCGGCGAGGTACTGCGTTGGCTGATCGACATCCCGGCGGGGTCCGAACACGGGCTGGCCGACATGGGCGACGCCCGGAGGAAGGCCGGCGATGCACTGACGGACGCGCTGAAGGACCAGTCGGTCCCAGCGGAGAAGATCTACCAGAAATACATCGGCGACGGGGCGCCCGCCGCGTACGCGGATCGTGACCAGGCGCTGCGCGACATGCTTCAGCAGATCGCCGAGCAGCAGTACGGCAAGGCCAAAATCGCCTACGACACCTCCGCCAACATGGAGATGTCGAAGTTCATGGTCGTCACCGACCTCTACATGCTGGGCCAGGCCATCTACTCGGCGCTGATGGCGGCAGCGGCGCTGCCGGGGTTCGGCGGACTCATCGGGCTGGGTGAGATCGGCGGCGCGATGGCCGTCGCCGAGGCCGGGATCAAGAAGGCGATCGCCGAGTTCCTCGAGAAGATCATCGGCGAGGATGCCATCAAGGCGATCAGCGAGCAGGGGTTCAAGAAGGCGCTCACGAATCGCTCCGTGCTCGGTCACCTGGCGCTCGCGCCGTTCAAGGCGCTGCCGGTGCTGGGCAAGGAGGCGGTCGAGCACGCACCGGACGCGTACCGGTTCGGCAAGAACGCGGTGAAGGATCTCGGCCCGAAGATCAAGTCGTCGGTGCCGAAGATCGTCGACCACGTGCCGAGCAGGGGCGACATCGGCCGCTACATCGCCAACGGGGCCCGGAAGAGCGGCGACGCGTTGAAGTACGCGGCGCGCAATCCGATCAAGACCGTCGGCCGCGGTACCCGGGCGACCGGCCGTGGACTCGCGGACGGTGCCAAGCTGGGCTGGCGCGGTACCAAGGCGGTGGGCCGCGGCGCACGAAGCGCCGGAAAGTTCGCCTGGGATTCGCGGTCCGGGCTCAAACCGAGCAACCTCGCCGCCCGGCACGCGGCGAACCACGCCGCCGAGCGGTACGCGTCCCGTACCGCGGCGCGGGAGGCGCTGAACGCCGGCAAGGGTTTCAAGGAGGCGATGCGGGCCTCCGTGCGGGAGCAGGCGGAGAACGCGGCGGCCCGGTCGGCGGCCCGCGCCGAGGCGCGCAACGCGTTCCTCAAGGAGTACGCGGAGCGCGGGGCCGCCGGCAAGGTCGGCATGATCGGCAAGGAGTTCGGCAAGGACGCCCTGATGAAGGGCAAGAACTTCGCCGCCTTCACCCTCAAGACCCAGGGCGTCGTCGACGCGTACCAGGTGGGGGCCGGCCACATCAGCGTCGGCGACGGGGTGAAGAACCTGTGGAACCAGACGACCGGGGCCCTCGCCACCGGTGCGATGGGCGCGCCGCTGAGCTTCGGCCGGCAGGGGATGCTGCCGGAGATCACCGGCATGGTCGGCGGCACGGTCGCGTTCGACGCGATCAATGCCTACAGCCTCAAGGACCACCAGTTCCACTGGGTCGACGAGCAGGGGAACCCGAAGTCCGGTGGGTTCGGCGCCTTCTGGGGCAGCGAGAAGCACAACGCCGTCCACGCCGCCGCGTACGGCGCCATGGGCGGCGCCCAGCACATGCGGTTGAAGGCCGAGGAGTTCGCCGCGCAGCACAACCTGGCGATGGACCGGACCGCGACGCCGTTCACCTCCCGCGCCGGCAGTCCGGAGGTCCGCCTGCCGGAGAACCGGCCGACGACCGTCGAGCCGCCGAAGCCGCCACCGCCCAGCCCCGCCCCCGGATCGACCAGCGCCGGTGCCGGTGGGGACGGCGGCCCGCGGGCCCGGACCTCGACCTCGGAGTCGACCGGATCGTCGACCCGCACCGGGTCCGGCAGGCCGTCGGAGCCGCGCGGTGGCGAGTCGCGTGGTGACGGATCGCCGCAGGAGCGCCGGGTCGTGCGACCGCGACAGCCCGATCCGGTACCGGAGGGGCAGGACCCGTCGCACCGCCCGCTGGCCGGCGATCCGCCGCGCCGGGAGGACCAACCGGCGGCCGATCCGCAGCACACCGGCGACGGACCGCACCGCGGCACCGACTCACCCGGCCAGCACGACGGTCAGCGTGGTGAACCCGACCAGCAGAGCGACGGGCGCCATCCCGGTACCGACAGCCAGCAGCGCGGCGACGCCGAGCAGGGCGACGGTCAGCGCGGCGCCGACAACCAGGGCGATGGCCAGCATCGCGGTGCCGACAACCAACGCGTCGACGGCCAGCAGCACGATGGTCAGCCGGGTGACGGTCAGCAGGGCGATGGTCAGCGGCATGACGGGGATCAGGGCGACGGTCAGCGTCGGGATGACCAGCAGGGCGACGGTCAGCGCCACGACGCGGACCAGGCCGACGGTCAGCAGGGCGACGGTCAGCGCCAGGATGGCCAGCAGGGCGACGGTCAGCGGCACGACGGAGACCAGGGCGACGGCCAGCAGCACGGCGGCGACCGGCAGCAGGCCGACGGCGATCGGCACGGCGGCGCCCAGCAGACCGAGCACCGCAGCTCGGACGACCGGACACAGCGGCGGATCCGGCTCGGTTCGGCCGATCCGTCCGAGCACACCACGCACCGCACCCTGGGCGACGACCTCGATCTGCTCGACCGCGGCCTGGCCAACCGGCGAGAGCTCGTCGATGTCGACATGGCGGAGGTCGTCCGGCACGCCGCGGCGGGCGAGACCGCCCCGACGGTACGGGTCGGCGGTCGGCTGCACGAGGTGCCGGAGCTGACCCGGCTGCGGGACACGCTGGTCGAGCACTTCACCGTCGAGGGACCGCATGGTGAGCGGGTCCCGATGGGCGACGACGCGGCGATCCGGGATCACCTGCGGGAACTGCAGGACCAGGTGCGCGCCGAGCTGAACGACGTCCGTACCGCCGATCCGGCCACGCACAGCACCGAGCAGACCCGCGACCACCTCGGGTTCCCCACCGAGTCCACGGACCGGCGGCCGAGCTACCAGACCCACCCGACCGACGGCACCCGGTACAGCCGAAGCGACACGACGACGCACGTCGAACGGGGCGAGTCTGCCGATCGCGAGGCGGCGCGGGAGGCGTCCCGGCAGTTCGCCGACGACGTGCTCGCCGACCACACGCGCCGGTGGCTGCTGGATCCGTCCGGCGAGAGCGTCGGCGCACAGCCGAGCCGGGGCGCCACGCTGATCTCCCCGGAGGGCGTGTTCCACAGCACCGGCTGGGACGGCCCGTCCGTCGGGCGGCCGGAGCACGACGTCGTGCCGTCGACACACGACGTCGTCCAGGAGTTGACCCACACGCCGCCGGCGGATCTCGCCGAACTGCAGCGACGCGACCAGGAGCTGCGCGACGCCACGGCGGAGCTCGAGCTGACCAACGCCCGTTACGAGACCGTCAACGAGGGCATTCGCGAACTGGAAGACCGGATCGCCGCCAAGCACCGGGAGATCGACGAGCTGCGCGCGGAGAAGCGCCGCACGATCGGCCGCGGCTACGACGGGGGCCGGATCCGCGCCGCCAACGAGTCGTACGATCCGCGGATCCGGCAGGCGCGCGAGGACCTGCGGGCGATGCAGGACGAGCACCGGGTCCGGGCCCGGCAGGATCTCGCCGCCGCGGCACGGGATCGCGCCGTCGCCACGGTGCGGCACGAGAACGCCGAGCGCCAGCACGCGCGGGCGGAGAAGCGGGCCGCCAGGCACGGCATGCCGGGTGCGAGCGAGCGGTACTGGCTGAGCAACGCCGGCCGGGCCGAGATCGCGGTGATGTCCGACTACGCGCGGCACGTGGAACGCCAGATCGACGGGGCGACGCTCGCCGCGGACGCCGCCCGGTACGGCCGGGAGGACTTCCAGCACGAGACGTTCGGCGATCGCCTCGACGACGTGCGCGCGGACGCGGAACGGCAGGCCGACGGTGATCCGGCGGCGGTGCGGGACCGGCTCGCCGACGCCACCCGGGAGGCGCACCAGCGTCGGGTCCTGGGCGACGAGGCCTACGATTCGCTCCGCGCCAAGGCCGAGCAGGCCGGCCGGGATCCGGCCGCGGTCGAGGAGCGGATGGCGCGGCACACGCACGTGGCGGAGAAGCTCGCCGACGTGCAGCTGCACGCGTACGAGATCGGCGGTGACCGGCATGGCGAGATCTCGCACCCGGATCGGACGACGGACGAGAGCCTGACCCGTGCCGGGATCCACTACGACCGGGTCGCCGACGTGCTGGACGGTGCGCTGCTCGCCGACCCGGCGCACCCGAACCGGATCGTGCTCGGCCGCGCCGGCAGCGAACTGCGGGAGTTCGGCGAGCGGGTGCCGGACCACCCCGACCATCTGGTGATCGTGGCCGAGCGTGGTCCGGACGGGCTGCGCTTCGACGGCCGCGACCTGACCCATACCGATCTGGTCAAGCTGCTCCAGGATGTCAAGCTGCCCCGCCTCGACCAGCGGATCGTGCTGGTCACCAGCGACGGTGGCTCGATCGCCCGCGACCTCGCCCGGGAGTTCCGTACCGAGGTGTACGCGCTGCCCGAGCATCTGACGCTGGCCGACGACGGCACCTTCGGCCTGCAGCGGGCGCCCGAGCGCTTCCCCGACGAGCAATGGATCGGCGGGGCGCCCGAGCGGGTCGGCGACGGCTGGCTGCGGTACCACATGGATGGCCGGCACACCACCCAGGTGGATCTGCACCGCGAGTACCAGGACGCCCGCGCCGAGGCACACGAGCGCGGTGCGGAAGGGTACGAGCCGCGGGAGACCCGGCACGAGCCGAGCCAGCGCCCGGACCGCGACGACCGCCCCATCCGCCTGGCCGGTGAGGACAGCGGCAGCCTCGAGCGGGACCTGACTCCGGGCGGTAGCCGGCTGCGGGTACTGAGTGCGGAGCAGCTCGTCGACCGGGTGGTCAGCGACGCGGGGCTGGATCGGACCCGCCCGCTGCGACTGACGCGGGAGAGCGTTCAGCGGGTCCTGGACGAGCAGCTCAACGCCCGCACCACGCCGGAACGCCACCGGCTCCAGGAGATCTTCCGCCGGGAGTTCACCCGGACCGGCCAGGACGGCACCGTAGAGGTCAAGAGCACCCGGGAGATCGCCAGGCAGATCGAGGACATCCAGCGTTCCGCCAGGGCCGAGTACGCGGAGGCGCGACGTGCGGCGGACCCGGACCGGCCGCACGATGCCGACTACGGGCGTCGCCTGGAACGGGTTCCGGAGTCGGACGGCTACGGGTTCCGCCGTTCCGAACCGCCGTCCGAGTCGCGGTCGGTCGACGACCCGGCGGCCCGGGCGGAGGCGCGGCGGAGGGCGGTCGAGTTCGCCGACGATGTGGCGTTCGCCGACCTGCGCGGATGGGCGGCGGACCCGGCGGGTTGGCCGCCGCGGCTGCGGATGGCCACCGTCATCATGGACCGGGACGGCTCGCTGCACTTCAGCACGTCGCGCAGCGGGGTCCGGGGGGTCGAGGTCGCCCCCGGTACGCACCCGCTGATCGCCGCCGACTACGCGCACGTCCGCTCCGAGTTGTCCGACAACGAACTGGGCGAGGCGGGATTCTGGTCCGGTCCGGACGGCAAGGGTGGTAAGAGCTGGCTGGACGGGTGGGCGCGGGAGAACCCCGAGCTGAAGAAGGCGCACGATCAGCTGACCACGCTGGAGAAGCGGCTCGACAGCGCCCAGGAGAAGCTGCGGGCGGCCACGAACGAGCGGACCCGGGAGGCGATCGGCAGGAACGTCGCGGCCAAGGAGCGCGACGTGACCGAAGCACGCCGGGCACTCGACGCCCAGGCGGCCGAACGCGGGAAGACCGACGATCTGGCCCGCTACGAGCGGTTCAAGAAACTGTACGAGAGCCAGGTCCCGAGGGACGGCTCGAAGATCCAGGAGTGGATCGACGCCCGGCAGCAGCTGGCGGACCGGTACGTCGCCGGTCGCGGGCACGGCATGTGCTCCGAGGTCTCCGGCCTGTCCGACCACGCGATCCGGCTCGACCGGGAATACGACGGCCTCGCCCCGGACGACCCGGCGCGGGCGCCCCACGGCGACGAGAACGTGCAGCGCGAGAGCCTGGGCGACCTGTACGACCGGCTCCGCGACAGCGGCGCCACCGACCATGACCTGGCGAAGTACAGCTACATCGCCGAGCGGCTGCGCGACGTCTCCATCTCCGCGGTGCAGATCGGCGACACGACCGCCGAGGGGCACGGCGAGTACCGCCGGCCCTGCACGAGCTGCGAACACGCCGAGAACCACCTCGGGATGGTTCCGGATCACATCCGGGAAATCACCGACCGGGTGGAGCTGGGCGAGCCGAACCGGCTCGTGCTGGCCGAGCCGGGCAGCGACCTCGCCCGGTACGCGGCGAACATTCCGTCCCACCCGGACGCGTTCGTGCTCGTGGCACACGGCGAGCCGAACGCGCTCAGCTTCGAGGGCTACCGGCTCAACCCGCGCGAGACCCACCACCTGCTGCAGGAAGCGGGCTGGCGGCCGGGCCAGCGGATCGTCCTGATCGCCTGCGAGGGTGGCGACGCGCGGTTCGACTGGCCGGGCAGCTTCGGGATGGAGTTGCACAACGAGACCGGGGCGCCGATCGTCGTCTCCCGCGACCCGGCATACCTGGCGGCGGACGGTTCGTTCGGCGGTGGTCCGAGCGAGAGCGCCTCGGAGCATGGCGCTCCGAACCTGGACAACGGCGTCGTCGCTCCGACCGGTGAGTACACCACCGGTCGGTGGGAGCTGATCGACGCCGACGGGGTGCACCCGGGCTACGACGTGCACGCCGACTTCGACAACGCGCGGGCCACCGCGTACGAGCAGGCCGGCAACACCGGGGAGTACGCGCCGCGCAACGTCCGGCTGGCGGACGGGACCGGGGACCAGCCGGTGATCCGGGTCGACGCCGACAACCCGTACGGCACCGACCATGCGGCCGGCTTGGCCGAGGGCACCGGTCAGCGCGGCGCGGCGCCCGAGCCTGGGCGAACCGGGCCGGCGGGGGCGGCCGAGGGCCGGCCAGAGACGTCCGGTGCGGAGACCGGCCGCCCGGAGAGCGCGGCCGAGGCCGCCGACCGCTGGCGGGAAGGGTACGAGGCTGATCGACGGGCCCGGCTGGAGCTGGTGCGGGACACCGTCGAGGCCAGGCCCGACGTGGCCGACCTGCGGCAGCAGCAGGCCGAGCACCGCCAGCTCGAGCGCGACCTGCGCGGCGAGGTGGTGGACCGCCGCGCCGACGAAACCGCGTTGCGTGAACGCGCGGCCGAGCAGCACCGGCTGGCCCGGGAGCACGCGGTCGACGCGCGGGCGCACGACGCCGCCGACCCGCGCCGGGCCGAGCTGCGTGAACGGGCGGAGCAGGCGGCCTCGGACGCGCGCGAGTCGACCGCCGAGGCCGACCGGGTGCGCGCCGACGCCGACCGGCTGGAGCAGGACGCCGACCGGGCGGCCGCCCGCGCCGAGGAGATCGACGGTCGTGTCGACCGGATCACCGAGACCGCGATCGCGGCCGACGAGCAGCTGGACCGGTTCGCCAACCACCCGAGCGACGAGGTGGGCGTCGAGCCGATCGACCCGCACGACGGGCCGCAGGAGTCCCGGCTGACCGGTACCGGCGAACCCCCGTCGGTGCGGGCCACCCGGCCGTACGGGCGGGCCGAGGACGTCGGTGGCGTCGGCTACAAGCTGCCCTCGGAGCACGAGCAGCGGGCGCTGGAGGAGGCGCTGCGCAACGCCGACGGTGAGATCGAGCGCACCCCCGAGCCGCGATCGAACTGGTTGCGCCGGCTGCTCGGCCCCGGCGACGGGAACTGCGTGGACCGCTGGCTGTCGCTGTTCGACACCTACCTGCACGGCCGGCCGACGGTGGCCGCCGAGCCGGTGCACACCGGCTACCGTGGGGGCGAGCCACGGCTGGTGCCGCACGGCGACCTGCGGGCCCGGATCGACCAGGCGACCGGCGGCCGGTTCCAGACGCTGTTCCACCGCGACGCCGTGCCGACCCGGGACGTGCACGGCCGGTTGACCGTGCCGGAGCTGCGGGCCGACGAGGCGTTCGCGCGGCTGGAGGACCAGCTCCGGGAGGCGGGGCACGGTTCCATCGCGGCGATCGGCGCCGAGTGGCGGGACGGCGGTGACCACGTCTACGCCGCGGTCAACCACCACGGGGAGATCCACTACGCCGACCTGAACACCGGCGACTGGTGGCGGGTGGGGTCGTTCACCGAGGTCACCGGCCCGGAGCGCGCGGCGGACCTCGCTTCCGGCCGGGAGTCCCGGTTCTCGGCTACCGACGCGGATGCGCGCGTCTACGTCAACGTCGAGACCGGCGAGTGGCGCTACGACCCGATCTACCGGCTCGACGAGTTCCGGACGGTCGAGGTCGCCGTGCTCTCCGGCGAGACCGGCCGGCCGGTACCGTTCGACAACGTCACCATGCGCGACCCGGGCCTGGCGAGCGCGGACTACCTGCCGCACCTGCCCGAGGCCGAGCGGGGGATGGCCGGGGCCGAGTCGTACCAGCGGGAGCTCACCGACCTTCGCCCTCGCGCCGACGCCGCCCGGCAGGAGGCCGCGCACCAGGCGGAACTGGCCAGGCAGCAGGCCGCCGAGGCGCACGAGCACGAGCTCGCGGCCGCCCGGCACCGGCGCGCGATCGCCGTCGCGGAGCAGCGCCGTGACGCCGCCCGGGAGCGGGCCGAGTGGCATGCCGACCGGGCCCGCCGGCACGAGGCCGACATCGCCCGGTTGACCGCGTCGGGCGACCGGCGAGTGGCCGACCAACTCGCCTCGCACGAGCGCGCGGCCGCGCAGGAGCGGGCCGACGCCACCGCCGCCCGCCGCAGCGCCGCCGGCCAGCAGGGTGTCCGGGTGCGCGCGGAGCACCGGCTGGCGGAGGCGGACCGGCAGGCGACGGTGGCGCGCGAGCGCGCCGAGGCCGCCGCGCGCTCGCACGCCGAGGCGGAGCAGGCGGCCGCGGAGCTGCACGCCGCCGCCGACCGCGCCGGCCAGGAGTACGCCCGCTGGGCCCGAGCGGCGAGCGACCAGCTGCGGGCGCGGGTGGGCGACGCCGAGGCGGTGCGCGACACCTACCGGGACCGGGCCGACACGCTGCCGGCCGGTGACCCGCAACGCCCCCGGTACGAGCAGCTGGCCGAGTACTACGACGGCATCGGCCGCTCGGCGGCCGAGGCGAGCGACGCCTACCGCGCGGCCGCCGCGGCCCGCGACCGGGTCGGTACGCACGAGGGTCGGGCCGCCGGCCGGGTCGACGAGCCCGGCCGGGACACCGGTGCCGGCGAGCCGGCCGCGGACGGCGGATGGCGCGGCGAGGCGTCCCGGCACGCCGCCGAGGCCGATCGGTTGGCGGCGGAGGCGCGGGTACCGGACCGGGCCCGGGCCGAGGCGGCGGGCCGCGCCGAGGTGCACGAGGACGCCGAGCGCCTCGAACGGGAGGCGTACGACCGGCTGCGCGGCTCGGGCGATTCCGAGCTTCGCCGTGCCGCCGAGCCGCACCGGATCGCCGCCGAGGCGCACGCGGAGCAGGCCCGGCAGTTCCGGGCCGAGGCCGAGCAGGCCACCCGGGCACGGGACGAGCTGCTGGCCGAGGCCCGCTCGGCCCGGGACGGCCAGGCCAGGGCCGAGCAGGCCGAGGGCGAGCATCTGGCCGCCGCGACCGTCGCCGATGCGCTGGCACGGGCCCGGCACGAGATCGCCGACCAGGCGTCCGCCGAGATCCGCCGGTACGAGGACGCGCCGCGGCCGGTGGTCCGGCCGGTGCATGCCGCCGGCGAGCCCGGAGAGGGGTCGGGCCGCTCGACCGGCATGTCGCCGGAGCGGCGCTCTCGGCTGGATCAGGCGTTGTCCACCCTGGATCCGGCGCTGCGGACGATCCGCGAGCTGCGGGCCGAGCTGCAGCTCAACCTGCAGGACCTGAACGAGCTGGCCGACCTGCGGATCCGGCACGAGGCCGCGGCGCACGCCCGGCAGGCGGCGTTCGAGGACGTGGCGCGGGTGATGCACCGGCCGGAGAGCGACCCGGAGCGAGCCGCCGCGCTGCACCGTTCGACCGAGACCCAGCGGACCGAGAACGCGCTGCGCCAGGAGCTTCGGGCGGCCCAGGCAGGGCTGGACGCCGAGCACGCCCGGGTGCGGCAGCTGCTGGCGGACCGGATCGCGGAGTCGGCCCGGCTCGGGTCCGAGCTGGCGGCCCGGGGTCAGGATCCGCGCGCCGCGACGGCGGCCCGGGCCGCCCGGGACGCCGAGCAGGCCTACCGTCGGCTGGCGGAGGCGTACGAGACCGCGGTGGCGGAGCTGACCGAGTTCGGCAGCACGCGCGCCGGCGTCGCCCGGGCCGAGACCCGGCTGGCCGG
Source organism: Actinocatenispora sera (assembly GCF_018324685.1). Classification (NCBI taxonomy): domain Bacteria; kingdom Bacillati; phylum Actinomycetota; class Actinomycetes; order Micromonosporales; family Micromonosporaceae; genus Actinocatenispora; species Actinocatenispora sera. The sequence continues at coordinate 6,938,192 of NZ_AP023354.1, read as the reverse complement.
CGCACCGGACGCGCCGGGCACCCGGCACGCGTACCAGGGTGCCCTCGACGCGGCCGCCCGCCGGCTCGACCAGCAGCGGCCCGCCGTCGCGAACGCCATCCAACGGCTGTGGGGCGATGCCGGGCGGGCCGAGGACCACCAGTCCCGGCTCGACCGCCAGACCCAGGGCACCGGCGAACCCGCCTCGTCCGCCGCCCGGCAGGCACCGGAGGCGGTCGCCGAGCCGGTACCGGATCCGGCTGCACCGGCGGCCGGTGCCGCCGCGGTGCGGGCTCCGGAGCGGGTCGAGGCGCTGCCCGCCGAGGCCGAGCCGGTGGCCGAGCCAACGCGTCAGCCCACCGCCGAGCCGCGGCCGGGTGCCGATCCAGCCAGCGACGGGGCGGGCGCAGCCGGCGCCCGGTGGCCGGCGATAGCCGATCCGGGGGCCCGACCGGAGCTGCCGCACATCGACGACCCGCGGCAGGTGCTGGACGGTATCGGCCGGGTCCCGGCCGCTCACCGGGAGCTGTGGGACACCCACCGGGCCGCCCTCGACGCCCGGCACGAGGTGCTCGAGCTCGACCGGCAGCTCGTCCGGGCCGAGGCCGACCAGCGGGCCGGGGTCGAGGGCGCGGCGGACCGACGGGCCGAGTTGCGCGGCCGGCTGGACCAGGCCGAGCAGCGCCTGCGGGAGCGGGTCGAGCAGGTCGATCGGACGCTCGGCCGGGAGGCCGACGACTACCGGCGCGCCGCCAGCCTGCTGCGCGATCGCGCCGGCGACCTGCGGTACGTGGGCCGGGTCGACGACGGGCACCGGCTGGAGGCGCGGGCCCAGCGGCTGCACAACGCCGAATGGGCGCTGCGCAACGCGCAGGGTATCCACCTGCGGGCCAACGAGCGGATGGACGAGGCCCGCGAGTTCCTGCGCGAGCAGGAGATGCTGCGGGCGGCCGGCATCGAGGAGACCCATCCGGACGTCGTCGACTCCGGCGTGATCGCCGACCAGGAGTGGCACCGCGCCGCCGACCTCACCGAACGCTTCGCCGACAAGCTCCGTAGCTCGATCGAACGGCTCGACGAGGTCCGCGACAGCGAGGATCGGGCCGCCTGGGCGCCCGAGGTCACCGACGCCCCCGAGGCCGGTACGCAGCGGTCGGCGGCCGGTGCCGCGGACCGGTTCGAGGGCCTGCTGGCCGGGCACGAGGCGCACCGGGCAGCGGTGGACGAGATCAGCCGTACCGTCGTGGCGACCGCCGACGCCCGCGCCGAACTGCGCGCCGCCGACGAACGCTTGACCCGGCTGCACGCCGACCCCGACGCGGATCCGGCCGCGGTGGACGTGGCCCAGCGGGAGCGCGACGAGGCGGCGGTGCGGTTGGCGGACGCCGAGGTGCGCGAGCTCGTCGCGAGCCGCTCGGTGTACGCGCCGGCCGAGCGGTACGCCCGGATGTCGGCCGAGGCGATCAACCGGCAGCGCGCGGCGCGTACCGCGGTCGAGGACCACGCGCTCGAACTGCGCGAGCGAGCCACCGAGGCGGACGCGGAACTCGGCTCGCTGCCCGCCGACCATCCGGACCGGCCGGCGCGCGCCGAGCAGATCGCCGAGTTGCGCAGCACGGCCGACCGGCTGGACCGGGTCGCCGAGTCGCTGCGCGAGGTCGAGACCGAACTCGTCGCCGCCGACGCGCGACACCGGGAATCGCTCGCCGCCGGGCGCCAGGCGGATCTGACCGCGGTCGACCACGAGCACCAGGCGAGGGCGGCGTCGGACCCGGCCGAGCGGGCCCGGCACGAAGCGCTCGCCGAGCAGTCCCGCGAACAGGCGGCGGCCGAGCGGACCGCGGCCGACGAGGCCGACCGGGAGCTGCGCGCGGCGCTGGACCGGGCCACCGACGCACTGACCGAGGCCCGCACCCACGATCCGGAGCCGGAACCCGAGCACGGGGGCGAGGAGACCCCGGCGGAGACGCAGCCCGACCACGCCGCGCAGGCCGACCCGAACCGCCCGACCCGGCTCGCGTCGACCGCCGAGATCGACGACTCGGTGCGGCGGATGCTCGATCTGCTGGGCGGATCCCGGGCGAGTTCGGTGCTCGACCGCCTGCTCGGCCGGGTCGGTCTCGGCGAGCCGGAGTCGGCCCGGGGCGACCGCACCAGCGTCCGGCTCGACCAGCTGCTGGGCAAGATCGGGCTGGGCCGGGCGGCGAGCTGGGTACGCCAGGCCGAGCGCTCGGCGTTCGAGCAGGTGGTGGCCGAACGGTACCTGCCGGGGGAGCACGGCGACCAGGCGCGCTACGTCGCCCGGGCCCGCGGCTGGGACGGCACCGAGGTGCGCACCAGGATCGAGCGCGGGCCGCTGCCGCCGGGACGGATCGCCGAGGTTCGGGCCCATCCGGAGAACGGCGAGCCGGGCGCGATCGTCGTGTCCGACCGGATCCACGTCGAGAGCCGGCAGGAACTCGACCTGATCGTGCTGCGCGAGGTGGGCGACGCGCTGGTCGACATGCACACCCGGGCGGTCGAGGGGCCGAACGGGCCGCGGGCCGACCACCGACGGCTGAGCCAGTGGTGGCACCGCCGGATTCGTACCTCCGGCGACAGCCTGAGCGAGCACCGCAAGCCCGACTGGTACATGCCCCGGCTGACGCAGCGCGACCGGCAACAGATCAACTACCTCGACCGGGTACTCGAGCTGCACCGCACCGCGGTCGAGGACCTCGGCCGGCTCGGCGACCCCGCCGCGGACCCGGCCGCCGACGTCGAGCGCCGCCGGCTCGAGCACGTCCGTGACCTTGCCGAGCGAGAGTCCGGGCGGCTCGCCCGGGAGCTGGGCGTGCACCAGTCGGATCGGGCGCTGTCGATGGTCACCCGCCGGCTCACCTCGGAGCACGCCGCCGACGTGGTACGCGACCATGCGGAACGGATCGCCGCCGAGGACGAGGCGCGGCGCCAGCGGCCGGCGCTGGCGAGCGGGGACACCCGGTCCGCGCCGGGTGAGGTGCCGGCGTGGCGCCGGATGGCCGAGGCGACCACCCCGGCTCAGGCCCCGCGCCCGGTTGCCACACCGGATGCCGCGGTGGCCGAGCCCCGCCGTACCCCCGGGGTGCCAGACGCCCACGAGCTCGCCCAGGCGGTCTCGACCGCGGACGGTGCGCGGGAGTTGCTCGCCGCGCCGGCCGAGCACGGCAGCCCGGGCGGCGACGCGGTCGCCCGGGTCGACTGGGCCACCGACCCCGACACCGGGATCCGCTCCGACCGGCTGCTCACCGTGACCACCCGGCAGGGCCGTACCGAGCAGGTCGACATCGGTGACGTGCTGGCCGACGTCGCGCCCCGGATCACCGACCCGACGGCGGATGCCGAGCTGGTCGCCCGGCTCGGGCAGCGCATCGACGCCGTGCTCGACCTGCACCACGAGCCGGTGATCGGCGCCCTCGACGCGCTGGCCGACCTGCATGCCCAGACGCCGGACGCGGCGCACGCCTCGATCGAGTCGCGGTTCGACCAGCTGCTGCACGAGGCCGGGGTGCACGGCGACGACATGGCGCGACGGCTGCTGCGGTCCGAGCTGCGCCCGCCGGCACGCGACCTGCTGGACCAGCTCTATCGGGACGCGTCGCCCGAACAGGTGACCGAGCCGGTCCCGGACCCCGCCGGCCAACTGCCGCCGGTACCGGCCGAGGTGCGCGCGGCGCTGCCGGACGCGTTGGCCGCGCTGGAGGGACCGGCCGGGCGCCACCCGCTGGCCCGGGCGTACCTGAGCACCGCCGGCGACCGGGTCATCGGCCTGAGCCACGACGGCCGCCGGGTCGAGGTGCCGATCCCGCACGTGGCCGCCGATCCGGCGGTCACCGGCCCGCACCACGAACGGGTACCGGTGCTGGTCACCGAGGCGCTGGCGCGCCGGTTCGCGACCGAGCTCCGGCTGTCCCGGGGCGACTGGGCCGAGCTGTCCGGCAACCCCGAGGTGGCCAGCCGGTCGGTGCGGTTCGAGGCGCTCGCCCGGCTGCACGAGCAGTCGTACGGGACGCAGCGGGACGCGGTGGAGCGCCGCATCGCCGGCCTGCTGACCGAGCTGGGGCTGCGTGACGACCTGCGGGACGCGGGCCAGCTGCGGGTGGAGTTCGTCAAGCCGCTCGGCGGGTACGAGCGGGCGCTGCTGGAGCACTTCGGCGCGGCGCCGCGCGAGGTCGAGCTGGCGAGCCCGCCGGCCGAGCACCTGCGCCTGGTCGCCGCCGTGGACGCGGTGGTGGCAGACCTCGGCGCCGGCGGTACCGGCCTGGTTCGCCGGGCCGAGCTGGTGGACGGCGCGACCGTGCGAGTCTGGCCGCTGGACGGGGCCCCGATCGAGGTCCGCCTACCGGAACCGCACGAGACGGTGACCGCGGCGGCGGCCGCGCGGCTGACCGACGTGGACGTTCGAGCCGCCCGGGAACGGTACGAGGAGCTCGCGCTCACGACGGTCGGCGAGGCGATCGGCCGGGCGCTCGCCGAGGACGCTTCGGGCCGGCTGGCCGGCTGGCCACCGGAACAGCGGGCGCTGCTGGCAGAGGTGGGTGGCCAGCACGGCCGTGCCGCGGCGCATGCCCGGCTGACCGAGCGCGCCGCCGAGGCACGGCGTTCCGGCGACTACGTGGAGGCGGCGCGGCTCGACGCGGCCAGGCACGATCTCGCCGAGGAGCTGCGGCAGCGGGCGGCGGACACCGGCCTGACCGACCGGACCGGGACCGAGCCGCGGCTGGTGCAGGCCAGGTCGATGCTGCCGGCCGAGCTGCGCCGGATCGTCGACGAGGTCCGGCACGAGGATCTGCGCGACGGCCTCGACAGCCGGTACGAGGAGTCGGTCCGCGACGACGTGGCGACCGCCGCGCGGGCGCTGACCGGCGCCGAGCCCGGGCACCGGGCCCGCTCGGTCGGACTCGACGAGGGCCGGCTCCGGGTGCGTACCGCCGATGGGCGCGACGTCGACGTCGACCCGCGCCGGGTCCTCGACGACATCGCCGCGCAGGGCCGGTCGCCGGAGCGTACGGTAGCGGCGGTCGAACGGCTCGCCGCGGCCGTCGACGACGCGGTACGTCCCGGCGGCGCGGACGCGGCGACGCACCGGCGGGTGACCACGCTGTCCGCGCTGGCCGAGATCGCCGGCCGGGGTGAGCTGCCGGCGGACGTCCGGGACGCGGCCCGGCAGCGGTTCGCCGAGGTGGCTGCGGAAGGCGAGGTCGAGCGCGGGGCGCTGCCGGCGGCCGCCCGGCGGTTGCTGGCCGACGGGGTGGACCGGGGCGCCACGGTCGAGGAGATCAGCCTGGCGGCCGAGGGGCTGACGGCGAACGAGGCCGCGTTCTTCGGCACCGTCCATGAACTGCTGCCGGATCTGGTGGGGCCGGACCGGCACGAGCTTGCCGCCGGTCTGCGGCTGAACGCCGACGGATCGCTGGAGGTCACCCGGCATCGAGGCCGTCCGATCCGGGTCGAGCTGTTCGACCGGGCCAACCGGGAGCTGCCGGCCGACGACGCCGGGCGTCGGGTGGCGGTCGCGAGGGTCGTCGCCGAGGCGGTGGCCGAGGCCAGGCAGCGACCGCCGCGGCGGGTCTCCTGGATCGTCCACCCGGAACGGCGGCACGACCACATCCTGTGGAACGAGCCGTCGAAGGGCTGGCTGCCGCGTACCGTGCAGCGCCTGAAGTTCACCACCCCGCACGACGCGGTGCGGCTGGCCGAACTGCGTGCCCTCGGCCGGCTGCACGAGACCGCCGACGCGGCGACCCGGGACCGTATCGAGGAGGCGGTGCGCGATCGGGCGCTGACCGAGGACACCGACGGCGCGGACCGGCGGCGGGACTGGGTGTCCGACCGGGTCAGCGACGAAACCTGGCGGCTGCTCGCCGAGGTGAACGACGGGCACGACCTGCCGGCGCAGTACGAGGTCGTCCGGATCCTCGGTGAGGGAATCGACGGTCTGCGGATCGAGCCACGGACCGAGCGGGACCCGTCCTCGCCGCACCTCGCGGACGTCCGCGGCCCGCACGACCTGCTGCCCCAGCGCGGAGTGAACAGCCTGTTCAGCGTCCGGCCCGAGCAGCACGGGATGGACCGGTTGCTGGCGGCGATCGACCCCGGCATCGAGGTACGGGTCGAGATCGGGCACGTCGAGTCGGACGCGCTGTTCCACGGCGAGGTGGTGCGGTTCGACAGCGCGGCACCGGACGTGCCGGACGCGCTCGTCGACTCCCGCCAGGTGTCCCCCGGGTACTTCAAGCTGACGGTGCGGGAGGACTGGCCAGGCAACATCTCTCCGGAGCACATCCGGCGGGAGCTCCACCGGCAGCTCGCGGACATGCTCGCCACCGAACGCACCCCGAGCCGGCTCCCGTCGGTTCGCAAGATGCTCGCGACCGAGATCGCCGGGCCGCTGTCCAAGGTGTCCGTGCTGGCCGGTGCGCTGCTGTCCGGCTACCTTCCCCTGGCCCAGGGCACCGGGTCGTTCACCGCCGGCCTGCTGGGCCTGTTCGTCAGCGGCCCGGTGCTGGTGCACTACCTGCGGCACACGATCGACAACGTGCAGACCATGCTGCGCGAGCAGCGCACGAGTTGGAGCGATCAGGATCCCCGGACCCACCTGCAGCGCGACCTGGGCGCCCTGCGCGATGTCGCGGACCCGCGGTTGGCCGCTCGGGGGATGCGGGCCGAGCTGCCGGCCGGGAACGAGGCGGGCCGGCCGGAGCTGACCGGAGCGCGCCCGGACGGCGCGGCCCGCCCGGAGGGCGAGGCGCGCCCGGAGGGCGAGACCAGGCAGGAGGGCGAGACCAGGCCGGACGGCGAGGCGCGTCCGGATGGCGAGGCGCGTCCGGATGGCGAGGCGCGTCCGGAGGGCGAGGCGCGTCCGGAGGGCGAGGCGCGGCCGGAGGGCGAGGCGCGGCCGGAGGGCGAGACGCGGCCGGACGGCGAGGGCAGGCCCGACGATCCCGCGCAGCACCCGGAGCCCGGCACCGATGTGGCACGACGGTCCGACGGCGAGCTGATGACGCCGGAGGAACGTGAACGGCTCGTCGAGGCCGGTCGTACCGCCGCCGTCACGGTGCTCGACGAGCGCCAGGTGGACCACGTGCGCGCGCACACCGACCGGGACGGGACGCTGGTCCTGCGGCGCGACCGGCTCAAGCCGGCCGAGTCGCGCTCGTCCGATGGCTGGGCGGACCCGAGCACCGCCCGACCGCACGAGCCCGCGCGGCCGGAGGGTGGCCCCCGCCCGGACGGTGAGGCACGTCCGGACGGTGAGGCGCGTCCGGACGGTGAGGCGCGTCCGGACGGCGAGGCTCGCCCGGACGGGTGGCGGCATCGGCTGGCCACCCAGGTGTCACCACGGGTGAAGGTACGGTTCGAGCCCGCCGGTCCGAGCGATCCGGCGACCCGGCGGGTCGGTACCAACGAACACATCGTCTACGTGCCGCGCGAGCTGCCGGCCGGCAAGACGATGGAAGACGTCATGCGCGACCGGCTGGCCGAGGTCATGTCGTCCGAACGGCAGCTCGTGCAGAAGTTCCAGAGCCTGCGCACGAAGCTCACCGTGAACTCGTTGTGGGGCGGGTTCACCGGTGGAGTGCTGGCCGGTCTGCTGGTCCACGCGAACGCGCCGCAGCTCGGCTTCAGCCTGCTCGCGGCCGAATTCGCCGGCCGGTGGGTCGGTACCACGGTCAAGCACTTCTCGGAGCGGATGTTCGAGGCGGCGGACATGTCCGCCGGGGCGCGCGAGGGCGAGCTGAGTCGTTCGGTGCTCCCCGAGGAGACGTCGAACGGCGCCACCGAGCTGCGCGAGTACATCGAGAAGCTGGCCTGGAAGGCGGGCCTGGACGAGGACGCCATCCGGGTGCACACCGGTGCCGCGAGCGAGGCGTCGCTGCGTGGCCGCCCCGGCGCGGACGTCGTGCAGGAGGCGAGCGACGCCTTCCGCAGCCATCGGGAGGATCTGCCGGCCGGGGTGAAGCTCTCCGGTCCACAGGTGCACCCGGAACATCGCGACATCGTCCGGTACACGCTGTCCACCACGCGGCTGCGTCACCGCATCCCGTTGGTGCGCGGGTTCGTCCGGTCCGATCGGCACATCGACGTCTACATCGTCCCCGAGGACTACCCGGGTACCGCCGCCGCGCGGGTGCTGGGCATGAACGACGACTCGATGGTGGTCGGTGCGTCGCAGCAGGCGACCCGTACCGAGATCGAGCAGAGCTTCCGGGAGGCACGCGACATCGCCGCCCGCGCGCTGGCCCACAACAACCCACGCGAGCTGCGGGACTACATCTCGCGCAACCTGATCGGCCGGGTGACCGGAGCCGGCACCAAGTGGGCCGCCTCGGCGCTGGAGGGCTTCACCCAGAACTCCAACATCGCGGTACGGGTGGCAGTGGCGGACGCGTTCCCGGGAGTGCTGGCCGAGTACCACGCGAACCTGCACCGGCACTGGAACGACTTCTCCCGCGGGCCGGAGTCGAGCCCGGTCACCGACGCCGAGCAGCTCAAGAAGCTGAACACGCCGATCGGGCTGTCGATGTCCCGGCAGTGGGCGATGGACCGGCTGATGTCCAAGCACGACGCGGCGCGCGAGCTGCTGCGCCCGCTGCTGGACCACCCGGAGGTCGGGGATGAGGCCCGCCGGCTGTGGACGGAGCTCGAGGTGCCGACCTCGGCCGACACGATCCCGGAGGTTCATCGGTCGCTGCTGGACCGCAACGCGACGTTGCCCGACGACCCGACCACGACCGTGCACGACCGGCTGGGTATCCGGCTGATCAAGCAGACCGGGACGCACATGTTCCGGATCGAGGCGCGGCCGAAAGCGGTGTCGATCCTGCCGCGGCAGGAATTCACCATGGAGACCGTCCCGACCCGGTTCGATCACGATCCGGCGGCCGGAGATCCGGCCGACCGGCCGGCCGTGGACATGCGGGTCTCGGACGGCAAGCTGGTGGCGTTCGTCGACGTGACACGGGATCCGGCCGAGATCACCCAGGCGATCTGGTCCGGCGTCACCGCCCACCTGGCGACGGTCTACGGGATGTCGGAGCATGTCGCCGGCACCACCGACTACCTGCGCCAGCAGCTGATCAACTCGCTGCCCACGATCGTCGGCCAGGGCGTCGGCGCGCTCTACAACGGCCTGCACGCGGTCGAGGTGCCCAAGAAGCTGGCGGACGGCTCCACGATCAAGGTCCTGCAGGCCCCCGGGTTCGATGCGAAGTCGATCAGCAACTACTCGCTGTGGGTCGTGGGCGGGCCGCTGCAGGGCGTCGCCGATGCCTACGGCGGGCACTACCACGACTTCGGCGCCGAGCTGAAGAAGGGCCGAGCCAAGGCGTACGTGTCCTGGTTGACGGGTGCGGCGTCCCGCGACCTCGTCGGGAACATGGCGCAGAGCACCACCTCGCTGTACGAGTGGGACGGCCGCATCGACCGGGTGGTGTCCGAGGTGCTGGGGCTGCGCGACAACCTCGGCCTCGGTGCCGGTGACTGGGCGACGCCCGGCCGGCCGACCGAGCCGATCCGGCTGACCTGGAGCGGTGATGCCGAGTCGCACCAGCCCGAGCCGGCCAGTACCGCCGCGCCGGAGGTCGGCCACGGCAGCGCCCGTGACCCGGATGTGCCGCGTGACCCGGCCCTGCCGGCATTGGACGAGTCCGCCCTGCCGGAGAGCTTCGCGCCGACGGGGATCACCGCGCTGGACCGCGGGGTGGCGCTGCTGACCGGCGGCGGGATCGGGGGCGACCAGGTCGGCGGCATCCCGGGCGCGATCGAGCACGCCACCGGCGGGCGCTACGAGACGGTGCCGCACCCGGCGCAGTCGGACATGTTCGGCGACGCGGTCCGTCGGCTCGGCCACGGTGCGACCGCGATCGTGGTGACCGAACATCCCGACGGAGGTACGGCGCACTGGGTCGTGGGCAACCACAACGGCACGATGCAGGCCGTGCAGGTCCGGCCGCCGGAGTCGCCCCGGCTGGACGTGGCGCCGGATGCCGCCACCGGTTCCACCGGGATCGGCGAGGTACGCAACGGGGCCGAGATCGGGCCGGACGGCCGGCTGGTCCGGGACCCGTTGCGGTCGCTGCTGGCCGACTACGAGGCGGCGCACGGCCCGGCCACCCGGGTCCGCTCGGTGTTCGTCGATCCGGCCGGGCACAGCACCGATCCGCTGTCGGGTACGGCCGCGCGGCCGGAGCCGACCGCCCCGGCGCCCGCCGGCCCACCCGGGTCCGGCCCGCACGGAGCGGACCCGCACGGAGCCGGCCCGCAGGGAGCCGGCCCGCAGGGAGCCGGCCCGCAGGGGGCCGGCCCGCACGGAGCCGGCCCGCAGGGAGCCGGCCCGCACGGGGCCGACCCGCAGGGAGCCGGCCCGCACGGAGCCGATCCGCGTACTGGGGACGATCCGGTCGGTGCGTTGCATCTGGGGGACGAGTCCGGCATCCCGCTGGGTGTCCGCCGAGCCGATCTGGACGGTCAGTGGGCCGACCTGCGGGCGCTCACCGGTCGCCCCCGCACCGACACGCTGGGCAGCGCGTACGGCGACATCCGGGAGCAGGACGGCTACCTGCTGCTGAACCGGGATCGGGTCGACGCGCACGGCGTGGTGCACCGGGAGGACCCGGTCCAGGTGCTTCCGGTGTTTGCGGACCTGCCCGGCGACCTGCGCGCCACGACGATCCCGTCGGCGCTGCGGCACCTCGGCGAGCCGGTGGACGTGATCGTGCTGTCCAACCGGCTGGACCGGCTCGGCATCGGCGAGGCGTTCCACCAGCAGGCGGGAGCGCTGCTCGCGAGCCGGGACGCGGGCCTGTTCGACCGGCTCGGCCGGCGGTCGGCCGGCGGTACCCGGCCGGACGTGCTCGCGGTGGGATCCGACGGGCACGGCCGGCTGTCCGACACCGACGCCGGCAACCTGCAGCGCCGCTGGTACCTGACGGAGCGGGCCGGTGCGGTCGACGACCCGTTCCGGCACGAGGCGGCGAACCGGCTCCGCGATCTGGACGCCAAGCTGGGCCTGCATGCCGAGGACACCAGGTCTGCGGAGCGCTGGCATGCGGTCGAGCGCCACTTCCGGTCCCGGCCGCATCGGGCGGCGCCGGACGAGCTGAACCCGACCGGTCCGGACCACCGGCGCACCGGCGACGACGGCCGCATCAACGACCCGGAGCTGCCCGGTACCCCGCTGGTGGCCGACCCGCGCAACCCGGTGCTGACCGACGCGGACGTTCTGGCCTCCGACAGCCAGCTGCACCCCAGCGACCTGCGCGGGCTGGCGGACGAATTCGGCCGGGACCAGGACGGCGCGTGGTTCGAGCCCACCGCGGTCGATCCGGCGCAGCACCTGGACCGGCAGTACTTCGACTACCAGATCGGTGCGGTGGACGGGCCGAACCTGTCCGAGCTGCACCTGCACGCCGGCACCGCGCAGGACCCGCACGTCGTGATGATCGACCCGCACGTACGGGCGGACGTGCTCGGCTCGATCCGGATCCACGAGTTCTCGCACGCGGTCGACGAGCTGCGCGCCCGGGCGCGCGCCGAGGAACAGGGCGTCGGCCGGGCCGAGTTGGTGGCGGCGCGCCGCCGCGACCACGCCGTGGACCAGGAGTGCCTGGTCGCCCGCAGCCGCGAGTGGAACCACGCGGCGCGTCGCTGGGCGGAGGCACGGGACGCCGAGCAGCGCGACGACTGGGAGCGCACGCTGCGCGGGATGGCCGAGGCGCTGCGGCGCGGTGGGATCGAGCCACCGGAGTTCCCCTGGCGCGGTGGCCGGTTCTTCGCCGCGGACGTACGGCCGGAGCCGCTGCGGCACCGCACCGACATCGTCGTGTCGACCGACTCGACCCGGACCGCGGACGGGGTACCGCTGGACGCGGCGCGGATCGCCGACGCGTCCGCTGCCTACCGGCCCGACCTGCACGGCGCCCGGTCGCCGTTCGGCGCGGTCGACGCCCGCGACGGGGTGGCGGTGTTCGTACCGCGGGACGGGCAGGCTGAGCCGATCCGGCTTCGTCCGGTCGCCGCCCGGCTGCCGGAGGGCGTCGACGCCCTCCTGGCCCGCGACCCGGTCCCCGGCCCCGGCGGCGACACCTACCACGTGTTCGTGGCCGAGGGCGTGCACGAGCTCGTCGCCGGTACCGCGCTGCACCGGTTCGCGGCCGACCTGGCCGACGCCGGAACGGGGGTCCGGGACCGGATCCACGAGTCGTTCCGGCTGCCGGAGCGGCAGGCGCTGACCGCCGACGCGGTGCACGCGACCGACCCGCGCCGGGTGCACCTCGGTGCGGCGGACCATCGCGACGTGCTGCAGCCGTTGCGGTACCTGGCCGACCGGGTGGTCCACGGCGGCGAGACCGCGCCGGCGGCCCGCGCGGAGCTGCGCGCGGTGCTGGAGCGGGCCGGGCTGATGGAGTGGCAGCCGGGCGGCGACGCCAAGTGGCAGCGGGTGGCCGAACACCTGCGGGGCGACGTGCTGGACGCGGTCCGGGTGGAACGCGGCCTCGACGCGGCGCCGCCGGCCGATCGGTTGCGCGGCACGATCTACACGCGCGTCGCCGGGTTCACCGCCGAGCACGTGACGGTGACCCCGCGCGCCGAGCACGTGTACGAGCTGGCCTTCGACAAGGCGTTCCAGCGCACCGAGGGGCCGCGCCATCCGTGGGTGGTCGAGTTCGGCGCCGACGAGCGGGCCCGGATCCCGATGGAGGGCGGCCAGCCCCGGCCGTTCGAACCGGGCGACCGGGTCGCCGAAGGCGTCGTGGTCAAGCACGCCGACGGCGTGCTGCTGCTCGCCCGCGCCGACCGCACCTACCGGGTGCTGTTCGACCCGGCCGCGGCCGACCACGAGGCGGTGACCCGGGCGGTCGACGACATGCTGCGCGAGACGCGCACGCTGGAGCGCGACCACCCCGGCGGCTACGTCTCCTGGCGCACCAACACCAAGCGAGCGGTGTTCGGCGCGGTGCTGAAGCTGGGCCTGTTCGAGGGCGCCATGGCGGGCGCCGGGCACCCGCTCAGCGGGTACTCGGCCAGCATGATCGAGGGCGCCACGGTGAACACCGGTGCGTACGGCGTGCGCCAGCACACCCGGCTGGTGCGCCAGGTCGAGGCCAAGCGGGCCGGCGAGGCGTGGGACATCGAGCGGCGCGCGTACGTCCGGGTCGACGAGCTGACCACCCGGACCGCCGAGGTTCAGCAGCGGGCGCGGGGGCTGACCGAGGCGGCGGCCGGCGAGAGATGGGCCGAGCTGGACCGCAAGGCCGCCGAGAAAGCAGCGGAGGCGGCCGGCGAGGAGCCGGGTCGACACGAGGCAGCATCGACCGAGGGCGAGTCCGGGAAGCCGGGCGAGGGCGAGTCGGCCAAGTCCGCCGAGGGTGAGTCCACGAGGCCGGCGGAGGGTGAGTCGGGGACGCCCGCCGAGGGTGGGTCCGGCGAGATCGGGCTCGAGCGCCGCAGCGAGATCCGGAAGGTGGTCACCGACGCCGTCGACGCCCTGGCCAAGCACCATCGCGAGGCGCAGGAGGAGTCGTCGAGCGAGGAGCGTGCCGAGGAGCCGACGTTCGACGGCTTCGACCGGCTCGACCTGCACCCGAAGGACGTGAAGGTCGGCGGCATCCGGTACGGCGAGTTCCGGTACCGGATGGAGGGGCCGCTGGGTGACGAGCGGCCGACGTGGAGCGAGCGCTGGCACGGGGCGCTGCGGCTCGCGCCCTCGATGCTGCGGGCCGACGTCCACGTCCGGGTCGCCGAGCTCACCGGATCCGACCGCACCCTGGAGGTACAGCCGATCTCCGGCCGCGGCGGCCACTACCGGATGACGGTGTCGCCGAAGTTCCACGAACTCGGCGAGCGGGAGCGGCAGGAGGAGCTGGGGAAGGCGTTCGCGGCGGTGGCCGACGCCGAGCGAGGTTCCCGGGTCCGGGAGCTGAGCAGCCTGGGCGACTGGCTGCGCGGGATGGTCCGCCAGCCGCTGCGGCAGGGCCAGCGGGTCGGCACCACCGGCGCGGTCGAGGACGTGATCATTTCGTCCAGCGGTGCCACCGGAGCCCGCCGGACGTCGATGGTCGAGCACGCGCACTTCCGCGAGGCGGCCTCGCTCGAACGGTTCCTGTACAGCTGGACCGACAGCGCCTACCAGGTGCTGCTGAACCGCAGCTCCGAGAAGGCCGCGCTGCGGGCCAGCCAGGAGCACTTCGAGGACCAGTACGAGTTCGAGAACAAGCTCGACAAGAACGTGCAGAAGTCCTCGGCGGCGGCGGTCGACCGGGCGTTCAGTGCGCTCGCGGACGCGGCGCACGAGCAGCGGCGCCGGCTGTCCGAGGACCTCGGGGACGCCAGCCTGTCGTCCGAGCGGGTCGAGTTCGACGCGTTCGTCGATGCTCGGCCGGGCGACGAGAGCATCGGCGGCTACCGGGGCCTGGAGGAGACGCTCCGCAGCCAGGAGGCGTTCGGCGAGGACGCGGTCAAGCGCACGACGTTCAAGGTCCCGGTGCGCGAGGAGAAGCCGGACGAGGCCCGCCCGGACGAGGCCCGCCCGGACGAGGGCACGCTCCTGCCGGACGAGCACGCCGCCGAGTCGGAGACCGGGACCCGGCCCGATGTCGAGGCCCGGCCCGATGCCGAGACCCGGCCCGATGTCGAGGCTCGCTCGGCTGTCGAAGGCGGCGAGGAGACACGACCGAACGGCGAGGGGCGCCCGGACGGCGAGGGGAGCCGGCCGGATGCCGAGGGGCGTCCGGCCGGCGACGAGGGAGACCGGCCGGACGCCGCGTCCGCTGACGGATCGACAGGTGCCAAGACCAAGGAGGTCAGCGGCTTCCGGATCAAGACCGAGCGCGGCTCGGTGCGCATCTACCTGGAGCACGGCAGGGACGGGGAGACCGAACCGCGGTGGGCCCGGGTCGGGCACGGCAAGGTGCGCATCACCGTGCCGACCCATCCGGGGCCGGACGGCACCCGCACCATCGATCCGGAGGAGGCGGGCCGGATCGCCGTCCGAGTGGCGGAGAAGGCCATCAACTGGCAGCTGACCGGCCGCCCGCGGCTGTGGGTCCGGTTCGCCCAGCGGATGTCCGGATACGGCGCGTACACCGTGGTCGGTGGCGCCGTCGCGGCGCTGACCGGCCACATCGACAGTGCCTGGCTGACGCTCGCCGGGCTGGCGGTGCAGGCACCGGTGGCGGTCGGCGACTGGGCGCTCGCCCGGGTCCGGCAGGCGCAGCGGGTGGAGAACCAGTACGGCGGCGACGATCCGAGCCACGTGACCGCGGAACTGCTGCGCGAGCACCAGATTCAGGCCCGCACCGAGCTGGAACGGTTCACCGAGACGGTGCTGGACTCGTACCGCGCGGTCGCGGCGCACGAGAACGCCGAGGAGGCCGACCGGGACCGGCTGACCGCGGTCCAGACCCGGCTGGGCGAGATGCTCGGTGACGAGCACTCCACCCTCGGCCGGCGGCTGGTCTCCGACATCACCGAGCGGGGCCTGCCCGGCCCGACGCGGGCCGAGCGGCTCGGCGGGTCCACGTTCCGGGTGAAGTTCCCGGAGGACGGCGACCCGCTCCGGCGCGGGCCGGTATCCCGGTTCGATTCGTTGCACGCGCGCGTCACGGTGGTGCCGGCGGCGACGCTGGACGGCGCGGCCGCCCGCGCCGCGCGGTACTTCTACGACGAGACGCACCTGCACGTGCAGGTCACCGACGACCCGTCGGTGCCGTACGAGACGAAGCTGCGGGCCGCCCAGGACGTGCTCCGCGAGTTCGCCTACGACCAGCGGCACCGTCCGGACCCCGCCTCGTTCCGCGAGCACCTGAAGGACGCGGTACTGCCGTCCGCGGTGGGGGTGACCGCGCAGGTGATCACCGCCGCGACGCACGGCGCGCTGACCACGCGGCTGCTGCACGGCACCCTCGGGCAGGTGGCGATGTGGCCGGTCCGGGCGTACGGGGCCGACTTCGCCACCCGGGAGGCGATCACCGACGCGATCGCGTTCGGCCAGCTCGGCGGCCGGCTCATGGGTCGCCCGTCGGCCGAGCACATCTTCGCGTCCGCCCGGATCGCGGACAGCTTCCTGGACCACTACGAGCGGCTGTCGGAGTTGCCGGCCGAGATCGAACAGCGCTGGTCGGAGCTGGAGGCGCGGTCCGGCCGGGTCGGCGACGCGCGTGACCCCATCCCGCTGGACCGGCCCGGGGACGGCGACGGCCGGCAGGAGCCCGGCTCGGCCTCGCCGGACGGGACGGTCCGGCAGCGGCCGCGGCTGACGTTCCGCACGTCCCGGCACGACGACGCGTGGTTCGACACGTACCTGGACCGGACCCGCCCGGCGGGCGCGTTCGATTCGGCGCTACCCGAGCCGGTCCGGGTGCACGACCCGGAGCTGCCCGGTACCGCGCTGCTGAAGCATCCGGACAACCCCCGGCTCACCGGCGCCGACCTGGCGCGTCCGGACACCCGACCGACCGCGACCGACCTCGCCGAGCTGGTCCGCGACGACGGTACGGCCGCTCGGTGGGAGGGCAACCGCGCCTGGTTCGACCCGGCCGATCCCCGACTGGACCGGCAGCACGTCGAGTACCGGACGGGCACCGTCGAGGGGCCGAACCTGGCGGAGCTCGACGTGCGGGCCGGCACGGCGAACGACCCGCACCTGGTGACGATCGACGAGCACACCCCGCTCGACGTGGTGGCCTCGGTCCGCATCCACGAGCTGTCGCACGCGATCGACGAGCAGACCGCGCATGCCCGGGACGAGACGCAGGGGGTGGGGCGCGACATCCTGTCCGGCGCCGGTCGCACCGAGGAGCCGCTGTCCGGCGAGTGCCTCGCCGCGCGGGCCCGCGAGTGGCCGCACTTCGCCCGGAAGTGGGCGGCGGCGGAGGGAGCCCCGCGGGAGCGGTGGGCGACGACGCTGCGCGGGATCGCGACCGCGCTGCGGCGCGCCGGGATCGAGCCGCCGGACTTCCCCTGGGCCACGCACGATGCGCAGCCCTCGGATGGTGGGCTGCGGTTCCACGGTACGGACGGCACCTACGAGCTGCGGTTCGGAGTCGACCGTGGGCCCGCCGAGCCGGACCCGGTGGCCGCGGCCGACGCCGCGCGTCCGGTCGACGTGGCCGATCGGATCACCGACCTGACCGATCTGGACGCGTCCGCCCGCGTCGCCGCACACGACCCGGCGGCGAGCGAGTCCGAGCTCGCCGACCTGCAGCAGTCCGTACGCAGCCGGTGGGAGCAGCTCGCCGAACCGGACCGGCAGGCGGTCGTCGAGCGGGTACCGGAGCTGGTCGGCAACCTGGACGGCATCCCGCTCGCGGACCGTACGGCGGCCAACGAGGTGGCGATCGACCGACTGCACCGGCATGCCTCGCAGGCCCGCGACGACCTTCGCCGGCACCTGTGGCAGCACGGGTACCGCCGGTCCGAGCAGTTGCTGGAACACCCCCGGTACCAGGCTGTCGACCGGCTGGTGCGCACCCTGGACGAGTTCCGCACGCCCGAGCACCGGCTGGTGCGCGACGCGAACGGTGTCACCCGGGTGGTCGAGCAGCGGCCACGGTTCGCCGCGTTCGAGGGCACCGTCGACGGGATCGACCGCGCCGTCCGCATCCACGGCGACCTGCGCGCCGCGGACGCGGTCGGCGTCGTGGCCGGCTCGATCGACCACCAGGCCGAGACCGACCGGTGGGCGGAGAACCTGCGCGACGCCGCCGACCGGCCCGGCACGGCGATCGTCGCGGTGTCGGCCGGACACGGCGGCGACCCGTCCGGCACGCCGACCCGGGAGACGGTCGCCGAGCTGCGGTCGTTGCTGCTCGCCCTGCGCGGGGAGAGCGGCGGCGCCGAGACGACCCTGTTCGTACCGGCCGGCGAGCACGCCGCACCGCGGCACCTCGACGAGTCGGGCGCCGACCGGGTGGTGCTGCTCGGCGGCGACGGCGCGGACCAGCACGCGTCGATCCGCGGTGCGCTGGACGAGGGCACGGTGGCGCTGCGGCAGGCGGCCGATGCGCTGGCCGGTTCCGACGGCGGCCGGCGGATGCCGGCCGAAGCCGTCGCCGGCGAGCACGTCGAGGCGGATGCGGCGGAACCGGAATCGGGTCCGGTGCCCGTCGAGCGGGAGCGTCTGGTGGCCGAGCACGAGCGCGGCGCCGGACCGACCGAGCTCGCCCGGTTCGCGCACGAGCAGGGCGTCGAGCATCAGCGGTTGGCCAAGCTGTACGCGCAGCCGGAGCTCCACGCGCGGCTGGCGGAGCGGTACGAGCGGCTGACCGACGCCGCCCTGGACGGCCCGGCGGGTGCGGCCGACGCGCGGCGGCTGCACGAGCAGATCGTCGGCCTCGAGTCCCGGTTGCACGACGGCCCGGCCGAGCCGGGTCCACGGTGGCGGGCGGCCGGCAGCGACCCGGTCGGCTACCACGGCACGCACGACCCGCGGCATGCGATGAGCATCGACCATGCCCGCGCGGAGCAGGTCCGTCGGGTGGCTCGGCAGGAGGCGGAGGAGCTGCTGCCGGCGGCGCAGCAGGAGCTGGACGCGGCGCGAGAGCGGCACGCCGAGGCGGTGCGCAGCCTGGACATCTGGCGAGACACCGGCCGGGGCCGGCCGAGCAACGACGAGCTCGCCGCGGTGGATCAGGCGCTCGCGCACGAGGCCGACGAGCGGTTGCGGGACGTGGCGGCCGCCCGGGAGCGGGTGCAGGTGCTCACCGACTGGACCCGGCCGTGGCCGGTGCGCACCACGACCGACCTGCGGTACACGCCCCGGGCGTACGCGGAGATGAACCGGCGGGACGAGGAGAGTGTCGAACCGTTCCGCAACGGCGTCACCGACCTGACGAAACGGGGTCTCGACCAGCAGACGATGGCGCCGACCCGGGCCCGGCAGGAGCGGTTGGAGGCGCAGCTGCCCCGCGAGCCGGGGGGTGAGTTCGCGCGCAGCGACCCGCGTAGCTGGTTCCGGCACGTGTCGGACGGCCGGTCCAACTGCGTCGAGGTGCTGCGGGCCGCGGTTCAGACGCTGCGGGGGCACCCCACGGTCGCACCGGAGGACACCGTCGCCCTGGCCCGGGGCACGCTGGATGCGAGCATCCCGGCCGCGCGGTACGCGACGGCGGTGGAGACGCTCAGCGCGCACGCCAGCGAACCGGGCCGCGACCAGCGGTACGAGCTGGGTGGGATTCGCAGCCGGGTCGCGACTGCCGAGCGCACCCAGGCGCTGATGGACCCGTACCGGCGGCTCGGCGTGACCGGCGACCGGATCGCCGACGCGGCGCGCGGTTTCGATCGGATCGAGCAGACCCTGCATCAGGCCGCGGCGGAGACCGGCACGTCGTACGCGACGGTCGGGTACGTGCGGGTGGACGGTCGCGGCCACGTACTCCTCGCGTACCACGACGGCACGCGCACCACCTACTACGACGCCGACACGCCGTTCGGCCGGTCGCGGCCGGTCGAGGTGGACGAGGGTGCCATCGACCGCCTCGACGCCCAGGTGTTCGACGCGAACGACCGGGTGCGGTTGATCGAGGACGCCCCGCCGAGCCAGCTGGACCACTACCAGCAGCGGTTCGGCGCCGAGGACGCGCCGGCCAGCCACGTCGACCCGTCGCCGGAGCTGCTGGCCCAGGAACGGCCCGGGCCGCTGCGCGACGCCTGGGCGACCCGGCTCGCCGAGCGGGCGGAGCACGGCTTCGCGACCCACCGCCTCACCGAGCGGGCGTTCACCGACCGGGCGCAGGACCCGCGGCTGACCGAGGCGGAGCGGGCCGACCTCGTCGACCGGGCCGAACACGAGCGCCAGATCGCCGAGTACCACCGGCACCGCGCCGAGTCGTACCGCGACCTGGTCGAAGCGCCCGGCCAACCGGTGCTGCGCGCCCCCAGCCGCCCGATCGAGTACCACGGCGCCCGGCACCTCGAAGCCGACCTGGTCGATCCGTGGGGCGGCGATCCGGCGGTGGACGTGGCGCCCCCACCGCGGCACATCATGGCGGATCTGCACGAAGCGCTGGATGCGGTGCGTGCTCTTCGCGACTCGATGGATCAGACTGAGATCGCCGATCCGACGGTCGCGATCGCCGATGAGGCGTTCCGGCGGGTGGTCCGGCGGGCGGTGCTGCTCGCCGAGATGACCGGCGTGCGGCCGAACGATCTGCCGGAGGTCCGCAACCGAATAGATTCGCGAATCGAAGAGGATCCCGAACAGGCGCTGATAGCGATGCGTGGTGGCCTCGCTAATAGCTCGGCCGACCACTTGGTCTTCATGGCACGGGACGATCCTGCCTTCCCACAGAATCTCAATGAGCGGGCGCCGGGTACGCTCGCCGTCACCATGCATGGCAGCATGCACGGTCTCCTCCTGATCGGGCATTCGTTCCTACGCCCGGAGTTGTTCGCGCATGGCCTGGCGGTGCTCGCCGCCGAGGGCGCGGTGCGGTGGAGCCAGGGCAAGGAGATCTCCATGAGCGCCTGCAATGCCGGGCACCTGGGCGCCGGTTTGGCGGCGTGGCGGGTATCTCGGGTGCTGGACACGTTGGTTGTCGGATCCGAGGACATTACCTACCGATCCCTATCACACACAGTCTCGCGAAAGGATCTTTTCGACGTATTTATGCACCCGAGCCGTGCGTATTCGGGGTTCCGTGCGTTCGAGCCGGATCGGCCGAATGGTCGGCTGCAGGAAATCGAGGTCCCAGCCGAGTTCGATCCGCTGCGGGATGAGAACGGTGAGCTGCCGGAGTCGTTGCGAGGTATCCGATCGGTGAATCCCGGCTTCATGCCGTGGTCGCTCGTACCGGCATTGAAGCCAGCGGAATTTGTCGGAAGGTTCGAGACGCGCGACGATCTCGACGGCATCGTCGAGCATCACACGATCTCGGTCGACGAGGATGGGCACTGGCAGCGCGATGCTGTCGAGTTGGGCGGCCTGCGGCAGGCGTTGGGGCTGGACGGTCGCCCGGTGACTGTGGTCGTGGACAACCATGGCGGCGCCCGCGCGCCGGTTCTCTCCGCGCGGTACGGCGTGGACTGGTTGCCGCGAGAATCGGCGGTGACCCCGAGAGCACCGGAGTGGAATGGCGGATCCCGGACACCATCGGCGAGGGCGATGGGGCATCTGATCTCTCGTTCGTTCGGGATCATCGGGCCGAGATCGAGACGATCTGGCATCGGTCGCTGCGCCATCTCGGCCCGGTTCTGGACCGGACCGGCACGGCCTTCGACTGGCTCGCGCGCGCCCGAGCAGAAGAACACCTGTCGCAGCGTGCTCCGGACCTGGTTGGCGCGGCCGAGAGCAAGTTCCGTGGTCGCGGCGGACTCGACGAGTTCCAGATGCGTGTCCGGATCGCTGACACCTCCCACGAGATTCAGCTGGGCCAGCTTCGAAAGCTGGTATGGGCTGGGCGGTCGGCAGTGTCGTCGTTGCACGAACTGCATCAGGCGGTCGCCCAGGCGGGCGGCGAAGTCGATGTACACACCGAGCTGGCGCGGGAGTACGGCAGGATGACGTCGACCTTCGATTCCTTGTCGGCGGCGATCGAGCGATTCGACGAGGCCGGTTCGACGCTGGTGGAGGCGCAGGCACTTCATGAGTCCCTCCGCCAATCCCAGGCGGGTCCTGCCGATCCCGGAAGGACCACGCCCGAGCTGGCGGAGGTGCGCGCGAACATCGCCCGCACCGAGCGGGAGTTCACGGCAAGCGTCCGGGAGATCGACAACCTGCAGCGCGTGTTGGCTTGGCATGAGCGGGAGGTGGATGTCGCCGCCCACCAGGTGCACGGCGAGCATCCGGGTCCAGGCGTGCTCAACGCAGACGAACAGGCTGGTCGTTCGGTCGACAGGAAGGATGATGGTTGGCGTCCACCCAAGCCCGAAATCTCCGATGGGTCTTGGGAAGAATTCACGGTGCCTCCCAACAGCGACGAGCATCGCCCGGCGCTGCATGGTCATGATGTCGGAATCCAGATTGACTCCCTGCCCGGCGGTGAGGACGGGCCCGTGCGCATGCCCGGCGAGGTGCTTGAGGATCTGTTCCAGGCGGGGGAGACCGGGGCGGCCGACGATCCGCACCGGGTCGCTGAGGGGCTGCACGAGGTGCGGCGTTGGTTTGCTGTTCGGGCCGAGCAGCTGGGTGTGTCCGATCTTGAGGCCGTCGACCGCGTGCGCTCGATGTTGGAGGAACGGCAGGAGCAGCTGGCACGTTTCTGCGCGGAGTACGACCAGTCGGTCGCTGTTGAGGCCGAACGAGTGGCGGCGTTGTGGCGTGAGTTCGATGCGTCGGTGGCACGGACCGCGGCGCAGGAGACGGCGGATGGCCGGTCCGCTGCGGAGGTGACTCGTCTGGCGGCGGACGCTGCCGCCGAGTACCGCAACTTCGAGTCGGCCGAGGACGAGTACCAGCATCTTCAGGGCGGATCTCGTGATGCGACCCTGATCGGGTGGACCGTTCGGCGGATTAACGAGGAGATGGCCCGGTTCGGCATCGAGGAAGCCCCGTGGGTGACCGAGCTGGTGTCGCGCCTTCGGGAAGCGGCTGGGCCCGGTATCAACGGTGTGGGCATTGCTGACATAGCGATGGAGCGCCGGGCCGACTGGGAGATCGGCGACAAGGTCAGTGAGTGCCTGGCGACCGTTCGCGATCTTGGCCGTCAACTGGATGACTTTGCTCGCCGCCCCGATGGATTTGACACCGACCACCCGTTCTTCCGGCCAGGCGTGGAGGCGGATGCCAGCCAGGTCAGCGACGAGATCGTTCGCCCGGAGGGGACGGCCGACCTCGTGACCTCCGAGCGGCTCGGCGAGTACGCCGCCGACGGTCGCGCCCACGACGAGCCGTTGCCCCGCGACGAGTACGTCGACGCGATCCGAGAGCTCCGCGACGAAGTCGAGACGTACTTCCCGGACGGCTCGGTGTGGCGCATCGTCAAGGGCCCGGACGGCATGGTGTGGGTGCACACCCGAGACTTCGGCTGGCAGCGGTTCGACGTCGATCCGCGGCCGGCGCTGGGCGACCACCCGGCGTACACGGTGGTGTCCCGCACCGCAGGCGAGCCGGGCGGAAGGCCGCACGCGGTGCGGCCGAGCGAACTGCTCGGCCCGGGCGAGCACGGCGGGCAGTACGCGCGCTCGTGGGTGCACGAGATCACCGACACGCTGCAGCGACTTGCGGCGCTGGAACGCCGCGAGGACCAGGGCGTGCTGCGTTCGGTGTGGCGGCGCGGCACCGAGACCACCGTCGACGGCCGGGACGACTGCGCGACCGCCCAGCTGCACGAGCGCGCGGTCGTCGACGACCGGTGGCGCCGGGCGGACACCGACGAGGAGCAGGAGCACTGGGCCCGCGAGATCGCCGCGATCGACGAGCGGTTGGTCGAGCACGGTCAGCAGCCGCCGGAGCACCCGTGGGAGACCGACCCACCGGTACCGCCGGAGCCCCCGGCGCGTCTCACCCGGGACGAGCTGCTCGACCTGTCGTACCGCGACCCGAGCCTGAAGTGGATCCGCGAGTGGATCGCGCCGGAGGGCGCGCCGGGGCTGTTCGGCCCGTTCAGCCGGGTGGGCTCGGAACACACCGGCGTGGCGCGGACCCGGGATCTGCAGACCGGCGAGAAGGTCGCGATGATCCTGCGCAGCTCCGAGGTGTGGGGACAGAAGTTCAACGGGCACGACGACCCCAAGCCCGAGGCCTATCGCGGTGCGATGCGGGACCGCGGAGAGGTCGGGTTCGAGTTCTACACCGACGCGCTGCCGATGCGCCCGGCGAACTGCATCCCGGGCCGGGTCGCCTGGGCGCACCGCGACTACATGGAGAGATGGCTGCCGGCCGAGGTGGTCGACCGGGTCGAGATCATCGGGCTGCGCGACGAGGGCGGCAAGGACACCGGCATCCTGGACATCAAGGTCACCCGGGTGACCCAGCACGTCCCGATTCCGGCCGAGGAGCTGCAGTCGTTGCTGTGGCCCGAGCGGGTCGCGGAGCCGGTCGCCGCGGAACCCGAGCCGGTCGTCGCGGAGCCGGAGCCGGAGCCGCCGGCGGACCCGTACCCGGATGCGGACACGATCGCGAAGCAACATCGCGTCCCGCCGGTCGACCAGCGACGGCTGCACGACGTGGCGGTGCGCCTCGATGCCGACATCGAGGTACGACGGGTCGACGATCAGCTGCACGTGGTGGACGTGCGACGACACGACGGCACCGAGTGGACTTCCCGCCAGCGTCGCGCGCTGCGCGCCGCGTTCGCCGAGGACGCCGTCGGCCGACCGATGCTGCTCGAACGGGCCGCGAGCGCCCGGCTCGACGGCGAGCCCACCACCGGCCCGGACCTGTCGCCGGGCGAGACGGTGCTGCGGTTCAGCGCGCATCACCCACCGCGGGTCACCGACGGCGCCGAACTCGACCGACCGCACCCCACGGAACTCCGGCCGAAGTCGGCGATCGGGGACCCGGCGGGGCACTCCGGGGCCGACGAGGCGGCACCGCGACGCCGGGCGGCGGAACCGGACCCCGACCGGTGGCACGGCGACCCGGTCAGCGAGGTGGCCCCGGCGCCGCGCACGGTCCGGGCCGCGCTGCATTCCGCCGCGGACGAGGTGCGCACGCTGCTCGACGACGGCCGAGCCGAGCCGTCCGCGGAGCTCGACGCCGCGCTGCGCCGGCTCGCGAAGTACGTGGCGGCCACCGGCGAGCGACCCGCGGACCTCGACCCGGCGCTGCTGGCCGATCACCTCGACCGCAGGGTTCTGGACGATCCGGACCGGGTCGTCGACGTGATGCGGCAGACCCGGCTCGGCCATGATCGGTACGTCGCGTTCATGTCGCAGCGTGACAGCGCCCGGCAGGAACTGATCGCGGGTGAGCCGAACGAGACGCAGGTCGTGGCACACGGCACCGATGACGGGCTGGTCGCGTTGCCGAACCCGGCGTACGAAGCTCACCTCGATGCGGGCGGCGAGCCGAGCGACTTCACCGACCCGCGCTCGTTCCTGGTGCGGCCCGAACTGTTCGCGCACGGGCTGGCGGTGCTGGAGCACGAGGGTGCGGTTCGCCTCGCCGGCCAGGAGCTGATCCACGGGCACTTCTGCCTGGGCGGTCAGCGGGCCGGCTTCGAGGCGATCTCGTGGCGCATCGCCCGGGTACTGGATGCCGCCGTCGCCGGTCACACCACCAGCACCGCCGACACCGTCAGCGGCTCACACGCGATCGATCGTCGCAGCATCGGCTCGTCCCAAGTCGGCGACGTCCTGGTGCACGGCGACCGGGACGCGCACGGGCTGATCCGGGTGTTCACGCCGGAGGATCCCGTGGGCCGGCCGATGGAGTGGGAGCTGCCGGCCGGCTTCGACCCGGAGCTGTTCGCCGACGGTGTCACGCCGCCGGCCGTCCGCGCGATCCACACGACCGTGCCGAGCTTCCTGCCCGCGCATCTGCTGCCGGAGATGGCGCCGCACGAGTACGTCGGCGTGTTCGAGTCCCGGCCGACCGAGGTGGGTGGCCCGGTCGAGACGCACAGCATCCACTTCGGCGTCGACGGGCGGTGGCGGCTCACGCCAGGCTCGGACGCACCGGAACACACCCTGGCCCAGGTGCTCGCCCGCAACGGCGAGCTGGTCACCGCGGTCGAGGAGCGGCTGCCCAACGGGGACGCCCGGTACACCCCGGTGGCAGCGGAGGAGTACGGCGCCGACTGGCTGCCTCGGGACGCCGCCGTCCATCCGGTGAGCGACGGGACGCGGTGGCGGGTGCCCGACGACGCCGAGCTGCCCCGCTGGCGCAGCCCGCGGGAGCGGCACAACTTCACGTTCGTCCGGGATCACCACGCCGAGCTGGAAACCGTGTACCGGCGCACGATCCGTCACCTCGGTCCGTCCGCCGACCGGGTGCACCAGAACGTCGAGTGGATCGGTTCGGCCCGCGCCGACCTGCGGGTCGCGCGGGCACTGGGCGCCGACCCGTCCGTACTGACCGACTACGTGCATCGGCGCGCTGTGGTCACGGACAGCTTCCGCGACCAGTTCCGTTCGCTGTACTCGCTCGCCCGGCAGGGGAACGAGGCGGTGAGCGGCCTCGCGGCACTCCACCGGCAGCTGGGCCGAACCGGACCCGACGCGGAGCTGCACCGGCAGCTGGCGGGCGCCTACACCGAGCTGGGCGCGGAGTACAAGCGCCTGTTCGGCCTGGCCCTGCGGCACCGCCTTGCCGTGGAGGCCGTGTCGAGATCGGACGCCGAGCTCGAACTGCGCCGTCGGCTCGACCAGGAGCCGGGGCGGCTCGCGATCGAGGGCGCGGCGGGGGCCCGGCGCGCGCTGGCCGCGGTGGAGAGCCGGATCGACGCGTCGCTGCGCACCCTGGGCGAACTCGACCAGCGGGTAGAGACGACCGCGCACGGCGGCGGCGATGTGGACGGCGCGCCCGTCGGCGACGCGCCGGCAGCTGCCGGCCGGAGCCGGATCGAGGTACGCGACGAGCTGGTGACCGAGTTCCCGGCGCAGGCCACCGAACCGACCGGTCGACCGGGCGGCGGGCTCGCGGTCCGCGTGGACAACCCCACCCGCCAGGTGAACTCGGCCAGCGCCGGTGAGCGGCTGTCGGTCGTCGCCCGGTCCCGCGGCGCCGCCGGGAACTCCACCCGCGTGGTTCGGGCGTTCGAAGGGCTGGACGCGGGCGAACACGCCGACCCGACGGAGACGCTGCTGGACCGGTTGGCCGAGACCAACTCGTCGTTCCGGCCGTCGGACGACGGACACGGTGCGGAGATCTCGGCGCTGCTCGTTTCGGACGGGCGGTTCGGCCTGATCGCCGCCGGCGGCGACGCCTACCTGCTGCGCGACGGCGTCCTGCACCAGCTGGCCGGCGCGGAGGTCGAGCCGGCCGGCGACCGATGGATCGACGGGTCCACCGCCGCCCCCCGGATCGCGCACGGAGCGGTACGCCCGGGCGACCGGTTCGTGCTGGCCGCCGGCCTGGACCGGGTGGCACCGGAACGGATCGAGCAGGTGCTCACCGAGGCGGCCGACCCGCAGCAGGCCGCCCGGCAGCTCGCCGAACTGGGCGACGCGGACGACGTCGCGGTGACCGTGACGCACGTACCGCCGGCGGGTACCGACGCCGGTGGCCTCCGGGACGCCGTGACGGTGCTGCGTGACCAGCTCTACTCGCGCACGGCCGAGCTACCGCCCGGGGTCGAGGCCGACATCATGCCGCCGCAGACCGTGGGTGTGGTGCGGGCGCGGCTGATGTCCGAGCACCTGGAGATGTTCGGCGACGGGTCGACCACCCGCCTCGCGCAGCGGCATCCGGTGCTCGCCGACTTCGCCGAACACCGCGCCGACCTGCACGAGGCGCTGGCGGACGCCGGTGCGGCAGGTCCGCACCGTGATCTCAGCCGGCTGTACCGGGAACTGGCCGACACGGCGACGGAGACCGCGCGTACCGAGGGTGTCGCCGGCGCGGACCGCGCCGGGTACGCCTGGGAGGTGCGGACGACGGCCGCTGCCGGGCCGGACGCGGTCGATCGGCTGCACGCGTTGCACAACCGCATCGCCGAGGCCGAGTCCCGCTGGGATCGGGCGGACGAGCCGGATGCCCGGGCCGGTGGTGGCGAGACCGCGGCCGAACCGCGGCACGCCGCGGATCCGGGCGCGCCCGACCGGGCGCCCACCGCCGACGACAAGAGGTTGCAGGATCCGTGGCACGGTGACCCGGCGCGAGAGGTGGCGCCGCCGCCGCGGCACCTGTCCGAGCGGCTGAACGACGCAATGGAGGAGTTCTGGCGTCGGCAGGACGCGATGGACCAACTCGGCATCTTCGATGTGGTGCCCGTGCCCGATCAACGGGCGTACGACCGGGCGCTCGACCGGGTGGTGCGGCTCGCGGAGCAGACCGGGGCACGTCCGTACGAGCTGCCGGAGGTCGCCCGGCGGGTGCGTTCGCAGATCGTGGAGGAGCCCGCCCAAGCCGTGGAGGCGATGCGGAGGGAATTGACCGGGTCGCCGCACGCGGCCGTGTTCATGACCCGCGACGACGCGGCCTACCCGTGGCAGCTGGCGGGGCCGGAGGCGGGGCGGCTCACGATCCACCTGCACGGGAGCCGCGACGGCCTGGTCAGCATCGGCCGGTCGGTGCTGCTGCGTCCGGAACTGTTCGCGCACGGCCTGGCGGTGCTCGCCGCCGAGGGCCGGCTGGAGTGGAGCCCAGGCGACACGGTCGACCTGACCTCCTGCTACGGCAGCCGGTTCGGGGCCGACTCCGCCGCCTCCCGGGTGTCCCGGGTGTTGCGCACGCCGGTGCTGGGTCGTACCGACCTGTCGTGGGAGCTCGACTCGCACACGGTGACCCGCACGGCGCTCGACGACGCGTTGGTGGCCAACCACCGGCCGTTCCCCGAGGTCCGTCTCTTCACCCCGGAGCAGCCGACCGGCCGGACGGTGGAGACGGAGGTACCGGCCGGTCTGGAACCGGTACGGGACGAGAACGGTGAACTGCCGCAGGTGCTGCAGGGGATCCGGTCGAACGGCCCCGGGTTCCTGCCGGCGTGGCTCGTCCCGTCGATGGCGCCGCACCGGTTCGTGGGAATGTTCGAAGTCCGCCACCCTCTCGGTGGCCCCGAGCAGCGGTACGAGATCGGGATCGATCGGTACGGCGACTGGCGGCGTACCGAGGTCCAGCCGGAGGGCGGGCTGCGTCAACTGCTGGGCCTGGACGGTCGTCCGGTGACCGTGCAGAGCGATGGCGACAAGCGGTACATGCCGGTCAGCTCGGCGCGGTACGGCCTGGACTGGTTGCCGCGCGAGTCCGCGGTGACGGCCGAGAGCGCGGGCGCGGCGTGGCGGACACCGCCGGGCCTTGGCGAGGGAGGCGGTCGCACCAACCTCCAGTTCGTCCGGGACCACCGGGTCGAGATCGAAACGATCTGGCACCGGTCGCTGCGGCACCTCGACCCGATCCTGGAGCGGGTCGGTACGGCGGTGGACTGGCTCGGTCACGCCAGCGCCGAGATGGGGGTGGCGCACACCGTGCCGAGCCTGGTCGGCGCGGACCGCAGCGACTTCCGCAGCCCGCGCGGGCGCGACGAGTTCGAGCAGCGCGTCGATGCCTCCGCCGGGGCGCTGAGCAGCCAGCACGAGGCGCTCCAGTCTCTGATCCGAACCGGTACGGCGGCCGTCCGGGGGCTCCGCACGCTGCACCAGGCGGCCGCGCGGGTGGACGCCGGCAACGACGTGCACGGTCGGATGGCGGCCGAGTACGCGCGGGCGACGCGGACGTTCGAGAGGCTGTCGACCGCGGCGACCAGGCTCGAGGAAGCCGCCGATCTTCTTGCCGGAGCGCGGGCGTCCCAGGAGTACCTGGAGCGCACCGGGATGCGGGTCGAGGATGCGGACGGCGCCGCGCCGATCCCGGTCGACGAGGCCCGGGCGCTGGAGCGACAGCGGGTCGCCGCGGCCGAGCGGCGATTCGCCGAGATCGCCTGGGAGATCGACACCCTGCAACGAGACCTGGCCCGGCACGAAGTGGCGGTGGATCTCGCTTCGCATGCCACGGACGGCGAGCAACCGGCGGTGCCCGTCGACCCGGTGGTGCCCGGCCGCGACCGGATGCTGATCGATCCGAGGCTGACGACGGAGGTTCCCGGCGACCCGCAGGCAGCCGTGGGTCCGCTCGCGACCGGGCTGCACACGCAGGTCGGCGCGTCCTCGAGCATGCGCAACGCGGCCGTGGTCGGCGAGCGGGGCATCATGGTCGCGCATTCCGTCGGCGGAAACCGCACGGGCGCGGACCTCGCTGCCCGGCTGTTCGACCGGCCGGCGGAGCCGTCCGGCGAGCCGCTGACCGGACTGGCCGAGCGGGTGGCCGACGTCAACTACCTGCTCGGCGCGAACCGTGCGGGTGCCCGGCTCGCGGCGCTCCACGTCGACGGAACTCGCTTCGCCGTGGTCGGTTCCGGGGCCGACACCTACCTGCTGCGAGACGGCGAGCTGCATCGGTTGACCCAGACCGAGGCGGTGCTTGTCGAGGATCCCGACTGGTACCTGGCGCCGCAGATCGCGCTCACCGAAAACGACGGCCTCTTCGGCCGGGTGGTGCGGCCCCAGACCGCGTATGGCGCGGTGCGGCCCGGCGACCGGTTCGTGGTCGGTACCGGTCTCGGCCGGCTCGACCGGGCCGAGATCACGCGGATCCTGACCGAGACGCCCGACCCGCAGGAGGCCGCGGCCCGACTGGCCGAGGTGGCCACCGGCGGTGACGAACCCCAGTGGGAGGTGGCGACCGTCGCGGTCGCCGGCGTGCCGGCGAGCGGCGAGTCGCTGGGCGGGCTGGATCTCCCGGTCACTCAGCTCAGCCGGCAGGTGTACACGCCCGCCGGTGACCTGCCCGCCGAGGTGACAGCGTCGGTGCTCGGCAGCGACACCGCCCGGGTGATCCGTAGCGAACTGGTCGAACAGCTGACCGGGACGGGCGAGCCGCTCGACCAGATCGAGCAAGCCGGAAGGTTGGCCGACTTCGCCGAGCAGCAGGCCGACCTGCACGCCGAGCTGTTCGCTTCCGGGGCGGGCGAGCGGCACGATGCGCTGGCCGCGACGTACCGGCAGCTCGCCACCGCGGCGACCGGTGCCGCCGACCTTCGTCTCGGCTCCGGCTTGTTCCGCCTGGCCACGGTCCGGGGGTTGCACGAGCAGCTCTCGGTACTGGAACGAGACGGGTCGGCCGACGTGCGACCCCCTGCCCACGACGGGTACTCGCCCGATCTCGGAGCCGAGCGGTTCCCGTACGGCGCCGCGGACGAGGCGTCCCACCGGGTGGCCGACCGGTTGGGCGACGACCACCCGCGGCCGCGGTCGGTGCCTGGCGACGACAGGGCGGCGCCGCTGGAGGTCGCCGGCCCCGAGATGGTCGACGGGGTGGCGCGCGAGACCGTCGAGATGGAGCTGGAGTACGAGCGGGC
The DNA here is from genome assembly GCF_018324685.1 of Actinocatenispora sera. Lineage (NCBI taxonomy): Bacteria > Bacillati > Actinomycetota > Actinomycetes > Micromonosporales > Micromonosporaceae > Actinocatenispora > Actinocatenispora sera. The sequence goes on along the minus strand of NZ_AP023354.1, from coordinate 6,907,260 downwards.
GCGCGCGGACGAGCAGCGGGCGTTCGGCGAGTACCTGGGCGCCAGCGAGGCATCGGCCCGCGCGGACACGATGGGGCATCGCAGCTCGGTCCGCTTTGACGAGAGGGCGGAGCGGGACGTCGCTCGGGCGCGGCGGGCCGGCGACCCCGACGTCGAGCACACCGCCGAGCGCACCGACACGGCCCGGGCCGAGTACGAGGCAGCCCGGGATCGTCGGGCGCGGTGGGCGCAGGACGTGGCGGACACGTGGCGGGCCAGCGCGGCGGCGAGCGCCGACGAGACGCTCGCGGCCCGGCACCGGCAGATCGCCGAGGCCTGGACCGAGCGGCAGGAGCTGCTGGACCGGTGGCACGCCGCCCAACTCGGGGAGACCACCGCCCACGCCACGGTGGCGGCGGCGGACCGCACGCTGGATCGGATGGCCCGGTTCGAGCGGGCCGAGGAGATCGGCACCGACATGGTCGGGATCCGTGGCCGGGCGACCGGCGCGGCGTTCGACCATCGGTTGCGGGCCGAGCTGCTCGCTGCCCGGTACGACCGGCTGGACCGGTGGCTCGGTGGCGATCCGCTGCACACCGATCCGGTGGGGGCGGAGACCGCGGAGCGCATCGTCGACACGCTCGACGCGCTGGTCGACGTGGAGCAGACCATCCGGTCGGACGCCGCCACCGCCGAGCCCGGCGAAGGGTACGACGAGGCAACCGCGACCGCCGCGGCCCGCGAGGCGTACGCGCGGCTGCGGGAGCGGCTCGCCACCGCTGCCGCGACGATCGACGGCCCGACCCTGTTGCCGCGAGCGTTCGACGCCCTCGCCGCGCACCTCGACGACACCCGGTTCGGTGACCTGTGGCAGTCGAACCGACCGCCGCGAGCGTGGTACGCGTGGGGGGCGTCGCCCCGGCACCTGGACGACATCCGAACGGCGACGGGCCGGATCGCGCGGTCCGACGAGGCGCTGCTGGAACACGTGCGTACCGTGCTCACCCTGGCCGGGCTGCACACCGAATCCGTTCCCCCGCGCGCGCCGGGCGAGGTCCTGGCCGATCTCGTCGATGGGCACGAGGTCTTCCGGCACGAGTTGGCCGCGGTTCCGGCGGATCCCGGTCGGCTCGCCGGCGGGCTGCGCGGTGTGCTGGACCGGGTGGACTCCCCCGATCGGGAGCAGCCCGCCACGTGGAGCGAGCGGCGCCGCCTCGGCAAGGCCCGGTCGGTCGTTGCGGAGCGGTACGAGGCGCTGGCCGAGCGGCAGGACGAGCGCGCTGCGGTCGATCGCCTCACCGCGGTCGAGTCGGAGCGGGTGGCCGCGTTGTGGCGCGAGTTCGACCGGTCCGTGGCACACCTGGCGGCGCGCGAGTACTGGACCGCCGGTCGTTCCGACGAGGCGGTCGGCCGGCTCGTCGGCGAGATCGTCGACCGGTACGCCTCCTACGAGGCGGCGACCGGTGAGCACCTGGCGCGCGCCGATCGGCTGGCCGAGCAGGAGCGGGCGAACCAGACCGTCACCGACATCGTGGAGGAGTTGCATCGGCTCGGTACCCCGGAGGCGGAGACCGTGGCGGAGTGGGTGTCGCGGCTGCGCACCGACGCGGACCCGGCCGCCGTGCCCGACTCCGGCCGGGACCCGCAGGCCGAGTCGGGACGCGAGCTCGCCGAGCGCGCGCTCGACATCGAGCGGGTGGGTCGCGAGCTGGACGCCGTCGACCTCGAACGGGCGGGCCGCGAGCCGGACGCGGTCGACCTCGAGCGGGCGGGTTACGAGCTGGACGCGGTCGACGCCGGCGCCGCCCGACCCGATGCGATGGCGCCGGACCACGAGGGCGTGGTCACGTTCACCGACATCGACGGCGGGCACCGGTCGGTGGCGTCCGGGCGCGACGCAGCCGGGATCTGGGCCGACCTCGACGTGCGCGAGGTGCCGGGTACCGACTGGGAGATCCGGCCGCAGCACGGCGGCGGGCTCTGGCAGCCCGCCGGCCGGGACCCGCGCGGCGTGTTCTGGGTACACACCCGCGACCACGGCACCATCGGGTTCCGGGAGTCGACCCACACTCCGCTGGTACCGGGGCGGGCCGGCCAGACCCACACCCATCGCGACGAGGTCCTCGAATGGGTGGACGGGAAACCCGTCTTCCACACCCGGATCGGGCCCCGGGTCCTGACCACCGACGTGGCCCGGGTCCGGATTCACGAGATCACCGACACCGTCGACCAGTTGACCGCGCGGGCCCGCGGCGAGGAACAGGGCACCGTGCGCCGGTTCCTCGGCCGCCTCACGTCCCGGGTGACCGGCCGTGGCGCCGACCACTCGGACCACCAGCACGGCAACGACTGCGTGATGGCGCGGGCGAACGAGCGGCTGCTGCTGCTGGACCGGCTGCGGTCCACCGATCCGGCGATGCGGGGCCAGGCATACCGCGACCTGCTCGACGTCGACGGGTACCTGCGCCGGCACGGGGTGGAGCCGGTGCCGCGGACACCGCCGCCGCCGGCCGACTTCGCGTCCCCGCCGTACGGCCGGGCCGGTACGAACGTGCCATGGGGGGCCGCACCACCGGCCGCGCACGGCCTGCCCGCCGAGTGGACCGTGGGGCACGAGGCGCGGGACGCCGCCCCCGACGCGCCCTTCGCCGGTCACGTGCTCGGTACCGATCCGCCGGTGGCGACCGACCGCCCGCCGGCAGAGCCGTCGCAGCCGTCGGGGCCGGCGGAGTCGTCGGGGCCGTCGGACTTCCGGATGCTCACCGAGCCGCACCCGCCCGCGGCCACGGTGGACCAGGTGGTCGACCTGTTCGACGGTGCAGGCACGGCCGCCGAGCGCCCCGCCACCCTGGATGACTACGTCAAGGTCGGCGGGCAGGGCGGCTCTGTCTCGGGTGCCGAGTACGTCGACGGGGAGGGACATCGCCGGTATGTCAAGGCGCCCGCGTCGGAGCTGCACGCCCGGGTCGAGTGGCTGGCCAACCGGCTGTACCAGGCGGCCGGCACCCGCGTCGCCGAGGTCGACCTGATCGATCTGCGCGGCGAGTTCGACGGCAAGCAGCTCGGTCTCAGCTCGCGGATGCTGGACGGGGACACGGCGCTGACCCGCTGGCTGCCGCGGCGCGAGTTCGCCGCCGCCCTGCGCCGCGATTTCGCGGTCGACGCGTGGCTGGCCAACTGGGACGTGATCGGCGAGGGGTACAACAACGTCCTGATCACCGGAGACGGTGTGCCGGTACGGCTGGACACCGGCGGCGCGCTGCTGTTCCGGGCGCAGGGCACCGCGAAGGGCGCCGAGTTCGGTACCGAGGTCGGCGAGCTGCAGTCGATGCTCGACCCGGATCGCAACGACTCGGCGGCGCGGGCGTTCCGCGACGTGACCGCCGAGGAGATCCGTGACGGCGTGGCCCGGATCCGGGACATCACCCCGGAACAGATCGACGAGCTGGTCGACCGGGCCCAGCTGCCCGAGAAGGAGGCGCAGGACCTTCGGGTCGCGTTGCGGGCCCGCCGCGAGTACCTGATCGACCGGTACCTCGACGACGCCGCGGTGGAGCAGCCGGCGCCGGCCGGCTCGGCCGAGGCGATGTACGAGTCGTTCGACCCGGCCGAGCGGGAGGCGTTCGACGCCGAGGTCGCCTCCCGGCTCAGCGCCGACGCGCACATCGAGCACATCCACGAGGTGCTGCGGCATGCGCTGGCCGCCGGTCCGCTGGCCGGACGGGAGCTGACCGTCGCAGATGCGGCCGCGCTGGTGGACGTGGCGCAGACCCGCCTCTACGACTTCGGCAACACCCACGAGTTCGAGAACCGGATCACCGGCTGGCTGGCCACCCGCGAGGGCCAGATCGCCGAGGTGGCCTGGGACGGGTACGACCCGAGGGACGTTCCCGCGCAGCCGAGCCCGGTGGCCGTCCGTCAGCTGCTCGACACGCTGAAGGGCGTCGAGCCCTACTCCGAGGCGATCGACCACGCAGCCTGGTCCAGGCGCCTGTACGACCAGGTGATGGTGGCGATCCGGCAGCGCGCCGGTGCGGCGGCCGATTACCCGGTCCGGCCGCTGGACGTGGTGCGGATGCTGGACGTGGCCCGCGCCGACGGCGGCGTCGACGACCACCATTTCGAGCAGCAGCTGGTGCGCTTCCTCACCACGCCGGAAGGGGCGGCCCACGCGGCCGGCCACGCCGCGCTCGATGCCGAACTGGCCCAGCCACGCCCGCTGCCCGACAGCAGCGCACGGTTCCCGGACGGTACGGACGCCACCGACATGGACCGGGTGCACGCGGCACAGGGCGGTGACTGGCCGACCGAGGCGCGCACGGCGTACGACACCTACCTCGACGGCAACTACTTCGGCATCAACGGATGGCAGCGCCAACACCTGCCGCAGTTCGCCGAGTACGCGCCGGTGTGCGAGGCGATGGACCAGGGCATGCGGGAAAGCGCCGAGGACCTGCTGCTCCGGCGCGGGATGAGCCTCGGCGCGCTCGGCATCACCAGCCCCGCCGAACTGGCCGGGCTGCTCGGCCGGGAAATCGCGGACCCGGGATTCATGCCCACCTCCGCCGCCGAGCGAGCCGGCTTCCAGGCCGAGAAGATCCAGCTGGAGCTGGAGGTGCCGGCCGGCACCCGGCTCGCCTGGCTCGGCCGGATCAGCCCACGTCCGGAACAGGCCGAGGTTCTGCTGGCACCGGGCACCCGGATCGTCGGCCTCCGCCTGGAAGTGCGCCACTTCCAGGGCGAGGTGCAGTACGTGCTGCGGGCCCGGGTGGTCGGCCAGGGAGAGGTCGGCGGGACGCACTCCGAGCCGGCACCGCGGCCGGAACCGACGCCGAACGAGCCCCGACCGGTACCCGACGGCGGGCGGGCGCCGGCCGAACCATCCGCGCCGGCCGAACCACCCGTGCCGGCCGAGGCGCCCGCCCGGACGCCGGTCGAGGGCGCCGAGCCGGGTCCGGATCGCGGCCGGATCGCGAGCTGGCGTGACGAAGCGGTGGACCAGCAGGCGATCGCGGCCGAGGAGCGGTCGGCCGCGACCTGGCACCGCATCCGCCTCGCGGACCACCAGCGTCGGCTGGCATCCGTGGACGCGGAGCTGGCACGGGCGCGGTCCGAGCAGCACGCCGTGTCGGACCGGCTCGCTCAGACCGACCGCAATCTCCGTGAGTGGGCCCAGGAAAACAGCGTCGCTGCCGAGCAGCACCGCCGGTCGTCGGCGGCGGCCACCGCGGCGGCCGGCGCGCGCGAGGAAGCGCAGCAGCGCCTCACCGAGCACGAGCGGCGACTCGCGTTCCACGCGGAGCAGCTTCGCCGGCACCCGGACCAGCCCGAGGACGACGCGGGGCGGTACTCGGCGGAGTACCACCGGTCCCAGGCCGAGATCGAGCGCGCCGCCGCCCAGGCCGCCCGGGCCGAGGTGTCGGAGTTCGACCGGACGCTGGCCGAACAGCAGCAGGCCGAGCAGCGGCTCGCTCGATCGCGCCAGGCGGTGGCGGAGCTGCAGCGGTGGTCCGCGGCGGATCGGCAGGTGTTGCTCGACCTCGATGCGCGCCGGGCGGCGGCAGAGCAGGCGTACCACGCGGCGGCGGAGGACGCCGGCCGGACCGAGCAGGAGGCGCTGTCGGCCGAGGCCGCGGCCGACGCCGCCGAGCGCCGGGCACAGGAGCTGTCCGCCCGGGCACAGGAGAGGGAGGACCAGTACCCGGATCGGCTCGACCGCCACGCCGATCTGCTGCGCCGGGATCTGTCGCAGCTGGTCGGTGAGTCCTCCTCGGTACGGGTCTTCACCGGCCTGGACGCCGAACGATCGGCGGAGCACGCGGACCGGCACGAGCGTCGGGTCGAGCTGCTGACCGCGGCGATCGAGCACTACGAGCTCGCCGCGGCGCTGCAGCGGACGGTGTCCGGTTCGGACGGTGCGACCGGGACCACGGTCCGCCGGGTCCGCGCGGACCTGGCCGCGGTGCGGGCCCGAGTGGAGGAGCTGGGCCGGGAGGCCGGACGTGCGGATCAGGAGGCGGCGTCCCGGATCGCGGCGGCCCAGGTGTTGAACCGGCAGGGCACGGCCGGCCCGGAACGGGTGACCGAGGAGCTGAACGCCGCGGGCCAAGCCGAGGAGCGGGCGGCCGTCCTGCGCGCCGACGCCGACCGGCTGAACCGCCGGGCCGACCGGCTGACCGCCCTGATGGAGTCCTTCGCGGATCGCTGGCAGCATCATTCGTGGGCTCGGGACGCGGAGTTCGAGGCCGAGCAGGTGCGTGGCTGGGCGGATTGGCACGACTTCCAGGCCCGGCGGTTCGAGCAGCTCGCGGCGGATCTCGCGGCCGGCGGCGACGGGATGCCCGCCCGGTCGCCGGAGGTTGCCGCCGTGGCGGCGGCCCGAGCGGAGCTGGCCGGTCAGCCGGTCGACCGGCTGGAGGGTCTCGCCGCCGGGATGAAGAGCGGTGTCAACGGAACGTACCGCGCCTTCCAGCACGATCGGGTGGTGGGCGCCTTCAAACCGGCCGAGGCCGAGGTCTTCGTCAAGGACGGCCAGGTGATCCGGGCCGGTATCCCGCAGGTACCCGGCCAGCTCGCCGCCCGCGAGGTCGGCGCCTCGGACTTCGCCGAGCTGCTCGGATCCACCCTGGTGCCGCCGACCGTGCCCGTCGAGATACGAGGCATGCAGGGCTCCCTGCAGCGGTGGGTCGAGGAAGCGCAGGCGCACCGGCCGGTCGAGGAGTACCCGTGGCGGGAACAGCAGGAGGTCGCGGTCATCGACTACGTGCTGGGCAACACTGACCGTAACCAGTTCAATTTCCTCACCCGGGACGGGTCGGTGGTCGCGATCGATCACGGTCTGGTGCTGTCGGAATCTGCCCGGGACCAGATCCTGTCGCCGTTCGTCGAGGCCCAGCTGCGGACCAGGCTGAACGCCGATCTGCTGGCCCGGGTACGGGGAATCGACCCGGACGAGTTGCGTGCAAGGCTGGAGAGCCGGGGGATCGGGACGGCCGCGATCGATGCCGGCCTCGCCCGGCTCCGGGAGGTCCAGGAGAACGGCATGATCGTGTTCGCCGAACGAGACGGGGTCGAGGCGAGCGTCGAGATCGCGGGGTTGGTCGATGAGTGAGGACGCGCCGACGAGGGTCGGTTTCTGGTCGTATGCCACCGGCGTCGGGCGCAAGGTGGCCGAGTTCACCCGGCAGCCGGACGGCTCCGTGGCATTCCGGGTGCTCGACCGGAGTTGGGCCGGCCCCGCCCAGGACTACTACGACAACGGTGTGCCGGTGCTGGCCGGCGGTGCCCGGATTCCCGCCACCGTAGGCGATGAGTTCCTGCGGGCGCTGCTGCAACCGTTCCGGATGACCTACTACGGCTTCCTCGACGAGAGCGACGCCCTCCCGGCGGCGGCGAGTGGCGCCGCGCCGGACCGCCAGGCCGCGGACAGCGCCGGCGACCAGGCATCGGACCTGCCGCTGACCGGGGTGAGCGACCCGGACGCGGTACAACTGCGGCCGATCGGGCCGGCCCGTGGGCTCTCCGTGGAGGACGCGTACCGGGTACTGTCCGGTCTGCCGCCCGGGCCGGTCGAGGTGCCGCCGCTGCCGGACGAGCGGCGGGACCGTCCGTGAACGAGCCGGCGCGGCGCGGCGTGGCGGGGTCGAACTAGGGTTGACGGATGGCTTTGCGGCTTGCGCGGACGCGGGACGAGGCACACCTGTACATGGATTTGCATCCATGCCAGCGGTGCGGCTCGGTCGAGGTGGAATGGAAGAGCGCCCTGGTGGACGCCGAGGGCGAGCTGGCCCGCAGCTACTCGGGGACCTGCACGTGCGGCGCGCTTCGGGAGTTCGTGTTCCGGCTGCCGGCGCCCGGTTCGGTGCCGGCCTCGGGTGACCGGTACCACTTCGGCGGCGACGCGCCGTCGGAGTTGCTGGACGCCGGCGAGTGGCTGTGGGTCGCGGACATGACCGCGAGCGACGTGCCCACCGACGATCCGACCGCCGGTCTGAACGCCCTGTCCATCGCGGTGGCGGCGATGAACGAGATCATCAAGTTCATTCCGGCCGGCGCCGAGGCGGTGCCCGATGAGGCGTTCTGGTCCGAGCGGGGCCGTCGGGTGCGGGATCAGGAGCCGGGCCGGTTCGACCGGGAGCGGCTGCTGGTGGTTCGGGACAGCTACTGGTCCTCGCTCGCCGAGCGGCAGTCGCGCGGCGACCGGTCGTGACGCCCGACCGCCCGGCGCTGGCACGGACCCCGGCGGAGACGCGGTTGCGGCTGGAGCTGACCGAGTGCCCGGCGTGCTCCGATCGGGAGACGCGGTGGCGGTTGGTGTCCACCGCCACCGTGGCCGGCGTCGCGTTGGAGCGGTACGCGGGGCGCTGCGGCCGGTGCGGCACCGTCCGGGAGGCCGACTTCCGCAGCCCCGAGCAGGCGCCGCCGGCCGAGCCGGACGACATCGAGCCGGCGACCCTGTTCGGCGCCGGCCGGCCCTCGGAACTGCTGGACGCGGCGGAGTGGCTGGAGGTGGCCACGCTGACCGAGGCGGCCGCCGATGACACTGCCGGGGCCGATGGCAGCCCCGTGGCCGAGCCGGCGCAGCAGCGTCGCGCCCGGCTGGAGTACGCGCGCGACGCCGTGGTGGAGGCGATGCGGTTCCTGCCCGCCGACGGTGACCGGGTGCCCGCCGACCGGCTGTTCTCCCCGCTGGGCCGGCAGGTACTCGCGGCCGACCCGCGGCGGCTGACCCGGGACTGGATGCGGGCCGTGCGGGACGGCTACGAGGTGCTGCTGGCCGAGATCGACGACCGGAGGTGAGCATGGCCGAGGCTCTCGGCGACGCTCAGGTGGCGGCCCGGCAGGCGTTGCGCCGGGCACTGCTGGACGTGGCGGCCGCGGCATGCCCGGACTGCGCGCCGGTGGTCGAGCGGGAGCGCGGACCGTTCCCGGTCGGCGCGCAGCCGGCCTCCGGGAACGGCGACTGGGCGTGCACGGTCACCGTGGCGACCGCCCCGCCCGGGATGGCGTGGACCGCGCCCGAGCTGGTCCGGACCGCTGCCGAGGTGCTCACCGCGCACGGCTGGACGGTCGGGGCGGAACCGACGGTGACCGAGGGACACCGGTACGAGGTGATCGCGGAGCGTCCGGGCGGGCGGGTGGTGGCGTCGGTGCGGGCCGACGACGGGATCCTGCGGCTGGCTGGGCGCTGCGACGCGCCGCCGCCGGAGCCGGCGCAACCGCCGCGGCGGGCCCCGCGGCCGGACGGCTGGCGGCCGGCCGACGACGTGCAGGCGGCGCTGCGGCTGGCCGTCGAGCGCGACGACGACCGCGGATACCTCGAGCTGCTGCTGGACGCGCCGCTGTATCTCCCGTCGGCGGCGGTCGACGCGGATGCGGCGGCCCCGCGGTTCGCCACGGTGACGGTCGACGGCGGGGTGCATCTCGTCGCCTTCACCGGGGAGCCCGCGCCGGCACCCCGCGGTGCCGGCTGGCGCGTGACGACCTACCAGGACCTGGCGCGGAGCTGGCCGGACCCGAGCTGGCGGCTGGTGGTCGACCCCGGCACGCCGATCGAGGCGTACCTGCCGGCGCCGTCGGCGGAGGAGGCCGACGGCACGGTGCGGCTGCCGGCCCGGCCGGACCCGACCGCGGCGGCCACCGAGCCGTTCCGCCCGCTGAACGCGCTGGAGGCGGCGCTGTACGAGGCGGTGGCCGCCGACGACCGGGATGCGATCTTCGCGGCGCTCGCGGCCGATGGTGCGGTCGTCTGGATGGCGACCGGCACCGGCGACCTGCACCCGACAGATCCCGGGTACGTGTGGCCGGTGGTGCCGCTCGACGACGGCCGCGCGGTCTGCGTGTACACGGCGTCCCGGCGGGCCGCCGACGCGCTCGGCGAGGAGGTCGAGGTGGCGCCGGTCGAACTGGCCGAGGTGGCGGCCGCGTGGCCGGACCGGACGTACCGGCTGGTGGTGGATCCGGGCGGGCCGCTCGCCGTGACGGTGCCCGGTTTCGTGCTTTCGACCCTGGTTCGACGCTGATGGTCGATCGACCGTGCCCGGTATGGTGGCGGCATGTCGATGCCTCGTGCCCGCACCAGGAGCGAGGCATACGTCTACATGGACCTGGTGCCCTGCCCGTGCGGCGAGAACGAGTTCGCCCCGGACGTCGACGTGCTCGACCCGGAGCCGCCGCGGGTGCTGCGCTACGTCGGTGAGTGCCCGCGCTGCGGTCGGTCCCGGGAGTTCGTCTTCGAGCTGGCTGAGCCCCCGGCCGCGCCGCCGACGGGGTACGTGCTCGGCTACGGCGACGAGCCGTCGACGATCATCGACGCCGGCCAGTGGTTGCTGGTCGCGGAGATGTGCCGGCGGGTGCTGGAGCAGGTGGCAGACTCGGGCGAGTCGTTGACCGCCTCGCAGGTCCCGGCCGTGCACGACACGGTGTTGCTGGCGGCGGCGGCCGTGGACGAGATCCGCAAGTTCCTGCCCGCCGGCGCGGAGGAGTTGCCGGCGGACGCGTTCTGGACCGAGCAGGGTCGGGCGGTGCGTTCGGTGGCCGGGGAGCTGCTGCGCCCGGACGAGCTGGCGGCGGCGCGGGCGCGGCGGTGGGCCGCGGTCGCGGAGTTCGAGGCGCTGTACGGGATCGACGAGGACGACGATGCGGACGACGAGCCGTCATCGGCGCGAGGAGACGTGAACTTTCGATGAGCCTTCGGCTGGCCCGGACCGCGTCCGAGGCGTACCTCTACCTGGCTCGCCAGCCGTGCGAGCACTGCGGTGCGACCGGGTTCGAGCCGGAGCGGTCGGCGTCGGAGGTGATCGACGGCGTGCTCGCCCGGCGGTACTCCGGCGCCTGCCCGTCCTGCGGGATGTGGCGCGAGTACGTGTTCCGGGTGCCGGACGACGCCTCGGTGCCGGTCGACGACGGGAGCGGGTTCGGCGACGCGACGCCGTCGGAGCTGCTCGACCCGGGCGAGTGGCTGGAGATCGCCGACGCGATGTTCGCCCAGGTGCCGGACAGCCCGGTCGGGCTGACCGACGAGCAGCGCCGGGAGGCGCACGCCGCCCTCGGCGCGGGCGTCGCAGCCCTCGCCGAGGTCGTGAAGTTCATCCGGCCCGGCGCGGACTCGGTCTCGCCGTTCGCGTTCTGGACCGAACGGGGTCGCCGGTTCAGCCTCGACTCGCGCTGGCGGTTCGATGCCGAGCGGCTGCGCGGCGAGCTGGCCGACGCGCGGTCGGCGCTGGCCGGCTTCGCCGACTGACCCGGACTCGCCCGCATCCCACGCTCAGCGGACCGCCGATCGCGACACCCACGTTGTTCGCGGTGTTGACCCAGGTGTTGACCCAGGTGGTGCCCCTGGTGCGGTGCCCGTGGCGTCCGGCTGTGCCCGGACGGCGCGGCAGGAGCGGGGCCGACGGTCCGTGGCGCACGGCCGCCGGCCGTCGAAGCCGGGTACCGCGGGCGTCGTGGGCTGGTCTCAGGTTGGGGTGTCATGCTCGTGCGGTGCGCGGCGGGCGGGCGCGGCGCGAGATGGATACGGAGTGTGTAGTGACGGCAACCGAGGATGTACGGGCCGAGCCCGGCAGACGGATCGGCCGGGTGGTGGCGTTCGCCGCCGTGCTGGTGGCGGTGGAGGTGCTGCTGTTCGGCCTGTCGTGGTGGACGCTGGTGCTCGCGCCCGGCTGGCCGACCGGCGTCGTGGTCGTCGGTACGGTGCTGTTCGTCGCGGCCGCGATCGGGTTCCCGGTGCTGATGAACCTGGGCCACCGGCGCGCGAACGACCCCGCGGCCCGCACCAGCGACGTGCTGCTGGGCGTGATCGGGGTGCTGTTCGTCTGGTGCACGCTGGCACAGCTGGTCCGGCTCCCGCTGCTCGCCACCGACCTGTCCGGCACCGCGGTGTCCCGGGTCGTCGCCGCGGTCGGCCTGGTCATCACGATCGTGCTGCTGGCCTGGGGGTACGTCGAGGCGATGCGGCTGCCGCGGGTGGCCGAGGTGTCGGTCCGGCTGGACCGGCTCGGCGCCGGCCTGGACGGGCTGCGGGTGGTGCTGATCACCGACACGCACTACGGCCCGATCGACCGGGCCGACTGGTCCCGCCGGGTGATCGACGTGGTCAACGAGCTGGACGGGGACATCGTCTGCCACACCGGTGACATCGCGGACGGTTCGGTGAACGCCCGGCTGGCGCAGGCCGCGCCGCTCGGTGACGTGCGGGCCACGCTGGCCCGGGCGTACGTGACGGGCAACCACGAGTACTACGGCGAGGCGCAGGCGTGGATGGACCACATGGCGCAACTGGGCTGGTCGACCCTGCACAACCGGCATCTGGTGGTGGAACGCGGCGGCGACCGGCTGGTGGTGGCCGGGGTCGACGACCGCACCGCCGGCTCGTCCGGCACCGGGCACCGGGCCGACCACGCCGCGGCGCTCGCCGGCGCCGACCCGGACCTGCCGGTACTGCTGCTGGCCCACCAGCCGCAGCAGATCTCGCTGGCGGTCGAGCACGGGGTGGATCTGCAGCTGTCCGGGCACACCCACGGCGGCCAGATCTGGCCGTTCCACTACCTGGTCCGGCTGGACCAGCCGTCGGTCGCGGGGTTGACCCGGCACGGCGACCGTACCCAGCTGTACACCAGCCGGGGGACCGGCTTCTGGGGCCCGCCGTTCCGGGTGTTCGCGCCCAGCGAGATCACCGTCCTGACCCTGCGCTCCGGCGCCGCGTAACGTAGCTGGCGTCATGACAGCGGGAGAGCAACCGCCGGACCCGGCGATGGTGTGGGTGCCGGGCGGCACGTTCACGATGGGCTCGGACCTCGCCGACTACCCGGAGGAGGGGCCGCCGCATCGCGTCACCGTCGACGGGTTCTGGATCGACCCGACCCCGGTCACGGTGGTGCAGTTCGCCCGGTTCGTCACCGACACCGGATACGTCACAGTGGCGGAGCGGCCGCTCGACCCGGCGCAGTACCCGAACGTCGACCGCCGGCTGCTGCTGGCCGGTTCGCTGGTGTTCACCCCGACCGACAAGCCGGTCGACCTGACCGACATGCAGCAGTGGTGGCGGTACGTGCCGGGGGCGAGCTGGCGGCATCCGGAGGGGCCGCGCTCCGACGTCACCGGCCGCGACGACCACCCGGTGGTGCACGTGTGCGCCGAGGACGTCGAGGCGTACGCACAGTGGGCCGGCAAGCAGCTGCCCACCGAGGCGGAGTGGGAGTTCGCCGCGCGCGGCGGGCTGGACGGCGCGCCGTACGCCTGGGGCGAGGAGTTCCTGCCCGGCGGCAAGCGGATGGCCAACACCTGGGTCGGCGAGTTCCCCTGGCACAACCTCAAACCGGCGCGGCGGCAGCGCACCACCCCGGTGCGATCGTTCCCGCCGAACGGGTACGGGCTGTACGACGTGGCCGGCAACGTGTGGGAGTGGACCGCGGACTTCTACCGCAGCAACCATCCGGCCACGCACGCCTGCTGCGCGCCGCCCGTCAATCCGCGGGTGGACGACGCCGAGGGCAGCTACGGCGACCAGGAGCAGGGCGGCGCGCACGTACCGCGGCGGGTGCTCAAGGGCGGCTCGCACCTGTGCGCGGAGAACTACTGCCGGCGGTACCGGCCGGCGGCCCGGCAGGCGCAGCAGGTCGAGTCGGCGATGTCGCACATCGGCTTCCGCTGCCTGGCCCGCCCCAGCACCTAGATCTCCGGGCCGGCTCAACACCCAGTCTCCCGGCCGCCGGGCCGGAACCGGTTCCCCCGTCCCACCTCGCCGAACGGCGCGGTACGGCAATTGCCGTGAGCGCAACGCCAAACGGAACACCAACCACCGTGCGAATACTGGGCGCGTACCGCACCGCACGCTTCGTCACGAGGGAGGTTCCATGTCGGCAGAAGAACTGGTCCGCGCTTGGCGGGACGAGGACTTCCGGCTCGAGTTGGAGTCCGCCGTAGCACATCCGGCGGGAGAGGTCGACCGCGAGCTGTACGTGTCCACCGGCGCGGCGTCCACCTGCAACTACGCCAGCGTCACCTGTGCACACATCTGCAGCTGCGCGGCCTGACCGGCCGGGCGGGCAGCGCGAGGCCGCGCTGCCCGCCGCCGGCCGCGATGCGGCCCGGTTCTCGGAACGCAGCGGCCGTCCGGCGGCGGCTGGCGGGAGGCAACCGCGGCCGGGGACGTCGGGACGGCCCGTGATCGGTGGGAGCCCTGATCGGTGGGAGGTCGGCCGGTGGGAGGTCGGGTGGAGGCAGCTCTGGTCGCGCTGCGGCGGGCCATGAGCCAGGCGTTGTCGGCGGTCGAACGGGGCAAGCCGGCGGTCGTCGATCCGGGCCGGTCGGCCCGCGCCGACCGCATCATGGCCCGCTGGCGCGCCCAGCCGCCGTTCCACAAGGCGGGCTGGTTCGACCGTCGGCTGGCTGCGGACGGGTTGACCGTGGAGGTGGTACACGACCAGCTCGCCGAGCCGCCGGACGCGCTGGCCGACCGCGTGGGTCTCGGCCACGCCGGCGCCACCGCCGAGGTTGCCGGTGGCTCGTGGGTGGACGAGCTGGTGGCCGCGTTCGCCACGCCGGCCCCGATCGAGCTGCCCGCCGAGCACGACCTCGCCGCGGTCGCCGGGCCGCTGCTGACTGCCGCCGCCGGCCGGCTGCGTACCGCGCTCGCCCCGCTCGGCGACACCCCGTTCGGCGACCCGGACGCCGCCGTCGCCCGGTTCCTGCCGTCGCTGACCGCACACGCGTACGCGCTGACCCAGCGCAGCATGGTGCTCGAGGTGCAGGTGGCGAAGGTGACCGGTGCGCTGACCGCGGACACCCCCACCGGCCGGTACCGGCAGTTCCTGGACCGGCTGCGGGATCCGGGGATCGCGGCGGGCCTGCTCGCCGAGTACCCGGTGCTGGCGCGCCGGCTGGTGACCGTGTGCCGCAACTGGGTGACCGCCAGCGCGGAGCTGGTGCACCGGCTCGTCGCGGACCTGCCGGAGCTGTCCGCCCGGTTCGCCGGCGGTGCACCGCTCGGCGCAGTGACGCAGCTGGAGACCGACCTTGGCGACCGGCATCGGGGCGGCCGCACGGTGGCCCGGCTGCGCTTCGAGCACGGCGTACGGATCCTGTACAAGCCGCGGTCGCTCGCCGTCGACGCGCACTACCAGCAGCTGGTGGCGTGGCTCAACGGGTACCTGCGGTGGCCGCTCGCCGAGCTGCCCTGCCTGGCGCGCGACGGCTACGGCTGGGTCGCGCACGTGCAGCAGCGGTACTGCTCGGACGGCGCCGACCTGCACCGCTTCTACCACCGGGCGGGCACGCTGACCGCGCTGCTGTACCTGCTGGAGGCGACCGACTGCCACGCGCAGAACCTGATCGCGGTCGGTGACCAGCCGGTGCTGATCGACCACGAGACGCTGCTGACGCCGCGGCTGCGTGAGGATCTGCACGAGCTGTCCGCCGCCGAGCTGGTGGCCAACACCGCGATCGGCGGTTCGGTGCTGCGCTCGGGCATGCTGCCGTACCGGGCCTGGGTGGAGGTCGGTAACGGCGGCGCCGACGTGTCGGCGCTGGGCTGGGACCCGCGCGAGCTGCCGCCGCGGGAGATCCCGGAGCTGCGGGACGCCGGTACCGACGAGGTGCGGGTGGGGTACCGCCGGGTCGGCATCGGGCAGGTCGCGTCCCGGCCGCTGCCGCCGGGCGAACCGCTGCGGTTGGCCGACTTCCGCGCCGATCTCGACGCCGGCTTCACCGAGGCCTACCGCATTCTCGCCGGGCACCGGGAGGCGGTGCGCGAGCTGCTCGACGCGTTCGCCGACGACGAGATCCGGGTGCTGTGCCGGGAGACGATGGAGTACCGCACCCTGGTGGTGGCCGGGCTGCACCCGGACCGGCTGCGCGACGGGCTCGCCGCCGACCGGCACTTGGACCGGCTGTGGGAACTGGTACCTCGGCTGGAGGCGGTCGCGCCGCTGCTGGCGTCCGAGCGCGCCGACCTGGCCGCCACCGACGTACCGGTGTTCACCGCGCGGCCGGGCGGGACCGCGCTGTGCGACGCCGCCGGTCGCAAGCTGCCGGCGGTTTCCGACGAGCCGGCGCTCAGCCTCGCGCTGGCCAAGCTCGACGCGCTGGGGGAGGACGACCTGGCCGCCCAGCGGTCGCTGCTGCGCTGGGCCGTCGAGTCGTCGCGAACCGACCACGTGCCGCAGGCCGACGGCACCGTCGCCGCGGTGGTACCGGCCGCGCCGCTGCCGGCGGCCGACCGGGTCGCGGCCCGCGCGCTGGAGTACGCCGGGCGGGCGGCGGACCGCCTGGTGGCCCTCGCGTACCGGCGGGACGGCAGCCTCGCCTGGGCCGGTCCCGGGCTGCTGCCCGGCGGTGCGTGGGCGCTGGCGCCGCTGGGCGCCGACCTGTACTCCGGTACCGCGGGCGTGACGTTGTTCCTGGCCCGGCTGGCCGAGGTGACCGGCGACGCGGCGCACCGGGCGGCAGCCGCGGGCGCCCTGGACACCCTGCGTGCCCAGGTGCTCCGGCTGCCCCGGAACCTGGCCGGCGGCCTCTGCGGCTACGGCGGCGTGCTGTACGCGCTGGCTCACCTGCACGCGATCCGGCCGGACGAGGAGCTGGCCGCGCTGGCCGACAACATGGCCGCGGGCGTCGGCGAGCTCGCCACCGACGACGCCGAGTACGACGTGATCAGCGGTGCGGCCGGTTCGATCGCCGGGCTCGCCGCCTGGCACGCGGTCCGGCCGTCCGCGGCGGTCCGCACCGCGGTGGCCGCCTGCGCGGACCAGCTGTGCGCCCGCGCCGAGCGGCAACCGGCCGGGGTGGGCTGGCGCGCGGCGTCGATGGCCGACGTCTCGCCGCGGCCGCTGGCCGGCTTCGCGCACGGGGCCGCCGGGCCGGCCTGGGCGCTGGCCCGGGCCGCCACGGTGACCGGCGACCGGCGGTACCTGCCCACCGCGGCGGCGGCCCTGGCGTACGAGCGGTCGCTGTTCGACGCCGCCGCCGGGAACTGGCCGGACGTGCGTACCGGCATCCCGCACGAGGCGTCCTTCCCGGTGCTGTGGTGTCACGGCGCCGTCGGCCTCGGCCTGTCCCGTACCGGCCTGCTCGCCGCCGCGCGCGAGCTCGGCGTCGCCGACCTCGGCTCGGACCAGAGCGCGGGCGGTGGCGTCGGCGGCGCGGGTACCGTCGCCGAGCTGACCGCCGATCTGCGCACCGCGCTGGACACCGCGGCAGCCGCCGGGTTCGGCTGGAACTTCTCGCTGTGCCACGGCGATCTCGGCGCGCTCGACCTGTTCTGCACCGCGCCTGCGGTGCTCGACGAGGCCGCGGCCGCTGCCGCCGGCGAGACGGCGCTGCGGCAGACCGCGGCGATCCTGGACCGGCTCGACGAGCGCGGCTGGGTGTGCGGCTTGGCCGGTGGTGGCGAGAATCCGGCGCTGCTGGTCGGACTCGCCGGCATCGGCTACGGCCTGCTGCGCGCCGCCGCCCCCGACCGGGTGCCCTCGGTACTGGCCCTGCACCCGCCGGTCGCCGGCCGGAACGGCAGCTCCGGCTGAGTGAACGGGCGACCGGGTCGGTGGGCCGCGCCCGGTGGCGCCCTCGTGCCGCCGGGCGTCGAGTTCCTCGCCGCCCGCGGCGAGGCGCCGACCGCAAAGCTTGCCGACACCTGTGTCGGGAACATGCGCTAGGATGCCAACACATGAGTCGGCATCTTCGGGCCGGCTCCGGTGCCCTCCGGTCGGAGGAGATGGGTGCGCAGTCGATGTACACGGTGATGAACCGGATCCCGGTCCCGGGCGGCGAGGAGTCCACCTTCGAGGAGCGATTCACGGCGAGCATGGGTGAGACGCTGCCCGGGGTGGACGGCCTGCTCGGGGCGCGCCTGCTGCGCCCCGCACAGGCCGGCGGGGTGTACGTGGCGGTGATGGAGTTCACCACCCGGGACGCGTTCACCGCCTGGATGCGCTCGCCGTCCTTCCGGGCCGCCCACGGACCCTCCACCCAGGGCATGGCCGGCACCGTCGAGCCGTTCGAGACCGTCGCCGCGGTCGCCGACGGCGTACCGGGTGAGTCCGCCTGATGTTCCTCGCCCTCCGCGACCTGCGGTTCGCCCGCGGCCGCTTCGCGCTCATCGGCGCGGTCGTCGCCCTGATCGCCATGCTCGGCGTCATCCTGTCCGGGCTGGCCAGCGGGCTCGCCGACTCCGGTGTCTCCGCGCTGCGCGCCCTGCCCGTCACGCACCTGGCGTTCGACAAGTCCGCTACCGGAGAACTGTTCTCCCGCTCCACCGTCACGAAGACCACCTGGGAAGCCTGGGCGTCCCAACCGGGCGTACGCCGGGCCGAGCCGTTCGGGCAGCAGCTCGTCCACGCACGGCTGGCCGGTTCGGCCGGCAAGCAGCTGGATCTCGCCGTGTTCGGGGTCGAGCCCGACGGGTTCCTGGCGCCCCCACCGGTGTCGGGGCGGCCCCTGTCGGCGGCCCCGAACGGCGTCCTGATCAGCGCGGACATCGCCGCGGAGGGCGTGCGCATCGGCGACCGGTTGACCGCCGGACAGGCGGGCACCGAGCTGACCGTCGTGGGCACGATCGGGCACGCCTCGTTCGGCCACATCGGCGTCGTGTACGCGCCGCTGCCGCTCTGGCAACAGCTGCACTACGGTCTGGCCGGCCCGCTGCCGGCGGCGGCCACCGACCAGGCGACCGCCGTGGCCCTCCAACTCGCACCCGGCGTGGACCCCGCCACGGCCGACCGCCGGCTCGGCACGCGGAGCGTGGACAAGGCGGGCACCTACGCGGCATCCCCGGGCTACACCGCCGAATCCAGCACCATGACCCTGATCCGCGCCTTCCTGTACGCCATCTCCGCCCTGGTCGTGGGCTCCTTCTTCACGGTGTGGACCATCCAGCGCCGCCAGGAGATCGCCCTGCTGAAGGCCATCGGGGCGGGAACCGGCTACCTCCTGCGCGACGCACTGACGCAGGTCACCGTCGTCCTGCTGCTGGCCACCGCCGCCGGCACCGGCGTCGGTCTCGCGTTGGGCCGAGCGATGAACCGGTCGGCGCCCTTCTCCCTCGACCCCGGCCAGGTGACCATGGCCGCGGCCCTGCTGATCGTTCTCGGTCTGGCCGGAGCCGCCGTCGCGATCCGTCGCATCACCAAGGTGCAGGCCCTCACCGCCCTCGGAGCCAACCGATGACCCCGACCACCCCGGCCACCGCCACCACCGTGGACGGCACGACCCTGCCCGCCGCGCTGCGACTGGCCGGTGTCACCCTCCGGCTGGGCAGCGGAGCCCAGCAGGTCACCGCGCTCGACCGGGTCGACCTGACCGTCGCGCGGGGCGAGTTCCTCGCCCTCACCGGCCCGTCCGGTTCGGGAAAGTCCAGCCTCCTCGCCGTCGCCGGCGGGCTGCAGAGCCCCAGCGAGGGAACCGTCCACGTCGCCGGTACCGACCTGACCACCCTCACCGAGGGCCAGCGCACCGCGCACCGACGCAACCACATCGGCTACGTCTTCCAGCATGCCAACCTGCTCGCCTCCCTCACCGCCAGGGAACAGTTGCTCGTCGCCGCGCACATCGCCGGCCGTCTCGACGGGTCGGCCCGCCAACGGGCCGACGAGCTGCTGGACGCGGTCGGGATGACCGCCCGCGCCGACCGGCGTCCGCACCAGCTCTCCGGGGGCGAGCGCCAGCGGGTCGGACTGGCCCGTGCCCTCCTCCTCGCCCCCGAGATCCTCCTCGTGGACGAACCGACCTCCGCGCTCGACCGGGCACGCTCCCGCGACATCGTCGACCTGATCGCCCGGCAGACCCGCGCCCAGAACACGGCCACCGTCATGGTCACCCACGACACCGAGATACTGGACGCGGCCGACCGGGTCCGAAACCTGCGGGACGGCCGACTGACCTGACCCGTTCGCGAAAGGCGCGCCCACGCCATGCCCAAGATCAACGCGGCCACGGTGGCCGAGCACCGCGCCCAGCAACGTGCCGCGTTGGTCCGGGCCGCGATCGACATCCTGATCGAGCAGGGCGCCGGCGCGGTCACCCCGGGCGCGGTCGGCGCCCGCGCGGGCCTGGCCCGTTCCAGCTTCTACCAGTACTTCCCCTCCGGGGCCGCCATCCTGGCGGCCATCGTCGAGGACGCCTTCGCCGCCGCCGACACCGCCCGCGACCAGGCGCTGCGCACCGTCGAGCACCCGGCGGGACACATCGACGCCTTCGTGCGTGCCGAGCTTCGGCTCGCCGCGCAGGGCCTCCACCGCCCGGCGGCCGCCCTGATGCGGGCCGAACTACCCCAGGAATGCCGCGACCGGGTCCACGAACTCCACCGGCTGCACTACCTGCCGCTCCAGGAAGCGATCGCCGAGCTCAGCCCCACCGCCCCGCAGCTGACGGCCCAGCTCGTCGGCGGCCTGCTGCAGTCGGCCATGGCCGCCGTCGAGGGCGGCGCGGACCCGGACCACGTCGCCGAGCGGACCCTGCGCCTCATCCACCACGGGCTCGGCTGACAGCGTCCGGGCGCCGGGGCCGGCGCCTCACCCCGGGCCGGGCCGCGGATCGGCGCCGCCGCGGAGCACCTGGAGCCGGGCGTCGGTCAGCTCCGGGCCGGGGGTCAGGCCGAGCTGGTCGGCCAGCCGGGCGCTGATCTCCGCGTACACCCGCAGGGCCGCGGCCTGCTGGCCACCGGCGGCCAGCGCGAGCATCAGCCGGGCGTGCAGTGCCTCGTGCAACGGGTCGGCGTCGGCGAGCAGCCGCAGCTGCGGCACCGGGTGGTGCCGTCCGGTACGGGCGGCGGCCTCGGCGTACCGGATGGCGGTGGCGACGCGCTGCTCGGCCAACGTGGCAACCGGTGCGCTGCCGCGGAGCAGGTCGACATCCGCCAACGGGGTGCCACGCCACAGCCGCAGCGCGGCCTCGTAGCGCTCGCCGGCCAGCAGGTGGTTGCCGGCCGCGACCGCGGTGCGGGCCTGTTCGGTCAGCCGACCGAACCGCAGCAGGTCGAGTCCGTCCGGCCGGACCCGCAGCCGGTAGCTCGCCCCGGTCGACTCGAGCACCGCTCGCCGCCGCTCCGGCGGCGCGTCCGGCAGCAGCAGCGCCCGGAGCCGACTCACGTACGCCTGTACGAGATGTACCGCGGTCGCCGGCGCGGCGCGGGCCCACAGCCGGTCGATGATCTCCTCGCGGTGCACCAGCGCGTTCGGGCAGAGCGCGAGCAGCCCGAGCACGGCGCGCTGCCGGGGTGGGCCGAGCCGGACCGCCCGGCCGCCGACCCGCAACTCCAGGGGACCGAGCACCCGCAGCACGAACCGGCGGGCGGGGTCCGGTCCCGCCGCCGACGGCGCGGGCAGCCCGAGCGCCGCGCCGAGCCGGCGGACCGTGCTGCGCCGTGGCGTCCGCCGCCGGCCCTGCTCCAGATCGCGCACCGCACCGACGCTCAGCCCGGCCCGGTCGGCCAGCTCCCGCTGGCTGAGCCGGGCCGTGGTGCGGTAGGAGCGCAGCACGTCGGCGAACCGGAGGTCCAGGTGCGTACCGTCCATCCGCGGCTCCCGCTGTGCCTCGTAGGCGTAACCAGCACGATAACGGGCAAGCACGGCTAAACCGCGTGTGATTGTGCGCACAGCGCTGCGTAAGGGTCCGGGCCCGCCGCGCCGGCCGAACCGGTCAGTCGACGGTGAGGACGATCTTGCCGCCAGCGTGCCCGGTGTCGCTGAGCCGCTGCGCCTCGGCGGCGTCGGCCAGCTGGTACCGGGCGGCGATCGGTACGGTCAGATCGCCCGCGGCGACCTGCTTCGCCACCTCGGCGATCGCGGCCGGTTCGACCATCACCTCGCTGCCGCCGGTGAACAGCACGCCGTACTCGGCCGCGTTCGGATCGGCGATCGTCACGATGCGCTCCGGCCCACCGCGCAGGGCGATGGAGTCCGGCAGCGCACCCCGGCCGGCCGCGTCGAACACCGCGTCGACGCCGTGCGGCGCGACCGACCGGACCCGGTCGACGAGCCCGTCGCCGTAGGCGATCGCGGTGACCCCGAGCCGCCCGAGGCGGTCCCGGCCGGCCGCGCCGGCGGTACCGACGACGGTGACGCCGCGCCGCCGCGCGAGCTGCCCGGCCAGGCTGCCGACACTGCCGGACGCGCCGTGGACCAGCAGCGTCTCCCCCGGGGACAGGTCGAGCAGCCGCAACACCCGCAGCGCGGTCTCGGCCGCGACCGGCACCGCCGCGGCGACGTCCCAGGACAGCCCCGCGGGCTTGGGCACCACCCGGTCCGACAGCGCGAACTGCGCGTACGACCCGGTCGCGGTGTGGCCGAGCACCTCGTCGCCGACCGCGAAGCCATCGGTGTCCGGACCGACCGCGTCGACCACACCGGCGCCCTCGACGCCCGGGGTCGACGGCAGCTCGATCGGCCAGCCGCCGCCGGCCCGCAGCTTGCCGTCGATCGGGTTCACGCCGGCCGCGCGCACCCGGATGCGTACCTGTCCCCTGCCCGGCTCGGGAACCGCCACCTCGGTCAGTTGCAGTACTGTCGGACCGCCGTGACGGTCGAACACGATTGCCTTCATGATCCTCATCCTTACCCGGGCGACCCGCCACCGGCCACCTGGCCCTCGGCCGGGAGGGGCCGGCGTGCCCGGGTCGGCTCAGCGCCGCGGGTACGGGTCGTAGGCGGTCGCGTTGCGCACCGAGTCGGGCACCGGTAGCGCGCTGCCGGCCACGAAGGTGTCCCAGTCCATGTCCCAGTCGGTCCAGCCGTTGCCCGGGGCGAGCCTGGTGCCGGTACCCGACACGGTGACGGGATCGCCGATGTGGGTGCGGGCGAAAAGCCACGCCGCGTCCGGATCGGAGATGTTGACGCAGCCGTGCGACACGTTGCGGTGCCCCTGGTCGGCCACCGACCACGGCGCCGCGTGGATGAACTCGCCGCCCCAGGTGAGCCGCTGCGCGTTGTCCACCGGTGCGACGTAGTTCTCGCCCGGGATGCCGCGGGTGTCGAAGACGGTGTGCGCGGCCTTGTCCATGATCACCATGTGCCCGGACGAGGACGGCGCATCGGCCTTGCCGAGACTGACCGGCATCGTGCGGGCCAGCCTGCCGTTCCGGTACACCTTCATCTGCTTGGGCCGGTTGGTGATCCGCAGTTCGATCCGGTCGGAGCTGATGCGGGCGGTGGCGCTGCGGTCGGTGTCGCCGTAGCCGCCGTGGCCCATCGGCAGGCCGCCGAGCGCCATCCGTACGGTCAGCTTCGTGCCCGGCTGCCACCAGGTCGCGGGACGGTACTCGACGCGCCGCGGACCGAACCAGTGCCAGGCGCCCGGTTGCGGCGGATCGCTGTGCACGAACAGCCGCCGCTGCACCGAGGCGCGCAGGTTCTTCGGCACGTCGCGCAGGATCTCGACCGCGATCGGCATGCCCACCCCGTAGGTCTGGCCGTCCTGCACGTACATGCCGGTGCCGACGCGGTTGCTCGGTTCGCTCATGGTGGTGAACGTCGTGCGGCGCTCGACGTGCTGCCGGCGCGCGCCGACGGCGACGACGGTCGCGGTGTAGCGCCGGTGGTACGCCAGCGGGCGGTCCGGCACCCAGCTCGTCCCGTCCGGCCGCAGCGAGCCGTCGACGTGGTTGCCGTGCGCGTCGACCAGCCGCACCTCCTCGACCGACCCGCCGGTCACCGTCGCACCGATCTCGGTGCTGACCGGCAGGCCGGTGGCATGCGCCTTCGGCCGTACCGAGAGCGACAGCGCCGTCCGGTCCGCCGCCGGCGTCGGGCCGGCGATCGTGTCCCTGGTGTCCGCGCCGTCGCCGGTGCACCCGGCGGTCGTGGCGACCGCGGCGGTGAGTACCGCGAGCGTGGCGATGGCCGTACGAAGCCGTGTCACCGTGCCCTCCCATGTCCGGACTGCCCGGCACGACGGTGTTCCCGGCCCATCGTGCCGTGGACCGGGCGGGCCGGCGGAGGCTTCGGCGGTACCTGCCCGGATTCGCGCTCTGCACGGTCTGTGGATCCACCGTTCGGTGGTGCCGGCATCGCGCTTCCACTGCGCAGCACCGGTTCGCTGTGGTAGTCCAGATATGACCGCTTCGGGTGGTCCGGTGTGCCCTGGTTGTTCGCGGGTCGTGCGCCGGGCCGAGGACCACGGAAGCAAAGGAGTCGCGCGGCGATGAGTATCCCGTTCCGGCAGGCGGCGAAGATCGGCGCGTACCTGTTCCGGCAGAAGCTGGCCGGTCGCAAGAAGTTCCCGATCACGCTGGAGCTCGAACCGCTGTTCGCCTGCAACCTCGCCTGCGAGGGCTGCGGCAAGATCCAGCACCCACACGACGTGCTCAAGCAGCGGATGCCGGTGGAGCGGGCGCTCGCCGCCGCCGACGAGTGCGGCGCCCCGGTGGTCTGCCTGGCCGGCGGCGAGCCGCTGATGCACCCGCAGGTCGAGGACATCGTCGAGGGCCTGATCCAGCGCAAGAAGTTCATCTACCTGTGCACCAACGCGCTGCTGATCCCGCGCAAGATCGACAAGCTGCACCCGTCGCCGTACCTGTCTTTCGCGGTGCACATCGACGGCCTGGAGGAGCGGCACGACGAGTCGGTCGCGAAGAAGGGTGTCTTCACGCAGGCGGTGGACGCCATCAAGATGGCGCAGGACCGGGGATTCCGGGTCACCACCAACACCACGTTCTTCAACACCGACACCCCGCAGACCGTCATCGAGGTGCTCGACTACCTCAACAACGATCTGAAGGTCGACGGGATGATGCTCTCCCCGGCGTACGCGTACGAGAAGGCGCCGGACCAGGACCACTTCCTCGGCGTGGAGGAGACCCGCGAGCTGTTCCGCAAGGCGTTCGCCAACGGGCGCCGGGAGAAGTGGCGGATCAACCACTCGCCGGCGTTCCTGGACTTCCTCGAGGGCAAGCGCGACTTCGCCTGCACCGCCTGGGGAATCCCGTCGTACTCGCTGTTCGGCTGGCAGCGGCCCTGCTACCTGATGGGCGACAGCTACGCCAAGAGCTACCGCGAGCTGGTCGAGGACACCGACTGGGAGAAGTACGGCCGGGGCCGGGATCCGCGCTGTGCCAACTGCATGGCGCACTGCGGGTACGAGCCGACCGCGATCATGGCCACGATGTCGTCTTTGCGGGAGTCCATTCGCGCCGTGCGGTGAGGTCAGTGCGCACCTCTATGCGCTGAGGTGCTCCCGAAGCGCCGTGTCCGCGCGGGGGTGCTGTGTTGTTGCTGGTGTAAAGGCCACCTCTGTTCACGCTTGGACCCCGCGTGGGGGAATGCGAGGAGAGGGCTTCGCCCCCTCCTCGCGCTCCTTCCCCGCCAAGGGGATTCCCCTTGGCCATCCCCTTGCCAGGCCCGGTGACGATGCCCCTCGACGCCGAGTGCGTGTCGAAGAAGACCGGGGCCCGGCCCGGCATGTCCATCACGGCAACGCCCGCCTCGCAACGCGTCGCTTCGTGTCCCGGCGGCCCGCAGGTGGGTTGGGGGTTTGGTTTGGCGTGGCGGTCCGGCGGCGATGGGTAGGCCGCACCGACACCCCGTCGTTCCGAAACGGGCCAGGCGGGGTCAGGATCTCGTCTCTGGTTTTCCGGTGGGGGATTGTCAAGGGGGCGACTGCCCCCTTGACGGGGAGGGGTGTGGGGAGGGGCGAAGCCCGCTCCCCACGGTCCCCCCACGAGGGGTGAAAAGAGAAACAGAGGTGGCCTTTACACCACCAACAAGAGCGCACGCAGCGCGAACAGGGGGACGCCGCCAGCAACGCGCGCGAGCCGGGCACCGGCGCTTCGGGCCCACCTCAGCGCAAAGAAGTGGCCTCAGCTCCAGGTGGTGATCCCGATGATCTCGGTGGCGATGTCCGTGACGGTACGGCCGTCGGTGGGAACGCGGTGCACCCAGCTGGGGGCGTCGCGGTCCAGGCGGTCGGCCATCTGGGCGCTGCGGTGGGTGTGCAGGTCGAGTTCGCTGCCGATCTCGCGGGCCGCGAGCCTGCCCAGGGTGGTGGTGTCGGACGCGGTCAGCAGTACCCCGATGCAGCGCGCCGCGCCGGTCGCGCGCCGGATCAGGTCGGCGTCGAGTACCGCCGAGGTGTTGGTGTAGATGAGCCGGCGCTGGCCGCGGGCGGCGAAGTTGCGCCACAGCGCGCGCAGGTTCTCCTCGGTGAGGGTGGCGAGCGTCGCGTCGCCGGGCGGCTTCGGCCAGGTCTGGTCCAGCGTGTCGCCCTCGACGTAGGTGTGCGCCACGTCCGCCGCTTTCAGCAGCGCGGCGATCTCCCAGCCGACACTGGACTTGCCGACGCCGGAACGGCCGCCGATCAGCAGCGCCTCGGTGCCGTCCGCTGCCGTCACGACAGGGCCGCGGTGAGGTCGATCTCGACGAGCTGGCCGGCGTAGCCGAGCGCGGTGACCCCGAGCAGGGTGCTCGCGGTGGTGAACGCCGGCGCGAGCGGCGACGCCTGCAGCCGCTCCCACACCGACACGAGGACCGGCTGCTCGTCGCTCGCCACGTACACCACCGAGCGCACCACCTGGTCCGGTTCGGCGCCGGCGGCGCGCAGCGCGAGCAGGCAGTTCGCCACCACCTGGTCGACCTGGGTGAGCACGTCGCCGGGCCCGACGAGCTGGTCGTCGGCGTCGACCGGGCACTGCCCGGCAAGGTACGCGGTGCGCCCCGCCTCGGCGATCGTCACGTGGTGGTAGCCGTCCGGCGCGTGCAGGCTGGGCGGATTGCTGCGGTTGATCACGCCGGAAGTATCGCCGCCGACGGGCTGGCCCGCATCCGTGTTGCGAACTGCTGGCCGCCGCACCGGCCGTCCGGCGGGGGAGGTGCCCGGTGCGTGGCGTCGGCGGCAAGGCGTCCCGCCTGCTCAGTACCGTTGCGGCAGGGGGTACAGCGTGCGAGAAGCGGGGGGAAGCATGGGGGGCACGGCGTTCGGGTCCGAGGTGTACCGGCGGCGGTGCGAGCGGGCGGTGGCGGCGGCGCGAGCGGCGGGGCTGGCGGCGCTGGTGCTCACGCCGGGTCCGGACCTCGCCTACCTGTCCGGGTACACACCGCCGGCGGACACCGAGCGGCTGACCGCGCTGGTGGTCCGCGCGGATGCCGCGCCGACCCTGGTGGTGCCGACGCTGGAGCGGCCGGCCGCGGAGCTGGCACCGGCCGCCCTCACGTTCGCCGACTTCACCGACGGCGTCGACCCGTACCGGCTGCTGGCCGACCTGCTGCCGGCGGCCGGCCGGCTGGGCATCTCCGACTCGGCCTGGTCGCTGCACCTGCTCGGGTTGCAGCGCACCGTGCCGGAGCTGTGCTGGGCGGGGCTGTCCGAGGCGCTGCCGATGCTGCGCGCGGTGAAGGAGGCCGACGAGCTGGGCCGGCTGGCGGCGGCCGGCGCCGGCGCGGACGCCACGTACGAGCAGGTCCTCGGGGTGCGGTTCGCCGGTCGGCGGGAGGTCGACATCGCCGCCGATCTCGCGGCCGGGCTGCGCGAGCACGGCCACGAGCAGGTCGATTTCACCATCGTCGCGTCCGGCCGGAACGGGGCGAGCCCGCACCACGAACCGACCGACCGGGTCATCGCGGAAGGCGACACGGTGGTGCTCGACTTCGGCGGGCTGCGCGACGGGTACGGCTCGGACACCACCCGCACGGTGCACGTCGGCGAGCCGAGCGCCGAGGTCCGCGAGGTGCACGAGGCGGTACGGGCGGCCCAGCAGGCGGCGTTCGAGGCGGTGGCGCCGGGCGTACCGTGCGAGCACCTGGACGCGATCGCGCGCAGGGTGGTCACCGAAGCCGGCTACGGGGAGTTCTTCATCCACCGCACCGGCCACGGCATCGGGATGACCACGCACGAGCCGCCGTACGTCGTCGCGGGGGAGAAGCAGCCGCTGGTGCCGGGGATGTGCTTCTCGATCGAGCCGGGCATCTACCTGCCGGGCCGGTTCGGGGTCCGGATCGAGGACATCGTCACCGTCACCGAGTCCGGTGGACGGCGGTTCAACGACAGCAGCCACGCGCTCGCGCTGGTGCACTGACGCCGGGGTCGGCGACTGCCGGGCGGACCGCTCCGCGGGAGAGCCGGGACAGCGGTGCGCCCAAGGTGCGCCGACTCCGCCCGTCAGCCGTCGCTGTGTCCGGTGCTGACCTGGTCGACCGGGGGGAGCCGGTCGTCGGCGGCCGTGTTCGGCGCAAGCCGGGTGACGGCGTGGGGCATCTCGCCGACGGTGAACACCCGGACGGCCGCGCCGACGGTGACCCCGGCGAAGGAGGCGATGTCCGGTACCCCGTCCGGCAGCCGCACGGTGTGCGCGCCGGCACCGAGGTCGCCGTCGAACACCCGCAGCGTGGTGCTGCGCGGTTCCGGCGGTGCGAACGAGGTCATCCACCACGCCTGCACGGTGACGTGTCGGGCCTCGCCCAGGGTGAGCTGCACCGCGCGCCCGACCGGGTCGTAGCCGATCTGGTCGGCCGGCGCCTCGGTGGCGGTGGCGGCCTGCACCTGGGCCGCGACGAGGCCGGGGATGCCGGCGAGTCCCTGGACGAAGACCACCCGCGGGTTGCGCGCGAGCAGGCTGGCGCGCAACCGTTGCTTCGTGTCGGCCGGGACCATGCCGCCGAAGACGAGGACGTCGAGCTCGGCGCCGTCGTACTCGTCGAGGACCCGGTCGAACTGGTTGGTCGCGTCGGCGGCGTAGCCCAGCGCGCGCAGCGCGTCGACGGTGTCCAGGAGCACGTGCGGGCTGCGGCCGACGACGAGTACGCGTCCGGGCCGGTTCTGGGTGTGCACGATGGCGTCTCCTGTCCGGTCGTGGCCGACCGTCGAACAATGTTGGCCACACCAACATAGCGAGTGTTGGTCGAACCCACAACTGTTAGGCTCGTCTGGTGCCTCCCCGACATCGCGACACCGACCGCACCCCGAGCCGCCTCGAGGGCCGGGCGACCTGGCTGGTCAGCCGGGCGTACGCGCGTTCTTCTGGGCTGCTCAACGCCGGCTTCGGGGCCGGCGGGGACGGGCTGCGCGGCTACCACTACCGCCTGCTCGCCGCGCTGGCGGAGTGGGGACCGGCGAGCCAGGCGCAGCTGGGCCGGCAGACCGGGATCGACCGCAGCGACGTGACCGCCGCGCTGGCCGAACTGGAGTCACGCCGGCTGGTCGAGCGCTCGGCCGATCCCGACCACGGGCGGCGGAAGATCGTCACGATCACCGCCGCCGGGTCCGACCAGCTGCACCGGCTCGACCAGGTCGTCGACGGCATCCAGGACGATTTCCTCGCGCCGCTGACCCCGGCCGAGCGGGACCGGCTCGTCGCCCTGCTCACCCGCCTGGTGGACGCACCACGCTGACCCGACCCCGCGACCCGGAATCGGCCGACG
Source organism: Actinocatenispora sera (assembly GCF_018324685.1). Lineage (NCBI taxonomy): Bacteria > Bacillati > Actinomycetota > Actinomycetes > Micromonosporales > Micromonosporaceae > Actinocatenispora > Actinocatenispora sera. The sequence continues at coordinate 6,877,942 of NZ_AP023354.1, read as the reverse complement.
CCGCCCCGGTGCGGCGACACCGATCGCGCAGCAGCCCCGGCGTGCCGGCGCCGCGTGCGGATCGGCCGCAGGCGCGCTAGCGCGGCGGCAACGATCGCGGCAGGCCGAAGGGGGCGAGCGTGCCGGCGTCGAACCGGGTCATCGCGGCGATGCGGTCGCCGGCCAGGCCGAGAACGTACAGCCCGGTGCCGTGCCGGGTCCCGTCCGGCCCGCACAGGTAGGCGCCGAAGGCCGGCTGCCCGTTCGCCCGCGTCGGTACCAGCTCGAACCGGCGGCCGGCGTCGAACAGCAGGGCGCAGAACCGGGCCACCACCTCCCGGCCCTCGTACTCGAGGGGCAGCGGCGGCATCGCCATGAACACGTCGTCGGTGAGCAGCCCGACCAGCGCGTCGAGGTCGGCCGACTCCCAGGCGGCGACGAACCGTGCCACGATCGCCCGCTCGGCCGGTGCGGCCGGTGGCGGTTCCTCGCCGGCCTGCTGCCGGTCCCGCAGGCCGGACCGGGCTCGTTTGAGGGCGCTCTTCACCGCGTCGACGGTGGTGTCGAGCATGGTCGCCACCTCGTCCGCCCGGAACCCGAGCACGTCGCGCAGGATGAGGACGGCGAGCTGGCGCGGCGGCAGCGTCTGCAGCGCGGTCACGAACGCGAGCGAGATGGCCTCGGCCTGCTCGATGCGTACCTCCGGGCCGGGCGGCGCCGTGTCGGGGTCGGCGAGCAGCGCGTCCGGGTACGGCTCCAGCCAGACCACCTCGCCGAGCCGGGTCGGCTCGGGCGGTTCGACGTTCGGGATCGCCCAGCGGGCCGGGTTGCGGCGGCCGGCGGCGCGGCGCGCGTTCAGGCACCGGTGGGTGGCGATCCGGTACAGCCAGGTGCGCAGCGACGCGCGGCCCTCGAAGCCGGCGAAGCCGCGCCATGCGGACAGCAGCGTGTCCTGCAGCGCGTCCTCGGCGTCGTGGAAGGAGCCGAGCATCCGGTAGCAGTGCACCTGCAGTTCCCGCCGGTACGGCTCGGTCAGCTCGCGGAACGCCTCGCCGTCGCCGGCCCGTGCCCGTGACATCAGCTCGATCGGCATCACACCCACCCCCGGATCGTTTCGATGGTCTCGTCCTTGCCGGTATGGACACCGCCGGGACCGGAAAGGGGGCGCCGGGCGGGTGTCGGTCTTGTCACGTCGGCGTGGCGCCACGTGCGCCGTGCCGTGGTGTCTACCCCGGTGACAGTCGAGCACGTGACCTTGGGGGTCCATCATGGCAAGGATCGTGATCAGCGAGAACGTTTCGGTCGACGGCGTCGTCGAGGTGGGCGAGGGCTTCGACCGGGGCGACTGGTACGGCCGGATCGGGGCGGCCGACCGGGAGGCCTGGGCGAAGCTGGAGTACGACGAGGCGCTCGGTGCGGACGCGCTGTTGCTGGGCCGGCGGACGTACGAGTGGTTCGTGGCGCAGGGCTGGCCGTCGCGTTCCGGCGGCTGGGCGGACCGGCTGCGCGAGCTGCCCAAGTACGTCGTGGCCGGGACCACCGACGCGGACAGCTGGGCGAACACCACGGTACTGACCGGCCCGGTCACCGAGGCGGTCGCGGCGCTGAAGCGGGAGCGCAGCGGCGAGATCGTGCTGTACGGCAGCGGCCGGCTGGCGCGCGCCCTGCTGGCGGCGGACCTGGTCGACGAGCTGCGGTTGGTGACATACCCGTTCGTGGTCGGCGCCGGCGAGCGGCTGTTCGGTGCGACCGACGCCGTGTGGCCGTTGCGCCTGGCCGAGAGCCGAACGGTGGGGGAGAACCTCACCCGGCTCACCCTCCGCCCGGCCTGACGCTCGCCGACCGTCGGGGGCCGCGTGGCCCCCGACGGCCTCAGCCGAGCAGCAGGAGCAGGCCGCCCACCACGGCGAGGACGCCGGTGCCGGCGTGCACCGCGTACGCGACGATCTTCGGGCCGCCGCGCCGCAGCACGGTCAGGCAGTCGGCGAACGCGGCCACGCTGCCGGCGAACAGGATCCAGCCGGCGACGGTGTGCGCGCCGAGGATCAGCGGCACCGCGATCATCAGCGCGCAGGCGAGGTCGCGGTTGCCCTTGACCGACAGGTAGGTGCCGGCGTCGCCGTCGGGGTCGGCGGGGATGCCGTAGCCGGCGGCTGCGGCTCGCGGGACGACGAGGAACCGGATTCCGATCCACACCAGGGCGGCGGAGATCACGGCGGCGATGACGGTACCGGCGATGGTCATGACTGCTCCGAATCGTGGGGTCGGGCCGGCGGCCCGACCGATGAAATCTAGCAACGCTAGGTTTGTGGTCAGCGAAAGAGTAGCACTGATTTTTAATCTAGCAATGCTAGGATCGACCCATGAGCATCCAGTCCCGTCGGGAACGGGAACGCGCCGAGCGACACCAGCTGATCGTCACCGCGGCCCGTGAGCTGGCCGAGGCCGAAGGCTGGGACGCGGTCACCACCCGCCGGCTCGCCGCCCGGATCGAATACAGCCAGCCCGTGCTGTACAGCCACTTCCGCGGGAAGGAGGCGATCATGGAAGCGGCCGCGCTGGAGGGCATCGGGGAGCTGAGCGAGCGCCTGCGCGCGGCCCGGGAGGGCGAGAGCGACCCGGCGGCGGCGATGCGTGCCGTCGCGGCCAGCTACGTCGAGTTCGCCGCGCAGCAACCCGCGCTCTACGCGGCGATGTTCACGCTCACCAGCGATCTGTCCTTCGGCACCGCGGCGAGCCCGGCGACGCTGCGCGCGGCGTTCGGCGAGTTCATGGCGACCGTACGGCCGTTCGCCCGGCCCGGTGTCGACCTGGAGACGCTCACCGAGACGTTCTGGGCGGCCCTGCACGGCCTCGTCTCGCTCGGCGACAGCCACCGGCTGCGCCCCGGCCGTACCGCCGACCGGTTGGCCCTGCTGGTCGACCGCTTCCTGAGCTGACGCCCGGGAGGGTCAGTCCTCGGCGAGCACGATGACGCTGTCGCCGGGGCGGATGGTCAGCGGCGCCGCCTTGTCCGGGTTGAGCACGATGCCGAACGTCGGCGGCTGGTGCGACTGCGTCGCGACCCGGTAGCCGATCGCCGACTCGCCCTTCGCCCGGGCCGCCTCGACCACCGTCTGGTAGTTGATCGGCACCCCCGGCCGCACGTACCGGCCGGCCGGCTTGAGGTAGATCTCGCAGCCGTCGGCGTCGAACAGGTCGTTGAACAGCTGGGCCAGGTGCGGGTTCTCCGACACCTGCGTCATCATCAGCGTCAGCAGCTTGTCGCTGACGATGAAGTCGTCGGCCTGGGTGACCTGGGCGAGCGCCCGGTTCCGGTCGTCCGCCATCTCGCTGACGATGGAGAACCGGTCGCCGAGCTGCTGTTCCATGTCGCGCAGCTGCAGCAGCGTGGCGAGGGTACGCGAGTCGGCCAGCTGCGGATCGACGTCGTCGCCGCACAGCACGATGATGTGGTCGAAGTCCTGGACCCGCAGCTGTTCCAGTACCGCCCGGTCCGAGCTGTCCTCGGACTTGAGGTCGAGCAGCATGTTGGTCACGGTGAGCTTGCGCATGCACGGGCCGGCATCGGGATGGCTCGCCACCACGTGCGCCTCGGAGCCGGGCGACACGTACTGGTCGAGCTGGCGCAGCACGCCCTCGGCGCGGGCGTTCCAGCCGAGGATCAGGGTGCGTTCCTTGATCGGCGGCGAGTTCGGGATCGCGGTGATCGCGGGGCCGTGCACCGGTGCCGGGCCGGTGGGCGACAGCACGACGGTGTCGTCGTCCTCGGAGATCGCGATCAGCCGGTCGCCGGGCCGGATCGGCGTCCGGCTGTCCGGGTTGACGACGTTCCGCCCGTCCGCGCCGAGGATCCCGATGATCGACGAGGTGCGGTACGCGTGCAGCGCGTCGGCGTAGGTGTGCCCGACCAGCGCCGGCTCCTCCTTCAGGTACACCTCGTCGCCGCCGAAGTCGAGCAGGTCGGTGTACACCACCGACAGCCCGGACTGCCGGCAGGTCTGGACGATGAGCCGGGCCGCGATGTCGTTCGCGTCGATCAGGTACGCGTTCGGGCCGCCGGCGAGCCGGGCCGCGGCGAGGTTCTTCGTCTCGCTCACGCACCCGACGATCGGGCAGGGCTGGGCGGTGCCCTCGCGGGCCCGGTTGATCGCGAGCAGGGTACGGACCAGGTTGGCGTCCGGGTTCGACTCCGCGAGCGGCAGGATGATCACCGACTTCGCCTCGGCCGGGTTGACGATCATGATGTCGTCCGGGTCCACCGGATCGCCGGTGCGGCAGACGATGCGCATCCGGCCGACGTCGGGCACCTTGGCCCGGATCTCGTCCTCCATCTCGACCTTGTCCCGGTCGGCCAGGATCGCCACGCACGACTTGCGCTGGTTCTCGTTGGCCTCGGCAAGCTCCGACAGCACCGTGAACACCTGGTCGGACCAGCCGAGTACGACGGTGTGTCCCTGCTCGAGCACCTCCGAACGACCCTTGCGCAGGTCGGTGAGCTTCGCGTCCAGGCCGGTGGTGAGCACACCGATGAAGGCGGTGACGATCATGATCCCGCCGATGGTGATCAGGAACGCGATCGCGATGTACCACCAGTGCCCGGTGTCGCCGGCGACGGTGCCGGGGTCCATGGCGTGCAGGACGGCCTGCCACAGCGAGGCGAGCAGCCCATGCGGCTCGCCCTCGCTGGAGCCGGGGTGGACCAGCAACTCCACCAGCCAGGCCAGGACGCCGCCGATGACGACGACGGCGAGCGAGGCGACGGCGAGCCAGCCGACGAGGGCGGGGGTGCCCCTGGACATCGTCCGGTCGAACCAGTACCGGATTCGTCGACGGAACGTGATGGCGGGCACCGCTTCTCCCTGTGCGCTGGCTGTGTCCCGCATGGGTCGGCGGGGCCGGCACATCGTGTCGGCGACCGATGGTAGGCCGCCGCGCAAGTCCGACTCATCCCGGTGATCTGCGGTTCATCGGATGCTTGCCCACAGTCGAAGTCCGGTTGCTCCGGGTGGTCGGGTGCGACGCGGTCGGACAGGCGGCGCCGGCCAGTAACGGAAAGTCACCGCATCCAGCGCCGCTGCGGTGCGGCGCCACTGCGGTCAGCGCGGCGTCGGCAGGGTGAGGATCTCGGCTCCGTCGGCGGTGACGGCGATGGTGTGCTCGCTGTGCACGGTCCGGCTGCCGGTGGCGCTGCGCAGCGTCCAGCCGTCGGCGTCGGTGATCAGCTGGGCGGTGTCGGCCATGATCCACGGCTCCAGCGCAAGCAGCAGCCCGGGCCGCAGGGTGTAGCCGCGGCCGGGGCGACCGGTGTTCGGGATGTGCGGGTCCTGGTGCATTGTCGAGCCGATGCCGTGCCCGCCGAACTCGGTGTTGATCGGGTACCCGGCGGCGGTCAGCACCTCGCCGATGGCGTGCGAGAGATCGCCGATGCGGGCCCCCGGCCGGGCGGCGGCGATGCCGGCACGCAGCGCCCGCTGGGTCGCGTCGATCATCGCGAGGCTCTCCGGCGGCTGCGTGTCGCCCACCACGAAGCTGATCGCGGCGTCGGCCGCGACGCCGTCCTTGGCGACCGCGAGGTCGAGGCTGAGCAGGTCGCCGTCGGCGAGCGCGTAGTCGTGCGGCATGCCGTGCAGCACGGCGTCGTTGACCGACGTGCAGATGTAGTGGCCGAACGGGCCGCGGCCGAACGACGGCTCGTAGTCGACGTAGCAGGACTCCGCGCCGGCCGCGACGATCATCTCCCTGGTCCAGCCGTCGATCTCCAGCAGGTTGGTACCGACGGTGCTGCGGGCCTTGAGCGCCTGGAGGATGTCGGCGACCAGCGCGCCGGTGACCTTCGCCCGGGCCAGCTCGGTGTCGTTCAGGATCTCGATCATGGGTTCCGCTTCCGCTCGTCCAATAACTATACCGGCAATACTATCCCGGTATTAGAATCGGCTCATGGTCAGGTTGCCGCTCAGTCCCGCCGAGCTCGAACGCGGTGCCCGCCTGGGTGCCCTGTTGCGCCGAGCCCGGGGCGGGCGCTCGATGCTCGACACCGCCCTCGACGCCGGCGTCTCGCCCGAGACGCTCCGCAAGATCGAGTCCGGCCGGGTGGCCACCCCCGCCTTCTCCACCATCGCGGCGATCGCCGCCGTGCTCGGGCTGTCCCTCGACGCGGTGTGGGCCGAGATCAACCAGCCCGACCACGGTGTCGCACCGGCCCGGCGAGCCGGGGAACGACTCGCCTCCTAGCGTCTGTTTCGCAAGTCCCGCGTGCCGGCTGCGGCGGCCCCGTTTGCCCGCTCGCGGCGTTGTCGGACAGCCCGTGTGCAAGCCCGGCACACGAACTGCCCTCCGCCTTGCGAGCAGACAAACGGGACTCGCCTCGCTCGGCCGGGGGCTCCGAAACAGACCCTAGCGGTCGTCCGAGCTCCGCCCGGGCGAACCAGGAGCTTGGCGGAACTCGGGCATCACCGGTCAGAGCCGCCCGGTCGCCTTGAGGTCGAGGTACCTGTCGGTGACCGCGCTGGCGAACTCGGCCGCCGCGGCGTCGACCACCACGACACCGTTGCGCCGCAACGCATCGGCGATGCGGCGCCGCTCCGCCAGGGCCCGCTCGGCGGCGGCCGCCCCGTACACCTCGGGGAGACCGTCGTGCCGGTCGGTCAGCCGGTCCAGGGTGTCGTCGTGCGTTGCGGCGAGCAGCACCGTGTGCCGGTCGGTCAGCATCGGCAGCACCGGAAGCAGCCCCTCCACCAGCGCGCCCGGAGCGAGCTCGGTGAACAGCACGACCAACGAGCGCTTCCGCTCGGTGCGCAGGATCTCCCCGGTGACCAGCTCGAAGTCGGTCTCCACCAGCGCCGGCGTCAGCGGCGCCAGCGCGTCGGCGAACCGGGGCAGCAGGCTGGCCGCGCCCGCGCCCCGAACCGCCGCACGTACCTCGGTGTCGGCGGCGAGCAGGTCGACCCGGTCACCGCCGCGGGAGGCGACTGCGGCGAGCAGCAGGCAGGCGTCCAGGGCGGCGTCCAGCCGCGGCTCGTCGCCGATCCGGACCGCCGCGGTGCGGCCGGTGTCCAGCACGCACAGCACCCGGCGGTCCCGTTCCGGCCGCCAGGTGCGCACCAGCACATCGGCGCTGCGGGCGGTACCCCGCCAGTCGATCGACCGCACGTCGTCGCCCGGTACGTACTCGCGCAGCGCGTCGAACTCGGTGCCCTGGCCGCGGCCGCGGATCGTCACCGCGCCGTCCAGCACCCGCAGCCGGGCGAGCTTCTCCGGCAGGTACCGGCGGGCGGAGAAGCGGGGCAACACCCGCAGTCGCCACCGCGGCGTCATCGCGGCCGCGGCCCGGGCGCTCGCCTGCCGGTAGCCGAACCGCAGCGGGCCGTACGAGCGGACCGTGACCCGCCGCGCCGGCCGGTCACCGCGCCGGATCGGGGTCAGCGTCATGGTGATCGTCGCGCTGCCGCCGGCCGGCAGCGACACCTGCCGGACCGGCCGGTCCGCGCCTGCCGACGGTACCCAGGCGTCCCGCACCGTGGCCCGCAGCGGCCGGGTCGCCTCGTTGCGCACGTGCAGCCGTACCGTCGCCGACTCGCCCAACCGGACCCGGGTGTCACCGGTGCGGGACAACCGGACCCTGGAGATCGGTGCCGCGGCCACCATGTCCACGATGGACAGCGCCAGCACCGCGGCGACCGAGCACGCCACCCCGAGCTGCGGGTTCGGCCACAGCGGCAGCGCCACCGCCAGCACGGCGAGCAGCGCAACCGGCCGCCAGGTCAGCATCGCCGCCCCCGATCGCCGCAGCACACCGGCGCCGCCGGGGCGCGGCACGTGCGGGCGGGCACCGCGCGGGGTGGGGTGGCCATCGCGGTCAGCGCGGCGTCGGGACGCTGGCGAGAACCGAGTCGAGCACGGCGTCGCTGGTGACGCCGGCCAGCTCCGCCTCCGGCCGCAGCCGCACCCGGTGCCGCAGTACCGGCCGGAGCAGCGCCTTCACGTCGTCCGGCGTGACGAAGTCGCGGCCGGCGAGCCACGCCCACGCCTTCACCGCCGACAGCAGCGCGGCCGAGGCGCGCGGCGAGGCACCCAGCGCCAGCGACGGCGCCGTCCGGGTCGCCCGGCACACGTCCAGCAGGTACGCGAGGACCACGTCGGCGACCTGCACCGCACCGGCCTGCCGGTGCGCCGCGGCCAGGTCGGCCGGCCCGGCCACCGGCTGCACGCCGGCCGCGGCGAGGTCGTGCGGGTCGAAGCCGCGATGGTGCGCGGACAGCATCGCCAGCTCCGCGGTGCGCTCCGGCAGCGGTACCGTCAGCTTCAGCAGGAACCGGTCCAGCTGCGCCTCCGGCAGCGTGTAGGTCCCCTCGTACTCGATCGGGTTCTGGGTGGCGGCGACCGTGAACGGATCCGGCAGGGTGCGGGCCACCCCGTCGATGGTGACCTGCCGCTCCTCCATCGCCTCCAGCAGCGCAGACTGCGTCTTCGGCGGCGTCCGGTTGATCTCGTCGGCGAGCAGCAGGTTGGTGAACACCGGCCCCTCGCGGAACTCGAACTCGGCGCTGCGCGCGTCGTACACCAGCGAACCGGTGACGTCGCCCGGCATCAGGTCCGGGGTGAACTGGATCCGCTTGTGCGACAGCGACAACGCCCGCGCCAGCGTGCGCACCAGCAGCGTCTTCGCCACCCCCGGCACGCCCTCCAGCAGCACGTGGCCGCGGCACACCAGCGCGATCACCAGGCCCGAGACCACCGCGTCCTGGCCGACCACGACCTTGCTCACCTCGGCGCGCAGCCGGCCCAGCGCCGCCCGGGCGTCCCCGTCCTCGTCGATCGCCGGCGGGTCCGGCATCGTGCCGATCCGGGGCTCACCGATGTCCTGCACGCCCAGTCTCCTGTCTCGTACTGCCGTCATGCGGGTCGAGCACCCGGCGTCGCAGCTCGGCCAGGTCGGCGGCGAGCGCGCGCAGTTCGTCGTCGCGCTCCGGTGCCGAACCGTACAACACCGACTCGACCCGTTCGATCGGCCAACCGGACGCGGTGGCCAGCGCCTCCGTGCCGGTCGCCTCGGCGGCGTCGCCGACCCCGGCCCGCAACCGCCGAAGGGTACCGGCCCGCAGCGCCGCGGCGGCCGCCGCGCGCGCGTTCGAGCGCCGGTACAGCCGGGCCCGGCCGAGGACCGTCTCGGTGCTCGGCACCAGTACCGGCAGCGGTTCGCTCACCGGCCCGCCGAGCCGCCGGGCCCGCCACGCGGCGAACAGTACCGCCGCGACCAGCAGCTGGACCACGATCGCCCACACCCAGGGTGGCAGCGCCGACCACAGCGGGTTCGGCGGGTCACCGCCGGCCGACGAGTCGCCGCCCGCCCCGGAACCGGAGTCGGGGCCCACCGTCGCCGAGGGCGGCTGGAACGTGGGGCCGGTCGCCGTCGGATGCGGCCGGTCCGGGCTGATGGTCGGTGCCGGCGGCAGCGGGGCCTGCTCCACCGGCTCCGGCCGGTGCAGGCTCAGCCAGACCACCGGGCGGGTGCCGAGCAGTGCCGCGGCCAGCGCCGCGTTGCGATGCTCGCCGATCCGGTCGTTGCGGAACACGTCCGCCGCGCCGACCAGCACCACCTGCGGTCCGCCGCTCGCCGGCAGTTGTAGTACGCCGCCGGCGTAGCACCGGTGCGCGCCGGGCGCGGTCGCCGTGTACGTGTCACCGCGGACCGCCGCCGGCCCGGCCGACCGCACGCCGGCGCAGCCCGCGTCGGCCACCCCGGTGGTCCACCGGCTGCCGGTACGGCGGGCGGGCAGCCGCTGCTCGTCCAGCACCGCTGGGGACGGCGCGACCAGCACGACCCGGCCGTACCGGTGGGTGCCCAGCAGCCGAGCGAGGTGCGCCGGCTGCACGTAGCCCGGCGCCGTGACCAGCAGCGTCGCGTCGCCGGTGGCGCCCGACAGGGCCGCCGCCGAGCTGCCCACCCGGTGCACCGGCGCGCCCGCGGCGGCCAGCCGGTGCGCGATCGCCGCGGAGCCGATGCCGGCGCGCGAGGCCGGCTCCAGGAACTGCGCGTCGGCCGGCGTGACCCGCTGCACCGCCCAGGTCACGATCGTGCCGGTGAACAGCAGCACGACCGCCGCCGCCGGCGCCATCCAGCGCCGGAACCGCAACCGCCGCCGGGTCGATCGAGTCGTCATCGCGCCGCCCCCGCCCGCTCGGACACGGCCGTGGCCAGGGTACGCATCCGGGCGTCGTCGGCCGCGGTGGCCGTGCGCCGGGCGTACCAGATCCGGGAGAACACCTCGGCCGCCTCGGTCATCGTCCCGGCCAGCTGCGGCGCCGCGCGGCCGGCGGCCGCGGCCAGCTCGGTGACCGTCCACTCCGGACGGTGCGCCAGCACCCCGCGCTCGACCAGCTCGCGCACCATCGCCCGCAGCCGCTCCCGGACCGCCTCGGCGTAGCGGCCGGCCGCTGCGTACCGGTCGGCGAGCGAGGCGAGCTGCGCCGGCGGCAGCTCCGGTACCGCGTCGTCGTCGGCCGCCGGCTCCGGCGGCTCGACCGCGGCCGGCGGATCGACCGGCTCGGGGTGCCGCCGGCGTCGCGGCCGCCAGTACAGCGCCAGCAGCGCGATCCCGGCGAGCAGCAGCACCAGCGCGGCCAGCCCGGCCACCCCACCCGGTACGTGGTCGGCCAGGTCGGCGACGAACTCGGTCCAGCCCCGCGACACGTTCACCGGCGCACCTCCCTCGCCGGAACGCCGGCGGGGCACCCGCGACGCCCGTGCCTCGCTCGCCCGCTCACCGGATCGCCTCCAGCACCGTGCGGCGCCGCCGGGCCGACGTGGTGGAGAGCGCCAGGTCGAGGCCTTCGGTACGCATCCGGTTCTCGAGGTGCAGGCAGGCGTCCAGGCAGGCCAGCGCCGGGTAGGCGATCGCGTCGACCACCACCCAGCCGATCGCGGCGGCGTGCGGCACCGCCACCGGTAGCCGGCCGAGCAGCACCTGGGCGCCGCTGCCGACGGCGAACCGGACGGCGAGCCAGCCCAGGTAGCCGAGCAGCCGGATGCCGCCAGCCCGGCAGCCGCCGCGGACGAGCAACACCAGCGGCCGGGCGATCACCTGGACGCCGGTGGCGCGGTCCGCGACCAGCACCGGTACCACCAGCCCGGACGCGGCGTAGGCGACCGGCCAGGGCAGGCCACAGGCGAACAGGGCGCCGGCGGCGGCCGTGCCCACCGCCACCGCCAGCCCGAGCACCGCCGGCCACCGGCGGCCCGGTGCGGTGAGCAGGGTGCGCCGGCCGATCGGGTCGCCGACGACGGTACGGGCGGCGGCGACGCTCGCCGGCGCGGCGAGGATCGCGATCGCGACGGACTCGGTACCGAGCCAGACACCGAGCCACGCCCCGAAGCCGGTCGGATCGGACCACACGCGATCGGGTAGCGGCGCGATCAGCCCGACCAGCGCCTGCTGGGCCAGCGCGAGGACCAGACCCAGCGCGACGAGCGGCGGCCAGCTGCGACGCAGCAGTACCACGGAGGCGTCCAGCAGCTCGCCGACGGTCATCGGCCGCAGCGGCAGCTCCGTCTCCATCGCACTCTCCCCGGCCAGGCCGTGTACGAGAATCCCGCGCCCCCGCGTTTCGGGCCCGCGCAGCCGCCATCCTGGCATGCCGCCCCCACCCCAGCGTCGTGCCTGCCCGGCCCGCATCGTCGATCAAGGTCCACGGCGTTGATCAAGGCCCCACGGCGTTGATCAAGGGATCCGTCCACATCGCTGCAGGAGGCCATGTCCCGTTCCCTTGATCAACGCGGGCGATCCCTTGATCAACCCGGCGATCCCTTGATCGACGGGCGGGGTCAGGCAGGGTCAGGCAGGGTCAGGCAGGGTCAGGCGGGGGCAGGCCGGATCGGGCGGGTCAGGTGGTGTCGAAGAGGCGGAGGAAGGTCGCGGCCTCGACGGCGGCCCGGTCCTCGTCGCCGGCCGCGATGGCCTCGACCAGCCCGGTGTGGCTGAGGTACTCGTCCGGCCGCACCTCGCCGCCGACGCAGGTGTGCAGCACGTCGCGCAGCGCCTCGCCGAAGTCGGCGTACAGCTCGATCAGCATCGCGTTGTGCGAGCAGGCGGCAACCGCGTGGTGGAAGCGGGCGTCGGTCTCGACGAACAGCTGCGCGTCCTTGGCGTCCCAGGCCTCGTCGCGCGCGGCGAGCGCCGCCCGGAGCGCTGTCAGATCGTCCGCGGTACGCCGGCGGGCGGCCAGTCGGGCGGCCTCCACCTCCAGGCCGCGCCGCACCTCGGTGGCATCTCGCAGCTCGGCCCGGGCCAGTCGCCGGCGTACCGCGCCGACCAGCTCGTTGTCCGCCCGCACGTACGTACCGGCGCCCTGCCGGGATTCCAGGAGGCCGAGGTGGGCGAGGGCCCGGACCGCCTCGCGAAGCGTGTTGCGGCCCACACCGAGCGCGGCGACCAGGTCCGGCTCGGTGGGGATCTTGCTGCCCACCGGCCACTCACCCGACGAGATCTGCTCCCGCAGCTGCGCGATCACCTGGTCGACGAGCGGGGTACGGGCGGCGTTGTGCAGTGGCATCGACGACAACCTCCTTGTTGGCGCAGTGGCATTGTGCACAATCGCCTGTCATCCAGTCATCCCATGATTCTACGATTGCCTCCGTGCCCGAGACGACCCAGGACCAGCAGCCCACCCGTACCGCGCCGGCCGCCGAGGCCGGTGCGGGCGAGCCGGGCCGTCGCCGCGCCCGCTGGCTGATCGCCGCCGGCATCCTGCTCGTCGCGCTCAACCTGCGGCCCGCCATCACCAGCGTCGGCGCGCTGCTCGACCAGTTGCAGTCCGGGCTGCACATGTCCGGCACCACCGCCGGGCTGCTGACCACGCTGCCGGCGCTGTGCTTCGGCGCGTTCTCCGGCCTCGCCCCGCGGCTGGCCGCCCGGTTCGGCGCCGACCGGGTGCTGCTCGCCGCGATGGCCGCACTCGTCGCCGGCCTGGTCCTGCGCCCGCTGGCCGGCTCGGCCATCGTGTTCATCGCCGTCAGCGTGCTCTGCCTCGCCGGCATCGCCGCCGGCAACGTAACGCTGCCGGTGCTGGTCCGCACGTACTTCCCGAGCCGGCTCGGGCTGCTCACCGGGCTGTACACGACGGTGCTCAACCTCGGCGCCGCGCTCGCCTCCGCGGTGGCGGTACCGGCCGCGTCGGCGACCGGCGGCTGGCGCAGCGGCCTTGCCCTGTGGGCGGCCATCGCCGTGCTCGGCCTGCTGCCCTGGCTGGGCGCGGTGCGCTCCCGGCGAGCGGACGCCGTCGCCGCCGCGCCGGCCGGGCGCACGCCGCCCGTTCGCCCGTCCCGTACCCGGCTGGGCTGGGCGCTCGCCGTCTACATGGGCATGCAGTCGCTGCAGGCCTACGTCGTGTTCGGCTGGCTGGCGAAGATCTTCGCCTCCGCCGGTTTCTCCTCGTCCACCGCCGGCCTGCTGGTGTCGCTGGTGGTGGCGATGGGCATGCCCATCGCGTTCTTCCTGCCCGCCCTCGCCGGCCGGACCCGGGACCAGCGCCCGTACGTGGTGCTGCTGGTCGGCTGCTACGTGGTCGGCTACGTCGGGCTGCTCGTGGCGCCGCACGCCGGCGCGCTGGTCTGGGCGTTGCTGATCGGGATCGGCGGCGGGGCGTTCCCGCTGGCACTGCTCATGGTCGGGCTGCGCGCCCGTACCCCCGCCGGTACGGCCGGATTGTCCGGGTTCGTGCAGAGCATCGGGTACCTGATCGCCGCGGTCGGTCCGTTGCTGGTCGGCGTGCTGCACGACGCGACCGGCGGCTGGCTGGTGCCGGTCGTGTTCCTGCTGGTCATGCTGGTACCGCAGTTGTTCGGTGGCCTGGTCGCCGGCCGCAACCGCTACCTCGAGGACGAATCGGCGTCGGAATCGCGCTGAGACCGGTACTTTCGGGCGGATTCGGGTGGCCGAACGGGTCGCACCGGGCGCGCAGGGGCAACCGGGTTTTCCGTAGGTTGGCCGGCTGATGAAACGATAGGGTCATGAGCGATACGCAACGAGGCGGAGCGCGGCGGCGGGACTTCGGTCGGTGCGCACCGCGGTGGGTGTCGGCGTGAGGGCGCGAGTGCTGGTCGTCGACGACGACCCGGCGCTGGCCGAGATGCTCGGGATCGTGCTGCGCAGCGAGGGGTTCATGCCCTCGTTCGTGGCCGACGGTGAGCGCGCCCTGGCCGCGTTCCGGGAGACCCGGCCCGACATCGTGCTGCTGGACCTGATGCTGCCCGGGATGAGCGGGATCGACGTCTGCCGGGCGATCCGCGGCGAGTCCGGGGTGCCGATCGTGATGCTCACCGCCAAGAGCGACACCGTCGACGTGGTCCTCGGCCTGGAATCCGGCGCCGACGACTACGTGGTCAAGCCGTTCAAGCCCAAGGAGCTGGTGGCCCGGATGCGGGCCCGGCTGCGGCGCGGCGAGGACACCGCGCCGGAAATGCTCACCATCGGCCCGCCCGGTCGGCAGATCAGCATCGACGTGCCCGCACACACCGCCACCCGCAACGGGGCCGAGGTCAAGCTGACCCCGCTGGAGTTCGACCTGCTCGTGGCGTTGGCACGCAAGCCGCGACAGGTGTTCACTCGTGAGGTGCTCCTGGAACAGGTCTGGGGCTACCGACACGCCGCGGACACCCGGCTGGTCAACGTGCACGTACAGCGGCTGCGGGCGAAGATCGAGCCCGATCCGGAACGTCCCGAGATCATCCTGACCGTCCGTGGAGTCGGCTACAAGGCAGGCACGGGGTAGGAGACATGGGCGAGCGAATCAGGGGCATCGTGCGCGTGGTGCCTCATGGGCGCTCGGAGCGTAGCGGAGAGCGGCCATGAGCACGCGCGGTGGAGGGCGGACGTGAGTCTGCTCGACTCCGTGGTGCGGCGGACACGTACGACACTGCACCGGACGGCACCGGGGCTGGGTCGGCGAGCCCGCCATGCGGTGTCCCCGTGGCGCCGCTCGCTGTCGCTGCGGGTCGTGTCGATCACGCTGCTCGTCTCGTCGCTGCTGGTCGCCGCGTTCGGCTACTTCGTGGCGAAGCAGATCACCGCCGGGCTGGTGGTGGCCAAGCGGCAGGCCGCCGTGCGCCAGGTGTCCAGCGGCGCCGGTACGGTGACGCAGCAGCTCGCCGCGCTGTCCGGCGCGCAGGATCCGCAGCTCGCCGCGAGCGTGCGCGACGTCGTCGTCAACCTCTACAGCGTGCCCACCCGCGCCGGGACCTACGAGGTCAAGCTGGTGCCCGACTCCCGCATCGACGTCGCGCCGTACGGCGGGCCCGCCCCCGACCAGACCAAGATCGAGGTGCCGGCGGCGCTGCGCGACACGGTCAGCCGCAAGGGCGCCCTGGCGTACCAGTTCACCACCGCGAACCCGGACGGCCAGGGCAGCCGGCCCTACCTCGCGGTCGGCGAGCACGTCGACGTCGGCTGGGGTGTGTTCGACCTCTACTACCTGTTCCCGCTGGACGACGAGGTCGCCGCGGCGAACCTGGTCCGCAACACGACGATCATCGCCGGCCTGGCGCTGGTGCTGCTGCTGGCGCTGATGGCGGCGATCGTGGCCCGGATGGTGGTCACCCCGGTGCGGGCCGCCGCGCGTACCGCCCAGCGGTTGTCCGCCGGGCTGCTGCACGAGCGGATGGAGGTGCGCGGCGAGGACGATCTCGCCCGGCTTGCCGCGTCGTTCAACCAGATGGCGAGCAACCTGCAGAACCAGATCGTCCGGCTGGAGGAGCTGTCCCGGCTGCAGCGCCGGTTCACCTCCGACGTCTCGCACGAGCTGCGGACCCCGCTGACGACGGTCCGGATGGCCGCCGACATGCTCTACGCCGGTCGCGACGAGTTCCCGCCCGCCGCGGCCCGCAGCTCCGAGCTGCTCGCCGACGAGCTGGATCGGTTCGAGGCGCTGCTGACCGACCTGCTGGAGATCAGCCGGTTCGACGCCGGGTTCGCGGTGCTCGACGCCGAGGCGGTCGACCTGGTACCGATCGTGCAGCGGGTCGCCGCCGGCTTCGGCGTGCTGGCCGAGCGGCTGCACGCGCCGGTGCAGTTGCACACCCCGGACGGGCCGGTGATCGCCGAGGTGGATCCGCGCCGGGTGGAGCGGGTGCTGCGCAACCTGATCGGCAACGCGATCGAGCACGGCGAACACCGGCCGGTCGAGGTCCACCTCGCGGCGGACGAGCGTACGGTCGCGATCGCGGTTCGCGACCACGGCATCGGGCTGCGGCCGGGCGAGGAGAAGCTGGTGTTCAACCGGTTCTGGCGGGCCGATCCGTCCCGGGCGCGGCAGACCGGGGGCACCGGTCTGGGGCTGTCGATCAGCCTGGAGGACGCCCGGCTGCACGGCGGCTGGTTGGAGGCGTGGGGCGCGCCCGGTCAGGGTTCCCAGTTCCGGCTGACCGTGCCGGCCCGCGCCGGCGACCGGATCGTGTCCTCGCCACTGCCGCTGGTGCCGCCGGACGCCGATGTCTCACCGGCACCGCTGGCCCTGCCGGCGGGGCCGGCCGGATCTGGCGGGGCGGCCGGGACCCTGGACGACGAACCGACGCCGCACGCCCCGGACGCCGACCCGCTCACCGCCGGTAGTACCCGCGGTGGTGGCGATGAGTAGCCCGCGCCGCCGCGGCCTGCTCGGTGCCGCGCTCGCCGGGTTGCTCGGTGTCACGCTCACCGCCTGCGGGGTGCCGAGTTCCGGTCCGCCGGTGGTGGTGAAGTCGGCACCGGTGGGCTCCGGCGACGACAACGTTCCGCAGGCGCCGCACCGCGATCCGCCCCCCGATCCGGCCACCGCGAGCGGCCCGACCGACCTGGTGAACCAGTTCTACGGGGCCGCAGGCTACGACCCGAGCGCGGACCAGCTGCGGGCCAACGTGTCCCAGTTCTTCTCCGCGGACGCCCGGGGCCGGTGGCACCAGGACCCGGCCGGGCTCACCGTGGTGCGGATCAACACGAACACGGTCACCGCGCAGGGCAAGGACAAGCACGGCCGGCCCATCGCGACGGTGCAGGTGCGCGGCGAGCTGGTCGGCACCCTGACCAACGACGGCTCGGTCGAGGCGCCCGGCCCGCACACCAGCCGGCAGTACCGGCAGGAGTTCCGGCTGGCGCAGTGGCCGACCGGTACCGGCGGCAAGGAGTGGTTGATCACCAACCCGCCGGACCACACCCTGATCTCCACCGAGGCGATGATCGCCGACTACACGGCCACCCCGGTCTACTTCGCCAGCCCGGACCACGAGTCGCTGGTGCCCGATCTGCGGTACGTGTCGAAGACGATCGCACCGGTGAAGGAACGCACCATCCTGGTCGACTGGCTGCTCGACGGCCCGTCGCGGTGGCTCGCGCCGGCCGTGGTCAACGACATCCCGGACGGCACCAAGCGACGCGGCAACGTGGTCGCCCAGAGCGACAAGGACGTCGTGGTGGTCGACCTGACCAGCGAGGCGGTCGGCGCGAAACACCTGCTGACGATGGCCGCCCAGCTGGCCTGGACGCTGCGCGCGCGGGTGTCCCGGCTGCAGCTGCGGGTCGAGGGCCGGCCCTTCCCGGTGCCGGGCATCAGGGACGGCGGCAGCACGTTCGACACCGGCTCGCTGCGCACGTTCAACCCCGGCACCCTCGCCGCCAACTCCGGCGGGTACTACGTCTCGCACGGCAGCGTGATCCCGGCGGCGAGCAAGCAGTGGCTCCCCGGCGTGCTGTCGGCCCCGGCCACCCGCGGGCTGAACAGCCACGTGCAGCGCGCCGCGTTGAACGTCGACTCGTCGGCCACGGCGCTGGTCCGCAGCGACGACGACGGCCGACCGGCGCTGTGGATCGGGCACGCCATCGGCGACGCCAAATCGTCCGACGCGCGGTTCGTCCGGGCCGACGGGCTCGGCGACGCCACCGAGATCGGCCGCCCCAGCCTGCTCCCGCACTCGTCGACCGCGCTGGTGCCGGTGGACGGCAGCCTGCGGATGGCGACCGGCACCGGACACACCGAGAAGGTGCCGTTCGTGCCCGGTTCGCCGGGTGGCGAGGTGACCGCGGTGGCGGTCTCGCCGGACGGGTGCCGGGTCGCGCTGGTGCGCGGCGGCCAGCTGTACGTGGCGCCGCTGATCCAGCAGGACTCCGCGCTGTCGATCGGCCGGATGCGGACGGTGGCGAGCAGCTTCACCGACCTCAGTGAGGTCTCCTGGACCCAGGACGACGACATCGCGTTCGGTGGCCGCGGATCGGTCGGTGCGCCCAGCGGGCAGTCCGGCGCGATGCGCGGCGGTGCCTGGCAGTTCAGCCTGGACGACGTCTCCTCCGACCTGCTGACCGGCACCAGCGGGGACCGCGTCCCGGAGTTCGTCGCGTCCGGCACCACCGACCCGGCCCGCGGCGCCGCGCACGGCATCATCCTGCTGGCGATCAACGGCAAGCTCTGGCAGCTGACCGGCAACGAGCTGGCCCCGCCGGCCGGTGCCGCGGAACCGCCGCCGGGCACCGCCCCGTTCTTCCCGAACTAGGGTCCGGTCCGGGACGGTTGGCCGAGCGATCAGCCCGGGTCGGTACTCGATGCGTCGATCGCGTCCGGTAGCCGTCGTAGGCCGGTTCGCGGCCGGCTGACCAGGGCTAGCTGGTCAGCTCGGCCCATCGCCGTTCGCCCCGGTCGCCCACCCATGACGGCCTCGGGCCTGGCCTCGTGCGGGACGCGAAGCAGCAGCGAGCTGCGGGGCCATAGGTCCCCCCGGAATTGACAGGCACCTGCCTATCCTCCTAATGTTAGTCAGGTACCTGTCATTCTGTCGACGGAGGAGATCGTGCCGGACATCGGTGTACTCGACACGCACCTGCACTACGAGACGCGCGGCGACGGGCAGCCCGTCGTCTTCCTGCACGGCAATCCGACGTCGTCGCACCTGTGGCGCAACGTCCTGCCCCGGATGCCCGGATCGGTCCGGGCGCTGGCGCTCGATCTCGTCGGGATGGGCCGCTCCGGCAAACCCGACATCGCGTACTCGTTCGCGGATCAGGCCCGCTACCTGGACGCCTGGATCGAGCGCATGGGCCTGTCGGAGGTGGTGCTCGTCGGCCACGACTGGGGCGGTGCCCTCGCGCTGGACTGGGCGGCCCGGCATCCGCACCGGGTCCGCGGCATCGCCTTCCTCGAAACGATCGTGCGACCGATGTCCTGGCAGGACCTGCCGGAGTCGGCCCGGCCGGTCTTCACCATGCTGCGGACGCCCGGCGCCGGCGAGCAGGCCGTACTGGAGGAGAACCTGTTCATCGAGCGGGCGCTGGCCGCCAACATCGCCCGGCTGGGAGAGCGGGACCACGCGGTCTACCGGGACCCGTACCCAACTCCGGCCTCGCGTCGGCCGCTGCTGCAGTGGCCGCGCGCCATGCCGATCGACGGCCAGCCGGCCGACGTCGTCGCCCGCGTCGAGGCCTACGACGCGTGGCTGGCCGCATCGGTCGACGTGCCGAAGCTCATGCCCGTCTTCCACGACGGCCCCGGGCTCATGGGGCCGGCCGTCGAGGCGTGGGTACGCGACCATGCCGCCCGCGTCGAGATCGTCGACTGCGGTGTCGCCGGCCACCACGCGCCCGAGGACCAGCCGGCCGCGATCGCCGCGGCGCTGAGCGCCTGGATCGGTCGCCACGGACTGGACGCGGAGCCGGCCGGGGCGGTGACCGCGCCGTGAGAGCGATCCGACAGCACGAGTACGGCGGCCCGGAGACGTTGCGGCTGGTGACCCTGCCCGACCCGACCCCCGGCCCCGGGCAGGTCCGGATCCGGGTCCGCGCCGCGGGAGTGCACCTGCTCGATGCCCAGATCCGGGCCGGCCTGGGACCGCCCCGTACCCGCGTGCCGTTGCCGATGACGCCCGGCCGCGAGGTGGCCGGCCACGTCGATGCCGTCGGCCCGGATGTCGACGCGTCGTGGCTCGGCCGGGACGTGGTCGCCGACCTCGGTCCGGCGAGCGGCGGCTACGCGGAGCTGGCGATCGCCGCCGCCGCGGCCCTCCACCCGGTCGCGGACGGCACCGACCCCGCCGAGGCCGTGGCCGCCATCGGGACCGGCCGTACGGTGCAGGCGATCCTGGAGCTCGCCGAGATCCGTGCCGACGACATCGTCGTCGTCACCGGCGCCAGCGGCGGGGTCGGCACGATGCTGACCGTGGCCGCCCGACGCGCAGCGGCCCGGGTGGTCGGTCTCGCCACCGGCGCCACGAAGGCGAGGGCCGTCGCGGCGCTGGACGCCGAGACGGTCGACTCCTCGCAGCCGGACTGGCCGCAGGTGGCGCAGCGCCTCCTGGCGCCCACCCGGGCGAGCCTGGTACTCGACGGCGTCGGCGGCGAGTTCGGCGCGCAGGCGCTGACCCTGCTGCGGCCGGGCGGGCGGCTGGTGATGTTCGGTACCGCCTCCGGCTCCGCCATCCCGCTGGACGCCGAGACCGTCTACGCCACCGGGATCACCGTCTCGGCGGCGGTCGGCGCGCGGCTGCTCCAGCGCCCGGGCGGGCTGCGGGACCTTGCGGAGCGGGCGCTCGCCGCGGCCGCCGACGGGTCCCTGGTTCCACGGATCGGCCACCGCGTCCCGCTGGCCGCCGCCGCCGAGGCACACCGGGTCATCGAGGAGCGCCGGTCCCTGGGCAAGGTCGTCCTGGTGCCGTGAGCGGCCGGCCCGCGCCCGTACCACGCGGATCCGGTCGCGGCGCGGTTGTCCACAGGGCTGTGGACGACGCGTCGATCGGCGCCACCGGCGAGCGACGCTGGGCGCATGCGTGCTGTGTGGTCGGATCTCGTCGAGCTGGTGTTCCCCGCCGACTGCCCGGGGTGTGGTGCGGCCGGGCCGGCGACACCGCTGTGCCCGCGCTGCGGTTCGACCCTGGCCGGCTCGGCGGCCCGGCCGACCGTGCCGGACCCACCGCCACCGGGGCTGCCACCGTGCCACACCCTCGGTGCGTACCAGGGCCTGCTGCGGGAGCTGATCCTGTCGTACAAGGAGCGTGGCCGGCTCGGGCTCGCCGGCCCGCTCGGCCGGGCCCTGGCCGGCGCGGTGCACACGGCGGTCTCCGTCAGCACGCCGGTCTCTGCCGCCGCCTCGGTCGCCGCGGGCACGACGCTCGGTGCCGGCACGGCGGTTGCCGCCGGTGCGGCGGTCGGGGCTGCCGGCGGCGTCGGCGTGGCTCCGCGGGTGGTGGCGCTGGTGCCGGTGCCCGCGACCGGCGCGGCGGCCCGGGCCCGGCGCGGCGACCACATGCTGCGGCTGGCCAGGTCCGCGGCCCGCTGGCTCGCCCGGGACGGGACCGCCGCCGCCGTGCGCCGGCCGCTGCTGGCGCGGCCGCGCGGTGCCGACTCCACCGAGCTGACCGCCGCGGCCCGGATCGCCCGGGCCGACCAGGCGTTCCGCCTTCGCCCGGGAGCGCCGGCAGCGCCCCGGGACGGCCCGGTGGTGTTGCTGGACGACCTGATCACCACCGGCGCCACCCTGGCCGGTGCGGCCCGGCTGCTGAGCGCCGCCGGGGTGCCGGTGACCGCGGCCGTCACGCTCGCCGCGACGCAGCGTCGCCACCCACCCGTCACCCACTCGACCTGGTAGTTCAGGGCGAGTTAGCAGGTTGTTCCGGGCCGGTGACCCTAGGCTGGGGGCTCCTGGCAACACGCTCCGCAGTCAGCGATCTCGGCCGGGACGCACACCCGGTGCGTCACCGGTGGGCGGATTTGCGCCGATACGCGGGGGCGCGGCGTCGGTGCCCCAAAATCTCGCAGGCCTTGGGGATGCCGAATCGAGACCAGGAGGTTAGCGTCGGGTGCACCCGATGTGCTCGCACCGAAGCGAGAGGGAGGTCGACAGAGACGACAGTGCCGGCCGCCGCGAGGCCCGTGGGGCGCCGCCATCGCCGGCCGGTACGCACTGCGTTGCGGGTCCGCCGTAACCCACTCGAAGACCGTGGGAGGTCAGGCGTGGATGTTGTGATCAAGGGCCGAAACCTGGAAGTGCCCGACCACTTCCGCCAGCTCATCACCGACAAGATGAACAAGATCGGCCGGTACGACCCGAAGATGTTCGAGGTCGACGTGGAGCTGTCCCACGAGCGCAACCGGCGGCAATCGGGCCGCTGCCAGCGTGTCGAGATCACCTGCCGCTCGCGCGGCCCGGCGGTGCGCGCCGAGGCCTGTGCCGGCGACTTCTACAGCGCGCTGGACGCGTCGCTGACCAAGCTGGAGGCGCGGCTGCGCAAGTCGGCCGACCGCCGCCGGGTGCATCGCGGCCGGCGTACCCCGGAGTCGGTGGCGGCAGCCACCGCAGCGCTGGGCGCAGACACCCCGGTGCCGGGTGCGGTCGCCGTGCTGGAGCGCACCGACGAGGCGGAGGTGGAGCACGAGCAGGGTCCGGGTCGCATCGTCCGGGAGAAGGAGCATCCAGCCGACCCGATGACCGTGGACGACGCACTGTTCCAGATGGAACTCGTCGGTCACGACTTCTACCTGTTCATGGACAAGGAGTCCGGGCGGCCCAGCGTGGTGTACCGGCGCAAGGGGTTCGACTACGGCATCCTGCGGCTGGCGAGCTGACCGGGCTCGGCACCTGATCGGACGACGGCCCGGCGCGCTCCCGCGCCGGGCCGTCACCGTACCCGGGTTCCCGCTCAGGTCGGGGCGGCCACCAGCTCGTACAGCACGTCGTCGACCCGGCCGCCGCCGGCGCCGGGGCGGCGGCTCAGCTCGCGGCCGACCCGGCGGAATCCGGCGCGCTCCAGCACCGCCTGCGAGGCGGTGTTGCGCACGTCGGCCCCGGCGTACAGCCGGGCCAGCCGCACGTGGTCGAACGCCCAGCCGGCGAGCAGCCGTACCGCCCGGGTTGCGAAACCGCGGCCCCGCCAGGCCGGGGCGAGATGGTAGCCGAGCATCGCGCTGGCCGTGACCGGCTCGGTGTAGTGCAGCACGATCTCCCCGGCATACCGGTCGCTCGGCGCGTCCCGGACGGTGAGCCGGGCGGCGGCGCCGGCGAGCCACTGGCTCTGCGCGGTCTCGCAGCTCTCCCGCACCTGGGTGCGGGTCGGCGCCACCGGCGGTACCGAGGACTCGTAGACCTCCGGCAGTCGCAGCACGGCGTACGCATCGTCGGCGTCGCTCGGGTCGAGCGGGTGCAGCGCGACCACCCCGTCGGACAGCTCGCCACCGGGCAGGTCCGGCAGCAGCCGGGGCGTGGGCCCGTCCGGGTCACCGGTCAGCCGCGCCCACAGCACGAGGTCGTGCCGAGGCCCGTCCGGGCCGGCACCGGCACCGGCACCGCGCAGGATGCCCTCGCGGCGGTACCCGGCGGCGAGCGCGACCCGCTGCCGCTGCGCGTCGGCCGGCGCCGCCCGCAGCTCCAACCGGGCCAGCCCGTGGTGCAGCGCCCAGTCGGTCAGCGCGGCGACCGCCTCGGCACCGAACCCCTTGCCCAGCGCCCAGGGCGCGAGCCAGTAGCCCGCCTCCGCCTGTGCCAGCGGTGCGACGTACCGGTCGAGCTCGACGCAGCCGAGCAGCCGGTCGGTGTCCCGGTCGGCGACGACGAACACGGCCCCACCGGTCGCCCACCGGGCCGGCGCCTCGACGTCGACGAACGCTCGCGCCCGGGCCGCGTCGGCCATCCCGGCCCGCCCGCCGACGACGCCGCCCGAACCGGTCGCCCCGGCCGCCCGGCCCGCGGCGACGA
The DNA here is from genome assembly GCF_018324685.1 of Actinocatenispora sera. Taxonomy (NCBI): domain Bacteria; kingdom Bacillati; phylum Actinomycetota; class Actinomycetes; order Micromonosporales; family Micromonosporaceae; genus Actinocatenispora; species Actinocatenispora sera. Next base: position 6,854,266 of record NZ_AP023354.1, on the reverse strand, counting down.
GGTCGTCGACGTCACCGGGTGCGGGCGCGCGCAGCCGCAACCGTACGGTGTCGAGCTCCTCCCGTGGCAGCCCATCCATGCGCCCTCCCCAGCTCCGCTACCAACCTTAAAGAGGTACCGGCAGAAGAGACCGCCGGCGCCACCGGACTCGGCGCGACGCTCCCGGCGTGGTCGTGACAGCCGCCGCCGACACCGGTACGCGACGGGCAGCCCTAGACGGCCAGTCAACCCCGTGCCGCCCGGCACGCATCGGGCATTCGCGGCGTGCTCGACCCACTTTTCCGATGCGCTCGCCGGCCGACTGCGGCAGGCTTGCCGTCATGAGTACCGCTGAGGTTTCGTCGACCACGCAGCAGGGTGCCGCGGCCCCTGGCACCGGGTCGTCGGCTGCCATGCAGCCCGGCGGCAAGCAGGACAGCGCACAGTTCGGCCGGGAGACGGCGGCGGACGGTGCGTTCGTCCGGCAGCCCAACCGCTTCACCGGCCGGGTCACCCGCGACTCCCGGTCCGCCCCGGGCGAGGGGCCGGACGAGGACGGCCACTGGCCGGTCGAGGCCGGCCGGTACCGGCTCGTGGTCTCGCTCGCGTGCCCCTGGGCGCACCGGTCGATCATCGACCGGGAGCTGCTCGGCCTGCAGGAGGCGATCTCGCTCGCGGTGGTCGACCCGATCCGGGACGAGAAGGGCTGGCGGTTCACCCTGGACGAGGGCGGCAAGGACCCGGTGCTCGGCATCGGCTTCCTGTCCGAGGCGTACCTCGCCACCGATCCGGAGTTCGCCGGCCGGGTCACCGTCCCGGCGCTGGTCGACACGATCACCGGCAAGGTGGTCAGCAACGACTACCCGCAGCTGTCGCTGGACCTGTCCACCGAGTGGGTCGACCACCACGCGGCCGGCGCGCCCGACCTGTACCCGCAGGCGCTGCGGGCCGAGCTGGACCCGCTGATGGCCGACATCTTCACCGACGTCAACAACGGGGTGTACAAGGCGGGCTTCGCCACCGGCCAGGAGGCGTACGAGGCGGCCTACGACGCGCTGTTCGCCCGCCTGGACGTGCTCGAGGAGCGGCTCGCCGACCGCCGGTACCTGATGGGCGAGGCGATCACCGAGGCGGACGTGCGGCTGTTCACGACGCTGGTCCGGTTCGACGCCGTCTACCACAACCACTTCAAGTGCAACCGGCAGAAGCTGACCGAGTTCATCAACCTGTGGGCGTACGCGCGCGACCTCTACCAGACCCACGGCTTCGGCGACACGGTCGACTTCGACCACATCAAGCGGCACTACTACCTGACCCATCCCAAGATCAACCCGACCGGCGTCGTCCCCAAGGGCCCCGACCCGCTCCGCTGGCTCACCCCCCACGCCAGGGGTTGAGGTCGCTGCGCCGCACCTGAGACGCCCGCTGGACTGCGCCGATCCCGGACTTGTGTGCGTTCGCACACGGCGCCCGGGCTCGGCTTGCCAGCGAACGCCTCAGGCACGGCTCGCTCGCGTCCCCTCGGGAGACGTCACAACCAGTTCTTCGGCTGGGGGCTCGGCCTCGGATCCGCCTTCGGCCGTCGGTTCGGGGTCAGCGGGGGTCGGTGGACAGCTTGGCGCCGTACCAGGTGTCGACGGGGGTGCCGCGGTGCAGGGTGTGCCCGCGCTCGGTGCCCTCGACGGTGAAACCGGCCTTCTCGGCCACGCGCCGGGAGGCCAGGTTGCCGACGTACGCGCGCCACTCGATCCGGTCGACCGCCAGGGCGTCGAACGCCCAGTCGCAGACGGCGGAGAGCCCGGTGGTGCCGACGCCGCGACCGCGAGCCTGCGGCGCCACCGAGTAGCCGACCTCGGCGATCCGGGCCGGCCAGTCGACCAGCCGCAGATCCATGGTGCCGAGCAGCCGGCCGGCCGGCTCGGCCACCGCGAAGATCGCGCCGTCGCCGGCGGCCCAGCGGTCCCGGGCGAGCCGGACGAAGAACGCCGCGTGTGACGGCTGGTACGGCACCGGCACCGTGGTGAACTCCGCCATCGCCGGGTCGCGACAGAGCTCGACCAGCGCTGGCACGTCGGCCTCGGCGAGCGGGCGCAGGACGTACCTGCCGGCGTCGATCGTGGGCTGCGCGGCCAGGTAGGTACGGGCCTGCCGCGCGGCCCGCGCCAGCGCGGGGTCGTCCGGGCCGGCCGGCCGCAGCTCGCCCGGCAGCAAACCGGCCAGCCAGCCGTCCTGCGGTTCGTCGCCGTCGTGCGGCAGCAGCCCGGACCGCACGACACCTTCCAGCCGCATCCCGAGCCGCGCCACGACCAGCCGGGACGCGTGGTTGCCGACCACCGCGCGCCAGCGGACCCGGTGCAGCGCGAGCGTGTCGAACGCCCACCGCAGGACCAGCCGGCCGGCCCGTTCGGTGACCCGGCGGCCACGAGCCCACGGCGCGCTCCAGTACCCCAGCTCGGCGGATCCGCCGGCGAGATCCAGCCCTTGGGAGCCGAGCAGCGCACCGCTCGCCGAGTCGAACACCCCGAACCCGGCGACGGTACCGTCGGCCCACCTCCCCGGCGCGTCGGTGACGAACCGCACGGCGTCCTCCTCGGCGTACGGGCTGGGCACGGTCGTCCACCGCCGGATGTCCGGGTCCTGGCAGGCGCGGTACACCGCGGGCGCGTCGTCCGGGCGCCAGCAGCGCAGCGTCAGCTCGTCGTCGGTCAGTACCACCGGATCCATGCCGGGAATCCTGCCGGATCGGCGCGGACCGGCACATCGGAATTCAGCTCGCCGCCCGGTCGGTCGGCGGGCTGGGAAAACGGGGCGCGGGAGGGCACACTCGTACCCATTGGTAACCATGGACGGTCGGTGACGAGGCGGTGGCAGTGGCGAAAAGCGGCACCGAGACCACGGAGGCGGCGACGACCTCGCGGGTCTGGTCGGGCGTGCGGATCGGCCGGACCTATCTGGCGAAGGCGATCATGACGGTGGCGCTGGTGGTGGCGTTGCTGCTGGGGCTCGGCGCGGTGCTGGTCGGATTCGGCGCGAACCCGGACAACGTGCTGGTCAGCGGGCTGACCCGGGCCGGCGGCTGGCTGTCCGGACCGTTCGGCGACCTGTTCACGTTCGCCGATCACACCAGGCAGGTGCTGGTCGACTGGGTGATCGCGGCGGTGGCGTACCTGGTCGTCGGCGGCGTCCTGTCCCGCCTGATCCGGCCGTGACCCGCGGTCTCGGTGCGCGGCCCGACCGCCGCGCCGGCGTACCGTGTGCGGCCGCCGGCCGGGTGTGCCGCTGGTCACCGGCACCGTCGGCCGTGGTCCAATGACCGGATCAGGGTGCCGTGTGACAATCCGGAGCCGGTCTGCCGGGCGGGATGTGTCCAACGGCCGCCGCCCTGCCTACGATGGTCGCCGGAGAACATCCCCCAGGGAGCGTTGAGAAGTGTCGGTTCTGGAAAAGATGCTGCGCACCGGCGAGGGCCGGATGCTGCGGCGGCTCAAGGCGATCTCGTCCGCGATCAACGATCTCGAGGACGACTACACCGAGCTGAGCGACGCCGAGCTGCGCGAGCTCACCGACCAGTACAAGGAGCGCTTCGAAGACGGCGAGTCGCTCGACGACCTGCTGCCGGAGGCGTTCGCGACGGTCCGCGAGGCGGCCAACCGGGTGCTCGGCAAGCGACCGTACGACGTGCAGCTGATGGGCGGCGCCGCGCTGCACTTCGGGCACATCGCGGAGATGAAGACCGGTGAGGGCAAGACCCTGGTCTCCACCCTGCCGGCCTACCTGAACGCGCTCTCCGGCAAGGGCGTGCACATCGTCACGGTCAACGACTACCTGGCCCAGCGCGACGCCGAGTGGATGGGCGCCGTGCACCGCTTCCTCGGCCTGACCGTCGGGGTGGTGCTGCCGCAGATGACGCCGGCCGAGCACAAGGCCGCCTACGAGTGCGACATCACCTACGGCACGAACAACGAGTTCGGCTTCGACTACCTGCGCGACAACATGGCCTGGTCGGCCGACGAGATGGTGCAGCGCGGGCACCACTTCGCCATCGTCGACGAGGTCGACTCGATCCTGATCGACGAGGCCCGGACGCCGCTGATCATCTCCGGGCCGGCCGAGCAGTCCGCCCGGTGGTACACGGAGTTCTCCCGGGTGGTGAAGCGGCTCAAGCGGTCCAGCCCGATGGCACCGACCGCGTCGCTCGGCGGCCGGGCGCCGGAGCCGGACGGCGACTACGAGGTGGACGAGTCGAAGCGCACGGTGGCGATCACCGAGGCCGGCGTGCGCAAGGTCGAGGACCAGCTCGGCATCGACAACCTGTACGAGTCGGTCAACACCCCGCTGGTCGGCTTCCTGAACAACGCCATCAAGGCCAAGGAGCTGTACAAGCTCGACAAGGACTACATCGTCTCCGACGGTGAGGTCCTGATCGTGGACGAGTTCACCGGCCGCATCCTGCACGGCCGGCGCTACAACGAGGGCATGCACCAGGCGATCGAGGCCAAGGAAGGCGTCGAGATCAAGCAGGAGAACCAGACCCTCGCCACGATCACCCTGCAGAACTACTTCCGGCTGTACGAGAAGCTCGCCGGCATGACCGGCACGGCGCTGACCGAGGCGGCCGAGTTCAACAAGGTCTACAAGATCGGCGTCACCCCGATCCCGACCAACAAGCCGATGATCCGCGAGGACCGCGCCGACGTCATCTACAAGACCGAGCAGTCCAAGTTCGAGGCGGTCGTCGAGGACATCGCCGAGCGGCACGAGATGGGCCAGCCGGTCCTGGTCGGTACGGCCAGCGTCGACCGCAGCCAGATCCTCTCCGACATGCTGACCAAGCGCGGCATCGAGCACGCGGTGCTGAACGCGAAGTTCCACGCCCGCGAGGCGGAGATCGTCGCGCAGGCGGGCCGCAAGGGCGCGGTCACCGTCGCCACCAACATGGCCGGCCGCGGTACCGACATCCTGCTCGGCGGCAACCCGGAGTTCACCGCCGCGGCGAAGCTGCGCAACGCCGGCATCGACGCCGAGGAGGACCCGGAGGGCTACGCGGACGCGTACGAGGCGGCGCTGGAAGAGGCCGAGAAGGAGTGCGCGGCCGAGGCCGAGGAGGTCCTCGACGCCGGCGGGCTGTACGTGCTGGGCACCGAGCGGCACGAGTCCCGCCGCATCGACAACCAGCTGCGCGGTCGTGCCGGCCGGCAGGGCGACCCGGGTGAGTCCCGGTTCTACCTGTCGCTGCAGGACGAGCTGATGCGCCGGTTCCGCGCCGGCGCCGTCGAGACGGTGATGGAGCGGCTCAACATCCCCGACGACGTGCCGATCGAGTCGAAGATGGTCAGCCGGCAGATCCGCAGCGCGCAGACCCAGATCGAGCAGCAGAACGCCGAGATCCGCAAGAACGTCCTGAAGTACGACGAGGTGCTGAACAAGCAGCGCCAGGTCATCTACGCCGAGCGCAAGCGGGTGCTGGACGGCGAGGACCTGCACGACTACATCGACAACATCATCGACGACGTGATCGACGCGTACGTGCGGGGCGCCACCGCCGAGGGCTACGCCGAGGACTGGGACCTCGACAAGCTGTGGACCGCGCTGAAGCAGATGTACCCGATCTCGGTCACCGTCGAGGACCTCGAGGACGAGGCCGGCGGGCTGGAGGCGATGGATGCCGACTTCCTCGCCGAGCAGCTCAAGGATGACGCGCACGAGGCGTACGAGCGGCGCGAGGAGGAGCTCGGCGCCGACGCGCTGCGCGAGCTGGAGCGCCAGGTGCTGCTCGCGGTGATCGACCGCAAGTGGCGCGAGCACCTGTACGAGATGGACTACCTGCAGGAAGGCGTCGGCCTCCGGGCGTACGCGCAGCGCGACCCGCTGGTGGAGTACCAGCGCGAGGGCTTCGACATGTTCCAGCAGATGCTGGACGGCATCAAGGAGGAGGCGGTCGGCTTCCTGTTCAACCTGGAGGTCCAGGTCGAGGAGGAGGGCGAGGGCGAGGAGCCGCCGGCCGCCGAGGCGCCGACCGAGCTGACCGCCGAGGAGTTCGCCGAGCAGGTCGGCAAGGCGGCCGGGACCACGACCCCGACCCCGGCCGGTGACGGCAAGGTCGAGATCCACGCCAAGGGGCTCGGCGAGCGCTCCCCGCAGGCCCTGCAGTACTCCCAGCCGACGATCGACGGTGCCGCCGGCAGTGGCGCGGTCGAGATCGGCCAGGACTCCGGCTCGGCCACCGCCGCGTCGGCACTGCGCACCGGCCCGCAGTCGAAGATCGCGGCCGGTGAGAAGCAGAACGCCCCGGGCCAGAAGGTCGGCTCCGGCCCGTCCCGCAACGCTCCCTGCCCCTGCGGCTCCGGCAAGAAGTACAAGAAGTGCCACGGCGCCCCGGGAGCGGGCCCGCTACCCGAGTGATCATGGCGGACCGCTGCTGACGACTGCGGCGGGTTCCGGCAGCTTGGCGATGCCCCGGCGATCCGTGCCGGGGCATCGCTGCGCCTCGGGCCGGACCGTCCGGGGCGGTTGGGTCGGTAGGGAGAGGTCGGTCGCAGTGGAGCGGGATGGGGTGTGTGCGCGCGTAGGCTCGGAACATCCTGGCGTGTCGGAGTAGCCGCGGGCCGAGGGCGTGCCACGAGAGGGAAGCCGATGTCTCAGGACGGCCGCGAGCTGGACCGGATCGCCGACAGCTACTTCACCGGTTACCTGGCGCACGATCCGATCAGCGCGTCGATGCTCGGCATGTCCGACCATCTCGACGAGGTGACGGACCCGTCCCGGGCGGAGTCCGAGCGGTACGCCGGCACGCTGCGCGAGTTGGCAGACCGGCTGGCCGGGGTCGACCGGACGGCCCTCACCGGTACCGATCTGATCACCTGCGCGGTGCTCGGGCAGCGGCTGACCGACGAGCGTGCGGTGGCGCTGACCGGGCTGGACGAGGTCAGCGTGTCGGCGAGCGTCGCGGGCACGCTGTCGATGATCCTGTCGACGGTGCCCCGGGTCGCGCTGTCCGACCCGGACCGGGCGGAGGCGTACCTGCGGCGGCTGTCCGGGCTGGGCGGGTACTTCGACGCGGTGCGGGACCGGCACCTGGCGGCGGCGAAGGACGGCCGGTACCCGACGGCGACCGGGATCCGGCAGGCGATCCGGCAGCTCGACGACTACCTGGCCGGCGGGCCCGCGGACGATCCGTTGCTGCGGCCGGTACCGGCCGGTGGGGTCGACCTCGACCGGTGGCGGGCCCGCGCCGATCGGGCGCGGGCGGAGGAGATCCGGCCCGCGCTGCAGCGGCTGCGCAGCACGCTGGCGGAGGAGTTGCTGCCGGGCGCGCGCGACGACGACCACGTCGGGCTGTGTCACGTCCCGGGCGGCGTCGACGGGTACGCGGCGCTGGCCCGGTCGTTCACCACGACCGGCATGCCCGCCGAGGCGATCCACACGGCCGGGCTCGACCTGCTCGACACCCTGCGGGACGAGGTCGCCGCGGCCGGTGCGCGAGCGCTGGGCACGGCCGACGTGGCGGACACGTTCCGGCGGCTGCGCGACGATCCGGCGCTGCGCTGCGACAGCGCCGAGCAGATCACGAAGCGGGTGGCGGCCGCGTACGGGCGGGCGGTCACGGCGCTGCCGGACTGGTTCCGCGGGTACCCGGTGCCGCCGTGCACGATCAACGAGATGGACCCGATCCAGGCCCGCGGCGGCATCGCGGCGTACTACCTGTGGCCGTCGGCCGACGGCCAGCGCCCGGGGTCGTTGTGGGTCAACACCGACCGGCCGCGTGAGCGTGCGCTGGCGGTGTACGAGGTGCTGGCGTTCCACGAGGGCGTCCCGGGCCATCACCTGCAGGGGGTGGTGAGCGCGGATCTCGCGTTGCCGGACTTCCGCCGGTACCGCAAGTCGGCGGCTCACTCGGAGGGCTGGGGCCTGTACGTGGAGCACCTCGCCGACGAGATGGGCCTGTACGGCACGGACGTCGACCGGCTCGGCATGCTGGCCAGCGCGGCGTGGCGGGCGTCCCGGCTGGTCGTCGACACCGGGCTGCACCACCACGGCTGGTCGCGCGGCCGGGCCGTCGAGTTCATGCGGGACAACACCGCGCTGCCGCTGATCGAGATCGACAACGAGGTGGACCGCTACATCGCCGCGCCCGGTCAGGCCCTGTCGTACATGATCGGCCGGGTACGGATCGACGAGCTGCGGGATCGCGCCCGGCGGCGGCTCGGCGCCGCGTTCGACATCCGCGACTTCCACCACTGCCTGCTCGCGGAGGGTTCCGTTCCGCTGGACATCATGTCCGACCTCGTCGACGACTGGATCGAAGCGGCGGTGCACCCCGACCGCCGGTGACGTCACCGGCGAGAAGAACGAGCGACCGATGGCCGCCGCGGTCGGCTCGCGGTTGCGGCGATCGGGAACGAGCGGAATTGGCGCGGTGCCCGGTCGGGTGGACTGTCGGATCGGCGTCAGGGCGGGTGGTGAGTGTCGGTACCGGCCGTAGCGTTGGCGGTGGATCACCCGGTAGGTGCGCGCGGCGTACCGGGTGGGTAGGTGAATCTGGGTTAACCTGTGATCACCAAGCGAATATCGCACTCGCGGAGACTTGCCTGCCGGTGCGACACTCCATTGTGGAACTCGCAGGTCGAACGACAGGTGGGAGCGCGTAGCAGCAGCGACGTGGGAGGAGGTGCCCGAGATGGCCGCGGTGGACAGGTCCCGTTCCTGGCTGGGGTTGGACTCCGGTGAGCCGCACGACGACGAGGCCGTGCCGACTCGCGTGCCGGACGTCGCCCCTGTTGCCGATCGTCGTCTCGCCACCATTCACCTCACCAGCTTCCACCAGGCGCGCACCGTGGGCGAGCGGTTCCGCGAGGGCGTGCCGGTGCTGATGGACCTGAGCGGGATGGACGAGGCGGGCGCCAAGCGCGTCGTCGACTTCGCCTCCGGGTTGGTCTTCGGGTTGCGCGGCGGCATGGACCGGATCGCGCCGCGGGTCTTCCTGGTGTTGCCGGCCGGCACCGAGCTGACCCACGCGACGCCTCGCTGACGCCGCCTGCACGCTGGTCCCGTCGACCGGGCCGATCCGACCCGCGCCGGGACCCTGATCCGACTCGACCGCGCCGCGTGTCCTTGGGGATACGCGGCGCGGTCGACATCGGCGACCGACAGCGGACGCAACGCCCGGTCACAGCTTTCCCGCAATTTTCTTCGTCACGCCCCGTCGATCTCGTACGGACGCGCACGGCGCGCGGCGATCGCTTTCCGGTCCGCATTTCAACAGCAGTCACTACAGAATGTGGTCAGCCATTCACCAACATATATCAATGAATGGCACCGAGAGGCTGGCCAAATCGGCAGAGATACGGCAGATCATGACTTGACGCCTCCGTTCTGGCTGGTCAAACTGGCCCGGACCAGGCGCCTGGTTCATTGATTACTGACCGAATTCAAGGGAGTACGCGCAGATGAGTCTCGGTGGAATTCTGCCGTTGGACAACTTGGGTGACGCCACCCACGGCGCGACCGGCTTCGAGGCCGGCCCGATTCACGGGGGTGCCGGCCTCGACCTGACCGGCACCAGCGCGGTCGGCGTGCACGGCCCGGCCGGCGTGAACGCGGGCGGCGACGTGAACCTGGCCGACCAGAGCGCCCACCTGGGCGTTGCGGCCGGCGGGCACGAGGTGGTCGGGCTGGGCACGCCCGGTCAGGCCGGCAACCACCTCGACCTGACCGTGGCCGACCAGAACCTCGGCCTCTGATTCTGAGTTCGCGGCCCGAACCGGGCCCGAGACGGACCGTGGTCGGCGGGAAACCGGCGCCGACCGGGTCCCCGCACTGCCGTACCGGCACCGTGGCGCGAAGCGGTGCCGGTACGTGGCCGTTGCGCAGCCGTGCGCCGGCACGCCGAGCCTGCGGTACCGGTTACCGCGCGCGGCCCGCACCATGGACGGGAGCAGCATGCGTCAGTCACTGGCCATCGAGGTCACCGACCTGGTCAAGTACTACGGGCAGCACCGCGCGGTCGCGGGCGTCAGCTTCGACGTCGCGGACGGCGAGATCTTCGCGCTGCTGGGCCGCAACGGCGCCGGCAAGTCCACCACGATGAAGATGCTCAGCACGCTGATGCTGCCCAGCGGCGGCCGGGCCCGCGTCGCCGGGTACGACACCGTCAAGGCGCCGCGCGAGGTGCGGCACCGGATCGGGTTCGTGTTCCAGGAGAGCACCCTCGATCCCGGCCTGACCGTGCTGGAGAACCTGCGGTTCCACGCCACCCTGTACGGCACGCCACGGCGCCAGCTGGACGAACGCATCGAGTACGCGCTGCTGCTGCTCGGGCTCGAACCGCACGCCAAGGCGCTGGTCGCACGGCTGTCCGGCGGCCTCGCCCGACGGCTGGAGATCGTCCGCGCGCTGCTGCACAAGCCCAAGATCCTCTTCCTGGACGAGCCGAGCCTCGGTCTCGACCCGCCCACCCGTACCCGGCTCTGGCAGGAGATCCGGCACCTGCGCGACCGGGACGGGCTGACGGTGCTGATGACCACGCACTACATGGACGAGGTGGAGAACGTCGACCGGCTCGCCATCGTCAACGCCGGCGAACTCGTCGCGATCGACACTCCGAGCCGGCTCAAGTCCGCGGTCGGGCTGGACCGGATCCGGCTCAGTACCACCAACAACGCGCTGGCGCTGCACCAGCTCGTGGCCGCCGGCGTACCGGCGTGGGCGGAAGGCGAGATGATCGTGTGCTGCGTGCCCGACGCGGAGCGCGGCATCGGCCGGCTGCTCGGCCACATCGACGTACCGGCCACCTCGGTCAGCGTGCAGCGGCCCAGCCTGGACGACGTGTTCGTGCACTTCACCGAGCAGGCGATGGCCCGCGAGGCGGCCGAATCGGCCACCACCCACCGCCGCCGGGTGCATTCATGAGCGCACCGTGGGCGGCGCGCGACCTGGTGCCGGATGAACGCTCCGGCGCGGCGGCGTTCCTGCGCGAGCACCGGCGGGAGAGTCGCGCGCACCCCGCGGCACGACGCCTCCCGAACGGGTGTCGGCGGGTGACGCGGGCGCAGCGTCCGACGGGGTGCCCTGGACAGGCTGCTCGGGTCGGCCCCGGCGGTGAGCTCGATGGTCGAGCCGGTGCCGGCCGCGCAGGTCGGCGTTCCGGCGGGGAGGCACGTTCGTGAGTGACGCGCAGTCGTCCCGGGTGTACGCCGCGCGCAGCACCACCGGCATCCGTCGCCCGCTGTTCGGCGGCCCGGTGCCGGTGGCCGACGAGGCCGAGGACGACCGCGCGGAACGTACCGTCCGGCTGCGGCCCGAGCCGCCGGCGAACCGCGAACCGCGCCGCCCGTCGCCGCGGCGACGGACGAGCCCCGGTGCGGACCGCGCGAGCGGTGCCGACGCCGCGGCTCGAACGGACAGCGCCGAAGCGGCACCGCGACCGCGCGGGGCGGAGCGCATCGGTACCGGGACGCGCGCCGACCCGGGTTCGGGCGGCCGTCGCTCGGTCGACCGCCCAGGTACCCCGTCCCCGTACCGCAACGCGGCGGGACGGCACGGCCGGGACGAGGCGGCGGAATCCCGGGGTCGCCACGGCCGGGACGGAGCACCGGACTCCCGGCACGGGCACGACCGGGACGAGGCACCGGAGGCGCCGGGACGGCACGGCCGACCGGAGCCGGATTCGGGGACCGGCCCGGAGGCCACGACCTCGCGCCACGGCGTCGAGTCGGCGGCCCCGGCCGGCCGGCGCGGTGCGCCGTCACCCGCACCAGTATCCCGGCACGGCGTCGAGCCGGTCGCGGCACGGCACGGCGTCGAGCCGGAGGCCGCACCGGCAGCGCGACACGGGGCGGCCGCGGTGCCCCGGCGCGGCACCGACCAGGACTCCGCTGCAGCCCGGTACGGAACCGAGCCGGTCTCGGCCGCGCCGGTGTCCACGGCGCCCCGGCACGGTACCGACCGGGATTCTGCCGCAGCCCGGTACGGGGCCGAGCCGGTCTCGGCCGCGCCGGTGTCCCCGGCGCCCCGGCACGGGGCCGAGCCGGTCGCCACTGCACCGCCCCGACACGGCGCCGAACCGGCGCCGGCCGCGCCGGCGTCCCCGGCGCCCCGCCATGGTGATTCCGACGCCGTGCCCGGATCGCCGGCGCCGCGGCACGGCGGCCCCGATGCGGCCCCCGCTGCGGCGCGCCACGGTGCCGCCGACGCCGCGCCGGTGTCCCGCCACGGCGGGTCCGAGGCAGCGCCGGTGTCCCCCGCGCCGCGGCACGGCACCGGGGCCCCGGTCGCCGCCTCCCAGGGCGCGGACGAGCCGGCGGCGCGGCCCGAGCTGGCGGGACGGCCCGAGCTGGCGGGACGGCCCGAGCTGGCGGGACGGCCCGAGCTGGCGGGACGGCGTGGCCCGGCGGCCCGGCACGGTGCCGAACCGGTGGCGGAACCCGGCACGTACCGGAGCGGGTCGGCGCGGCACGACCCGGCCCCCCGCGATCCGGCACCCGTGTCGCCGGCACCGCGTGGTGCGGCACGGCGGGAACCGGCCGGACGCGGCGGTACGGCGGTTCGGACGGCCGGAGCGCCGCATACGGTGGCGGACGACGAGCCGGTCGGCAACTTCGAGCCCGGCGCGCACCGCCGGGAACCGCGGCTGGTCGCCGAGCTGCGCGTGATCGGCATGGTGGTCCGCCGCGAGCTGAAGAAGTACCTGCGCTCCAAGGCGAAGATCCTCTCCAGCTTCGTCCAGCCGTTCTTCTTCCTGCTGATCTTCGGGTACGGGATGCGCACGCTGGTGCGCACCACCGGCGGCGTGAGCTTCGAGGCGTTCGTGTTCCCGGGCGTGATCGCGATGACCGTGCTGGGCCGGTCGCTGCTGTCCGCGGTGACGATCGTGCAGGACCGCGAGTTCGGGTTCCTGCGCGAGATGTTGGTGTCGCCGGCGAGCCGCGTCTCGATCGTGCTCGGTGCGATCCTCGGCGGGGCGCTGATCTCCACCGTGCAGGCGGTCCTGCTGTTCCTGGGTGCGCCGATCATGGGACTGTTTCCCGGGCCGGGGACGATCCTGGCGGTGCTCGCGGGTACCGGGCTGATGGCGGTGGAGGTGACCGCGCTCGGCGTGGCGCTGGCGACGTTCATCGCCAAGCCGCACAGCTTCACCGCGGTGACGCAGGCCCTCACGTACCCGATGCTGGTGCTGTCCGGCGCGCTGGTGCCGCTGGCCGGGCTGCCGTCTTGGGTCGGCCGGATCGCCACGTTCAACCTGTTCACCTATCCGGTCGACGCGATCCGGCGGCTGCTGATCGGCTCGAACGTCCGCGCCGACCAGGGTGCGCTGACCGGCCTGGTGCTGTTCGGCCACCGGATGAGCGTGACCGACGAGCTGGCCCTGACCGGCGGCTGCACGCTGTTCTTCGTACTGCTCGCGGCGTGGCGCTTCGCCCGGGTCACCTGACCGGCCGGGCTCGGCCGCAACGCGCGGCCGGTCGGCCGGCGTGCCGCGCACCGGCTCACCAGACGCCCTGGAAGTCGGCGCAGCGCCAGGCGCCGTCGATGTGCACCAGGCGCAGCGCGACCGCGAAAACCTCGTCCCGGTCGAGGTCGGTGAGCAGTACGACGACCTCGGCGCGGCCCGGCAGCTGTTCGATGACGTGCAGCCGGAACAGCCGGAGCCGCCGCTTCGGATCCGGGGAGATCTGGGTGAGCTGGCGCGCCGCGGCCGGGGTGGCCGGGCCGGCGAGCTGACTGGCGGGACGCCGGCCGGCCAGCACCTCGAGGTACCCGTTGATCAGCACCCAGGCGGCCCGCTGCGCGCCGGGCGGGTACTCGGTCGGGTCGGTGTCGTCGCTGTCGTCGGGGGCCGGCGACCAGGTCAGCGGCAGTTCGGTGCCGACGGCGGACAGCCGGGGACGCTCCCAGTACGGGTCGGGGTCGGGCTCGGGCTCGGTGTCCGGTGGCGACAGCACGTGCAGCGTGCCGTCGTCGTCCTCGACGAGCCGCGGGTACGGGCCGGCGGGGATCGGCTCGCGGAGGGGGCCGGCGGGAAGCGGAGTCGCCATGGGGATGTCTCCGATGCCAGAGCGGGCGAATGTCTTCGTTTGCCTTCGATTGCTTCCGTTCTCTTGGGATAGCTATACACGCCCGAAGGAAGACGCGCCCGCCTCCGCGGCTGACGAGTATGTGACAGACGGCGACTGTCGCGGCCGCAGAGCGCTGCTCCGCGGTCCCCAGCTACTCCGTAGCGGCGGTCCCCGGCGCTACTCCGTGGCGTCGCGGGCGAGCAGCGGGTTGTCGGCCACCCAGGCCGCGGTCTCGGCGTACTTGCGCTCGATGAACTCCTCGAGCTTGGCCCGCTCGACCCGCCACTGGCCGCGGCCGCCGATCTTGATGGCCGCCAGATCCCCGCTGCGCACCAGGTGGTACACCTGTGACTCGGTGACGTTCAGCTCGTCGGCGACGTCGGCGAGCGGCAGGAAACGAGACGACATTCGTCGACTCCCGTCGTGGGCTGGCGGCCGGCGGCGGTGCGTTCGTTTGCCGCCGTTTGCTTGTACCGTAGCCTTACGTGTTGGAGCACGACAGACGGCCGGGCCGCGTTGGCCCCCTTCGCCCGCTGGCGGCATCGCCGGTCGGGTCCGCGAGCCGCCCACCCGGCGGACGAGCGGGTCCGATGGAGCGCATGCGACCGGTATGCCCTCGCACCCCGCCTCGCCGGTGAGCGAATGGACCTCGGCGCGACTCGGCCACTGTCGCGCGTCAAGCCGGTGGGCCCGCCGGGCGGCCGGTCGGCGAGGAAGGATGTGCAACCACGTGTCCGAGGCATCGGTACGGGTCTACCTGCCGGCGACGTTGCCGCTGCTCGGCCGGCTGCATGCGGACGGCGCGTTGCGCGTCGTCGCCGGCCAGGCGGTCACCGGCACGCTGCGTGAGTGGTACGCGGAGGGCGACGACGAGGAGCTGGAGTACGTCGCGTTCACCCGGGCCGCACAGGCCGCGCTGGCACTGCTGGCGGCCGACCCGGCAGCGCCGCGTCGCCGGGCGGTGGTCTCAGTCGACCTGCCGGCGTCGCAGGCGCTCCCGGCGAGCACCGAACTCGGTGACAGCGAGGTCACGGTGACCGGTTCGGTACCGCTGGCGGCGGTCGCGGCGCTGCACGTCGACGGTGCGGATGCCGAGCCGGCGGTGGCGGCCGCAGCGGACGCGATCCTGGCGGCGGCCAGCGGCGACGGGGATGCCCAGTTCACCGTGGACGGCGCCGAGGACCACGAACTGGAGTGGTACGACGTGTCGGAGCTCGCCGACCTCGTCGCCAGCTGATCGACCCGGCGCCCCGGATCCTCGGCTCAGGTGCGGGCGCGCCGGCGGTTGCCGGTCGGCTTGCCGCTGCGCGTGGGCGACGCACTCTCGGGAGTCGCCGCGCCGTCGCCGCCGCCGGTCGCGCCCTCGGCCTCGGTGGCACCCGGGGCGTCGCCCGGCGTCGATCCAGCGGCGTCCTTCCTCGTGCCCGTACCGCTGGCGCCCTTGGCCGTGCCCGCGCCCTTGCGCCCGGCGCCCTGACCGGCGGGCCTGCTCGCGGCGCTCCTACCCGCTGCGTCGGTCTTGCGCCCGGCGGTGCTCTTACCGGCTGCGGCGGCCTTGCTCGCGGCGCTCGCACCGGGCTTGCTCGCGGCGCTCTTACCGTCTGCGGCAGCCTTGCTCGCGACGGATCCCTCGCCGTCCGCGCTGGGCTTGCCGCCGGCGGGATTCTCGCCACCGGTGGCTTCCCTGCTCGCGGCCGCCGTGCTCGCGGCCTTGCTCGTGCCGGCCTTGGTTGTGTCGGCCTTGGTTGTGCCGGCCTTTCCGGGTGTCGTGGCGGCGGGGCCCTTGCTGCCGGTCGACGTCGTGCCGGTGGCCGGGTCGCTGGCTGCGGCGCGGTCGATCTCGGCGGCGCGGCGCTCCTCCCGGACCGCCCACTCCGGCTTGCCGGTGGGGCGCTTCGCGGGGCGCGGGCGGCGCGGGCCGCGGGTCCGGCCGTACAGCACCAGGGCGACGATCGCGCCGGCGAACAGCAGCGCCAGGCCGCCGTTGAGCTGGTACATGCCGGCGATGTGGAAGGCGAGCTGATCGCCGAGATCGAGGCCGCCGGCACTGCTGATCAGCTGACGGTCGAACACCCAGGTCAGCGCCAAGCCGACGAGCGTGAACACACCGGCGGTGGCACCGGCCCCGATGGTGCTGGCGATGCGCAGGCGGTTGCCGGTGCGCCGCGCGTACAGGTGGATCGCGACGCCGGCCACGACCCCGGCGACGACGAAGCTGACCAGCGCCAGCGTGGACTGCGCGCTGGCGTACTTCTCGATCGTGCCTTCGCCGCCGAACAGCCTGGTCAGCGGCGTGATGAAGACGCTGCGCAAGGCCAGCACGGCGAGCACGACCAGGGTGCCCAGGACGCCGGCGCCGACCATCAGGCCGGGCCGGAGCGCGGCCGCGGCGCCGCCGAGCAGCGCGCTGATCGCGATGCTGGTGCCGACGAGCAGCCGGTCGCCGCTGCGCAGGTCAGCCTCCAGCAGGTACGCGGCTCCGCCGGCCACCACGCCGGCGACCAGCCCGCCGAGCACGGCCAGCAGGGTACGGCGGGCGACCCGGCCGACCAGCGCGGTGCCGTCGTGGCCGGCGAAGGCGCGGACCGCGGCGAGGCCGGCGGCGTTGCCGAGCATCAGCCCGGCGAACAGGATCGAGGACAGGAAGGTGGCCACCTGGATCGCGGCGACCGCCGGATCACCGGCGGCGCGGACCAGGATGTGCTCACCGCGCAGCATCATCGCGAACAGCAGGATCGCGACGACCAGCAGGATCAGCGTGGAACGCAGGCCCGGCTCGGGGAGCTTGGCGGCCTTCGAGGCGGGCGTCGAACCGGGCCGGGAGCCAGACTTCGAACCGGGCCGGGAGCCGGGCTTCGAACCGGGCCGGGCGGCAGGCTTCGAACCGGACCGAGAGGTGGGCTTCGGATCCGGTCGAGTGGCGGGCCTCGAATCGGGCCCGGAGGCGCGCTTGGTCATGCTGTCCTGGTCCCTCCGCCCGGTACGCCCGACGGGTGCCCAGCCTACGCCGGCCGCCGGGAGGCCCTCCGGCAGCGGCGACCGGGTGACCGGCGGCACAGCCCGGACGTACGGTAGGGGTCGAATCGCCCGGTGCGACCGGGCGGGATCAGAAGAACCGGAGGTCACCGGGCTGCGCCGCCGACGTATCCCAGGTGCCGTGACAGTATTGAACCGACGTTCCGCGGGTCCCGGCCGACCGGGACAGGATCAGGTGGAACGACGAGGTCCGTACGGGCCTCGCGCGTGCCGGCCGGGCACGCACTCGCCAGCGTCGCCGAGTGAAGGTGTGGGAGATGGACTCGCTCTTTCAGGTACCCGAGCCGAGCAACGAGCCGGTGCACCCGTACGCACCGGGCAGCGCCGAGCGCGACAGGCTCACCCGCCGGCTGGCCGAGCTGGCCGCCGACAAGGTCGAGCTGACCATGACCATCGCCGGCGAACAGCGGATGGCCGCCGGCGACCGGTTCTCCGTGGTGCAGCCGCACAAGCACGCGCACGTACTGGGGGAGAGCGCCCAGGCCAGCAACGACGACGTGGCCGCGGCGGTGGCGGCCGCCAAGGCGGCCGCGCCCGCCTGGCAGGCCCTGCCGTACGAGGAGCGGGCTGCGGTGTTCCTGCGCGCCGCCGACCTGCTCGCCGGCCCGTGGCGGGAGACGATCAACGCGGCGACCATGCTCGGCCAGTCCAAGAGCATCCAGCAGGCCGAGATCGACGCGGCCTGCGAGCTGATCGACTTCCTCCGGTTCAACGCGCACTTCGGCGCGTTCATCCTGGGCGAGCAGCCGCGCAGCGTGCCGGGCGAGTGGAACCGGTTCGACCACCGGCCGTTGGACGGGTTCGTCACGGCGATCACCCCGTTCAACTTCACCGCGATCGCCGGTAACCTGCCGACCGCGCCGGCGCTGATGGGCAACACGGTGGTGTGGAAGCCGACGCCGACCCAGCAGCTCGCCGCGCACTACACGATGCGGATCTTCGAGCAGGCCGGGCTTCCGGCCGGGGTGATCAACCTGGTCACCGGCGACGGGCAGGCGGTCAGCGAGGTGGCGCTGACCGACCCGGAGCTGGGCGGGGTGCACTTCACCGGCTCCACCCGTACCTTCCAGCACCTGTGGCGCACCGTCGCCGGCAACATCGAGCGCTACCGCGCGTACCCGCGGCTGGTCGGCGAGACCGGCGGCAAGGACTTCGTGATCGTGCACCCGAGCTGGGACGACCAGGAGGCGTTGACGGTCGCGCTGGTCCGCGGCGCCTTCGAGTACCAGGGGCAGAAGTGCTCGGCGGCGTCCCGGGCGTACGTGCCGCGGTCGATCTGGCAGGGCGGGCTGCGCGACAAGGTGGTGGCGACCACCGGCGAGCTGAAGTACGGCGACGTGACGGACCTGTCGAACTTCGGCGGCGCGGTGATCGACCGCCGGGCGTACGACAAGCTCGTCGCGGCGATCGAGCGGGCCAAGGCGACCGACTCCTGCACGATCGTGGCCGGCGGCGGGTACGACGACAGCGAGGGCTTCTTCGTCCAGCCGACCGTGGTGGAGTGCACCGACCCGACCGACGAGGTGTTCAGCACCGAGTACTTCGGGCCGTTCATCGCGATCCACGTGTACGACGATGCCGACTTCGAGCAGGTCACCCGGCAGGCCGCGGACGCCTCGCCGTACGCGCTGACCGGCGCCGTGTTCGCCACCGATCGCCGGGTGATCACCTGGGCGAGCGAGGTGCTGCGGTTCTCCGCCGGCAACTTCTACGTCAACGACAAGCCGACCGGCTCGATCGTGTCCCGGCAGCCGTTCGGCGGCTCCCGCGCCTCCGGCACCAACGACAAGGCCGGGTCCTGGCAGAACCTGGTGCGCTGGGTGTCGCCGCGGGCGATCAAGGAGACGTTCGTCCCGGTGCACGACTGGCGCTACCCGCACATGGGCTGACCCGGATCGATCGAGCGGGGGAGAGGGCTGCGGCTCTCTCCCCCTTCGCGTGTTCGGGGTCAGGGCTGCTCGCGGTGCAGCACCTGGTGCAGGAAGGACAGGTAGCCGGGTCGGTCGGCGTCGGGAAGTAGGGCGCCGGCGGTGGCCCGCTGGGCCTGGAGGAGCCCGATGTAGGCGGTGTACCCGAGCACCGCACGGAACCGTGCCTCCTGCTCCGGGCAGCCGGCCTGCCGGTACGCGGCGGCGATGAAGTCGACCCGGCGCGCGGTCACGGCCGCGAGTACCGGTGCGACGGCGGGGTGGTCGGCGTGCGCGAGCAGCGCCAGTTCGGCCCGGTTCGCAGTGGTTCGGCCGATGGTGGCGGCGAGCAGCGCGTCGAGCCGCCGCTGCGGGTCGGCGATCGGTTCCAGTTCGCGGATCACCGCCTCGGTGTGCTGGTCCGCCCAGTGCGCCAGGGCCGCATCGATCAGCGCGTCCCGGTTGGCGAAGTGCCAGTAGAAGCTGCCCTTGGTGGTACCGAGCCGGGCCGCGATCGGCTCGACCGCGACCGCGGCGAGCCCGCCGTCGGCGAGGGCGGTGAGCGCCGCGTCGGCCCAGTCGGTACGTGTCAGGTTCCTTCTCATCGCCTCCATACGCTAGCGTATGGTTCGACCATACGGTGGCGTACGGAGGTGGCACGATGCTCGACCGGATACGCAACTGGGGTGGTACCGCCGCGGAGGTCGCTCGGTGCTACCCGGGCGAGGACTACCTGCCCGGGCCGGTCGAGCGGCTGACCAGAGCGGTGACGGTGGACGCGCCGGCGCCGGTCACCTGGCGCTGGGTGTGCCAGCTCGCCGTCGCGCCCTACTCGTACGACTGGCTGGACAACTGGGGCCGGCGCAGCCCGAGGGAGCTGACGCCGGGCGCCGACGACCTGCGGGTCGGCCAGCGGCTGATGGTGTTCGAACTGCGCGAGATCGAACCCGGGCACAGATTCTCCGGCCGCGGTTTCCCGGCGGCGGAGCGCCTGTTCGGCCGGCTCGCCGGCACCTACGCGGTCGAGCCGATCGACCCGCACCGGTCCCGGCTGCTCTGCCGGCTCGTACTCGCCCGCCGCCGCGGCCCCGCCCGCGCCCTGTCCCTCGCCCTCGCCGGCGGCGACCTGATCATGATGCGCAAACAGCTACTAACCCTCAAAACCCACGCGGAACGGCACGCGCTGTTGCGGTGACCCACACCGCCACGCGGTAGCGTGCGCGAATGTGACGCACACCCACGACACCCACTTCGGCGAACAGGGCGGCCTGCTGACCTACGGCAGCTACCTCCGCCTGCCCGAGCTGCTCGACCAGCAGCGACCGCAGACCGACCCGGCCGCGCACGACGAGCTGCTGTTCATCACCGTGCACCAGGCGTACGAGCTGTGGTTCAAGCTGGCGCTGCACGAGCTCACCGACGCCCGCGACCGGCTGCTCGCCGGCGAGACGTACCTGCCCCGGGTACGGCTGGAGCGCTGCCGCGCGATCGGCCGGCTCGCGGTGCAGCAGGTCGACGTGATCGACACCATGACCCCGCAGGACTTCCTGGAGTTCCGCACCGTGCTCGCGCCGGCGTCGGGGTTCCAGTCGGTCCAGTTCCGCGAGATCGAGTTCCTGTCCGGGCTCAAGGACCCGGGCTACATCGAGCGGTTCCGCGGCCTGACCCCGGACCAGCGCAGCGACCTGCTGCGCCGGCTCGAGGAGCCGAGCCTGTGGGACGGCTTCCTGCGGGTGCTGGCCGCGGCCGGGTTCTCGGTGGACACCGCCGAGCAACGCTTCACCGCATACGAGACGATCGCCCGGGACCGCGCCCGGTTCGGCCCGCTGTGGGACCTGGCCGAGGCGCTGGTCGAGCACGACCAGGTGTGGGCGCTGTGGCGGGCCCGGCACGTGCTGATGGTGGAGCGCCAGATCGGCACCAAGACGGGTACCGGCGGCAGCTCCGGCTCGCACTACCTGCGCTCTCGGGTGGAGATGCGCTTCTACCCCGAGCTGTGGGAGTTGCGCAGCCGCCTCTGACCGGGCCGGCACCCGCCGCGTCGACGGCCGCCGGAGCCCATCCGGCGGCCCTGCTCCCGGGTTTGTGCCACCCCTCGGCTCGACCCCGCCACGGCGGCTGACAAGCCCCTAGCGTGATGGCTCGAGTCAAGTGGAGGGGCCATGACGAGGATCCTGGAGCAGCGGTACGAGCTGGAGGCGGAGATCGCGTCCGGCGCCGCCGGCACCGTGTGGCGCGCGCGGGACCTCACCACCGGTACGCCGGTGGCGGTCAAGCTGCTGCACCCCTCGGCCGCCGCGCAGCCCGACGTGGTCGAGGCGTTCGGTGAGGAGGCCCGGGTCCTCGGCGAGGTGCGGCACCCCGGCGTGGTCCGCGCGCACGAGTTCCTGCACACCGTGGACGGGTCGTACGCGCTGGTGATGGACCTGGTGGCCGGGCGCGACCTGCGCCGGCTGCTGATCGCCGACGGCCCGCTCGCGCCGGCGGCCGCCGCCTCGGTGCTGGCGCAGGTCGCCGCGGCGATCTCGGCCGTGCACGCGGCCGGTGTCGTGCACGGCGACGTCAAGCCGGGCAACATCCTGGTCCCCGAGCCGCCCGGTACCGACGGGGTTCGGTTGGTGGACTTCGGTGTGGCGCAACGGATGCAGCGTCCCGTCGGGGCCACGCACGCCACCCCGGAGTACGTCGCCCCGGAGGTGGTGGCGGGTCAGCCGCCAATGCCGGCCAGCGACGTCTATGGCATCGGCATCGTGGCGTACGAGGCGCTGTCGGGCCGCAGCCCGTTCCGTGGCGGCAGCGTCGACGAGGTGCTGCGCCGGCACCACGGCTGGACCGTCGTGCAGCTGCCCGGGGTGCCGGAACCGTTGTGGGACTTGATCAACCGTTGCCTGGAGCTCGACCCGGCGATGCGCCCGACCGCCGGTGAGCTGAGTGTGCGGCTGGCCGAGCTGGAGCCGGCACTGGTCGGGCTGCCGCCGGTGGCGCTGGCGCCGGACAGCCCCACGCTGCAGCCCCGGGGCGACCGGGAGCCCACCAATGGCGGCTTCGTCAGCCTGGACAGCCTGCTCGGGTCGGCCCCGGCGGCGAGTTCGATGGTCGAGCCGGTGCCGGCCGAACCGACGCCGATCGAGCCGGTACGGTCGGGCCCGGTGCCGGTCGCCGCGCCGGCCGAGGCCGCGCCGTGGCAGGCCGATCGCGAGCCGGCGGCCGGCGGCAGCCGGGCCAAGCTGCTGGTCGGCGTGGCGGCCGGGGTGGTGCTGGTGGCACTGCTCGCGATCGGCGGCTGGCTGCTCGTGGGTGGTGGCGGCCAGCAGCCGACACCGCCGGCGGCAGACCCGAGGCACCCGTCGGCCTCGACGCCCGCCCAGCACCATCACCGGTCGGTGAGCCCGCCGCCGTCGTCACCCAGCGCGACGCCCGGTGGCGGCGGTGCCCAGGCCGACGGCGGGGACGGCGCGGCGCCGGGTGATCAGGGCGACGGTACCGACGGGGGCACCGGTACCGACGGGGGCGATGGCACCGGATCCGGTGGCACCGCGGGCAATCCGCCCGGCATCGGCGGGCCGATGCCGACGATGGGTGCTTTCGGCAACTGAGAGCGACGGCGGTGGCGAGCACGGAACCGTTGCGCGGTAAGGCGGCGCCGGTCGGGACACCGACCGGCGCCGCACTCGTCTGCGGACCCGGCTGGCTGGTTCGCCCATCCGCGCCCGCCGTGGCTGGGCTGCCGTCCGGTCGACCCACTGTCCAGTTGCGACCGTCCCGGCCGGACAGTACACAATGGATCGACGAAAAGTCTGGATTTCACTGCGACGAGGTGGCAGCGTAATGGCTATGGCGGATTCTGGTCTCAACGCGACGGCGGCGGCCCTGCTGGGGCTGCTGCACGAGGGCCCGATGACGGGCGGGCAGTTGATGGCGGCGGCGGAGCGCAAGCTCGGCCCGTTCTGGTCGATGACCCGAAGCCAGGTCTACCGGGAGTTGCCCGCGCTGGCCGACGCCGGCCTGGTGCGGATGGGAAAGCCGGGCCCGCGGGCCAGCCAGCCCTACACGATCTCCGCTGCCGGCAAGCGGGCGTTCGCCCGCTGGCTGTCCGAGCCGGTGGGGCGCGACCAACTGCGCAACCCGGTCATCCTGCGGGTGGCGTTCGGCAAGTTGCACAGCGGCCAGCAGCTCGCCGAGCTGTACTCGCAGGCCGAGGCGCAGCACACCCAGGCGCTGTCGGCGGCGCGGGAGCAGGCCAAGCAGGCCGCGGCCGACGGCGACGAGTACGGCGCGGCGGCGCTCAACTTCGCCGTCTCGTACCACCGCGCGGCGCTGACCTGGCTGAAGAACGCTCCCCGGGGCTGAGAGGTCCCGCCAGGACCTCCTCCGGCCGGTGCGAACCGGGGCGCGGCGGGCGAGCAGACGAAGCGTCGACCCGCCGCGTACCCTTGGCAGACGTGACGATCCAGGACCTCGCCGACGAGCTGCGCCGCCTCGACCAGACCCTGTCCGGCATCGAGAAGGTGCTCGACATCGACCGGCTGCGCCGGGAGAAGGCGGAGCTGGAGACGCAGGCCGCGGCGCCGGACCTGTGGGACGACCAGGAGGCCGCGCAGCAGGTCACCTCCCGCCTGTCGTACGTGCAGGGGGAGCTGGCCCGGCTGGAGAGCCTCCGGTCGCGGGTGGACGACGCCGGCGTGCTGCTGGAGCTGGCCGAGGCGGAGGACGACGCGGGCAGCGTCGCCGAGGTCGAGGCCGAGGTGACCCGGCTGCGCAAGTCGGTCGACGAGCTCGAGGTGCGCACCCTGCTGTCCGGTGAGTACGACCAGCGTGAGGCGCTGGTGACCATCCGCGCCGGCGCGGGCGGGGTGGACGCGGCCGACTTCGCCGAGATGCTGCTCCGGATGTACCTGCGCTGGGCCGAGCGGCACCACTACGGCACCGAGGTGTACGACACGTCCTACGCCGAGGAGGCCGGCCTCAAGTCGGCGACCTTCCAGGTCAAGTCGCCGTACGCGTACGGGACGCTGTCGGTGGAGGCGGGCACGCACCGGCTGGTGCGGATCAGCCCGTTCGACAACCAGGGCCGCCGGCAGACCAGTTTCGCCGCGGTCGAGGTGGTCCCGGTGGTGGAGAAGACCGACGAGATCGAGATCCCGGAGGACGACATCCGGGTGGATGTGTACCGTTCGTCCGGTCCGGGTGGTCAGGGTGTGAACACCACCGACTCGGCCGTGCGGATCACGCACATCCCCACCGGCATCGTCGTGACCTGCCAGAACGAGCGGTCCCAGATCCAGAACCGGGCCTCGGCGATGGCGATCCTGTCGGCGAAGCTGCTCGCGCTCAAGCAGGAGGAGGAGCGCGCCAAGATCGACGAGCTGCGCGGTGACGTGGCCGGCTCCTGGGGCGACCAGATGCGGTCGTACGTGCTGCATCCGTACCAGATGGTCAAGGACCTGCGCACCACGCACGAGACCGGCAACCCGCAGGCGGTGTTCGACGGCGACATCGACGCGTTCATCGAGGCCGGCATCCGCTGGCGCCGGGAGCAGCAGCCGGTCGGCTAGCCCTTTCGTGTTCATCCAGCGCGCCGGTGCTCACTCCGGGGAGTGAGCACCGCGCGTTGCTACGCCGCGCCGTACCGCAAAGAAGGTAACTTTCTGTGTGGGCGACCTCCCCAGTCGTCCACGGCCCGGGACGCTGTTGGTCGGTGGCGGACGGGCGAAACCCCTCGGGCCCGTCGTGTTTCCGGTCGCGACGGGCCCAGCCCGTGCCGGACGAACCGCCCACAATGGCGTGATTCGCGGCACGCTACCGGGCGAATTTCGAGGTAAGAGCCACTGAAACGGCGGCCACCGATGCAGGTACCGGACGAAGTACCCTGCCTGCCCCCGCCGGCACTTGTCGCTCCGCGTAAACTTCCGACCCGTGATTCAGCTGGAGAACGTCACCAAGACCTACCCGCGGGCGACGCGACCCTCGCTGGAGGGTGCCAGCGCCTTCATCGAGAAGGGTGAGTTCGTCTTCTTCATCGGGCCGACCGGCTCCGGGAAGACCACGATCATCAGGCTGTTGCTGCGGGAGGAGACCCCCACCTCCGGTCGGGTGGTCGTCAACGGCCGCGACGTGGCGAACATGCACTCCTGGAAGGTGCCGGCGTTTCGCCGGTCCATCGGGTGCGTGTTCCAGGACTTCCGGCTGTTGCCGAACCGCACCGCGGCGGAGAACGTCGCGTTCGCGCTGGAGGTCATCGGCAAGTCGCGGACCGTCGCGCGACGCGTGGTGCCCGAGGTCCTGGAGCTGGTCGGCCTGGGCGGCAAGGAGAACCGGTACCCACACCAGCTGTCCGGCGGTGAGCAGCAGCGCGTGGCGATCGCCCGGGCGTTCGTGAACCGTCCGCTGGTACTGCTGGCCGACGAGCCGACGGGAAACCTCGACCCGGACACCAGTATCGAGATCATGCGGCTGCTGGACCGGATCAACCGCACCGGTACCACCATCGTGATGGTCACCCACGACTCCAACATCGTGAACCAGATGCGTCGTCGGGTCATCGAGATCGACACCGGCCGGATCGTGCGGGACCAGCCGCGCGGCGTCTACGGCTGACCGGGTCGCAAGACTCCCGTCCGAGATAGAGCGCGGCTCACCACCGGAAGGAAGCAGATGCGCGCGAAGTACGTCCTGTCCGAGGTCTTCCTCGGACTGTGGCGCAACGTCACGATGACGATCGCCATGATCATCACGATGGCGGTGTCGCTGTCGATGCTGGGCGCCAGCCTCCTGCTGTACTGGAAGGTCCAGGACATGCAGGACTACTTCAATACGAAGGTGGAGATGTCGGTCTTCCTGAAGACCGGCTTCACGCAGGACCAGAAGCAGCAGCTGCAGACCGAGCTGAACAACGACAACCGGGTCGCGAAGCTTCAGTTCGAGAGCCAGAACCAGGCCTACCAGCGCTTCCGGACCGAGTTCAAGGACGCCAAGGACCTCGTCGACTCCACCAAGCCGGAGGCGCTGCCGGCGTCGTTCCGGGTCAAGCTGAAGGACCCGCACCAGTACGCCGCGGTCCAGGCCGACTACAAGGGCAAGCCCGGCGTCGAGTCGATCGTCAACCAGCAACAGACGCTGGACAAGATCTTCTCCGTCCTCAACGGCATCCAGAACCTGGCCCTGGTGGTGGCCATCGTGCAAGGGTTGGCGGCGCTCCTGCTGGTGGCGAACACCATCCAGGTCGCCGCGTACTCGAGACGCCGCGAGGTCGGCATCATGAAATTGGTCGGCGCGTCGAACTGGTTCATCCAGCTACCGTTCGTGCTGGAGGCGGTGTTCGCCGGTCTGATCGGCGCCATCATCTCGTTCGTGGTGCTGGCCGTGGCCAAGGCGTTCCTGCTGGACAAGACGTTGTCGGGGATCTTCACCGCCGGCATCATCCCGCCGATCAGCTGGAACGACATCCTGCTGACGTTGCCGCTGCTGCTGCTCGTCGCCGCGGTGATCAGCGCCGTCACGGGTTGGGTCACGCTGCGGTTCCGACTGCGCACCTGACCTCGGCGTGTTCGCGGATCCCGCCCCGGCCGGGTCCCGGACACGCACGTTCGACCGGTACCGGCCGGGCGACCCACCGTGGGCCGCCCGGCCGGTTCGTGTCCGGCGGAAACTCCTTGGACGCGGCGGGTGGCCGGTCCCGTACCATGGGCGCTCGGTCGGGCAACAGAGGTGCCGGCGGGACGTCCCGGCGGAACCTCTCGGTGAGTGGAGGAACGGTGCCACGGGAACAGGGGCGCAAGCTCGTCGCGTCGAACAAGCGGGCCCGGCACGACTACGCCATCCTCGACACGTACGAGGCGGGCATGGTGCTGACCGGCACCGAGGTCAAGTCGCTGCGGGCCGGCCGCGCCTCGCTGACCGACGCGTTCGCGCACCTCGACCGCGGTGAGGTCTGGCTGTACGGACTGCATGTCCCGGAGTACGTCAACGGCTCGTGGACCAACCACGCGCCGCGGCGCACCCGCAAGCTGCTGCTCAACCGGCGCGAGATCGACAAGATCGCCGGCAAGCTGGCCGAGTCCGGGGTCACCCTGGTGCCGCTGTCGGTCTACTTCAACAACGGGTACGCCAAGGTCGAGCTCGGCCTCGCCCGCGGCAAGAAGACCTGGGACAAGCGGCAGGACCTCGCCAAGCGCGACGCCGACCGCGAGATCGCCCGCGTCATGGGCCGCCGCCGCAAGGGCATGACGGCCTGATCCGGCCCGTTGCGCGGCTACGCTAGGTTCTGCCGCGGAAGGAGGCTGTCATGACCGCGCAACCCGTACCCGTCGACAACGACGAGCTGCTCCGTTTCATCGCCGAAGCGCCCCACGACGGCCATCGGTACGAGATCGACAACGGAGAGTTGATCGTTACCCCACCGGCCAGCGGCCGCCACCAGAACTTCGGCTCCAGCCTCTACGACCTGGTCCGACCTGCGCTCCCTAACGGTTGGGCGTTGCGCTACGAATTCGGGCTGTCGATCGGAGGCCGGCAGGCAGTCCCCGATCTGGTGGTGTTCGACCATGAGCCGCCGGATACCGACGAGCTCTATCCGTTGATCCGGCCACGGCTCGTGGTCGAGATCGAGTCGATCTCCACTCGGCGCCGCGATCGGGTCAGCAAGCCCGAGTGGTACGCGCGGGGCGGAGCCGACGCGTACTGGCGGATCGAGGCGGACGAGACGGTGCACGTGCACACCGATCCGACCAGCGAGGGGCTGTGGAACGAGGTTCGGGTGATTCGGCCCGGCTCGGAGCTGGCGATCGAGAAGCCGTTCCCGATCGTGCTGCGCAGCCCGATCCGCTGAGCGATACCGGGAAGACAACCGGGGCGGCCGGGCGTTAAGATCGATGTACAACTCAACAGGGGGGTGACTGGTTTCGACTTCGTACGTCGAGCCAGGGGAAGCGGGCTGAGGAAGCCGACGTCGTCTCATTAATCGGTCGTCGGAAACCAAAAAGCGCCAACTCTAAGCGCGCTGACTTCGCTCTCGCCGCCTGAGGCGACAGCAAGTCTGTCGGTCCGGAAGTGCCTTCGGTCCGGTAGCCGGCATCAGCTAGAGGGCTCGCTGTCCGAGTTCGGCCGCGGAACTCGGACGGGACTTTTACAGCGGCTGGGCCTGTCACATCGTCTCGCTCGCGTGATCGATGGGGCCAAGTAGAGGCATAGCGAGCTGCGCCCGGAGAAGCCCTGGCAACACAGCGAAGGACCCGGGTTCAATTCCCGGCACCTCCACTCGTCGGATGGGCGGACTGTGCTCGCGCTTTGCGCTTGCCGGTCCGCCTCGTCATGCTTTGCGGGGGCGCGGCCCCCGCACCCCGCGCCGGAGGGGCTTCGCCCCCCGGCACCCCCCTCACTCGCTGAGGTGCTGCCCGCGCTTGGGTGCTTCGCTTCGCTCGCTGACCTTGCCCGCTGCGGGTGCTTCGCTTCGCTCGCTGACGTGAACCCGCCTCCGGCGGGAGGGCGCTTCGCTTCGCTCGCTGGGCTGCGGGTGGCCCTTCGCTTCGCTCGTTGAGCTTGCCCGCTGTGGGCGCTCTGCTTCGCTCGCGGAGCGCGGGGGGTTACCAGTTGGGTTGGGTGGGGGATGGGGGGAGGGGCGTGGTGGGGGTGTGGATGACGTAGGTGGTGCCGCCGGAGGTGGTGAGCCAGGCGGACTCGAACTCGGGGCGGCCGACGGTCTTTCGGACGGCGGAGTCGGTGGGGGAGTACGGGTCGTTGAGGACCGGGCTGCCGTCGGCGGCGAAGCCGGCGAGGACCATCAGATGGCCGTTGGTGCCGTAGTCGAGCCCGGGAATCTCCCCCCTCTTGAACGACGCTGACAGCACCAGCGGGATGCCGGCCTGGATGAACAGCTCCGCCTCGGCCAGCGACCGCAGCCGGGTCACGAACGACGACAGCCCGCCGAACCGGGCCGCGTACGCGGTGTTGAACGGCCAGTTCCCGCACCCGGTGTACCGGTAGTCGTAGACGTTGCGGGCGGCGTGGTCGACCCACGGGTCCGCGTAGCCCGGGTCCACCCAGGCGTAGTCGTCGGGCGTGGGTCCGGTGCCCCAGTACGCGACGACCATCGACGTCGAGGTCGGGCTGCACCAGGCCTCGCCGCCGCCGTCCCACTGCGGGTACTGGCCGGAGTGGATCTCCTGCGAGTACTGCGGCACGTCCAGGACGGTGCCGGCCGCCGCACCCGGCTCGCTCGCGGTGGGTTTGCTGCTGGGCAGGGCGGACGCCACCGCGCCGATCGACCGCACCGCCGGCGCGTCGGTGCTGCCGGTGGGCCGGTACAGGGTGAGGCGCAGCTGCCAGCTGGCGAGCGTCACGCCCGATGCGGCGACGAACGTGTCGACGTCGACGTCCCCGGTGGCATCGGACTGGCCGCCGACCGAGGTGCGGTGCAGCGACGTGTCGTCGGCGCACCACCGGCCCAGCACGTACCAGCCGGTGTTCGGGCCGCGCACCTCGACCTGCAGCCAGCTGCCGCCCGGCGTGTCGGCGTTCCAGGAGCCGATCAGCTGGGTGAGCCCGAAGCCGGGGTCGACCGACGGCGACGTCCACTGGCCGTACTCGTAGGTCGCGGTCCCGCCGTACGGGTCGGTGTAGTCGACGGTGCCGATCGGCTCGGCAAGCACGACCGCGCCGCCGTTGACCGTGGTGCCGGCTGCGGTGCCCGCGCCCAGGTCGGTACCGGACCAGGCGTGGTAAGCGATGTTGCGGGTGTCGGAGCGGGGCTTGTGGCCAGCCGCGTACGCCGGTTCGGCGCCGACGACGCCGAGCGCGAGTGCGGCACCACCGGCCAGAACGGTCCGTCGCTTCATCGGCACTTTCCTCCGCCCAGAAATGATGCTTTGGAATATTTGCACCAAACGGTAGCGGATCGCGTCGTTGCTGACCAGAGGTCGGCGCACCGCCCCTCGGATTTTTTACAATGCATGATTGTGTAAACTCGTTCGCATGGGTGAGACATCGAGCGATCGCGCGCCGATCGGCGGCCGGTCGTGAGCGGGCTGGCGGCGCTCGGCGTCGCGGCGACGTTCACCTGGCTGGGCATGGTGCTCGCGATCTCGTTCCTGGAGGCGCCGCTGAAGTTCCGGGCGCCGGACGTGACGCTGCGGATCGGCCTCGGCATCGGCCGGCTCGTGTTCCGCGCGCTGAACGTCGCCGAGGCCGCGTTCGCGGTGCTGGTCCTGGTCGCGGCCGGGTTCGGTGGCCTGCCGGTGCCGGCGGTCGCGCTGCTGGTGGCGGCTGCGATACTGCTGGTCGCGCAGCTGGCGCTGGTCCGCCCGCGGCTGACCCGCCGCTCGAACGCCGTACTGGCCGGTGCGGACGTCCCCCGCTCGCACGCGCACTACGCGTACGTCGCGCTGGAGTCGGCGAAGGTGATCGCGCTGCTGGTCGGCGGGGCCCTCACCTTGGCCGGCTGAGCCGGGCCGGGCCGGACGCGCGGCGGGGATCCCCGCCGTCCGCGCCTGGGTCCTGGCGGCAAGGCCGGCGCGACGCTCCGCTCAGTCGCGGCGGGCGGGAGCGAGCGGCTCGGCGGGCTCGTGGTCCGGCTCGGTGGCGGCGATCGACCGGGCCCGGTGCCGCACCACCAACGCGGTCACCACCCCGCCGAGCACCACGACGCCCAGCAGCGCCCAGGAGAAGTCCTTCAGCCAGCGCTCCGCGGCCCGGCCGAGGAAGTAGATGACCGCCGTCGTGCCGCCCGCCCAGAACACCCCGCCGCCGGCGTTGGCCAGCAGGAACTTCCAGTACGGCATGCGCAGCGAGCCGGCGATCGGGCCGGCCAGGATGCGCAGCAAAGCGACGAACCGGCCGAAGAACACCGCCCACACGCCGTGCCGGTGGAACGTGCGCCGGGCGCGGTCGACCTTCTCCGGGCCGAGGTGCTTCGGGAAGCGCAGGCCGAGGCGGTCGAACACCGCCTGCCCGCCGCGCCGACCGATCCAGTACCCGATCGAGTCTCCGATGATCGCGCCGGCCGCGGCGGCGATCCCGACGCCCCACGGCGAGACGGCGCCGGTGGCGGCCAGCAGCGACGCGCTGACCAGCGCCACCTCGCCGGGCAGCGGAATGCCCATCGACTCGATGCCGATGACCGCCAGCAGCAGCAGGTACACGGCGATCGGGGGGATCGTGCCGAGCCACGCCTCCACACCGTGCACCGCCGCACCTCCGGTCCGTAGCCCTCCGGTGCGCCGCCGCCCTCCGCTCGACCGAGCGGGCCGGCGACCACCGCTGGGAAAACCCTAGGCGGCGGTCGCCGGCGGTGTCATCCCACCTTGGATGGTCCCCGACCACCCGGATCTCCATCCTTCGAACGAGCAACGGACGGCCAGGCTCAGGGTTTCGCCCCAGGGTGTGGGCGCGAGGAGTCGGCGGCGGGCCGGCGCGACCCGGCCCGGCGACGTCGGCGCAGGACGGCGAGTGCGGCCGTGACCAGCCAGACCGCGCCGAGGGTGACGGCGAGGCCGAGCGGGTAGTTCAGCGGCAGCGCGGACGGGTTCGTCGTGCGGTACCCGAAGCCGAGCACGGTCGGCAGGAACGCCAGGACCACGGCAGCCGTGACGATCAGGCCGCCGCGGACCACGGGGTACAGATCGGCCGGTACCAGCCGGCGGGCCAGCACGGCGACCAGCAGCGCGAGCGGCGCCAACAGCAGGTCGTGGCCGAGGATCGCAACCACGGCGAACAGTCCGACCGAGATCGGCCGGGACTGGGTGGCAAGGCCCAGCGCGCCGTAGCCGATGCCGGCGAGGCCGAGCGCCACGAGGGCGGCGCGGATCGTTCTCATGGCAGTACCACCAGGCGGTCGACCCACTTGGTCTGCAGCACGCCGGGCAGGTTGGGGGCGATCACCCGGCACGGGTAGCCGTGGTCGAGGTCGAGTTCGGCGCCGTTGAGCCGCAGCGCCAGGAGGCTGCGCGGGTCGCGGCAGTGCGCAGCGGGCAACGTTGCCGCCCGGTACAGGCCGCCACGCTGCGCCGATTCCACCCGCAGCCGGCTGCCCGCCGGGGCGCCGACGAGCGCGAGCAGGTGCCGGATCGGTACGCCGGTCCAGTGCCCGGTGGCGCTCCAGCCCTCGACGCAGGCGATCGGCAGCGCGACGGTGCGGTGCGGCAGCGCGGCCAGCTCGGCGAGGGTCAGGACGCGCGGGCGGGGGCCGTCGATGTGCAGCCGGTACCGGTCGTCGGCCCGGGTGACGCCCGCCTCGACGGCGGACTTGTTCACCGTCAGGTGCTGCGGACCGATGTCGGGGCGGCGAGGTGCGAGCAGGTCCAGCCGGGACAGTGGCCGGAACGTCTGGCCGACGGAGACCAGCGTGACCACGCCGACCGCCGCACCGACCGCGCCGAGCACCCCGCGCCGGTGCACCGGGTGCGCGCCCTCGCCCGGATCGGCCGGCCGGCGGGCGAGCGCGGTGCGTACCGTCGGGAGCTGCACCGCGATGTGCACCAGCAGCGCGCCGATCGCGATCCAGGCCAGCCAGTGGTGCGCCACGGTGAAGAAGAACGGCATCGGCGGGTACCACCGGGCGATGTTCAGGATGCCGGTGGTGACCTGCGCCAGCGCGGCGCCGATCAGCACGAACACCGACAGCCGGGAGAGCAGGTGGGCCAGGTTGCGCACCGGCGGCCACTCGAACAGCTTGGGGTAGACCGACCACAGCTTCGCCAGCAGGATCGGCACCGTGGCGATGCCGGTCGCGATGTGCACGCCCTGGGTCACGCGGTACAGCTGGGTCGGCGCGGACGGCCAGTCGAACCAGCTCGGCGGATGCTGGATCAGGTGCGAGACCAGCCCGGTGGCGAAGCAGACCGGGAACGTGATCGCGAGCGCGATTCCCAGCCAGGAGGTGACCCGGGTCGACCGCAGCGGCGAGCGGAACTCCGGCATCCGGTCGCGGATCAGCGCGGTCACCGCCGGCACCCGGTCGCGGATCGGTCGGGGCAACAGCGAGACCGGGTCCGCGGTCCAGAGCGTCCTCAGCCGACCAGCTCGGCGAACCATCGCCCGTCCTCCGTCCACTGTGTACCGACGTGCAGCCCGGCCGCGGCGGCGGTGTCGGCCAGCGCGTCGACCGCCAGGTACGACCAGCGGAACGGGGCGCTGCACCGTTGCCCGTCGCGCAGCCGGAGTGCGGCCGTCCCGCTGCCGGACCCGGGCGGCCCGACCTCCACCAGTACCGTCCCGCCCGGTGCGAGCAGGTCCCGGCAGCGCCGCAGCAGCCGGACCGGGTCGGCGCCGATGCCGATGTTGCCGTCCGCGAGCAGCACGTGCTGCCAGCGGCCGCGACCGGGTAGCCGGCCAAACACCGACCGGCGCAGCGCGATCCCACCGCGGGCCCGGACCAGCGCGACCGCGGCCGGCGCGATGTCGACGCCGAGCGCGGGTACGCCGGTCGCGGCCACCGCGAGCGTGAACCGCCCGGGCCCGCACCCCACGTCCAGGGTGGCGCCGGTGCACCGGTCGACGAGCGCCCGGTCGGTCTCGTTGGGCGCCGCACACCAGGTCGCGATGTCCATGGTGGACGGTCTCGACCAGACGCCCTCCCCGGGCGATACCGGATCGGCGGCCGGATGTGCGGTCAGGGTGGCCGGTACACCGGCGACGTGCCGCGCCAACGCGGCGTCGTACATGGCAACCGGACTCGGTGCGGTCCGAGCGGTGGCGTCCAGCGAGGGCGCGGTCACGCCGGCACCTCCGCGACGTGCCGCAACTGCGAGTCGACGGCGGCGGCGAACCGGCCGCGCCCGCAGTGTGGTGCCACGGCACGGGCGTCGGCCGCGGTGTCCACGTCGCGCAGCGTCTCCAGCAGTGCCACCCGCAGACCCCGGCGGCGCAACGCGGCCAGCGTCGCGGCCCCGGTGTCCGA
This sequence comes from Actinocatenispora sera, assembly GCF_018324685.1. Classification (NCBI taxonomy): domain Bacteria; kingdom Bacillati; phylum Actinomycetota; class Actinomycetes; order Micromonosporales; family Micromonosporaceae; genus Actinocatenispora; species Actinocatenispora sera. The sequence continues at coordinate 6,820,400 of NZ_AP023354.1, read as the reverse complement.
AGTGGACATCGGTACCCCGAGCAGGGCCACGGCATCCGCCGGCCGCCGCAGCCCCAGCAGCCACCAACCACCGTCGGCCGCCGGCCCCAGTACCGCGTCGGCGGTGTGCAACGCGGTACTCGCCGCGGTCAGCTGCGCCACCCGAAGCTGCGGGGTGTCCATGCCGACGAGTACCGCGGCGGTGTCGGGCCTCGCGGTGTCGGTGAACGCGTGGGCCAGCCGCTCGGCGAGGCCCTCGCCGTGCTGCGCCACGACCGGGAACCGGGCCGCGTGCGGTACCGGATGGTCGGGGTGCGGTTCGCCGGCGGCGACGAGGGTTCGCCGGTCGGCGGGCGTGGCCCACACCGTCGCCAGCGTGTCGTCCAGTGCCGCGGCGGCGATCCGGGCCGCCTGCGTCGGGGTCGCCGGCGGGCACAGCCGGGTCTTGACCCGGCCCGGCGCCGGCCACTTCGCGATCACCAGCAGCTGCGTCCTCATCGGACACCCCCGGCCGGCAGGGCGCGCATGATGCGGCGCATGTCGCGCACGGCCCGGGCGGTACCGAGCACCGTGCCGGAGACCTTCGACCGGGTACCGGCGGCGCGCGGCCGGTAGTCCACCTCGATCTCGCGCACCTGCCAGCCGTCGTGTGCCGCCCGCAGCACCATCTCCAGCGGGTACCCGAACCGGCGGTCGGTCAGGCCCAGGGACAACAGCGGCTGGCGCCAGGCGGCGCGCATCGGCCCGAGGTCGCGCAGCGGTACCCGGTAGCGCCGGCGCAGCCGCCGCGCGAGCACGGCGTTGGCGTACCGGGCGTGTGTCGGCCAGGCGGACCGGTCGGTGGGTATCCGGCGGCCGAGGACGAGATCGGCGGTGTGGTCCAGCAGCGGGGCGAGCAGTTCGGGCAGCTGCGCCGGATCGCAGGAGCCGTCCGCGTCGGCGAAGCAGACGATCTCGGCGTCGGAGGCGCACAGCCCGGCGTGCGCGGCGGCGCCGAAGCCGCGGCGCGGTACCGGCACGACGATCGCACCGTGCGCGCGGGCCACCTCGGCGGAGGCGTCGGTGGAGCCGTTGTCGGCCACGATCGCGGTGAACCCGGGCGGGATCCGGGACAGCACCCAGGGCAGTGCCGCCGCCTCGTTCAGGCAGGGCAGGATGACGTCGGTCATGCCGAGAACCTAGGCACAGCAGCCGTTCGCCGACCCTTACGGCTTGGTGACGCGACGACGGATTCTTACGAACCGCGAACGTCGCCGCCCGGCGGACGAGGATCGCCCACCGGGTCGGTTAGCGTCGACGCGGTGAGCAGTGCCGTACCGAATCCCGAACGGGGGTCGGGGTCTCGCGCCGGCGTCCTGGCGCCGGTCCCGGACCTCGCGACAGGTCAGGACACCAGGCGGCCACCTCGGAATGCTCGGCCGGCGCCCGAGGCGGCTCGGTGGCCGCGGGCGCTGGTTCCGCTCGCGGTGGCCGGCGCGCTGGTGCTGGGCTGCCACCTCGCCGGGGTGCGGATCGCGGGGGCGCTGCACCTCGGCCAGACGTACCCGATCGCCGGGTCCTGGCGCTCCACCGTCACCGGCTGGCTGGCGGTACCGGTGGTGGCCGGGGGGCTGGCGTACTGGGGCTGGCCACGGCTGGTGCGCCGGCTGCGCTGGCGGCCGCTGCTGGCACTGTCCACTGTGGTCGCCGCGGGCTGGTCGGTAGCGCTGTCACTGGTGGACGGGCCGGCGGGACTGACCGCGCCGCTCGCCCCGTACCAGCAGTACCCGCACGACGTGCCGCGGGTGACGGATCTCGGCGACTACCTCGCCACGTTCGCCCGGCACGTGGTCGACCCCGCGAACGGCCCGGTGTGGGCGGTGCACGTCGGCGGCCACCCGCCCGGCGCGCTCGGCCTGTTCGTGCTGCTGGACCGGATCGGCCTCGGTGGTCTCGGCTGGGCCGCCGCGCTGTGCATCGCCGGCGGTGCCCTCGCGGTGCCCAGCGTGCTCGCCCTGACCCGACTGTACGGCGGCGCCGGTGCCGGCCGCCGGGCGGCGCTGTTCGTACCGCTGGCGCCGGCCGCACTGTGGATCGCGACCAGCGCCGATGCCCTGTTCGCCGGCGTCGCCGCCGCCGGCCTGTGCGCCCTGGCCTTCGCCGCCGCCCCCGCGGTCACCACCGCGCCGGCCCGGGGCGGGCGGTCGTGGGTGGGCCGCGGGTTGCTCGCGGCCGTCGGCGGATTCGCGCTGGGCAGCTGCCTGTTCCTCTCGTACGGGCTGAGCCTGCTCGTGCTCCCGGCGATCGCGGTGGTCCTGTTCGCCCCCGATGCGGCCGGGCCGGGCGGAATCGGCCCTTCCCGACAAGACCGGTCGGCGTCGCGATGGCTGCGGGGAACCCTGTCGCCGCAACGGATCTGGCCGCTGCTGATCGGGGCGGTGCTGGTGCTGGCGCTGTTGCTGGCGGCCCGGCTGGCCGGCTTCGACTGGTGGCACGGGCTGTCGCTCGCCGCCGAACGCACCCGTACCGGCGCCCGCTCGGTCCACCCGCCGACGGTGTGGCAGGACCGGCCGACCTGGTACTTCCTGCTCGCGAACCCGGCCGCGCTCGCGGTGGTGCTGGGCCCGGCGACGATCGCCGCGCTCGGCTTCCTGCGCCGGTCCCGGCTGCTGGTGTTGCCGGTCGCGGCCGCGCTGGCGGTGCTCGGCGCGCTGGTGTCCGACCTGTCCAAGGCTGAGGTGGAACGCATCTACCTCCCGTTCGCGCTGCTGATGCTCCCGTTGACGGCGATGCTGCCGGTCCGCCGGTACGGTCGGCTGCTGCTCGCGGTACAACTGGGCTGGGCGGTGTTGATCGCCCTGACGATCGAGACGTGGTGGTGAGTGCGGTGAGCGAGCGGCCGGCCCGGGTCCTCGTGGTGGACGACGATCCGACCGTCTCCGACGTGGTTGCGCGCTACCTGCACCGCGACGGGCTGGATGTCCGGCTCGCCGCCGACGGGCCGGGCGCGTTGCGCGAGTTCGCCGACTACCGTCCCGACCTGGTGGTGCTGGATCTGATGCTGCCCGGACTGGACGGGATCGAGGTGTGCCGGCGGATGCGGGCCGGCGCCGACGTCGCGGTCATCATGCTCACCGCCCTCGGCGAGGAGTCCGACCGGGTCCTGGGCCTCGCCACCGGCGCCGACGACTACGTGACGAAGCCGTTCAGCCCGCGGGAACTGGCGCTGCGGGTGCAGTCGGTGCTGCGCCGCTCGTACCGGCCGGTCCCGCCGGCGCAGCCGGAGGTGGTGCGCGACGGCGACCTGGTGGTCGACACCGCGGCCCGGATCGCCACGCTCGGCGGGCAGCGGCTCAACCTCACCGTACGCGAGTTCGACCTGCTGGCGTTCCTGGCGCGCAACCCGGGCACCGCCTACCGGCGGGAGGAACTGCTCGCGCAGGTGTGGGGCTGGACGTTCGGCGACCACTCGACGGTGACCGTGCACGTGCGCCGACTGCGCGAGAAGGTGGAGCACGATCCGGCCCAACCGCACCGGATCGTCACCGTGTGGGGCGTGGGCTACCGGTACCAGCCGGACGGGGGAGGTGCGCGATGACCGACCGGATCCTGGTGGTGCTGATCGCGCTGGGGTGTTCGCTCGCGGTCGCGGTGCCGGGCGCGGTGCTGCTGCGGGTGCGTCGCGGCTGGTCGGTGACGGTACACGTGTGCGTACTGATCGCCGTGACGGTGCTGGCGATGGCCGCCGGTGTGGTCGGCACCGCGCTGGCGATGTTCATCTCGCCCCACGACCTGAGCGTGCTGCTGACCGTGGTCGCGGTGGCCGGCGTGGTCAGCCTCGCCGCCGCGCTGTGGCAGGGTCGCCGGCTGGCGGCGGCGAGCATGTGGTCGGCCGAGGCGCGGCGCCGGGAACGGCAGCTGGAGGCGAGCCGGCGCGAGCTGGTCGCCTGGGTCAGCCACGACCTGCGCAGCCCGCTGGCCGGGCTGCGCGCGATGGCCGAGGCCCTGGAGGACGGCGTGGTCGCCGACCGCGGCACGGTCGACGAGTACCACCGGCGGATCCGCACCGAGACCGACCGGATGGCCGGGCTGGTCGACGACCTGTTCGAACTGTCCCGGATCAACGCCGGCGCGCTACGGCTCTCGCTGTCCGCGGTGCCGCTGGGCGATCTGGTCTCCGACGCGGTCGCCTCGGCCGAACCGCTGGCCATCGCCAAGCGGGTCCGGCTGATCGCCGCCGCCGGTGACTGGCCGGTGGTGCGGGCCAGCGAGCCCGAGCTGTCCCGGGTGCTGGCGAACCTGCTGCGCAACGCGATCCGGCACACCCCGCCGGACGGTACGGTCATGGTCAGCGGCGGGCGCGACGGGGCGAACGGCTGGTTCGCGGTCACCGACGCCTGCGGCGGCATCCCGGAGGCCGACCTGCCCCGGGTGTTCGACGTGGCGTTTCGCGGCGAGACCGCACGCACCCCGCGCCCGGCCGGGGGAGGCGGCGGGCTCGGCCTCGCCATCGTGCGCGGCCTGGTCGAGGCGCACGCCGGCGAGGTGGCGGTGTCCAACGTGGACACCGGCTGCCGCTTCCTGGTCCGCCTCCCCGCCTGACCCGACGAACGCGGTCGGAGCGGCCTGGGTGGGGTAATAGCTCCACCCCACCCACCCGGGGGGCGACCCCGCAACGACCCTACCCCCGAGCCGGCCCGAGCCCGCCGGCCAGCAGCGCGCCCTGTGCACAACCGGCACCCCTGTGGACAACCCGCGAGCCTCTCACCTGCGCAGCGGCGCAGAAGCGAATTCGGTCACCCCGTCGCCGAACCCGATCGCGGCCCGGAAGCCGAGCTCGGTGCGGGCCAGATCCGGCGCGGCGACGACGTGCCGAACGTCGCCCAGCCGGTACCGGCCGGTCACCACCGGCGCCGGCCCGCCGAACGCCTCGGCCAGCACCGTCGCCATCTCGCCGACGGTGTGCGGCTGCCCCGACGCCACGTTGTACGCCCGGAACCCGCTGCCGCCGGCCGCGAACGCCGCCGGACCGGCGGCGCCCGGCTGGCGGGCATCGGGCGATCCGGCCCCGGTGGCGGTCGCCGCGGCCAGGTCGGCGGCGGGCGGTCGATCGCCCGCGGCGGCCACTGCATCGGGCGGTCGAGGCCCCGCGGCGGCCACAGCGTCGGACGGTCGAGGCCCCGCGGCGGCCACAGCGTCGGACGGTCGAGGTCCGGTGGCGGTCACCGCCGCCAGGTTGGCGGCGGCCACGTCGCGGACGTGCACGAAGTCGCGCCGCTGCGCCCCGTCCTCGTACACCTGGGGCGCCTCGCCCCGCTCCAGCGCCGACCGGAACAGCGCCGCCACGCCGGCGTACGGGGTGTCCCGCGGCATCCGCGGTCCATACACGTTGTGGTACCGCAGCGCCACCACCGAGCCGCCGGTGTCCCGGGCCCACGCCGCGGCAAGATGCTCCTGCGCCAGTTTCGTTGCCGCGTACGTGTTCCGCGGATCCAGCGGGGCGGACTCGGGCACGTTTCGCGGCCGCAGCCAGGCGCCGCAGTACGGGCAGGGCGGCTCGTACCGCCCGGCGGCCAGATCGGCCTCGCGTCGCGGTCCGGGCCGGACCGTGCCGTGCTCGGCGCACGCGTAGCCGCCCTCGCCGTACACCACCATGGACGAGGCGAGCACCAGCCGGCGTATCCCGGCGGCGGCCATCTCGGCCAGCAGTACCGCGGTGCCCAGGTCGTTGCAGCCCACGTACTCGGGCAGGTCGGCGGTGTCGACGCCGAGCCCGACCATGGCCGCCTGGTGCACCACGACGTCCACATCGGACAGTGCGGCCCGCACCGCGGCGGCATCCCGGACGTCCGCGCGGACCAGCTCATCGTCCACATAGGACGGTATCGAGTGGTGCGCGGCGGGATGCAGGCAGTCGAGTACCCGAACCTGCTCGCCGGCCGCGCGCAGCGCGTCGACGACGTGCGAGCCGATGAACCCGGCCCCGCCGGTCACGAGGATCACGGCAGCGTCACCCCGGCCTGCTCGTACGACTCGGCGCAGCCGCACGCAGGCTCGACCGGCAGCGCCGCGGCGGCGCGCAGCAACAGCGCCCGCATCCGCTCGGTGTTGGCCGCGAACACCGCGAAGACCTCGTCCTGGTTCACCCCGGCGCCCGCCTCGATGCCCGCATCCAGGTCGGTGACCAGCGCGATCGGCGTGTAGCAGAGGCCGAGCTCGCGGGCCAGCACCGCCTCCGGGTGGCCGGTCATGTTCACCACCGACCAACCCTGCGCGGCAAACCACTGCGACTCCGCCCGGGTGGAGAACCGCGGCCCCTCCACGACGACCATGGTGCCGCCGTCGACCACCTCGGTACCCGTACTCGCCGCGACGCTCGCCACCCGATCCCGGCCGACCGGGCAGTACGGGTCGGCGAACGAGACGTGCACCGCACCGTGGTCGTGGTAGGTCTGCACCCGGCCGCTGGTGCGGTCGACCAGCTGGTCGGGCAGGACGAACGTGCCCGGCCCGAGTTCCGGCCGCAGCGAGCCGACCGCGCACGGCGCCAGTACCTGCCGTACCCCGAGCGAGCGGAGGGCCCACAGGTTCGCCCGGTACGGGATCCGGTGCGGCGGGTAGCGGTGGTCTCGACCGTGCCGCGGTACGAACGCCACCCGGCGCCCGCCGGGCACGGCACCGACCATCACCGGGTCGCTCGGCGGCCCGTACGGCGTGTCGACGACGTGCTCGACCACGTCGGGGAGCAACTCGTACAACCCGGACCCGCCGATCACCCCGACGTCGGCCACCGGCCCCGTGCTCGCCTCGGTCACCGAACCACCTCTCGCTCCTGCCCGCCCCGGTCGGTACGGGTCGCCCACCATTCTTGCGGCCGTACCGCCGGCGCCCGATTACCGATCGGTGACGGACCGATCGTCACCGCGCGTCGTGGCGCCGCGGACGCCCCTCACCTGCGCTGGTACCGGCCGGAGGCGCTGCCCGTCCGCCGAAGGGCGGGTTTCCGACACTGTTCGTGACCGCAATCTCAACAATCTTGTTAGCTGGCGTTGCGCACTTCGACTTCCGCGCGAGGGGTGCACGTCGATAGCGTGCGGGGACAGCGGTGGACGGTGGGCCACCGGTACGGCTGGGGAGGCGGGCGTGCGGCACGAGCCAGGAAGGATCGGGGACATGGCGGTCGAGTCGCTCACCGGGCGACTCCTCGTCGCGACCCCGGCCCTGCGTGATCCGAACTTCGAGCGCACCGTCGTGCTGCTGCTCGCCCACGAGCGCGGCGGCGCACTCGGCGTCGTCCTGAACCGGGCGACGGAGATGCCGGTCAGCGACATCGAGGCGCTCGGCGGCTGGGCCGACCGCGCCAGCGACCCGGGCGTGGTGTTCGAGGGCGGACCGGTGCAACCCGAGGCCGCGATCTGCCTCGCCCGGGTCCGGCCGGAACGCGAGATTCGCGGCGTCACCCGCGTGGCCGGTCCGGTCTGCTCGGTCAACCTGCCCGCCGGGCCGGACGACGTGGACGAGGGCATCGAGGGCGTACGGGTGTTCTCCGGCTACGCCGGCTGGGAGGCCGGCCAGCTCGAGTCGGAGATCGACACCGGCTCCTGGCTGGTGTTCGACGGGCTGCCCGGTGACGCGTTCTTCCCCCGCCCCGACGATCTGTGGTCGATGGTGCTGCGCAGGCAGGGCGGACTGCTCGCCGCCATCGCCCTGTTCCCGTCCGATCCGTCGCTCAACTGACCCCGGGGGTACCCGGCTGGGCGGTCCGGCACGGCTGTGTACACTTGCCACCGCACGTCGCGGAAGCGACGAGCACGGGGCTGTGGCGCAGCTGGTAGCGCACCACACTGGCAGTGTGGGGGTCAGGGGTTCGAGTCCCCTCAGCTCCACCCGCACGAAGGCCCGTTGACTGATGCGTTCCCGCAGGTCAACGGGCCTTTTTCATTGCCATGGGTCGATCATGTGACCTAGATCAAATTCATGATGATCAATGCCCTGGAGGATTTCTGGAGGATCCGACCTGACCCCGTTACAACGGGGTCAGAAAATCCCTCCAGAAAGTTCGCCCGCGTGGGTGATCTTGCTCGGCACTCTGGTCCGCGGCGTTCGCGACTGCAGCCGCCCGATCCGTCGCGGTGATGTCGCGATCGCCAATGCCGTGGGCGTGAACCTTGGATTAGCCGGGCTGGACGGAGCGGTCTCGGCGGGGGAGCCGCAGGGGGAGTGGGCGTTATCGGCGACGACCGATGCGCCTCCCCACATTGCGCGTTCCGCGGCATTGCAGGTAAGGGCTGGTTGGTAGAAGGTGCTGCCGGGAGAACAGCTGAGACACTGAGATCTCTGCGCGGGCCTACCGCCTTGACCTGTGGACTTTTAACCCGGGGCGGGTTTCCCAAGATCATTCGACTTGCCCTTAGCGACCTGCGACTATGACTATCCGTGATTCACAGGAAGAACACTGGGTGCTCGTCGGATGCTCGGATGTCAAGGGCCCCAACGGATCCCTGCCATTCCGTGATCCTCACTCACGGTACATCGATACGCTGTGTTACTTCAGGATAGTGCGGTCCCGGGCGGGGCGAGCAGTTCAGCCGCGGCGCCGAGCGTCGCTTCCCTGTTTCAGCAGCTGATCGAGGACGGAACGCGCGCATTGTGCGGGGTCGGCGGTCGAGGTGTCGACGGTGGTGTCGAGTGTGAGTCCGTCGTTCACGTCGTGGGCTTGGTGTGCGGCCCAGCCGGGTTGAGCGACGTGGCGGGCTTGTTCGCGGGCGGTGAGGGTCTGGGTGGCGCAGGTGACGCCGACCAGGCGTGGTGCGAACGGTTCGAGGATGCGAAGGCAGCCGGCGCGTAGTTCGGGATGCCCGTAGGGCAGGGCACCGTCGATGATCAGGTTGAACCCGGCTTTGGCCCAGGTCACGATCGACCGGTGGAGCGTCAGGGTGAGCGTCTGGTGGTGTTGGGGATGGGACCAGTGTGGATGGTCTCCGGGCAGGGTGGGGAAGGCACGGTCGGCTTCGAGGTGCAGGGCCGGTTCGGGTAAGACGGTTTGTAGTGCGCGGGCGAGGCTGGTCTTGCCGGAGCAGGATGGCCCAGTCAACACGATCACCAGCGGCATCCGCCGATGGTAGGCACGGTGTTGGGTGCACGTCTCTGTTCCTGGTCTCGGGAGATCGCGGCGGCGACCTGGCGCTGGCTGGCTCTCACTAGCTGCGGTCTACGAAGCGAGCCCGCGTGGCGAAGCTTCCGGGGAGCCGTCCGCGGGTTGGCGAGTACTCAGGTAGGTCAGGGTGGTGTCGATCAGGTCGGTGAGGTCGCGGGCGGAGGCTTGGTCGAAGCTGATGTCGGCGATGACCTAGTGTCGGAGCGCGCCGTCTCCGAAGAAGTCGGGTGTCGTTCGCGGCGAGTGTTCTTGGTCCCGTTCGTCAGCGGCACCCCTTGAACCCGTGGACGAGCACCCGCTCCCTGTCGCCCATGGCCTTCGGCCGGCTGGCCTCGTCCTGCCGTAGAAGTCGGGCAGGGCCGGCCGCTGATCGGCGAGGTAGCTCGGAGGCTCGCTTGGTCGATGTCGGATGCATACTTCGCGTGGCCCGTACACGGCTCGGCGCACCTCGTCGTCCTCCTCATAGTGCGGACAGCGAGGTTGACGCCAGACCGCCTTACGCTCCCTACCGTGGCCGGTGATGAAGAAGCGTTCGTGAGGCAGTGATGCCGGTATCGACCGTTCGGCCATCCCACGATGCGCATTGGCATCGCTACGCTGTGGGCCATGTCGATGCCGTTCGATGTGTGGGGCCAGCGGGGCTGGGCGTCGGTGGAGGTGGCGGGCGAGTCACACCATGCGAAGGCCATTCGAACCGTGTTGGGTAACGCGTTCAAACCCTCGGGCACCGAGGTTCGGATAGACGTCGAGCTGGTTCCAGAGCCGGGCAACCGGCATGACCAGCACGCGGTTGCCGTGCGGGTGGGTAAACATCTGCTCGGTTATCTGCCGCGGGAGGAAGCGGTGAGATATTCACCGGTCCTTTCGAGATTGGCATCGCACGGTTGGACGCCACGGGTTATGGCGCGGGTCTGGGGCTCGGAATGGGAAGATTACGAGGATCACCGGCGCCGGGAGTTTCACGGCAGTGTGCGCCTGGACCTGGCGGAACCGCACATGCTGGTGCCAGCAAATGCGGCACCGTCGAGCACTCACCGTCTGCTGCCGTACGGGCACGCCATCCAGGTCACTGGTGAAGATCAGCACCTGGACACGCTGAGTGCATGGCTGCGTCCCGAGGGCGAGTGCTGGGTACATGCGACCCTGCACGAGGTGGTGCAGCAGACCGTCCGCGCCTCGCGTGCCGTGGTCGAGGTACGCATCGACGAGGAGCGTATCGGGCAACTGACACCCAAGATGAGCGGCGACATGATCCCGACCATTCAGCATCTGGCCGAGCAGGACACCATCACTGCGGTACGTGCCGTGGTGAAGGGCAACCGGATCAAGACCGAAGTGGTCCTGTACGCGTTGCGGGCGCATGAGTTGCCCGACACGTGGTTGGACGCGCGGACATCCACGCGGCAGGCCCGGGCGGCGGCACCGGCCGTGGCAGCGCCTCCGACGTCCAGCGCTACGACGGCAACTCCATCCAGCGAACCGATCCCGCCTCCGCCGACATCGTTCCGCTTCAACCCGCCACCAGACTGGCCGCCACCGCCGCCGGGATGGACTCCGCCCAGCGGCTGGCAGCCCGATGCCAGCTGGCCGGCGGCACCGCAAGGCTGGTCATGGTGGGTGGCGTCCTGGGACTAAAGGTTGTCCCGTAATCGTTGGTCCGCTCGGTCGTTGACCTTGGTGTGGAGCAGACGATCAGGTCCGATCAGCCGCAGTGGATCCCGGTGTTCACCGGCCTGTCAGCCCGGCAGTTCGGCAAGCTGGTGGCCATCGTGGCTGGTCGCGGCGGACAGCAGACCGGCGCTGGCCGCCGGTGGGGGCTCCCGCTGGCCGACCGGGTGCTGTTGGTGGCCACCTACTACCGCACCAACCTGACCCTGCGGCAGATCGCGCCGCTGTTCGGAGTATCGAAGTCGGCCGCCGGGCGCATCGTCGATCACCTGGCCCCACACCTGGTACTGGAGCCCCAGAGCCGCCGGCACCGACCCGACACGGTCCTGATCGTGGACGGCACGCTGGCGCCCACCCACGACCGGAACATGTCGGCCCGGTCGAAGAACTACCGGTACTCCACCAACCTGCAAGTGGCCATCGACGCCAACACCCGCCTGACCGTCGCGGTCGGAGATCCGTTGCCCGGCAACCGCAACGACTGCCGCGCCTACACCGACTCCGGCGTCGACCAACAGTGCGCCGGCGCGGCGGTAATGGCCGACGGCGGCTACCAGGGCAACCCGGAGGTAATCATGCCCTACCGCAAGCCGCGCGAGGGTGAACCGCCGCTGCCGCAGTGGAAACAGGACCTCAACACCGTCCACCGCCGTATCCGCGCCCGCGTCGAGCACTGCTTCGCCCACATGAAGTCCTGGAAGATCCTCCGCGACTGCCGCCGCAAACAACGAGGCGTCTGGTACGCCGCCGCCGGTATCGCGTTGATGCGCAACCTGACCATGGTCGTATGACCGGCCCGACGCGGCCGTGAAGTCCTTCCGCGTCAACCCATCAAGATCATTACGGGACAACCTTTAGTGCAGGGCCGCAAGTGACATGATCCCCGAGGAACTCGATCGTGCGGAGGTATTCGCTGACCGCTGACAAGCTGCTCTACTGCGGTCGGAGTAACGTCGGTGAACTCGACGATCGTGGGCTTCTGGAGCTCCTCAACCCGGCCGGACCCAGGCGTGCATGTCTCTTCTTGGGTTCTTCGATGTATGCGTCAAGTCCCGCGCGGCCAGCCGCACGTGCCTCGGCCTCCTGTTGTTGGTCACGAATCTGGTTCATCCGACCGGCTGCTGCTCCGATGAGGTCGGTGAGGACCTCGGGTGTCTCAGGTCGTAGCACTCGCCGGGAGCCTTCTCAAGGTTGAACAGCTGGGGCAGCTTCGTGCACTGCGCCCGGTTCGGGTCTCGGGGAAGTGGTCCACGTGCAGCTTCCATGGGCCGGACCGCATGGCGTTGAGCGTCCACCAGTGGAAGAAGTACAGCGGGTTGCTGCCGGGCATCGCGCCGCCGATCAGGGTTGCCATGGTGGACAACAGTTCAGGCACGGACACAGCCCGGCGCCGTCAACTCAAGCGCCTGACCGGCCGCTGCCAGCAGATGACCGCGCTGATGCGCCAAGTCCAGACGTTCGCCAAGATCCTCACCTGGCGGCACGGCCATGATCTACCCGACTGGATCGAGGCGACCAGACCGCTGGGGCTGCCAGGCTTCGACCAGTTCCTCGACGGTCTGATCAAAGACCAGGCCGCTGTGACCGCCGGCCTGACCCTGCCCTACAGCAACGGGCCGACCGAAGGAGCCAACACCAAGATCAAACTACTTAAGAGGCAAATGTTCGGACGGGCCGGACTCCGGCTCCTTCGCCACCGCATCCTCCGCAACTAAGCCGACCACGAAACCTGACACAGAACCGAACCTCATACAGTCCCCGGCCCGGCACGCCCCCGAAGTCGCGCCGGCCTGCAGGAGATACAGCACCGCCTCGCGGTTGCGCGCCTCGACCCGATCCAGCCGAGCCGCCCGGTCCCGACCTCCCGCTCCCGCAGGGCAAGGCCGAGCGGTACCGTCGCTGCGGACAGCAGGGCTCGCTCGGCGGCGGTGACGGCCGCCGGTGCGGACCTCGGTGCACGACGAGTACGGGGCGGGGCCGGCGATCGGTGACCGGCAGGGCGCACAGCTCATTCCCGCCCGTCGACGCTGACAGCGCGCCCAACCGGCCGCTGGAGACCGCATCGACTTTCGCCAGGATTCCCGGCGGCAGCCGCGGATGCGCCCTGCTCGGCGCGGCCGCGGGATCGCACAGCGGCGCGGTTCTGTCGAGGCGACGCGACAGCCGGCCGAGGATGCGGGCGACCCCGCCCACGGCCGCAGCCTGGGCCACCCATGCCCGAAGCGCACTGGGCAGGTCCGGGCCGGGGTCGCACCCGACGACTCCTTCATCCCTGGTCGAGCCGTCGCCACCAGTTTTGCTACCTCGAACAACGGGCGCATGGCCACACCTCACATTGCTCCTGGCGTTGGCACCTTGCCGCCGCGGAACGCCGGAGCGTGACCGGCAGACCGGGCCGGGTGGCCGCGCCGACCGGGCTGGCTCGTACGACCGACTCGGTATTCAGTGTTGCTATCTACCAGTAGTCAGCGTTACTATCTACCGGTAGTCAACGACACTGAGTAGAAAGGTGGGCGCCCATGGGCAAGCTGGTGACCGAGATGCTCAAGGGCACGCTGGAGGGCATCGTCCTCGCAGTGCTGGCCCGCCGGCCGGCGTATGGGTACGAGATCACGGCGTGGCTGCGGGACCAGGGCTTCGCCGACATCGCCGAGGGCACCGTCTACGCGCTGCTGGTCCGGGTCGAGCGGCACGGGCTGGTCGACGTGGCCAAGGTCGCGTCCGAGAAGGGGCCGCCCCGCAAGGTCTACTCCCTCAACGCCGATGGCCGGGACTACCTCGACGACTTTTGGAAGACCTGGGGCTTCCTGTCCGAACGGCTCGAACAACTCCGCCAAGGAGACAAGTGACCATGTCCGACAACGATTCCAGCAGGGCGGGCGGTCCAGTGATCCAGGTCCGCGACCTGGTCAAGTCGTACGGGAAGCTGCCGGTGCTGCGTGGCGTCGAGTTCGACGTGGCACGGGGCAGCATCTTCGCGCTGCTCGGCTCGAACGGCGCGGGCAAGACCACGATCGTCAATATCCTGACCACGCTGCTGCGCGCCGACGGCGGTACCGCCGGTGTCAATGGCTTCGACGTCGCCCGGCAGCCGGCCGAGGTGCGCGGCTCGATCAGCCTGACCGGCCAGTTCGCGGCTGTGGACGAGGTGCTCACCGGCCGCGAGAACCTGGTACTGGTGGCGCGGCTGCGGCACGTCCCGAAGCCGCGTGCGGTCTCCGACACGCTGCTGGCCCGGTTCTCGCTGACCGACGCGGCGGGGCGGAAGGTCGCCACGTACTCGGGCGGCATGCGCCGGCGGCTGGACATCGCGATGAGCCTGATCGGCGACCCGTCGGTGATCTTCCTCGATGAGCCGACCACCGGGCTCGACCCGCAGGCGCGGATCGAGGTGTGGCAGGCGGTCCGGGAGCTGTCGGCGGGCGGCACCACGGTGCTGCTGACCACCCAGTACCTGGACGAGGCGGAGCAGCTGGCGGACCGGATCGCGATCCTGCACCAGGGGCGGATCCTGGTGAACGGCACGCTCGCCGAGCTGAAGCGGCTGCTGCCGCCGGCGCAGGTGGAGTACGTGGAGAAGCAGCCGAGCCTGGAGGACGTGTTCCTCACCCTGGTCGGCGACACCGACCTGACCACCGCTGCAGCCGAAGGGAAGTCATGAGTGCGCATGTCATCGGCGACACCGCCGTCCTCACCGGACGCTCGCTCAAGCACGTCACCCGCAGCGTGGACACCATCATCACGACCGCGGTGGTCCCGATCGCGATGATGCTGCTGTTCGTGTACGTGTTCGGTGGCGCGATCAGCCAGGGCGCCAGCAGCGGAAAGTACGTGGGTTACCTGCTGCCCGGCATCCTGCTGATGACGGTGGCCTCGGGCATCTCGTACACCGCGTTCCGGATTTTCACCGACATGACGACCGGGATCTTCGGGCGGTTCCGGTCGATGCCGATCGCCCGTACCGGTGTGCTCTGGTCCCATGTGCTGACCTCGCTGGTGGCCAACCTGATCTCGGTCGCGGTGGTGTTCGGCGTCGCGTTCGCGATGGGCTTCCGTACCGGCGTGGGGGTCGGGGCGTGGTTCGCGGTGGCCGGCATCCTGGCGCTGTTCACCCTGGTGTTGACCTGGGCGGCAGTCATCCCCGGGCTCAGCGCGAAGTCGATCTCGGGGGCGAGCGCGTTCTCCTACCCGTTGATCTTCCTGCCGTTCATCAGCTCGGCGTTCGTGCCGACGAACACGATGCCCGGTCCGGTGCGGTGGTTCGCCGAGAACCAGCCGGTGACGCCGATCGTCAACACGGTCCGGGCGCTGTTCGCGCAGCAGCCGGTCAGCAGTGACATCTGGATCGCGCTGGCCTGGATGGTCGGCATCCTCGTCGTCGCGTTCGCCGGCGGGATGGTCGTCTACCGCCGCAAGATCTCCTGACCGGCGACGGTCCGGCAGTGTCGAAAGGGTACGAAATGAACTTCTGGGAAAAGGTCACAGGCAGCGCCATTAGCCGGGAGTGGAAGGGGTTCGAGGCGCGGGCCGCGGAGCTGCCGGCGGACTATCAGGCGGGGTGGCGGCAGGTCCGCTCCGGGCTGACGACCTACGCCGACTTCAGTGGCCGCAACCTGACCCCGATCCTGGACGGCGCCTTGGGGCTGCTGGAGGAGTCAGCGGCCGAGGGACAGAGCGTGGGCGAGGTGCTCGGCGACGACGTGGCCGGGTTCTGCGCGGCGCTGGCCGGCGGCGCCGGCGCCCGTAACTACCGCGACCGCTGGCGCGACCAGCTGAACCGCAACATCGCCCGCAAACTGGGACAGATGGGAGGCTGACATGGGAGTCCAGGACATCATCGAGGGCAAGAAGCAGTGGCGGACCCACCAGGCGCGGGTCCGGAAGCTGCCCCGCGACTACCAGATCGTCTACCGGGAGATCCAGAAGTACTACTTCAAGGTGGGTCCGGTGGATCTGGCCGATGGCCCGCTGCTGCCCGGCATTGTGGACTTCTTCGCGGAGGGCGCAGCCGGTGGGAAGGGCGTGCTGGAGCTCGTCGGTACCGACGTGGCGGCGTTCTGCGACGACCTGATCAAGGACTCCGACACCTACGCGGACCGCTACCAGGCGACTCGCAACGACAAGACGGACCGGTAGCGCCTGTCCATAGTGGACGACGTGGAATGGTCCAGAGTAGACATTGTGGCCTGTCTGTCCACAGTGGATGACGGAACCGGACGGCGAGTGCCGCCCGGTTCCCGTTCGCCCGGGAGATCCGCCGCCCGCATCAGGGCTCAGGATGTCGGGGCCCGGCTCGGCCGATACGGTCCAGCGCCGACTGGCCCACGCCGCCATAGTCATGGCACCCGGGTGCAGGGCGCGCAGCTGCGCCGGATCGGCCCGGAAGCCGACCGTGGCGAACCAGTCGAACATCGCGGCCAGCTCCTCGCTGTGCACCCGTACCTGCTCAACCGGCTCGGCCTCGTACCGGGCCGGCGCACCGGCCACCCGGCCGAACGCCGCTGCCAGCTCTGGACCCGTGAGCTTGTCGGCGGCCAGCTCGAGGTACGCCCGATGCCGACGTCATCGCTCGTCAGCACAGTAGGTCGGCGCGGCGATGAGAATGCGGCGAGTGTCCGACCCCGAGAGTTCGCTGCAACCTCGAACAAGGGGTGCGCGCTCGCCGACATGCCCCCGCTGGTGATCTCCGACCTGTTCGGCCTGCGCCCCCGAACTGCTGAACGATGGGCCACATTGGCAAGCGAGAGCTGGGCAGACTACCTCAATAGCCTCACAGTCACCTCACGAGACGTTGCGAGCATGAAGAGCAACAACTCCGGCCGTCAACGGCACTGACGCTAGCCGGCGGTGGGCTCGGTAACTGTGGCAGGTGTGTCGTGCTTGCCGAGCCGGAGGTGCTCGATGTGGTAGATGGCTTCGTCGAGCAGTTGGGCGACGTGGTTGTCGAACAGGGCGTAGACGATGCGTCGCCCCGATCGGGTGCTGGTGACCAGGCCCAGGGCGCGCAGCAGGCGCAGTTGGTGGGAGACGGCGGACTGCTCCATGCCGATGGTGTCGGCCAGCTCGCCGACCGGGCAGGGGCTCTGGCGCAGCCGGGTGAGGATCAGCAGCCGGCTGGGGGTGGCCAGCGCCTGCAGGGTGGCCGCGACGGTGGCCGCCGCGTCGGCGTCCAGGGTGCCGGCGGGGCCGGGCTTGCCGTCTGGTCCGTGTCCCATGCGGTGAGCCTAGCGTAACCCGCATGTATGAAGACCTCTTCATGTGTTCTGGTATGGTCGGCGGCCGGAGCCACCGATCACCCGGCCGAGGGGAGCTGCCGTGAGCAGCCTGACCACCACGCCTGCCCCGCCACGAACCCCACCACCGCTGCCGGTACGCCGCACCCGGCTGTTCGCGCTGCCGGAGATGCGCTGGGCGGCCACGGCGCTGGTGCTGTTCCTCGCTGGGCTGTCCGTCCAGCTCGTCGGAGGGCCGGCTTGGGCGTCTTGGCCGCTGTATCTGGCCTGCTATGTCGCCGGCGGCTGGGAGCCCGGCCTGGCCGGGCTGAAAGCGTTGCGGGACAAGTCACTCGATGTCGACCTGCTGATGGTCGTCGCCGCCATCGGTGCCGCCGCGATCGGACAGGTACTCGACGGGGCGCTGTTGATCGTCATCTTCGCCACCTCCGGCGCGCTGGAGGCACTCGCCACCGCCCGTACCGAAGACAGCGTGCGCGGCCTGCTGGACCTGGCCCCCGACACCGCCACCCGCCTGGACGCCGCCGGCCGCGAGACGACCGTACCGGTGGCGCAGCTGGCGGTCGGCGAGCTGATCCTGGTCCGCCCCGGCGAGCGCATCGGCGCCGACGGATCGGTGACCGACGGCGCCGGCGAGGTCGACCAGGCCACCATCACCGGCGAGCCGCTGCCGGTGGACAAGACCACCGGCGACGAGGTGTTCGCCGGCACCCTCAACGGCGCCGGCGCCCTGACCGTACGGGTGGACCGCCCGGCCGGCGAGTCGGTCGTGGCGCGCATCGCCGCTCTGGTGGCGGAGGCGTCGCGCACAAAGGCCCGCACCCAGCTGTTCGTGGAGAAGGTCGAGCAGCGGTACTCGGTGGGCATGGTCGCGGCCACGATCCTGCTGTTCGTGACCCCGCTGCTGTTCGGTGAGGCGGTGCGCACCTCGCTGTTGCGGGCGATGACCTTCATGATCGTCGCCTCCCCGTGCGCGGTCGTACTGGCCACGATGCCGCCGCTGTTGGCCGCGATCGCCAACGCGGGCCGCCACGGCGTACTCGTCAAGTCCGCGGTGGTGATGGAACAGCTTGGCACCACCACCCGCGTCGCGTTCGACAAGACCGGCACCCTGACCCGCGGCGTGCCGCACCTGGCCGAGATCCGCGCCGTGCCCGGGTACACGGACCAACAGGTGCTGGCGGCCGCGGCCGCCGTCGAGCACCCCAGCGAACACCCGCTCGCCGCCGCCGTCGTCCGCGCCGCCCGCGACCGCGGCATCCCGGTACGGCCGGTGGACTGGTTCAGCGCGCAGCCGGGCCGCGGCGTGTCCGCCCGCCTCGACGCCGAGCTGGTACAGGTCGGGGCCCCGACCGCGCTGCTGCCCTCCTGCGCCACCGGCCCGGACTTCGCCGCCGCCCGCGCCGCCGCCGAGCAGCTCGCCGACAGCGGGCAGACCGCGGTCGTGGTCCTGGTCGAGCACCATCCGGTGGGCGTGCTGGGCATCACCGACCAGCTGCGACCCGACGCCCGCGGCGCGGTGGCCGCCGTGGCCGATCTGACCGGTCAGCTGCCGGTACTGCTCACCGGCGACAACCCGCACGCCGCCCGCCGCCTCGCCGATCAGGTCGGCATCCCAGACGTGCACGCCGGGCTGCTGCCCGAGGGCAAGGTGACCGCCGTCCAGAAGCTGGAGCGCGCCGGCGAGCGGGTCGCCATCGTCGGCGACGGCATCAACGACGCCCCCGCCTTGGCCGCCGCACACGCCGGCATCGCCATGGGTGGCGCCGGCTCCGACCTGACCCTGCAGACCGCCGACGCCGTCGTGGTCCGCGACGAGCTCACCGCGGTACCGGCCGTGATCGCCCTGTCGCGTCGCGCCCGCCGGGTGGTGAGCGCCAACCTGGTCATCGCCGCCACCTTCATCACCGGCCTGGTCGTCTGGGACCTGGTCGGCCACCTCCCGCTGCCGCTGGGAGTGGCCGGCCACGAAGGCTCCACCGTCATCGTCGGCCTCAACGGACTGCGCCTGCTGCGCACCGCCGCCTGGCCCCATCCCACCCGCCGCAACGTCCGGGGCCAGCGATGACCGCCGCCGGCACGCCACCGTCCGGGCGGTTCCCGGCCCAGGTGAACATCGTGGGGTTGGGCCTGCACCTGCGCGAATGGGGCGACGCTGATCTACCCGCCATGGTGGAGTTGTTCGACGATCCGACGGTGGCCGCGTGGACACCACTGGCCTCCCCGTTCGACCTGTCCGCTGCCCGCGAGTACCTGGACCAGGCCCGAATCCGGCGCGCCGAGGGCCGCAGTATCCAACTCGCCATCACCACCGACCGCGTCGATCCGCTCGGCGAAATCCTCCTGTTCGCCACCGGTCCCGACGGTCGCGGCCCCGGAGGCCCGTCCGCCGAACTCGCCTACGCCATCGGCCCCACCCACCGCCGCCAAGGACTCACCAGCCGCGCCGTCAGGTTGATGACCGACTACGCGTACCACACGCTCGCCATGCAACAGGTGCTGCTCCGCATTGACCCCGCCAACACCGCCAGCAACGGCGTCGCCCGCGCCGCCGGCTTCCTCCTCACCGGCACCCCACCCGACACCGACGGCGCGTCCGGGCCACTGCTGACCTGGCGGCACGTCCGAGGCCGCGGATACCCCGGCATGACGGGGCGGTGACCGTGACCGATGATCGGGCCCGGCGTCGGCTGCTGCGCCGTGGGTACGCGCTGGAATTGGTCACCCTGGGCTGGAGCATGATCGGCATCGCGGTGCTAGCGGTCGCGGCGATGACCGCCCGCTCGGTCGCGCTAGCCGGCTTCGGCCTCGACTCGCTGATCGAGATCGGCGCCTCCACCGTCGTGCTCTGGGAACTGTCCGGCGCCGGCGCGCGGCGGCAACGCCGCGCGCTGCGGCTGATCGGCGCCGCGTTCGCCGCACTGGCGCTCTACCTCGCCGTGCAGTCCACCCTCGTCCTCGCCACCGGTCGCGACACTCGCCGGCCGGGATCGCCTGGACCGCGCTGGTGATGTTCGGCCTAGCGTTCGGGAAGACCCACACCGGCGCAGCGCTGGGAAACCGAGTACTGGCAGTCGAAGGGCGCGTCACGCTGGTCGACGGCATCCTCGCCGCTGCGGTACTGGCCGGGCTGGCGCTCAACGCGACAGCCGGCTGGTGGTGGGCCGACCCACTGGCCGGCTACGTGCTGATGTTCTACGCCGCGCGCGAGGTCCGCAACATCTGGCACGACACCAGCGATACCGGGAAGATGGCAAGCGATGTGGACTGAGCTGCTGATCGCCGCGATCAGCGTGATCGCCGGCGTGCTGCTGCTGTGGCTCGTGCTGGTAGCAGTCCTTGCCCTGGCGCGGCCGAAAGGCAACGCGCTGACCGAGATGCTGCGCATCCTGCCCGACCTGCTTCGCCTGGTCACACGACTGGCCCGAGACAACACCCTGCCCCGCGGGGTACGGATCCGATTGTGGCTGCTGCTGGCCTACCTCGCCCTGCCATTCGACCTGATCCCGGACTTCATCCCGGTACTCGGCTACGCCGACGACGCCATCATCGTCGCCCTCGTCCTGCGCTCCACCATCCGACGCGCCGGCACCGACTCCATCGCCCGACAATGGCCCGGCACCCCCGACGGCCTGACCGCCATCCACCGCCTCACCCGCACCACACCCGCCCGCAACCAGAGGTGACCAGCAGCGTCAGCACGAGCCGAAGCCACCCAGGCTGAGCGCCGCCCACAACATCCGCGGCAACGCACGATGTCCGCCGTCTTACGGTGCCGCACCGAAAGCCCGAGTCAAACCAGAGGAATACAACAGCTCTCGAATACGGACGTGTTACCAGTGGGTACGGCACACCACGGAGTGTGTGGTCGGTGGGCTCACCGGTTCGCGATCGGAGCCCGAAACACTCATCCTCGGCCGGTTCGACGCCGACCACCGCCTGCGAGTGGTCGGTCGAACGACCCGCATCACTACCGCGCAGGCGGCGCAGATCGCGCCGCTGTTGCGCCCACCCGACCGTGGTCATCAACGCGCCACACATCCGTGGCCGCAGCCGCTACCGGCAGGATGGCTCGGCCACATCGGCCAGCCCGAAGCGGTGCCGTATCGACCTGTCGAGCCCGAACTGGTCGTCGAGGTCTCCGTTGACCGCAGCAGTGAGCAAGGCAGGTTTCGGCACCCGGTGCGTCTCGTCCGTCATCGAGCAGACATGTCACCGTGGCAAACACCGCCGTTTCGAAGAGATGAGCCCTGAACAAAAGATGACTCCCGAGGCTCCGCTGTTGGGGCTCGGTCTCGAGCTATCTCAGAAACAATCGTTTCCGCTACACATCCGATTTGCGAGCAAACCGTCGCCAAGCGACCGTCTCGGCATCCAGGGCCGCAAGCCTGTTCATCGCGCTAGCGTGTCTGGCGTCGGCGGCGCGGCGGTACCACGTTTCGGCCTCGGCGTTCTCAC
Organism: Actinocatenispora sera; assembly: GCF_018324685.1. Classification (NCBI taxonomy): domain Bacteria; kingdom Bacillati; phylum Actinomycetota; class Actinomycetes; order Micromonosporales; family Micromonosporaceae; genus Actinocatenispora; species Actinocatenispora sera. The sequence continues at coordinate 6,798,926 of NZ_AP023354.1, read as the reverse complement.
CCCGTCTGGCCAGCAGGACCCCGAGGTTGTACATCGCGCCGGTGTTTCCGGCGTCGGCGGCGCGGCGGTACCACGTTTCGGCCTCGGCGTTCTCACCCCGTCTGGCCAGCAGGACCCCGAGGTTGTACATCGCGCCGGTGTTTCCGGCGTCGGCGGCGCGGCGGCACCAGGTCTCAGCCTCGGCGTTATTACCTCGCCGGGTGAGCAGGACCGCGAGGTTGTTCATCGCGCTGGTGTCACCAGCGTCGGCCGCACGCCGTCGCCAGGCGTTCGCCTCGGCGTTCTCACCCCGCCTGGTGAGCAGGACCGCGAGGTTGTTCATCGCGCTGGTGTCACCGGCGGTGGCGGCGCGGCGGCACCAGGTCTCGGCCTTGGCGTTCTCACCCCGCCTGGCCAGCAGGAGCCCGAGGTTGAACATCGCGTCGGTGTTTCCGGCGGTGGCGGCGCGGCGGTACCAGGTCTCAGCCTCGGCCTTCTCGCCCCGCCTCGCCAGCAGGACTCCGAGACCAGTCATCGCGTCGGTGTCACCGGCGGTGGCGGCGCGGCGGTACCAGGTCTCAGCCTCGGCCTTCTCGCCCCGCCTCGCCAGCAGGACTCCGAGACCAGTCATCGCGTCGGTGTCACCGGCGGTGGCGGCGCGGCGGTACCAGGTCTCAGCCTCGGCGTTCTCACCCCGCCCGGCCAGGGGTCTGTCAAACGTTCGGTGTATCTCAGGGTTGGGTGGGTTACTTCTTGCCGGCGGCCAGACGGCCGTCGAAGGCGATGTCGAACGCGTTGAGTGCGGGCTTCCACCGCATCATCCAGCGTTTGCGTCCGATGCCGGTCGGGTCCAGGCTCATCACCGCCATGTAGACACACTTGAGCGCGGCCTGTTCGTTGGGGAAGTGCCCGCGGGCCCGCACAGCGCGACGGATCCGGGCGTTGACCGACTCGATCGCGTTGGTCGAGCAGACCACCCGCCGGATCTCCGGGTCGAACGCCAGGAACGGCACGAACTCGGCCCAGGCGCGTTCCCAGAGCCGGACGATGGCCGGGTATCGGGTGCCCCACGCCTCGGTGAACTCGGCGAACCGCTCGGCCGCGGCGGCCTCGGTGGGCGCGGTGTAGACCGGCCGTAGCGCCTTGGCGATAGCGTCGAAGTGCTGCCGGCCGGCGTAACGGAAACTGTTGCGCAGCAGGTGCACCACGCAGGTCTGCGTCACCGTGGCTGGCCACACACTGGCGATCGCTTCCGGTAGCCCGGACAGCCCGTCGCAGACCATCATCAACACATCGGCCACGCCCCGGTTCTTCAGCTCAGTGAGCACATGCAGCCAGTACTTGGCGCCTTCACCGCCGTCACCGGCCCACAGCCCGAGGATGTCACGGTTGCCCTCGCAGGTGACCGCCAGCGCCACATAGATCGGCCGGTTCGCAACCTGACCATCACGGATCTTGACGTGGATAGCGTCGATGAACACCACCGGATACACTGCATCCAGCGGCCGGTTCTGCCACTCGACCATGCCCTCGATCACCTTGTCGGTGATCGTGGAGATCGTCTGGCGTGACACCTGCGCCCCATACACCTCAGCCAGATGGGCCTGGACCTCGCCGGTAGTCAATCCCTTGGCCGCCAGAGAGATCACCATCTCATCGACCCCGGACAGCCGCTTCTGTCGCTTCGCCACGATCCTCGGCTCGAAACTGCCATTGCGGTCCCGAGGAACATCCAGCTCGACCGGACCGACCTCGGTGAGCACGGTCTTGCTGCGGACGCCGTTGCGGGAGTTGCCGCTACCTCGACCAGCCGGATCGTGAGCCTGGTAGCCCAGATGGTCGGTAATCTCGCCCTCCAACGCCGACTCCAGCACCCGCTTGGTCAGCGCCGCCAGCAGCCCGCCCTCCCCGGTCAGCTGCAGCCCACCGGCCTTGGCCCGATCGACCAGCTGATCAATCAGCTGCTCATCCAGCCCGCCCAGGCCAGCCGCCCGTGTCGGATCGTCGGTGTTGTCCATACCAGACATCATCTCGGTCATCGATGTCACTTCCATGATCGGGAGTTACACCGAACGTCTTACAGTCCCGTTCGCCACGGTGCACCGCCGATATACACGGCGACGCGGAGGCGCACCCGCCAGAATCCTCCGGGCGCGGCTCCAGGGCAGGCGTCGCGGATTTCTGTCGTACCGCGTTAGTACGGTGGGTCGTCGATCCGTCACGGAGTCTTAGGCATGGATGGCGGAGGTGTCATCGGTGGGCTTTCCAGTGGGGCCGTTGCTGGGCCAGATGCCGGAGCATCGGCGTCTCAGTGTCGTGTGGCAGCTGATCCTGGACCACGACGCGGACGGCATAGAACGAGCTATCCGCGACCAGCTCGGCACGTCGTGCCTGACGGACGTGGCCGAACCATGGGAGGTCGTGGACTTCGATCTGCTGGCCGTGGAAGGTGATGACGGCCGCTATCACCTGCAGCGCGGAACGACGCTGGTATGCGGCGGGGTCCGTCGGGGCAAGAATCCAGCCGGTGTCGTGCACAAGCAATGGTGTTCCTGGTGGTCAGACGGCAACCAGTACCGGATCCAACCGCCGAGTTGGGCGTGGGGCGAGGCGATGGTTCTTACTGCTGATCGGCGCGGAGACCGGACGGTGTCGTGGCGTGTCCATCCGACCGGCAAGGTGACCACGCCAGACTTGGTGCCACCACGCCGCCGCTGCCCCGAGGGCGCCCACCTACAGTGGCCTGCTCACGTGGCAGGAACCAAGCGGTTGGCGCAGATCCGCCGTCGGCTACTCGCTGAGTTTGGGACCGCCTGCCAGGCCTGTCATCGGCGGTTCGCTGTGATCGTCGATCATGACCACTTCACGGGCAGAGTCCGCGGAATGCTGTGCCAGATCTGCAACAGCACCATCGATCGTTGCCTTCACCTGACCGGATGTGCGCGGGCGGCTTACCTCAATGCGCCGCCGGCCGCACCGCTGGGGTTGCTGTACCCCAAGTCCAACCACGAACAACTCAGGAGCACAGATCGCGACAGGATCAGGTTGCTGGGCTATAACCCCCTCTACCGCGGCCCGACCGCGACCCGGCGCGCGACGAGCACGGTCGGGCGGCTCGCGGCCCCGCCACATTCTGAGCTGCCGACCGTGCACCGGCCAACGCAGGGCTCACTGTTCTGACGTCACCGACCCTGATACAGGCAGGCCGGGCTGTTTGAAGGAGATGAGGCTGTGCTTGTCCTCGCTGAGATGATCGCTACCTGGGCAATGGCCACGATCCCGATGACCCTGATGTTAGGCGTGATCCTGCTCAACAACCGGCTGCTGCTGTCGCTCGTGCGCACGTACGGCGAGGGCAGCCGAGAGAGACTGATCGCTGCGGCCAACCTTCCCGCTGCGAAGAGAAATCGGGAGTCGGTTGAGACAGCCATCATCCGTGATCAGGCCCGGTCGGCGGGTATCAGCGTCCGACTCCTGATCAACATGACGCTCCCCCTTGTGTTCGCCATCGCCATGGTCCCGGGTCGTGGGAGCAGCTGCGCCAGTACCACGCCTGGTACGCGACCGCCCTATTTGCCTTGGCGGTGATGGCCGGTGGGTCCGGCCTCGTGGTCGTCGTGGACAACATCCTCACGCGCGGCTCCAGCAGCGACGCGCTCGTCCACTCGATCGTCAAGGCACTTGCCGCCATGAGGCTGTCGCCTCATGGCGGCAACGAAACCCGGGAAGCCATTACCAGGCGCTTGTCGGAGGTGGAACGACGCATCCGACACACCACGCGTCGCAGCGATGCGTGGGGACCAGCCAACCGGCGTGCCCTCGAGACGGCTGGATTGCACGCCGCTCGAGATCTTGCTGACCGGCAACGCGACTTCCGCCTCGGCATGGCAACCCGCAGCGAGCTGCGCAAGCACCTGTCCCCGCTGCTTGCGACGGCCACCATCAGCGGCTGGTCTGTACCGACACATGCAGCCAGACGATGCTCGCCGCTGCCAACACGAACGCATCATTGTCGACGCCACCGCCGGCTCATCGCCAGCTGATGATCCGGGTCGGGGCGGTTGTTGCCGCGGGAGCTCTGGCCATCGGTATGTGGCACGTTCCCGGTGCACACATCCCCGCTACCGTGCTCGCCGCACTCATCGCTCTCATCGGTGCGGTGCTCGGTTCACCGCAACGTAAGTAGCACGATCGACTTCTTTCGACCAGCGCGACGCGAAACCATCCGCCCGCAACGAGACGTAGCACAGCTCGGATGCTCCTGCTGCAGGAGCGGTGATAGTAATGACCGGACCACGAATCGGAGAGGCAACATGACCATCGAGTTCGACCTCGGCATCGTTCCGATCTCGCCACGGACAGGAACGGAGCCGATCATGGGCGCCGATGGTCCGACCGGCGCCACGCTGGCGGACTTCTGGTCCTGGTCGAGCTCCGATCTGCTCGGCAACTCGTTGCGTGGGGTATTCGCCGAGTACCTGGTCGGCCGCGCGTTGGGCTGTGTCGACGGCGCCGCCCGCCGCGAGTGGGACGCCGTCGACCTGGCGACCGTCGACGGGCTGCGGGTCGAGGTCAAGACTGGCGCCTACCTGCAGACCTGGCCACAGACCGGCCCCTCGGTCATCAAGTTCGATGTGGCCCGCAAGAAGAGCTGGGACTACTCCACCAACACCTCGGCGCAGATCGCGTCGCGTGGCGCAGACGTGTACGTATTCTGCGTGTTCACCGCCCGAGACCAACCGCAGGCAGTCCGCGACGATCTGACCCTCGACACGTCGTACTGGGACTTCTACATCGCCCGGACAGCCCGGTTGGACACCGTGCTGGGCGACCAACAGACGATCACGTTGTCCGCGTTGGTGAGTCGAGTGCAGCCGCAGAAGGCGACCTATGAACAGCTCAAGGCCGCGATCCTGCGTGCCGCCGACCACTGATCCCAGCCACGGCGCGCTCGCCCAGCACCGTCGCTCGTGCTGACGGTTCAGTGACTCGCTCCGCTACGCAGGCGGTTGCGACCATGGCCGTCGCTGTCGGCGATGCCTCGCGGCCAGGCTGGCGCGCCTGGCACGAGCCGGTGTCATGATGATTCGTCGGTGCTGTTCGAGCGGGTCAGCACGGGGAGCCCCAGCGTCGTCAGCAGCGTGAAGAACTGGTCCTCCGCGAAGACATCACCGCCGTCGAGCGCCGCCTCCACCGCCTCGACGTTCGGTGCGCAGCCCGCCTCCTTCGCCCACGCCACGGCGCGCGGTGCGGCGATACTGGGTGCCGGAGCCAACTCGTACAGCGGGCGGCACGCTTCACAGTAGCGGTCCTGCCAGAACTCGTCGTCGTCGGGCAGTTCCTCGTCCTCCTCCACCGCAAGGCAGTCCGTGTACGGCGAGCCGAGATAGTCGACCAGACGCTCCAGCATCAGCCAGCCGCTCCACCGGCCCGCCCTGGGGCTGTAGCCGACCACCTGGGCGCCGTCGCTGGCCGCCACGATACCTGCCAGTACCGGCCAGCCGGTCTGCGACTGCAGCGACTCCAGCAGCTGTTCCCGGCCGTCCGTGCCGGTCATCGGAAGCTGCCAGTGCTGCGGGGCCCGGTGGAGTTGAACCGCCTGCCAACCGTCCCGTCCGACGCCGTGCCAACCGAGGTGCTCGGCCAGCTCCCGTACGCCGTCCAGCTCGGGAAGCGGCCGGTCGCTGCGCGCCACGAGGAAGGTTCCCCAAAATCCCATGGCCCGCATTATCGGGTTCCGCAGCGCCTTCCCGCCGCCGACCGCCGGTCCGACCGTCAGTTGCCCAAAGACGGCGTGCTTGGCGGCTCCTCCTGCCAAGGAGGAGTCCGGTGCAGCGCCGCGGAGACGGCGACGCCGGCCTTGGCTGTGAGTGCCCGGTGTGGTCGATACCCAGCTGCCGAGCGAGGTTACCGGTGTGCACGATGACGGTGGCTTCCAGTAGTAGGGCGTAGGTGTCGGCGGCAGAGCGTATGCGGCTGCGAGCGATGGCTGCGAGAAGAAGGGCGACCGGTGCGGCTGGCCACCACCAGAACGCCAGGGGTGCGTATAGCAGGGCCCAGCCGGCGAGGGTGGTGGTGCGGGTGAGGGCTTGGCGGGCGGTGGTGACTTCGGCTCGGACAGGTTCGGGCAGGGTGAGCCACAGGTGCGGCCAGAGGGTGGCGAGGTCTAGGTGTCGGTCACGCCTGAGCCGCACGGCGGTGGCGTGCAAGCGATCGCCGCTCCAGGTCGGCCGGTCCGGTTGTTGGGTGGCGATGCTGGTCATCGCATGTAGCGCGTTGTAGCGGGCGGTCGGTCGGTACGACTTCCTGCGGCTCGGGCCTTGGCGGCGCTCTCGCGCAGTCCCCGGTAGGTAGTGGCGGCGGCGTTCCAACGGGTGCGTCGGTGGTTCACGAGTCGGCCGGCAAGGTGGCGTATCGGGGCCGGCCACACACGCCAGTCCGAGGCGAGGATGAGGCGCTCAAGGGCCGATCCCAGTGCTTGAGCGGCCAGCCCGATGGCGGCGGAAGCCGCGAGGACAGCGGCCAGCAGGACAACTTGGCCGCCGGCTGAGGCCGCGGCTGGTTCAGCCGCCCACCCGGTGATGCGGCGGGCACCACCGCCGCCCCGCGCCGGTCGGTGTCGGTTGCTTGGTGCCGGGGTGCTCGCCCGGCGCGAGCACGCCCGGCTGCATACTGGGACACCCGTAGCCGAGGAGGTCCCGTGAAGCTTGCTGAGGCATTGGCCGAACGCGCTGAGGCGGTCCGCCGGGTCAGCCAGCTGCGCGCCCGGATCATCGGGTCGGCGCGGTATCAGGAGGGTGAGACTCCACCGGAGAACGCGGCGGAGTTGCTCGCCGAGTCCGAGCGGGTGCTCGACGAGCTGGAGGCGTTGATCCGCCGGATCAACGCGACCAACGCGGCCACCCGGCTCGATGACGGGGCCACGGTCACCGACGCGCTGGCCCGGCGCGACGTGTTGCGGCTCCGGCATTCGCTGCTCACCGCCCCGGCGGACGCGGCCGCCGGCGCGGACCGGCGCGGCGCCGGTCGGCAGCTGCGGTCCGAGTTGCTGATGCTCTCGGCGCTACCGGTCGCCGACCTGCGTGGTCAGGCCGATCGGCTGGCCCGCGAGATTCGCGCGGTCGACACTCTGATCCAGCGGGCGAACTGGGAGGTCGACCTGATCGACTGACCGTCCACGGAGGTGTAGGTAGCCGTTCGGAGGCGTGCACGAAGCCGTGGCCGGCGGTCAAACCGGCCCCTCCTGGACGCACGGCGGGCAGTGCGGGGGTTCAATTCCCCCAGCCACATGGCAGCCCAGCACGGCGCACAGGTAACGGCGTACGGCGCACCACGCATCACCGCGTGCAGATCCGACCCGGCGAGGGTGGGGCAGGGGCAACTCCGTGGCATGGTCGGGAAGCCGCTTGGACGCGATGCTTCATCTGTACGGCGCAAGAAAGAAGATCAACGCGTGCCCCTTCCGCTTGCGTACGATGGGCGAGACGCGCACCTCGTTGATGGCCGTCAGAAATCACACACGGCTATCGCGATTCGAACGCTGCGCTGGCGCCGATAGCGAGCCGCCTGCCGAGCTGATTACGCCCGTCGTCCTACGGTCAACTCGCCCGCCCCGCGGGCAGTAGCGCCTCCGCTGACTTACGGGACAACCCCAGTCCGCTCCCGAGCCGCTCCGCTCCCGAGCCGCGCAGTTTGCGTGCGGCGACACGTGCAGCATTAGCGCCAAGAGTCCGAACGCAGCCTCTGGGTGGGCCCGGGCGGACGTGCATCAGTGCCGTCCGTGACGGTTCCTCGTCTCCGCAGCGCGGCGCTCCCGCGGGCTTTCGCCGCCGCAACGGCGGGTCCTGTCGGCGCGTCAATCGGCCTTTCGGGTCATTTCTTCGATGCTGATTCGAGCCGATGGTGTTGATCTGCACACTATTGCCGGTTCCATTTTTGTTACTGGGCTGTGCGGTAAGTCATCGTTACTTGGCGGAGCCTTGTGTCGACTCGGCGTGTTCTCTACTGTCCTTGCCGCTGTCAGAGATTTCTCAGCGTCTGTTAACCCTTGACCTTTGCGTTGCCGTTGCGTGACGGCTGCGGCGCTGCGTCATGGCCAGGCATGGAGGCGGCATGCGCAGGTTCGGTGGTGCTTCGGGCGGACTGTGGTCGATGGGTCGGTTGCGTGCCGCCGCAGTGGTGAGTGCGGCTGCGCTGGTGGCAGCGCTGGTGCCGCTGGCGAACTCGGCGCAGGCGGCCCCGTCGCACAAAACCGCCGACAGCGCCGAGAGTGTAGACACGTCGGGGACAGCGTCGGTGGCGGATGCGCGGGCGAAGGCCCGGTCGTCCGGCAAGGAAGTCGAGGTCACCTCGCTGCGGGGGATCAGCAGCGAGACGTACGCCGACCCGGACGGTTCGATGACGGCCGTGCAGCACACGCAGCCGGTGCGGGTGAGGCGCGGGAACCAGTGGGCGAGCATCGACACGACGTTGCAGGTGTCGGCTGACGGGTCGGTGTCGCCGGCTGCGGTGGTGCCGGATCTGGTGTTCTCCGGTGGGGGCACGGGGCCGTTCGTCCGGATGGCAACGGCCGGACGGCGCATGTCGTTGTCGTGGCCGGGCATGAGTTTGCCGGCCCCGTCGGTGGACGGATCGGTGGCTACCTACCAAAACGTTCTGCCCGATGTGGACTTTCGTCTGACGGCAACCGCCGCGGGATTCTCCCAGCTGTTGGTGATCAAGACCCCGGATGCCGCGCAGAACCCGGCGCTGGAGCAGCTTCGGTTCTCGGTGGCCACACAGGGTTTGTCGGTGTCGGTGACCGCCGACGGCTCACTGTCGGCGGTCGACACGGGCGCGGGCGGCGCGGTGTTTGTCGCGGACCAACCACAGATGTGGGACTCGGCGCCACCGTCCAGCAGCCCCACGACCGATGGGTCGCGAGACGGTGGTGTCAAGGCGCAGAGCCTGCCAGGTGGGGGCACCGATGTTGGTGGGGCGAGCCACGTGGCGCCGGTGCCGACGACGATGGACGGTTCCACGCTGACGCTTCATCCGGACCAGGAGCTGCTGGCCGACTCCTCGACGCAGTATCCGGTGTACGTGGACCCGCATTGGTATACGCCGAAGGCCGGGCAGTGGGCGATGATCGCGGCGGCCTGGCCGGATGAGTCGTACTACAAGTTCAGTGGGAGTGAGGGCGTCGGCTATTGCGATGTCTCGTGGGACGCGCGTTGTGTCAAGAGCGGTAGGAAGCGGCTGCTGTACCAGTTCCCGGCGAGCACCTTCGCGGGGAAGAAGATTCTCAGCGCAACGTTCACCGGTTACGAGACTTCGGCCTACCAGTGCGGCACGGACCAGGGCATCCAGTTGTGGCGGGTGACCCACTTCGGTTCCAACGTGACCTGGAACAACCACACCGGGGACTCGAACTGGTTGACCTATCTGCAAACCCGTAACGTCTCGTACTGCTCGTCGACGCCGGTGGAGTTTGCAGACTCGACGGTGACCGCGGCGGTGCAGGACGCCGCCACCCGCAGGTACGGCACGATCTCTTTCGGGCTGCGGGCGAGTTCGGAGTCCTCGATGTCGGACTGGAAGACCTTCGCGTCCGGCGCCCATCTGCGGGTGAACTACAACGCACCGCCTGATCAGCCGCGGATGAAGAACCTGTCGATGAGCCCGGGCGGGGCCTGCGTGTCCACGGACATCCCGGCGGTCAACCAGCGGCCGATGCTGTATGCGGTGTTGTCCGACCCCGACGGCGATCAGCTGTACGGCGAGTTCAAGGTGGCGTGGACGGAGGCGGACGGGACCGTTCATTCGTGGGACTCGGGCAAGGTGGGCAAGAAGGCGTCCGGCGGCACCTTCGACGTCCAGGTCCCGGACAGCTTCGTGATGTCGGAGACGATAACGATCCACTGGGAGGTCCGCGCATACGACGGGTACGAATGGTCTCCGTGGAGTTACTCCGGTGGCTCACCGACCTCGTGCTACTTCCGGTACGACACCTCGGTGCCGACGCCGCCGAAGGTAGACTCGGCCGACTATCCGGCGTCTGATCCCAGCAATGCGGATGATCCGTGGATCGACGGGGTCGGCAAGTACGGCACGTTTACCGTGACGCCCACCGCCGATGACGTCGTCAAGTACCAGTACTGGCTGAACGACGGGGCGCATGTCAGCGTCACTCCGTCCGATCCCAAGAATCCGGTGACCCTGCAACTGGCGCCGTCGGAGGTGGGGCTGAACTATCTGCGGGTCCAGGCATTCGATGCTGCCGGCAACGCCAGCGCGATCTATCAGCACATGTTCCGGGTGCAGGCCGGGGCGGCGGCCGTCGACCGCTGGGCACTGGACGAGCCGACAAACGCCACCACCGCAGCGGATGCGAACGGTAGCCTCGCGGCCACCGTGAACGGCGGAGCCACGATGGGCATCGACGGTGTGCAGAACACGGCGATGCAACTCAACGGCACCGACGCATACGCGGAAACCTCCGGCTCGGCCGTCGACACCAGCGCAAGTTTCAGCGTCTCGGCGTGGGCGAAGCTGCCGGCTGACAAGCCGAACCATCCCGGTATCATCGCGACGCAGGCCGGGACCAACAAGTCCGGCTTCGAGCTCTACTACTCGTCGGCCTACGACCGGTGGATCTTCAACCGGTACGACTCGGATTCGCCCGACGCTTCGCTGACCCGCGCCAAGTCAACGGCGGCGCCGACAGGAGATCGCTGGTACCTCCTGGTGGGCGTCTACGACGCGGTGCAGCAGACCATCGCGCTGTATGTCAACGGCGTCTTGCAGCAGACCACCTCGTTCGGCACGCCCTGGAAGGCCACGGGCGACGTGCTCATCGGAGCCGGCTGGTACGGGTCTCGTGACGGGTTCTTCTCCGGCGACATCGACGACGTGCAGCTGTTCGACCGGCTGATTACGGGGTCGGAGGCGCAGAACCTCTACACCCAGCGGCCGGTCGTGGCGGCGCGGTGGCGGCTCGATGACTCCGGTAACGCGGTGCCTGCCCCAGCGGCGTACTGGAAGATGAACGAGGCGGCCGGCGCGAGTCGTGCTGAGGACACCGAAGGCTCGTTCCCGGCCGGGGCGCAGGGAGGGGTCAGCTTCGGTGCGGCCGGCAAGGTGGACGGTGCGGTGCAGTTGAATGGCACCGACGGCTACCTGGCCACCTCAGGCCCGGTGCTGGACACCAGTAAGAGTTTCAGCGTGTCGGCGTGGGCGAAGCTGCCGTCGACCAAGCCGACAGGCTCGGCGATCATCGCCACGCAGGACGGCACGAACGCCTCGGGCTTCCAGCTCTACTACTCCGGGTACTACGACCGCTGGATCTTCGGCAGGTACGAGTCCGATACCTCGGGCGCGCCACTGGACCGGGCACAGTCGGACTCACCGCCGCCGGGAAACACCTGGACCCACCTGGTCGGTGTGTACGACGCATCAGCGAAGAACATCAAGCTGTACGTCAACGGTGTGCTGCAGCAGACCGTCTCATACACCAAGCCGTGGAACGCCACCGGTGTGGTGCAGATCGGCGTCGGCTGGTACGGCCACCGCAGCCTGTTCTTCCCGGGCGCCGTCGACGACCTGCGACTGTTCGGTACCGCATTGGACGGTTCACAGGCTGCGGTGCTGGCGGACGGATCGTTGCCGGCGATAACCGCCGACGACGGACCGAACGGCCTGCACGCGCAGATGACCGGCGGCGCTCACATCGATCAGGGCGAAGGCTGGGTAGATCCACCGGGCGCTCTGGTCCTCGACGGGCAGGACGACTACGCCAGCACGTCGGGTCCCGTCGTGGACACCAGCGGCAGCTTCACGGTGGCCGGTTGGGTCGACACTGCCGCGATGCCCGACCATCGGATGACGGTGTTCTCTCAGGCCGGATCGGTCAACTCCGGATTCGAACTGTGCCTGGACCCAGCCGCGGCCGACGGGGCCGGCGGCTACCGGATCGTCATGCCCGGCGCCGACGAGACCGGCGCGAGCGAGACCACCGCCGACAACTCGATCTTCCAGCCCTACGGCGGCTGGGACCACGTCGCGATCGTCTACGACGCGTTCGCCCGCGAGATGCGCCTGTATGTCGACGGCCAACTCGAACAGACCGACACGCGGAACTCCTGGAACGGCAACGTGATCGGCTTCAACGCCGGCGGAGACTTCCAGCTCGGCCGGGCGCTGGAGGGCGGCAGCTGGAGCGGGTACTGGTCCGGCGCGATCGACGACGTGTGGGCGTTCGAGGGCGTCTTGACCGAGGACCAGATCCAGGTCCTTGCCACGGGTCAAGACATGCCGACCGTGCCCGGCCCCTGACAGCGACCGACAAGACCAACCATCGTCCGGGGATCTTCCTCGGCCGACGGCCCTACCTGAGCGACTTTCGACCACGTGATGCGGCGGAGGGAAGACATGGACGGCAGCGGCAGACACGCCGGAATGTTCGTGGGCCGAAAGTGGGGCCGTGTCCGGCGGCGCATGCTGGTACTGGCGGCGGCCAGCGTGACGCTGGTGCTGGCAGGTAACCTGATGCAGGCGCCGTCGGTGCGGGCCGAGGACCATCACAGCCTGCCGACCGTGCATGAACGGGAGCACCCGGTCGCCGGCCACGCGCTGTCGAAAGTCAAACCACGGCGTATCGACCCGCTGGTGAAGAAGGGGAAGGCGCACCCCGCCGTCGTCTGGCCGAAAGCTGGTACGGCGACAGTAAGCCTGCCCACCGCAGCGCACGCATCGCGGACCGGGACAGACGAGCCCGGTCAGGTGCGCCGCGCCGGGCAGACCGTCGTGCAGGTCGGCAAACCCGCCGCCGGCCACTCCGCTACCGCCGGCAGCGTGCGGGTGCACGTGCTGGGGCGGACGGTGGCCAAGCACGCGAAGGTCGACGGGGTCCTGCTGACCGTGAGCCGCACCGATGCGGACACCGCCGGACGTGTTGAGGTCCGGGTCGACTATTCGGGGTTCGCTGCGGCCTACGGCGGGGACTATGCGGGACGGCTGCGGCTGACCCGGCTGCCGGCCTGCGTGTTGACCACGCCGACCGTCCCGAAGTGCCGCAAGGCAACTGACCTGCGTAGCCGTAACGACGGTTCGCAGCAGACAGTCAGTGCGGTGGTGACCGCCGAGCCGGCAAGCGGGACCAGCGCGTTACAGGACATGACGGTGTTGGCGCTCGCGTCGTCGTCGTCCGGCGCGAAGGGCGACTACGGCGCGACGTCGCTGTCGCCAGGGTCGAGCTGGCAGACGTCCATCCAGACCGGTTCCTTCTCGTGGTCGTATCCGTTGCGGGTACCGGCGGTGCCCGGCAACGTGACACCGGACCTGGCGCTGGGCTACTCGTCCGGGGCCGTCGACGGCGCCACCTCCGCGACCAACAACCAGGTCTCCTGGCTGGGCCAAGGTTTCGACATGTGGCCCGGCTACATCGAGCGTTCGTACAAGTCGTGTTCCGACGACGGTGCTCCCGAAGGGCCGTACGGCAACAAGCCGGTCGACCGTTGCTGGGACTACGACAACGCGACGCTGGACTGGAACGGCCACTCCGGCCAGCTGATACCCGATTCCGACGGTACGTGGCGTCTCAAGGACGACGACGGCACCCGGTTCGAGAAGGCGACCGGCGGCACCAACGGCGACGACGACGGCGAATACTGGGTGGCGACCACCCCGGACGGCACCCGCTACTACTTCGGCCGCAACCGGCTGCCCGGCTGGTCGACCGACGACCCCACCACGGACTCGACCTGGACCGAGCCGGTGTACGGCAACGACTCCGGCGAGCCGTGCCACGGCGACAACTTCGACTCCTCGTGGTGCCAGCAGGCGTGGCGGTGGAACCTGGACTACGTCGTGGACCCGCACGGCAACGCCATGTCGTACTGGTATGGCAAGGAGACCAACTACTACGGCCGGGACCTGGACCCGGCCAAGGGCACCGTCTACGTGCGGGGCGGCTATCTTGACCGTATCGAGTACGGGCAGCGTTCGGATTCGCTCTACTCGACGAAGGCCCCCGCGCGGGTGCTGTTCGACAACGTCGAACGCTGCATCCCCGATGCCACCTTCGACTGCGACCCCGCGCAGATCGGCACGCACCCCGACTACTGGCCCGACGTGCCCTGGGACATGAACTGCACCTCGGGCCAGGACTGCACCGACGGGCACGGCTCGGCGACCCCGACCTTCTGGACCCGCAAACGCCTGGACGCGGTCACCACCCAGCTCATCACCTCCGACGGGGCCGGCTACCAGGACGTCGACTCCTGGTCGTTCGGCCACACCTGGGGTGAGGCGGACATCGACCGGTCGCTGCTGCTCACCTCCATCCAGCACACCGGCAAGGCCGCCGGGGCCACCGCGATCACCCTGCCGAAGGTGACCTTCGACTACGTGCAGAGGGCCAGCCGGATCGACTCGCCGACCGACGACATCCCGCCGTTCATCAAGTACCGGCTGTCGTCGGTGTTCGACGAGTCCGGCGGCGAGCTGGACGTCAACTACTCCGAGCCGGACTGCGCCATCGGCGACCTGCCGGACCCGGCGACCAACACCCGCCGCTGCTATCCGGTGAAGTGGATGCCGGCCGGCTACACCGAGTCGAAGACCGACTGGTTCAACAAGTACGTGACCACCAAGGTCATCCAGACCGACCGCACCGGCAAATCCCCGGACCAGATCACCGAGTATCACTACCAGGGTGGCGGAGCTTGGCACTACGACGAGCCGAACGGGCTGGTCAAGGAGAAGGACAAGAGCTGGTCGCAGTGGCGGGGCTACGCCCAGGTGCTGGTGGAGACCGGCGGCACCGAGGGCATGAAGACCCAGACCGACCACTTCTACCTGCGCGGGATGGACGGCGACCGGCAATCCGCCACCGGCGGGCAGAAGTCGGTGTCCGTCGACGACGGGGAAGGCGACACGTTCACCGATCACGACGCCTACTCCGGGCTGCAGTACAAGCTCGTCCAGCATGACGGTGTCGGCGGCGCGGTGCTCAGCAAGACCGTGACCAAGCCCTGGTCGCACGCGACCGCGTCGCACACCTACTCGTGGGGCACGCTGACCGCTCAGCTGACCGGCTCGTCCGGGGCGGAGTCCTGGACCGCGCTGGCCGACGGGACCTGGCAGCACACCCAGACCGACGAGACGCACGACACGACCACCGGCGCGGTCACCCAGACCACCGACTACGGCGACACCTCCACCGCCGCGGACAACCGCTGCACCCGCATCGACTACGCGCAGAACACCACGGCGTGGATGCTGACCTACCCGAAGCGGGTGGAGACCGTGGCGGTCGCCTGTGACGCCACGCCCAGCCGCCCGGACGACGTGCTCTCCGACCTGCGCACCTACTACGACGGCCACACGTTGGACGCGGCTCCCACCACCGGCGAGGTGACCAAGACCGAGAAGATCGCCTCCTACACGGACAGCACACCGACCTATGTATCGGCCGGCACCGACACCTACGACGCATACGGGCGGCAGATCTCCAGCACCGACGTGGCCGGACGCACCGAGACCACCTCCTACACCGAAACCCACGGCCTGACCACGAAGATCATCACGACCAGCCCGCCCGCGGTCGCCGGGGACGCCTCGACCGAGCAGTCGATCACCTCGACGATCGATCCCACGATCGGGCAGGCCACCGAGCAGATCGATCAGAACGGCAAGAAGACCGACCTGGTCTATGACGCGCTGGGGCGCCTGCTGAAGGTGTGGCTGCCCAACACCCGGATGGGCGCCAACAGCCCGAACTACGAGTATTCTTACCGCTTCGCCGAGGGCGACATCGTCGCGGTCGGCTCACGGCACATCACTCCGGCCGGCGGGCAGACCCCGTGGTCGTACACGCTCTACGACGGGTGGATGCGCGAACGCCAGACGCAGCAGGTGGGCGCCGACGGCGGACGCCTGATCGCCGACACCTTCTACAACTCGACCGGCAAGGTGTCCAAGACCTACGACCCTTACTACAGCACCGGAGCGCCCTCGACCGTGCTGTTCGGTGTCGACCAGGTCGGCAACGTCGAAACCCAACACGCCAACACCTACGACGGCGCCGGCCGGCTCACGGCGGAGCGGTGGCTGGTCGGTAGTTCCGGCACCGACACCGCGACCGAGAAGTGGCGCACCAGCTACTCCTACACCGGCAACAGCGTGTCGGTCACCCCACCGGCCGGCGGCACCCCGACCACGACCATCAGCAACGCCCACGGCCAGCAGACCGAGATCCGCACCTACCTGGGCGCCGATCCCACCGGCACCTACCAGTCGACCACCTACACCTACACGGCGGCGGGAAAGCTCGCGACGGTCACCGACCCGTCCGGGTCGGTGTTGAGCCACAGCTACGACCTGCGCGGCCGCGAGATCGAGCAAAACGATCCTGACTCCGGCAAGACCAGCTACAGCTACAACGACCTGGACCAGCTGGTCTCCACCACCGACGCCCGCGGCAAGAAGATCGTCTACAGCTACGACGGGCTGGACCGCAAGACCGCCGAACACTCCGGCTCGGCGACCGGTGACCTGATCGCCACCTGGACCTACGACACCCTCGCCAAGGGCACCCTGTCCAGCTCGACCCGCTACTCCAACGGCGACGCCTACACCACAAAGGTCAACGCCTACGACAACCTCTACCAGCCGCTGCGGCAGACCATCACGATCCCGGAATCAGAAGGCGCACTGGCCGGCAGCTACCAGTTCAACACCACCTACAACCTGGACAGCACCGTCCGCTCGACCGGGTCGCCGGCCGCCGGTGACCTGCCGGCCGAGGCGATCGTCTACGGCTACGACGACCTCGCCCGGCCCATCACCTCCAAGGGCCTGTCCACCTACGTCACCGCCACCCACTACTCTCCGACCAACCAACTGGATCAGCTGGTCCTGTCAGCCGGCGGCAAACAGGTGGGGGAGACCTACTCGTACGAGTACGGCACCCGCCGGCTGGCCGAAGCACGGGTCGACGTCCAAGACATCCCCGGTGTACCGCGCGACGCGAAGTACGGCTACAACGACGCCGGCGACATCACCTCCATCGCCGACGTGTCCAAATACGGCACCGACACCCAATGCTTCTCCTACGACCACCTGCGCCGCCTCACCCAGGCATGGACGCAGAACACCGCGACCTGCGACGCGACACCCAGCAGCGACGCGGTCGGCGGGGTGGCACCCTACTGGCACACCTACAGCTACAACACCACCGGGGACCGCACGCAGCTGGTCGACCACGCCACCGGCACCGGCGACACCGACAGCACCACCACCTACACCTACAACCCCGACTCGCCCCAGCCGCACGCGCTGCAGTCCACCTCGACCACCTCGGGCGCGCTGACCGAGTCGACCAGCTACACCTACGATGCGGACGGCAACACCACCTCCCGCACCATCGGCAGCAACACCCAAACCCTCGACTGGACGATCGACGGGCGGCTGTCGACCGCGACCAGCCAATCCTCGGGCGACTCGACCAACTACGTCTACGACACCGACGGCAACCGCCTGGTCCAGCACACCGCCACCGACGCCACCCTCTACCTACCCGGCATGGAACTGCGCTTGGACTACGCGACCAGCGCCGTCACCGGCACCCGCTACTACAGCTTCGCCGGACGACAGATCGCCCAGCGCACCGCCAGCGGAGTGCAACTGCTGGCCACCGACGCGCAGAACACAGCCGTGGAGTCCATCGACGCCAGCGGGAACATCACTCGCCGCTACTACACCCCGTTCGGGCAGCCCCGCGGCGACGGCGGCGGTACGTGGCCGGGCACCCACGGCTTCATCGCCGGTGTCGACGACCCCGCCACCGGGCTGGTGCACCTGGGAGCCCGCGAGTATGACCCGGACCTGGGACGGTTCATCAGCCCCGACCCGATCGTCGACGTGACCGATGCACAGCAGGCCAACGGCTACGCCTACGCCAACGACTCACCCGTCAGCAACACCGACCCGTCCGGTACGCGAGCCGCCGCACTCCATAACGGCGGCTACTGCGGCAAGAAATGCCGGAGGACTGAGGTCGACCCAGACTGGGGGAATACCACGGTCGGCAACACATCGATCACCGTCCAGCGGAATGGTGACGGGTCGAGCACGCTCGGCGGGACGTTGGATGTGCCCAACACCGTGGATGCCGAATGGCTCGCCTGGGGCATCAACCGGCGGATGCAGCTGTGGCTGTATCACCACCCGAACGGGGTGATGACCGAGGCTGATCTGCTGCAGATGGCCATCGATACTTGCGCCACCGAGATGGCCTCGAAAGTGATGACCTGCGGGAACGGCCCGGGCTCGTTTATGCAGGGCATGCATCTGAGGCTCAACGAGATCGAGTTCGTCAACAAGCACGGCAGTTACGCCTCAGAAGACGACATCGCCAACTTCAAGGCCACCCAACGCGCCGGGGAAGCCGGGGCTGGTGTAGATGGTGGCGGCGCTAGCGGAGGCGCGGACGAAGGTGGCAGAGGACGCGGCGGCAAGTCCCGCGGCGGCGATTCACGCGGTGGCAAATCAAGCGCCATGGCGCCGCGGGATGGCCGTGGTAGATCGGGTGCCTGTCACAGTCACAGCTTTCCGACCGGCACTAAGGTCGTGCGCGCGGACGGTAGCGCCGTGGCGATCGACAAGATCAAGATTGGTGACCGTATCCGCAACGCCGCCCCCGGCGCCAAGCACAGTCAGACGCACCGCGTTGACCGAGTCATCGTCACCCACCACGACCGCCGCCTGGTCGAACTGACCGTCGCCGCCCCACACGGCCTACAGACCGTGTCGGCCACACCGACACATCTGTTCTGGGACGCCGGCCGCGACCAATGGGTACCGGCCAGCCACCTCAAACCCGGTGACCTGCTGCAAACCACCGGCGGGCATAAACTACGCATCACCGCCACCCACACTCGCACCAACACCGGCGTCACCTACGACCTGACCATCCACAACCTCCACACGTACTACGTGCTGGTTGGAATCGCCCCGGTCCTCGTCCATAACTCTGGATGTGACGAATGGGCCGCCGAATTCAAGAAGCAAAATGGTGGCGAAATCAAGACCTTTTATGGGCCCGGAGGCAAAGAACTACCAATGGGTCCATACAGGCCGAAGGGCCCTGGAACTCCCGAGCTTGACGAGCCCTGGTTCCACCACACTGTCGTAGTTCGGGACGGCAAGGTTTATGATCAGTGGCATCCGAAGGGCATCGGAATTGACGAGTACAAGACGCGCTTTGATTACGCGGAAGACATCGATTTTGGATTCTGAATTATGACGTTGTCACTACCTGAGTTCTTTCCCAAGCTGAAGAAATTCCATGGCATTTATGTGATGCGGCAGACGTATGAAGGAACTTGTGCATTCTTGACGGGGTATGAGGTAGGTTCTGGTCACAGCGTCCTTAAGTCGTTTCACGGTTGGCTTGTTCCTCGCGGGAAAGGGCGACCTGAGCTTTACTGGCCGCACCTCGTGCTATGCGAGATATACGAGGACGGTTCACTGCCGGACCTTCGCTACTTCACGCCTGAACAGGATAAACAGGCCGTGACGATCCTGTTCGACCTGCTCGATGAGTACTTCAAACTGATAGACGTTGAGCAGGTCTAGTGTCTCGTGAGTCTGTTGGCGCCGGTATGGACGAGGCGAACCTTCGCGAGGATCTCACCGTGCGGTGGCGATCCAGACGAACGGGCGGGGGTTG
Organism: Actinocatenispora sera; assembly: GCF_018324685.1. Lineage (NCBI taxonomy): Bacteria > Bacillati > Actinomycetota > Actinomycetes > Micromonosporales > Micromonosporaceae > Actinocatenispora > Actinocatenispora sera. The sequence continues at coordinate 6,779,236 of NZ_AP023354.1, read as the reverse complement.
GCGTTCGGGACTGCCCAGGGTTTGCCGACATTTGACCTGCGAGGCCGTTGGCGTTGCTGGAAGGACGCGATCGTCGGGCTCATGCCGAAGGGGAGAGCGCCGCGAGAGGTGCGGCCTCATGCCCTTCAAGGATAGCGGGACGATATGCGGTTTCCGGCGCTCCGCATCCCCGCTGACAGCCTCGCCGGGCATTTAGGCAGGTCAATGTACGAGAAACCGTACGCGCTACCGTTCTCTCGACTGGTCAGTCCGTTTCCTGGCCGCCTTCTTCGCGCATGAGCGACTACAGAACCGCTTGTCTGAACGGTGCGCCGACCGTAGCCACGAATCGCCGCACTCTGGGCACGAGGCTGTGTCTCTAGGTGTGTGCACGTTGCGGGCAGCCTGCAGCCGCCATGCCCGCGCGCGACACCGATCGGAGCACCACAATGCGGTTGAACGCTTCAACAACGGCATCGGCCGACCGCAGTGCTCGCACACCAACGCACGTTTCGCCACTCATCGAACTTAAGGCCGGTCCGGGAATAGGACCAAGATCCACACGGTCCAGCAGCACTCACCAACCCCCACCGGGACCATCTCAGCCTCGTGCCACTTTCGCCGTACGCTCAGCCCAGCGATCCGCCCTGTGACTGTGGCCGAGGCGATCCGGGCTGGCGGTCTGGTCCAGCCGGTTACTCGGCCCACCCACTTCAGCGAGCGTGCTACCCCACGGCCACCGACGGATAGCCCTGAGCAGACTCCGTCCCGGCTGCGGCTTGTTGGCTTGCGCGCCATTCTGATGCTTCGCAGTCTTCGGTGAAGTCCAGGAGATGTTGCCCGTCGATGCGTTGTAACAGGTCACGCACCTCGGCTGGGGTGGCGTAGAAGAACTCTCGTCGCAGGTTGACCTGATTGACCCGGCGGTGAGCGAGTTCCTGGTGCAGGCGGGTCTCCAGGGTGACGGCATCCGAGCTGAAGATCAGTGCGTGGATGTCGAACTTGAACGGTACGGACGCATCTCCGAGCTCGCGGACCCGCTCGGTCGGGTCCAGCCTGCGTGTCATGCCGATCTTGACCATGCGCTGGCCGAAGGCGCCGATGTTGGAGATGACATACACCCAGCCGGTACGGACATTCGCTGCTCGCGCCTCGACATCCTCCAGCGCTTCCGCGATCTCCGCTCGTCGAGCCTCGGCCTCGGACAACCCGATCGTGTCGCCCGCGGCATGCATTCGTTCCTGAACGTTCGCCCAGTGCGCGTCTTCCTTGGCAAGCTTCGCTTTCTCGCGTTCGATCTCGCGGCGTAGCGCCGCCTCGTCGCGGGCGGCCTCACGTTCAGCGCGGACTCGTTCCTTTTCTTCTTCCACCTGTGCGAGGTAGTCGGAGGTCAGCTCGAGCTCGGTGATGCGGAGCTGGTGGTAGTGCTCGGTGATGTGGATGTTCATCGTCGAGCCGAGACGGGCGATCGTGTCGCGTGCCTTGCTGAGGCGGTCTGTGCACGAGGCGAGGCGATGCGGGCGCATGGTGCGTAGGCAGGCATCGGCCTCCGCGTTGTAGGCGCGCAACATCAGCTTCGTGGTCTCGCGTAGCATCTTGCGCCCCTGGCTGGCCGACCCATTGACCATCCAGCCCGTCGCCGACTCGACCGCCTCGCCAGCCCGTACAGCAGTTTTGATCTGGTCCCGGAGATCTTCCAGCCGAGACTTGTACGCGACGGCATCCGCCAGACGATGCCGGAACTCGTAGAGCCCCGCCTCCTGCAGCATCGCCACATCCTGTGTCTCTACGACCTGCGCTCGGAGCTGAGCAAGCTGCGCTGCCGCGAGCTGGTTTTGTCGCTGAAGGTCGCGCAGCGATTCCTGCGCCGCGCCGCGGTCAGCTTCGGCCTTGCGATGTAGTTGTCGTATCCGCTCGTCAGCCTGCTGACGTTCTTCGTCAATCTGTCCCCGAACCGTCGCAAGTTCCGCGCGGGCTCGCTCCGTCTCGGCCTCCAGCGCCACCGCGTCCATGCCCCGCAGTTGGTCGACGCGTGCCCGGAGCACACCGACCTCATCGGTCAAACTTGCTACCTGACCAATGAGGTCGCTGTTTCGTTCCTCGGCAACGCGCAGCCGCTTCCTGGTGCCGAGTCGGCGCGGCGGTTCATCCTGCCGGTCGCTGCCGATCGGTGCGGGAGTCTCCTGGACCGCTGCAATGCTTTCGGGCGCTGCCGCCTCAGCTGTGTCTGGACGTACCGGGATCCAGAACTGCCAGCCCGGGGGCGGTGCGGGCCATCGAGGATCAGAATGCCAGCCGGGCGGTGGTCGCCAGCCAGGCGGTGGTGTCGGCCATCCAGGCGGCGAGTTGTACCGATAATCCACGACGGCCTCCCGCGCTTCTCACCAACACGCTAGCTTCGGCCTCGTTCCCAAGATCTCGGCTGACCGGACTTACTCGTCTAGACCTTCGGTCTGGGTACGCCGCAGACGGCCCGGGCGTCTGCTGATCGGACAGCAGATCGATGCTCGACATGGCGGCCCGCCGGAGGGAAATGATCGGCTAGCCAGGCTACTGTCGCGGGTTGGCACCGCCGGAAGTGCCGTTTGCTGTCGCACTGCCGGCCGTGGTGGACGATGAGATTGGTGACCGAGTCAGCGGCGTGCAGTGGGCCCCACCCTCAGCGGGGGCGGTGGACTCGACCAGCGTCGGTTCGGATAGGCGGCCAAATGGATGCTGGGGTGAGCATGACCGCGCTCATCCCAGCATCGTCGTCCTGACTCGAAGGGCAGGATCAGGATGTGTGGGTGTTGGGTAGGTGGGGGCCGATGTAGCCGACGTAGAGCTGGCCGGTGGGGCCGTCGGTGTCGTCGTGGAAGTACAGGCGGGGGGCGAGGTTGCGGCCGGAGCCGATGGCGATGTGCGCGACGTACATCAGTGTTCCGGTCGGGTCCACTTCTGGCGGTACCGGGAAGTAGCGGTGCGCGGCAAGCCGTGGCGTGTTCACGACGGCATCGGACTCGCGCGGTGCGACGCCGCGCATGCTGATCAGCGCGCCGGGCTGTTGCGAGCGCACGAAGCTGAACAGGGTTGCCAGGTCTGCTCCCGCCGGCCGGCCATCGGCTCGCGCGGCGTGTTTGGCCTGCACATAGGCGGACAACGTGCGTAACACCTGGAGTGTTCGGCGCCGCCACAAGGCGGCTTTCGGTGCGCTGTCCAGTTTCACCGTGTGCCGGGGGTCGGCCAGGATCTGCACACCGGGTAGCTGCACCTGCATCAGCTGCGGGAACGTCTCGTACTCCGGGTCGGGGTCTGTCAAACGAACGGTGTAACTCGGGTTGTTGAGGTTTACCGCCGTGCTGCTGCGAGGCGGCCTTCGAAGGTGATCTCGAAAGCGTTGAGGGCGGGTTTCCAGCGAGCCGTCCAGCGTTTGCGGCCCTGGCCGGTCGGGTCCAGACTCATCACCGCGAGGTAGACGCAATGACCGACTCGATCGCGTTGGTCGAGCACACGATCGTGCGGATCTCGGCGTCGAACGTGAGGAACGGCACGAACTCCGCCCAACTGGTGTGCCACAGCCTGACGATCGCCGGATACTTGGCCCCCCATACCTCGGTGAACTCGTCGAAGCGTGCCTGGGCCGCGGCTTCGGTCGCCGCGGTGTAGACCGGTTTCAGCGCCTTGGCGATCGCGTCCCAGTGCTGCCGGCCGGCATACCGGAAACTGGCTCGCAGCAGGTGGATCACGCATGTTTGGACGACGGCTTCGGGCCAGGTCTGCCCGATCGTCCACTGCCCGAAGCGCATAACGGAGCGAAATGACTCCATCGCCGACGATCTGAAGGATCTCAATCCTGGAAAACAGTCAACGGTAAGGACGGTTGGCAAGAAGTGGTCGCAAGGTGGGACCGATATCATGCCTAATGGCTACGACGGAACGATGGTTCGACTGCAGGACGGGACCGTTGTCGGATTGCGAAACGGATCTACTTCAGGTGGCGCAACAGTGAGCCTTTTTCATCCTGCTGCGAGTTCGTGGTCTTGAAGGACGTGGATGGCTTTGGCGAGTCGGCCGGCGCGGTGGGGGCTGGAGCGTAGCTTGCGCAGGATGCGCCAGGTTTTGAGCTGGGCGTTGGCGCGTTCGCCGGGGCCACGCAGCCTCGCGTGCGCCCGGTTGGCAGCTTTCTGAGACTCGGGTTTACCCTTGCCCTTGTACGGAGTGATCACCGGCTCGCCGATCCCGTGATAGCCCTTGTCGCCCAGGGCGATCAGCCCGGCCTGGCGTAGCGCGGCGAGAATGTTCCAGATGCGGGCGGCGGCGGTGTCGTGCACGCTGCCGGGCAACGCACCCGACACCCACAGGATGGCCCCGTCGGGTGCCGAGATCACCTGCAGGTTCATCCCGTGCATCCGGTGCTTGCCGGAGTAGAACGGCCGGTCGGCGGCCACCCGATCGATCGGGACCAGGGTTCCGTCGATGATCACGTAGGCCATGCCGGCCCGCCTCGCGGTCTTCAGCGCCGCCTGCAGCTTCGGTGCCCGGTCGGCCAGCAGCTCCACCGTCTCGTTGACGTAGCGCCAGCAGGTGGCTGTGGACACCTCGAAACCCGCCCCGACCTGCGTGAACGGTTCACCTTTGCGCAGATACACCAGCACCAGCAGCGCCTGTTGCCCCGCATCCAGCGCCCGCCACCGCGAGCCGAGTTGCCGACGATGGCGGCGGATGAGTCCAGACACGAAGGTCAGGGTCTGAGATGACAACGGCAGCGCGGCACGGTAAAACAACATGAAGAAGCCCTTGCTGACGACAGCAGATCTTGGTCGATCGCCGTCATAGCAAGGGCTTCGCTACATCCCCGACCGCGACACGCCCCTCTCGGTCACGAACCCGTCTCGATCCCCAGCGGCCCAACACATCCCCACCACGATGAAAAGGGCTCAGTCGATATCGATTCCCCGGCGTCACCAGACCGAGGAAGGTGCACATCGATGGACCCTAGGGTTGCGTACATCAAGCGAGAGATCCTGACCTGCGGGAGCGACGATTGGATCCACGTTGCTGACATCGCTGCTTTTGCACGTGAAGCCTTGTATGGCGACCATGTCCAGGATGGTTACCCTGAGGACGATCGTCTATCAGTCGGAGCTCTCGCCTTAGCTCGTGATGAGTGGTTGGCTCGGCAAGAACGGGAGGCCCTGCCTCTTGGGATCAGGGCAGTAAAGGAGCTACTTCGCGATGGGCTAATCCGCGTCGGCGACACTGTGGGCGACCGATTCGAAGCTTGGCCTGGATCGGTTCTAGAAGTGGAATCGCGTATTGATATCAAGCTTGGATTAGTCACGTATCCTGTTCTTCCCGGTGATCTGTTCTGGATCGAAAACACGCCTGCGGGTGACGAGAAGGCGGCGTTAGGGATCGATCAAGAATGAGGCTTGATGTTTGTACTACCTGAGGTGCCCGGAGTTTCTCGGACAGGGACCCAATAGGATAGCCCCTGACACGGAGACGAGGGAAAAGGTAGTGGCACGGATTAGTTCTTTCACCCCAGAGTTTTGTGAGGAGGCGGTCCGGCTCGTGCGTGAGTCGAACCGGCCGATCGCGCATGTCGCCAAAGAATTGGATGTCAACCCGGAGACGCTGCGGAACTGGGTCCGCCGTCACGAGCACGACCATCCCGGCGAGTCGGCCGAGCCAGGGACGATCCGGCGGCCGCCACAGCTTCCCCGCCAGCGCCAAGGTCGTGCGCGCGGACGGTAGCGCCGTGGCGATCGACAAGCTCAAGGTCGATGATCAGCGCAATCGCGGCGGCCACCGCGGTGGACGACACGGTCGGCGGGAACAGAGCCGACCAGGGCGCGAGCGGCCCCGCACCGGATTCGAGCGCGGCCCGACCGTTATCGTGAATGGTCGTGGCCTCGGGTAGAAGCAGGAGTGGTACGAGCGTGGTGAGCACGACGTTGAGCACGAGCTTCATGAGCACCCATCGGTAGCGCACGAGTCCGTACTTCGAGCTGATACCGAGCAGGATGCCCGTGGTGAGCGTGAGCAGCCCGACGATCAGCAGCGGCCACGGAACGAGTGCTCTGATGCTCACCGCCGCCGCGGCGGCTGAAGCCGGGTCGGCGGTGAGCATCGCGATGGTGAGCACTCCCAGCATGAGGTCGAAGCCCAGCCAGGCACCGGCCGCCGCGATATGAACCAGCAGCAGGGTCTTACGAAGACTCGGGGCTGGTCGCCAGCGGAGCGCACCAGACACTGATGCTTCTGTGCGTCTCATTCGTACCGCCCGCGGCCGACCGCAGTGCTCATTGCGACGTGTCACGCGTCGTTGCGGCTGTGCGACCGAACACGTCGACCGTGAGGAGCTCCATCAGATGTCCGTCGGGGTCTGAGAAGTAGACGCCACGGCCTCCGGTCTTCGAGTGATAGATCTCGCCGGGGAGGCTGCCGTTAGGTGCGCCGTTATATGCCAGATCGGCCGCCACGATGCGGGCGAAGGCGGCGTCGAAGGCATCGTCGGATACCAGGAAGCAGTAATGGTGGCTGACAACTTCCCAGCGGTCGTCGTAATCAAGGCACACCCCGTTCGAGGTCCGCACACAGACGAACGGGCCGACGTGTTGTGGCGGTTCCAGGCCGAGGATAGCGGTGAGAAACGCGGCGCCTTCCTCCTTGTCATGGACAGGCACGATGGTGTGGTTCAACTCGACGGTCATGACATCTCCTAAGGTAAGATTTTGGTGCGGAATGGTTCGTTTCATGCGAGGTGAAATTTGGCAGATTAGGAATCCTCCTGACTCGGTTGTGGGCGGGGCGTGGCAGCAACAATGAGCCTTTTTCATCCTGCTGCGAGTTCGTGGTCTTGAAGGACGTGGATGGCTTTGGCGAGTCGGCCGGCGCGGTGGGGGCTGGAGCGTAGCTTGCGCAGGATGCGCCAGGTTTTGAGCTGGGCGTTGGCGCGTTCGCCGGGGCCACGCAGCCTCGCGTGCGCCCGGTTGGCAGCTTTCTGAGACTCGGGTTTACCCTTGCCCTTGTACGGAGTGATCACCGGCTCGCCGATCCCGTGATAGCCCTTGTCGCCCAGGGCGATCAGCCCGGCCTGGCGTAGCGCGGCGAGAATGTTCCAGATGCGGGCGGCGGCGGTGTCGTGCACGCTGCCGGGCAACGCACCCGACACCCACAGGATGGCCCCGTCGGGTGCCGAGATCACCTGCAGGTTCATCCCGTGCATCCGGTGCTTGCCGGAGTAGAACGGCCGGTCGGCGGCCACCCGATCGATCGGGACCAGGGTTCCGTCGATGATCACGTAGGCCATGCCGGCCCGCCTCGCGGTCTTCAGCGCCGCCTGCAGCTTCGGTGCCCGGTCGGCCAGCAGCTCCACCGTCTCGTTGACGTAGCGCCAGCAGGTGGCTGTGGACACCTCGAAACCCGCCCCGACCTGCGTGAACGGTTCACCTTTGCGCAGATACACCAGCACCAGCAGCGCCTGTTGCCCCGCATCCAGCGCCCGCCACCGCGAGCCGAGTTGCCGACGATGGCGGCGGATGAGTCCAGACACGAAGGTCAGGGTCTGAGATGACAACGGCAGCGCGGCACGGTAAAACAACATGAAGAAGCCCTTGCTGACGACAGCAGATCTTGGTCGATCGCCGTCATAGCAAGGGCTTCGCTACATCCCCGACCGCGACACGCCCCTCTCGGTCACGAACCCGTCTCGATCCCCAGCGGCCCAACACATCCCCACCACGATGAAAAGGGCTCAATGAACACCAGTACGGCAGCGGCGGCGAGTAGCACCGCCGCACTGGCGGCGGCGGTTGCGTAGCCGTGGATGAGCGCTGCGGTGGAGGGGCGGGCGGCGGATGCGTGCGCTGCCGCGTACGCAGCGGTGGCGGTGACGGCGATCGTATTCAGCACTGCGACGCCGATTGAGCTGCCAACCTGAGTAGCGATGTTCGCCAGCGCCGACGCGACGCCGGCATCGCGCGGAGCAATGCCGTGCACCGCGAGCCGGAACGCAGGCGGGAAGATCGCTCCTAGCCCTACGCCCACCAGCACCTCGGCGGGCAAGACGACCGAAAAGTAGCTGCTACCCGAACTCAGGCGGCTCATCACCGCCAGTCCGCAGGCCGCGACCAGCAGACCACCGGCGATCAGTGAGCGCGGCGCGACGCGGGACATCAGCCGGTTGCCGAGCTGATAGCCGCTGAGTGCGTTTGCCAGTGCCAGCGGCAACACCGCCACCCCGGCCCGTGCCGGCGAGTATCCAAGGACGCCCTGCAGATAGTAGGTAAGCAAAAGGAACATCCCGAACACCCCGACGACCGCGACCGCGACCGCGACATAGGCGCTAACGCGCCCGCGGTCGCGGAACAGCGGCAACGGCAGTAGCGGTGCCGGCACGCGCGTCTGTCGGAGCACGAAGCCGCCCAGCGCAAAGCCACCAGCGACCAGCCCGCCCAGAACCGCCGTCGAGGTCCAACCATCCTCGGCCGCCCTGCTGCACCCGAACACGACGGCAGCCAACCCGCCGGTGGCCAACACGGTGGACGGCACGTCGATGCGAGCCGTTTCGAACCGCGGCGGGTCGGGAAGCGCCCATCGCCCGGCGAGCAACACGACGGGGGCGACCGCAGCGTTCACGAACAGACACCAGCGCCAATCCAGATACTCGGTGAGGACCCCGCCGAGCAACAGGCCGGATGCTGCGCCGCTGCTGGCCACCGCGCCGTAGACGGCGAACGCCCGGGCCCGCTGCTTCGGTTCGCTGAATGTCACCGCGAGCAAAGACAGCGCAGTCGGGGCGATCAGTGCCGCAAATACGCCCTGGGCGGCCCGGCCCGCGATCAGGACGGGGAGGCTGGGCGCGACTCCCGCCAGCAGGGACGCCAACCCGAATCCGAGCAGACCGACCTGGAACATCCGGCGTCGGCCGAAGGTGTCGGCCAGCCTGCCGCCGAGGAGGAGAAGCCCCGCAAAGCACAAGGTGTATCCCGTGACGACCCATTGACGCTGAGCGTCGCTGAAACCGAGTGCCTCTTGGGCCGAGGGCAGGGCGATGTTGACGATCGTCGCGTCGAGAGCCGTCATCAACTGCGCGGCCGCGATCACCAGGAGAACGATCCATCGCCGACTCTGCGGCACGGTGCGTGCTGTCATCGCGTGCACGCTGTCCATCACGCGCCTCCAAAACGTAGGGGTACCCTACGAATCTAACCGAAGGGGGACCCTACGTCTAGTGGTACGTTCCACTGGCAACAAGGAGGGAGCCTCGATGCGCTCAGACGCCCGGCGCAACCGCGCCTCGCTGCTCAACGCAGCCCGCGATGTGTTTGTCGAGCAGGGCGCCACGGCCTCGCTCGAAGAGATCGCCCGCCGGGCGGAGGTCAGCATCGCCACGCTGTACCGGCACTTCCCCGACCGTGCCGCTCTCATGCGTGCGGTGGTGCTGCGGGCCCTCACCGACACCGCCGAGGCGGCCGAGCAAGCTCAGCGCGATCACCACGACCCGATCGAAGCCCTCGCTGCCTACGTTCACGCAGTGCTCGATCTGCGAACTTCGGTCGTCATCCCCACGCTGCTCGACCGGCTCGATCTCAATGACCCCGAGATCAATGAACCTCGGATGAGATCCACCGAACTGGTCGAGGGCCTCCTCCACACGGCCCAAGCACAAGGCACGCTGCGTACAGGCGTCACCTTCGGGGACATCGCGCTGCTCCTTGTGCGCCTGTCCCGGCCGCTACCTGGCTCGATTCCCCCGGACATCCAACAGCAACTCGACCATCGCCACGCCGACGTCATGCTCGCCGGCCTACGCGCGACCCCGTCCGTCGGTGCGCTACCAGGCCCCGAGCTGGAGTTGCGGGACCTCCAACATCTCCAACAACCTGGACTTGGTAGGTAACCAACCGGCAGGACACAGCCACGCGGCAGACCAACGAAGCGCCAGCGCTACGGCTCGTGTACTACGGGGCTGACCGGAGTAGGGCCTGTCCGGGATTTTGTGGGTGGGCTGGTGATCCAGAGTGCTGGGGCGGGCGTCTCGGCGGGAAGGATCGTCTGTGTCGGAGTTGGAGTCAGTGGCGGAGGATTCCGCTGGTCAGGCGGCTGTCCCGGCGGCAGCGTCGGGAGCGGGCTTGGATGTGCGGATCGTGCGGGAGTTGATCGAGCGGGCCCGGGCCGAGGGTGTGTCGCTGGTGGGTGAGGGCGGGCTGTTGCAGCAGGTGATCCGCACCGTGTTGCAGACCGCGTTGGAAGCCGAGATGGCCGAGCATCTGGGCTATGAAGGTGGGCAGATCCCGCCGGCCGGGGCCGACAACCAGCGCAACGGGACCTCGGCCAAGACGGTGCGTACCGAGGTCGGGCCGGTGCGGCTGCGGGTGCCGCGGGATCGGGCGGGTAGCTTCGCTCCGCGGATCGTGCCCAAGCAGGCCCGCCGTCTGGAGGGGTTTGATGAGGCGATCATCAGCTTGTGTGCCAAGGGATTGACGACCGGGCAGATCCAGGCGCATCTGGCGGAGATCTATGACGTGGAGGTGTCGCGGGATCTGGTGTCGCGGGTGACCGACTAGGTCACCGAAGAACTCGCGGTGTGGCAGGCGTGGCCGTTGGACCGCGGGCGGTTTCTAGCGATCGTTGCGAGTCAACGTGCGAGGAGGTGACGTCGCCATCGTGCCATCAACTGATCGGGAGTGCGGTCGTCGAGGCACAGACGCGGGCGTTGGTTGAGCCGGTCGGTGACCTCTCGGATGCGCTGGTCGGTGACGATTCGTAGGTCGGTGCCTTTGGGGAAGTACTGACGTAGCAGCCCGTTGGTGTTCTCGTTGCTGCCCCGCTGCTAGGGCGAATGAGCGTCGGCGAAGTAGATCTTGAGCCCGGTCTCTCGCTCGATGCGTTCGTGGTGGAACATTTCGTTGCCCTGGTCCCAGGTCAGCGTTCGACGCAGCGACGGCGGCAACGTGGTGAAGGTCGCGATCAGCGCGTCGCCGACCTGGGGCGCCGTGTGGCCATCACGCAGCGGAACGAGCAGTGTGAGTCGGCTCTTGCGCTCGACGAGCGTGGCGATCGCCGACCGCAGGCCGGAACCGATGATCAGGTCGCCTTCCCAATGCCCGAGCTGCTCGCGAGACTCGACAGCGGCGGGTCTTTCGTGGATGGTCTTCATGTTCGTCGACTGCTTCAACGCGCCGTCGCGCGTGCGGCCGCGGCCTCGCCGGTGTCGGTAGACTCGCCCAGTTCGCAAGGTCATCCGGTCAGCCACGACGATCAGGCCTCGGTAGACGGCCTCGTAGATCGTCTCGACGCAGACGTGCCAGGAGCGCCTCTTGGGCCATCGCCGACGCAGCCATCGGGCGATCTGTGCCGGTGACCACTCCAGCCTCAGCTTGCCGGCCACGACGCAACGCAACTCCTCGTCAGCTGCGAATCGATGCTGCCTCGGGCGTCGACGACGTAGGTAGGCCTGGTTGTGCGCGAACCACGGCTGATAACTGCCGTCAGGCTTGCTGTTGCGTTTGATCTCGCGGTAGACGCTCTGAAGGCTCTTGCCGATCCGATCGGCAATCGCGGCGACCTTCTCGCCGACCGCCAACCCCTCGGCGATCTCGATCCGGTCGTCCTGACTGAAATAACGGCGGCTGATCGGGTGCTCGATGAAGCTCACCCGGTCAGCGTCGATGAACCACAACGAGCCACAGCTCGGCGACACGCCGACCGCGAACGAGGCGGCCTGGCCACTGATGCCCTGGCGGATCAACTCAAAGAACCGGCGCTTGGTCTGCAGCGAAGCCTTGTTCCACGCGTAACGGGCCACGGCGAGTCCTTCCGATCAGGATTCGCAACGATCGCTAGAACCTGCCGCGTGTATACGGTGCTGCTGATTGACGCGCTGTATGTCAAGATCCGTGACGGGCAGGTGTCCAACCGTCCGGTGTATGTGGCGGTCGGGGTCAACCTGGCCGGCGAACGCGACGTGCTGGGCATGTGGGTCGGCACCGGCGGTGAGGCCGCCAAGCATGGGATGGCGTGCCTTGCCGAGCTGCGTAACCGGAGCGTGGCGGATGTGTGCATCGTGGCCTGTGACGGGCTCAAAGGACTTCCCGAGTCGGTGACCGAGATCTGGCCGCGGGCCACCGTGCAGCTGTATGTCGTGCACCTGGTCCGGGCGAGTCTGCGGTATGCCTCCAAGGCGCACTGGGGGCAGATCACCACAGCGCTGCGGATCGTCTACACCGCGCCGACTGTCGAGGCCGCCGAGCAGCGGTTCGAGCAGTTCGAAGCAGACTGGGGTGACCGGTATCCGGTCATCATCAAGCTGTGGCGCAGCGCGTGGGAGCAGTTCACCCCGTTCCTGGCGTTCCCGCCGGAGATCCGCCGGGTGGTCTACACCACCAACGCCATCGAGTCACTCAACTCCCGGCTGCGGCAAGCCACCCGCCGACGCGGGCACTTCGGCCACGAGCAGGCCGCGTTGAAGGTGCTGTACCTGGTCGTCCGCGACCCGAAACCCGACCGGGGCCAACGTGACTGGTAAAACCAGCGGCTGGAAGACCGCGCTCAACCAACTCGCCCTCTACTACGGCGACCGCATCACCGAAAACTAGAAGACGATCACCGGCCCCACCCACAAAGTTCCGGACACTCCCACGGACGGTAGCTAGCCTGCCGGCTGACGAAGCTCTGGGTGTCAAGTCCGCCAAACACTTGGTGTGGTGGAGGATTTCTGGAGAGGCGAAGGTCAGTGAGGTGCGACGAACGTTGGTCAACGGTTGGCAGTTGCCGCGTCTGAGCTGCAGGTTCGGGTGTTCTCGCTGGTCAGGGGAGTGTCCCGGCGGCGCTGGCAGTGTGGGGGTCAGGGGTTCGAGTCCCCTCAGCTCCACCCTTGAGAATTAGCCCGCCACCAGGCTGAACGCCGATGGCGGGCTTTCTCGTCCCTGGTGCCGACTCGATCCGACAGCAATAGTGTGTCCCGATAGTGGCCTTACGGTCGTTCTGTCCTCGCCCTCCCGAGGGCGGCCTCACCGGTAGGCGATCGGGTACCAGCCGGGCCGGGCACTGTGCAGAGTGCGACTGGCGGGCGCAACCGGCCGGGCCTAGCGTCGGCAACACGCCCGCTCTGCCGGTTCGCGGTCGGCTCACCGTCGCGGCGGCGACCGGGCAGCGTTCCGCTGCCGTGCGCACCGAAGGTCCCGGTGCCTGGCCGGACACCCGCCGACGAGATGGGTACGCGCGACATGTGTGCTGACGACGACACGAGTGACTGGCTGCGTGCACTGCCCAAGATCGAGTTGCACGTGCACCTGGAAGGGTCGCTGCGACCGAGAACGCTGTTCCGGCTTGCCTCCCGCAACGGGGTCGACGTCGGGGCGGAGTCGCCCGCCGAGCTGGCCCAGCGGTACAGCTTCGATGGCTTCCCCGACTTCGCGTCGCTGTTCTTCGCCGGACTGTCCGTGCTTCGCACCGCGGAGGACTTCACCGATGCGGTGGTGGCTCTCGCCGCCGAGCTCGCCGGCCAGAACGTCCGCTATGCCGAGGTCACGACGTCGCCGATCAACCATCACCGGCGCGGCGTGAGCATGTCGGAGTACCGGGAGGGGCTGGACGAGGGTCGTCGCCGGGCCCGCGAAAGGTACGGGCTGGGAGCTAGCCTGGGTGTGCGACATCTCCCGCGAGTCGGAGGATCCGGCCGCGGAGTTCACCATCGGGTACCTGCTGGGGCCGCAGGCGCCGTCCGGTGTGGTGGGGCTCGGCCTCGGCGGGATCGAGGACGGCTTCCCGCCGGATCTGTTCGCCTCGTCGTTCCAGCGGGCCCGGGCCAGCGGGCTCGCGGCGTTGCCGCACGCCGGCGAGACGGTCGGGCCGGACAGCATCTGGGGCGCGGTGCGAACGCTGCGCGCGGCGCGCATCGGGCACGGCTTGCGCTGCCTGGAGGACCCGGCCCTGGTCGAGTACCTTGCCGTCAACAGGATCCCGCTCGATGTGGCCATCACCTCGAACGCCCGGTTGAAGCTGGTCGACGGTGTACCGGCGCACCCGATCACGGCGATGCTCGACGCGGGACTCGTCGTGACGCTCAATACCGACGATCCGGCGTACTTCCAGACCACGCTGACCGACGAGCTGGACCTGGCCCACCGGGTCCACGGTCTGAGCCGGGACACGTTGCTGGGGCTGCAACGCAACGCGCTGGACGCGTCGTACGCAGACGGCCGGACCAAGGAGCGGATCCGAGCCGAGCTCGCCGCAGCGTAGTGGCGCTACCGAGCGAGGTCGTCCGCCCTCGGTTCGCTGGCGCGCACCAGGTGCAGCCCGATGCCGTACCCGCTGACCACCGTGAGGGTGTAGGCGTCGATGGGTGTGCCGTCGACGCCGTAGCCGGTCCCGGTCATGGCCAGCGCCGGTTCGCCCGCGCGCCGCTGGCACAGCCTGGCCGTGGCGTCGTCCAACGCGACCGGCTCGACGCGTTGCAGGCTCTCGTGCCCGCGGTATCCGACCGCCTCCAACGCATCCACGATCGTCGGGGTGCGCTTGCGTACCGCAGCGTCGATGTGCCCGGCGATCTCGGCCGGGATCGTGTCGACGGCGACGCCGTAGATCCTGCCCTCGCGCACCCGGACGCCCCGAAAGCGCACCGCGCCGCTGCCGACCGGGATCCGCAGTTGCGCGGCGAGCCGCGCATCGGCGGCGACGACGCGACGGGTGCGGTGGATCTCGTGCACATGGTGGGCCTCGTGGTCCAGATCGTCGAGGAAACCGGTGTACACCGGGCCGGAGCGCGGCGACAACGGATCGATCGGCAACGGGTCGGCGACGAACGTTCCCGATCCCTGTCGACTGGTGACATACCCGGTCGCGCGGAGATCGGCGATGGCCTGCCGGATGGTGCTGCGGCTGGCGCGGAAGCTGTCTGTCAACCGCTCCTCGGCCGGCAGCCGACTTCCGGGCTGGTAGGTACCCGCGAGGATCCGGGCCTTGAGCGACATGGCGATGCGGACGTAGAGCGGTCGCTCCGACCCCGGTGGACGCACCACGACGCGGATCTCCGTTTCGTTCCGTAGCAGAGCAACGCGGCTGGGTGCCGCGTCGCTTGCAGGGTACGGCCCGGGCCGGTCGTGCGGCGACGCGCGGTTCGGCCCGGTTCCGTGCGCTGGTGGCATCGGTGCACGAGCGCACCGGAAGCGGACCGCGCCGTCGGGGTGCAACCTTGCACTCGTGACCATCGACCCGCCGCGGTTGGCGTTCCGGCGAGGTGCTCGGGCGGCTCCGACGGCCCTCGGTCACCAACGACGGCCTCGCCGATCAGGACGGCTCGGAGGTTCGCGGGTCGAGCCGCTTGCCGAACCAGCGGTGGGTGTGGGCGGCATCGCCGTACGAGGCGGTCTCGCGGTACCCGGCCGACCGGTGCAGCGCCGTCGCTTCGGTCAGGACCTCGTGGGTGCCGAGCCTGATGCGTGCGAAACCCGCGGCCGTGGCGTGCTGCTCGGCCTCGCGGAGCAGCCCGAGGAAGCGGGGTCGGCGGGACCGATCCGTGTCGCGCCGAGCTGCAACGGCCGTTCGGCCCGGGCGGATGCGGCGGCAGCGGGCGGGCCGGGGTCGGGGGCGCAGAGCAGGGCGAGACAGAGGTCGTACTGCGCGGTGGGGGCGTCCAGCACCGCGCGCTGCAGGAGTTGTTCGACCCGGACCAGGCGCTTGCGCACCCCGGAGGGCGACACCCCCAGCGCGGCCGCGGTCGACGTGATCAGCGCACCGTGCCGCAGCCACGTCCGTACGGTGTGCGCCAGCCGCGGGTCCGAACCCCGCAGCATCGCCCGCTGCTCGGCCGCCCAGTGCTGCGCCTCGGGCCGGGTCAGCAGCTCGACGAGGCTCACTTCGGGGTCGCCCGACGGCCCCTGCATCTGGATCGCGAGATGCAGCCGAGCCTGGACGGTGATGTCGGACAGCGTCACCCCCAGGATGGACTCGATCAGTCGCAGCCTCGATGCGAGTGTGTTGCGATGCAGTCCGAGCTGTCGCGCCGCACGGCTGCGCAGCACCAGCCACGAGGTCAGCGTGTCGATCAGCTCCGCGGCGTCGGGATCGTGGCTGCGTGCCGGCCGGTGCGCCCGCAGCGGTGCCAGCGTCCGCGTGGCCCACGCCCCGCCCGCGTCGGCGAGGATGTCGGCCAGCTCGCCCCGGCTCCGGAACTCCGCGTACCGTCCGGGGCGATGCCGCGCAACGCACAGCGCGTGGAACGCATGCCGGTAGGCGGTGGCGAAGTCCGTGACCGGCACCGCGTGGCTGGTACCGACGTGGAAGGAGGCATCGGCCCCGGCCCGTTCGCGCAGCGCGCGGACCAGATCATCGGCGTCCGGTTGTGCCACCACCACGATCTGCCGCCGGTACGCCGGGCAACGCGTCGCCCACCCGCTCCCCGCAGCCACGTCGTTGCACCAGCGGACGGCCTCGGCGACCGACCGCCCGGCGCATTCCAGCAGGTGCACCCGGATGGTCTCCGACAGCCGCAGACCGAGCGCCGCCGCGGCCCGGCACGCGCCCGAGGTCGCACCGGCCTGCAGGAGGTACAGCACCGCCTCGCGGTTGCGCGCCTCGACCCGATCCAGCCGAGCCGCCCGGTCCCGAACCACCCGCTCCCGCAGGGCAAGGCCCAGCGGTACCGTCGCCGCGGACATCAGGGCGCGCTCGGCGGCGGTGAACGGCCGCCGGTGCGCACTTCGCTGCACGACGAGTACCGGGTGGGGCCGGCGCCCGGTGACCGGCAGGGCGGACAGCTCACGTCCGTCCGCCGACACCGACAGCGCGCCCAACCGGCCGCTGGAGACCGCATCGACCTTCGCCAGGATTCCCGGCGGCAGCTGCGGACGCGCACTGCTCGGCCCGCCGGTCGGATCCCACAGCAGCGCCGTGCCGTCGAGGCGACGGGACAGCCGGCCGAGGATGCGCGCGACCCCGTCGACGGCCGCGGCCTCGGCCGCCAGGGCCCGAAGCTCACTGGACAGCTCCGGGCCGGCGTCGTTCCCGACGGCCCCCTCGTCCCCTGGTCGAACCGTCGCCGCCACTTCTGCCGGGCCGGTATGCCGATCGCCGGCCGCCTGCCGCGCACTCATGCCGGGCGTCCGCCGCGAGCGGCGGACCGCTGCCGGTCGACCCGGCCGGCCAGTGCCTGCTTGACCGCGCCCCACTCCACGGCGAGCACCGAGTACATGGCGGAGTCGCGCAGCTGGCCGCTTTCGCCTGGCGCCCAGGACATCGACCATCCGCGTAACACCCCCTCGAACGTGGCCCCGAGAGCGGCGATCGCGGCGCGGGACCGCGTGTTGCGAGCGTCGGTCTTCAGATCGACCCGGGACACCGCCAGCGTCTCGAACGCGTACGTCATCAGGAGCAGCTTCGCCTCGGCGTTGATTCCGGAACCCTGCGCCGCCGCACCGAGCCAGGTGAAGCCGATCTCGATGGCGCGCAAGTCCTCGCGCCCGGGCCAGTATCGGGGGTCCCAGAACGCGGTGCAGCCCACCGCGCGTCCGTCGGAGCGCCGGACCTGCGCGAACGGCACCAGGCCCTGCGCCATCCGCTCATGCTGCGCGGTGATGTAGCCGGCGACCTCGTCGGCGTGCGGCACCAGCGTGAAGTCGTAGCTGGTGCGGTCGTCATCGGCGGTAGCAGCCAGGTCGGCCGCGTGCCGGACGGACAGCGGTTCGAGCCGAACCAGGTGGCCGTCCAGCGGCGGTACCTCGAAGAACGGACGCATGGCCACCTCTCTCATCGCTCCTGGCGTTGGCACCTTGCCGCTGCGGAATTCCGTGGCAGGTTGCCGGATCGTCTCGGGGCCAGGTCCCTCGGATCCTCTGGATGACGTGTCTGAACGGCTGACCAGCGGCACCCGACGGCGCGGGTCGGCGCGGGTCGGCGCGGGTCGGCGCGGGTCGGCGCGGGTCGGCGACTCATTTTTTTTGTATGGTAGACCAGACGAATATGGACGGCATCGCGATATCGTGTGGCCTCGCGCACTGTCACCCGACACGCGATCAGCCGCAGCCACGTCCCTCCATCACCGGTCGGCCGGTTTGCGGGCACCCCGGCCGACTGGCGTGAGGGCACCGCACGTTCCACCGTCCCGTTGAAGCAGCGGGACGAAACCGCCGCAGCCCGTCGTGGGTCGATCCCGCACTGGCGTCCTGCGGTACGACCCGCCCAGCGTCGCGGTGCATTCGGGTTCGACATCCCGCACAGCCAGGCGCTCGAGATCGTCGCCGGGCAGTTGGGCTACCGCGACTGGAACACCTGTGCGGCAGCGTGGCGCCCCGACCCGGCCCCGGTCACCGTACCGATCCTGCGGGCCTTCCCCGGCGCCGAGGCGCGCCGGTTCTACGTCGAGTTCCTCGGCTTCACGGTGGACTGGGAACACCGGTTCGCGACGGGAATGCCCCTGTACCAACAGGTCTCCCGGCAGGGCTGCGTACTGCATCTGAGCGAGCACCACGGCGACGGGACCCCGGGTTCGGCGGTGCGTATCGCGGTGTCGGACGTGCGCCGGCTGCAACGCGAACTGGCCGACAGTCCGGTGTACCCGCTGCGCATCGGGCTCGACGCGCAACCCTGGGGCGACGACCTCGACATACCTGATCCGTTCGGCAACCGGCTGGTATTCCACACGTCCCGCCGAACCCCTGCCCCCGAGCGAGCCGGCAGCGCCCGCCGTCCACGCGAGGGCCCCGTGGGGGGCTACCCGGCGTCCTGTGCTTCGATCAGGTCGAGGTCGCGGACGCAGAAGCCGTGGTGCTCGAAGGTTTCGTTGAGCACCGTGCCGAGGCACTGCCGCACCGAGCGGCCGCGGGCGTACGGCGGCCAAACATCGTCGTCGGGCACCGGCGCCGGCGCTGCGAGCTGCGCAGCGGTGACCTCGGCCAGCCAGTCCTCGAGTGCGGCGGCCTGCGCGTCACGCACCCGCACGATCTCGTCGAGTTCCGGAACGAGCGAGCGGTCGATCCCGTGCGCATCACGGTAGGGCTCGACGTCCGGCCCGATGCCCATCGGCGTGAACGGCTCCGTCGAGCCCAGGCAGCAGCGGCGGAACCAGGAGTCGTGCACGAAGACCAGGTGGCGCAGCGTCTGCGCCGCCGACCACTCGTCGTTCACGCTGCGGCGCTCGATGCCGGGCGTGCGACGGATGCGCCCGATCGTGGCGGTCCAGCCGGCGCGGAGCTGCCGCGCCGCCTCGCGCAGGTCGGCGGGGTCTTCCGAGCGGATCAGCACTCGCACCGGATGCCGCCGGTCGAGCTCCGCCTCGACGTACCCGGTGACCTCGACACCGTTCACCTCGAGGTTGGTGACGAGCCCGTCGATCACCGCATCCTGCATGACCACGCCGATCAGGCGTGCCCCGGTCAGGTCGCACTCGCGGAACTCCGCACCGCTCAGGTCCTCGTCGACGTATCGCGTCATGCTCCGCATGCTAGGTCCGACCACCGACAAACCCGCCGCACGACGTGCTGGTGGCTAACCGGTGGGTTGCGCGGAGTTCCTGGTCGTGAGCTGTCGCAGGCCGGTGCTCGCCAGCGCGGCGAGGCTGGCGAGAGCGATCAGGACGACGGGGTAGAGCACGAGGCCGGCGAGGATGTTGCCGTCGAGGGCGTCGCTGAGGACATAACTGGCGACGTCCGGGTAGCCGCTGTGGGGGAAGGCGGCGACGTCGTACGGGCTGGTGAGGGTGTAGCGGTGCTGGCCGAGCAGCGCGGTCATCGCGATCGTGAAGTGGAGCGGTGCGCCGAGGATCGCGGTCAACGTCCCGGCCCGAGCGCCGGCCCGCCAGTTCCGGGTGGTGGTCGCGGCGCCGATCGACACAGCCAGCGTCGCGGCGGCGGCGACCGGTGACAGGTACTCCGTCATCCCGCCGGTACCGGCAGATCCGGTCAGCGTGCGGATGGTCCAGGCGGCAGTGCTGGCCATCGCGCCGGCGAGCCCCCACCACAGCGCGGCGTTCGCGCCGTTGGCCAGCTGGCGTGGCGTGACCGCGACCGCAAGGTAGCCGGTGAGGATCACGGCGAACAGGACCGAGACGACGTACCGGCTGTGGTCGTCGGTCGCGGCCGGGTGGGCCGATGCGACCCGGACCACGGTGGTCACCGTGGCCGCGACACCGGCGAGCGCGACCACGCTGACCGCCACACGGGACGCAGCAGGCCGCGGCCGCAGCGATCGCGTCACCATGACGACGGCACCGGCACACAGCGAGAAGCCCAGCGCGGCAACGAAGACCGACAGGGTCGGTACGGTCGAGGCGGTGACCCAGGTCGCCCCGGTGGCAAGGGCCAATCCTGCGGCCGCACCCGCGAGCACCCAGCCGGGCCGGCGATGCGGCGGAAACAGCGTCACCCGCAGCACGCCGGCGGCGAACCTCCATCGCCGGCCCCGGCCGGGTATCCCGGTCAGTTCGGCGATCATCGCCTGGCCCCAGTCTGCCCGATGTGCCGGCAGCCGCCTCGCCGCGAGCGCGACGATGCGCGACGGCAGGTCGCCGCTGCCCCGCAGCGCCCACACGAGTGCCAGCGTCAGGAGGGCGGCGGGTATCAGGAGAATGGGCATCAGGCGCCGTCCCATCGCAGTCGTCGCGGCGACCGTGCCGGTTTCGGCGGCGCCGGGGTGGCGGCGGGCGCCGGTTTCGGCGGCGCCGGGGTGGCGGCAGGTGCCGGCCCGAGCGAGGCGGCGTGGGCCCGGCCGGCGCCGGTGAGCCGGTACAGGTGTCGGGCGGGCCGGCCCGGCACCCGCTCGGTTTCCCAGCTCGTCTCCAACATCCCGCGGTCGGCGAGCCGGATCAGGATCGGGTACATCGTTCCGGCCGCCACGCCGAGCTGGTTGCACAGGTCGTACCCGTAGCGCCACCTCTCGGGATCCTCGGCGAGGGCCCGCAGGACCGCCACGGCGCGGGGAGAGAGTCGCCGATGAGCCATAGGAAAACTCTATATAGGTAGAGTACCGAGCGCAAGAGATCCGCCGCGGCCGCGGCGGCCACTGCTGGTGACCGCGTCGAGGTCGGAAGCGGAGCGTCGGGGACAGGAACGCCAGGATTTCGGCCTGGGATCGGCCGAGATGCCCCATGTCCGATCTCGGCCCGCATCATGGTGAGCACGTCGAGACGAGGGGACGTCGCCATGGTCAAGTACCTGCTCACCGCCGCCGCCGTCTACCTGGGTGCGATCGGGCTGGCGCTGCTGTTCGTACCGGCGCAGTTCGGCGTCGACGCGGTGCCGAAGGACGCCTCACCCGAGCTGCTCGCGCTGCTCCGGCTGCTCGGCGGTCCGATGCTCGGCATCGCCGTGCTGAACTGGATGTCCCGTACGACATCGCCGTCGGCGCTGCGCCGGACGGTCCTGCTGGCCAACCTCGTCGGGTTCGGCGTCGTCGCCGCCAACGACGTGGTGGGCGTGGTGACCGGAGACGCACGAGACCTCGCGCGCATCTTCCTGGTGGTACACCTGGCGTTCACCGCCGCGTTCGCGGTCGCGCTGGCACGCCGCGCCCCGGTCACGGCCGGGGAGCGGGCCTGAGCGGGCTACGACGGTGACCGCACCTGGGTGGACCGGAACCGTCTCGGGCTGACCCCGAACCGGGCGGCGAACGCCTGGCGCAGGGTCTCGGCCGACCGGAAGCCGCACCGGTGCGCGATCTGGGACAGCGACAGGTCGGTCGTCGCGGCCAGCCGCGCCGCGATCTCCAGCCGCATCCGGCGTACCGCGCTGGCCGGGGTCTCGCCGGCGTGCTCGCGAAACAGCCTGGTCAGCTGGCGCGCGCTGACGCCCGCGTGTGCGGCGATGGCCGGGACGCTCAGGTCGGCGTCCGGATGCGCGACCACGTGGTCGATCACCAGCCGTAGCGTGGCGTGGTCGGGTCGCGGCGCGGACGTGAACACGCTCATCTGCGCCTGGTTACCCGGCCGCTGCAGGTAGGTGACCATACCCATGGCCACCCATCGGGCGAGTTCGGCGCCGTGGTCCTCCTCGATGAACGCCAGGGTCAGATCCAGCGAGGCGGTCACCCCGCCGGAGGTGGCCACCGCCCCGTCGCGCACGAAGATCGGTGCCGGATCGACCCGCACCCGGGGGTAGGAGCGTTCCAGTTCGGCGGCGTACAGCCAGTGCGTGGTCGCCCGCTTGCCGTCCAGCAGCCGGGCCGCGGCGAGCACGGTGGCGCCGGTGCAGACCGAGGCGACCCGGTTCGCGCCGGCGGCGAGCCGCCGGACCTGGCGTACCAGCTCGGCGTCGCGCGCCGCGGCCCGGTGACCGTCGCCGCCGGAGACGATCACGGTGTCGGCGTGCCGGATCGCGTCGAGCCGGGCCTGCGCCGCCAGGGACAGGCCGGTCTCGCAGCGGACCGGATCACCCGAGACGTTCGCGAACACCAGCTCGTACCGGGGATCGGCGCCGAGCCGGTTCGCGAGCGCGAGCGCGGAGGTGACGCAGGCGATGTCGACCAGCTCTGCGTTGTCGTACCCGACCACCACGACCCGGTGCGAGTCCATCCGCACACCGTACCGCCGCGCGGCGCCCGCTCCTGCGTGCCGAACGCCGGACTGGCGCGCCGCTGACCGGGTTGCGGGCGGCGATCCGGCCGGCCCGCCGGGCGAGGCGGCTGGTCAGAGCTGGCCGAGGTGGAAGCGCAGGCCCTGGTCGTCGGCGCAGTCCGCGGTCAGCCCGTACGGCTGCCGCTCGGGGTCGCTCGCCGTACCTCCGTGCGCCCGGACCGCGGCCACGGCCGCCGCGATGTCGTCGACCCGCCACAGCGGTACCGCGGTGGCGCGCTCGTGCCCACCGGACAGGCCGGTCATCGGTACCGGTCCCTCGACCTGCCAGCCGTCGGGGACGCTGCCGGGCGCGAACCGCCAGCCGAGCACCGATCCGTAGAAGGCTCGTGCCTTCGCCGAGTCGACGACCTCCAGGGTGAGGTAGCCGAGATCGCCGTGCCGGCGGCCGTTCGCGGGCGGGCGGGCACCCACGTGGCTTGCCGGCGGCTGGTACATCGCGAACGCGGTGCCCTGGTCGTCGACGCACTCGACCACCGTGCCGAACGGTTCGGGGATCGGCTCGCCGGCGCGGCCGCCGGCGGCGCGGACCGCCTCGGCGTTCGCGCGCGCGTCGGCCACCGCGTAGCAGCAGAACAGCGTCGGGCCCTCGGCGGTCGACCACAGCCCGATCGCCGGCAGCTGTCCGGAGACGTGCCGCCGGGGCCCGGCCGGCACGTCCCAGCCGAGCACCGCCCGGTAGAACCGGGCGGCCCGGTCCCGGTCGGGTACCCACAGCGACACGTACCCGACGTCGCCGGTCCGGTACGCCGGTTCGGCCGCCGGGAGCGGCGAGTGCAGCCCCCAGCGGTGCCCGAACGGGTCGACGATCCACGCCATCCGCTCGCCGTACCCGTCGTACGGCGGGCGGTCGCCGGTGGCGCCGGCGTCGATCGCCGCGGCGCGTACCGCGTCGGCGTCGCCGACCGGCAGCACCAGGCTCACCGCGGCGGCATTCGGCCGCGGCGCGGCGACACCGATCTCCGGGTGCTCATCGGCCAGGTAGAGCACGCCGTCACCGATGGCCAGCTCGGCGTGGCCGATCCGGCCGTCCGGCATGACGACCGGTTCGCCATCGACCACCGCACCGAAAACCTCGGTGTACCAGTCGATCGCGGCTCGCGCGTCCGCGACGGCGAGGTAGGGGACGGCGGCCGGCCGTGGCGTGGTCGCGGCCTCGGGTGGGATGGTCGTGGTCATCGGGATCACTCCTGACGGCAGGGCGAGCGCCCGTTCGACGCGGGCGCGCAGCGCGCGGGCGAAGGCCGGATCGGGGGCCACCGGTGTCACCGGTTCGCGCAGCTGCTCGAACGGGTCAGTCATCGATCTCCCCCTCTCCCTCGGTGTAGACGGTCCGGAACTCGCGCCGGGCCCGGACGAGCAGCGCCTCGGTGGCCCGGACGGTCCGGTCGAGCAGCGCCGCGACCCGCGGTACCGGCAGGTCGTCGACGTAGCGCAGGGTCAGCGCGGCGCGGTGCTGCGGGGCGAGCCGGTCGAGCGTGGCGCGGGCGCGCAGGGCGTCCAGCCGGTCGTCCCACGGGTCGTCCTGGGCGGTCGGTTCGAGCGCGACGGCCCGCAGGTTGCGCTGTTCGCGGGCCTGCCGGCGCCAGTGGTCGGCGAGCTTGTGCCGGGCCACGCCGATCAGCCAGCCGACGTCGATGCGCGGGGGCATGCCGCGGCGCACCGAGTCGACCGCCGCGAGGAACGTCTCGGAGGTCAGCTCCTCGGCTACCTCGCGGCTTCCGCAGCGACGCAGCAGGTAGCCGTACACCTGCGGCAGCGCCGGGTCGTAGAGCGCCAGCAGCGCGCTGCCCGCGTCCTCGGCCGGAGACTGCCTCGGGTCCACGCTCTCATCGTCGTCGCCGGAGCCGAAACTCCGACGGTCCCGCCGAGAATCCGTGCGTACGGGGCCGGTACGGCTCAGCCGAGCGAGGTGGCCGCGGCGTGCAGCTCGCGCAGCGCGGCGAGCGCGTGGTGGGCGAGTCCCCGGTCGTGGGTGCGGTCGTCCTCGGTCCACCGTGCGAAACCGCGCTTGAAGGCGAGCAGGCCCAGCTCGGCCGCCAGCTGCGCGGTCGCCTCGGGTACGCCGCGGGCGAGCAGCGCGGTGCTCATCGCGGCGGCGAGCCCGATGTTCTTGAGTGCGTCGCGTTCCTGCAGTTCGGTGCTGGCCGCCACGGCGGCCTTCAGCCGCGGGCCGAGCTCGCGGTTCGCCGGCCCCATCGCGCCGGCGACGCGTTCGAGGCCGAGGCCGACCGCCGTCAGCGGGGTGGCATCCGCGGGAGCCTCGGCAATGCCCTCGGCGAGCAGCCGGCTCAGCGTCTCCTGGCCGGCGACGAGAAGCTCCCGCTTGTCGGAGAAGTGCCGGAAGAAGGTGCTCTTGGTGACCCCGGCCCGCTCGGCGATCTGCGCGACGGTGGTGGCGTCGTAGCCCTGCTCGCCGAACAGGTCGACGGCCGCGACGATCAGCCGCTGGGTCGTCTCCGGTTGCCATCGCGCCATGGCGACATCCTATGCGACGGGACAATGGTCCCATCACCGTGTACGGTGATGGGACAAAGGTCTCGTCACTGGGAGGGCTCATGCAGGTCTTCGTCACCGGCGGTACCGGCACCGTCGGCTCCGCCGTCGTTCCGGAACTGCTCGCCGCCGGGCACACCGTGCTCGCGCTCGCTCGCTCGGACAAGTCCGCGCAGGCGCTCACCGATGCCGGCGCCACGGTGCTGCGCGGGCAGTTGCGCGACCTCGACGTGCTGCGCGCCGGTGCGGCCCGGTCCGACGGGGTGATCAGCCTGGCGTTCGGCAACGACTACGCCACCGAGGAGGCGCTCGTGCGGTCGATGGCCGAGGAGACGGCCGCGCTCGCCGCGCTGGGTGCGGAGCTGGCCGGCAGTAATCGCCCGCTCGTCGCCGTTTCGGGCACGCCGTGGGTGCCGGGACGCGTCGCCACCGAGGACGACCCGATCCCGACCGAGGGGCCGGTGGGGGAGCGCGCCAAGGCGGTGACCGCGCTGCTGGCGTTGGCGTCCCGCGGCGTGCGCAGCGCCACCGTCCGGTTGCCTCGCACGGTCCACGTCGACGGCCGGGGAGGGTTCGCCGGGCTGCTGACCGAGCAGGCGCGCGCCACCGGGACGGTCGGCTACCCCGGCGACGGGACACAGCGCTGGCCGGCGGTGCACACGCGCGACGCGGCGGTGCTGTTCCGGCTGGTGCTCGAGTCGGCGCCGGCCGGTAGCTCGTGGCATGCGGTCGCCGACGAGGGCGACGCGGTGCGTGACATCGCGGCGGTCATCGGCCGTCGGCTCGGCCTGCCGGTCGGGCAGGTACCGGTGGAGAACTTCGGGCCGTTCGGTCCGATCTTCGCGATGGACCAGCCGGCCAGCAGCGTGCGTACCCGCCAGGTGCTCGGTTGGCGGCCCAGCCATCCCGGCCTGCTCGCCGATCTGGAGAACCTCCAGCCCTGAGGGGTGAGCCCAGGTTGTTTCCGGAACGCTGTTCCGTTAAAGTATGCGGAACAGCGTTCCGCTATATCGGCGGGGCCGTACACCTGGAAAGCAGTGCAGCCATGCCCGCACCCCAGCTCGCCCAGCAACTGATCGCGATCAAGCCGATCACCGTCCCCAGCGCCGACCGAGGTCTCGACCTGCAGGTCAAGGTCACCGCACCGAGGTCCGGCCGGCGGCTGCCGGTGATCGTGTTCTCGCACGGCAACGCCTGGTCGATGGACGGCTATGAGCCGCTCGTCGACCGCTGGGCGGCGGCGGGCTTCGTCGTCGTCCAGCCCACCCACCTCGACTCCCGCCACAACGGCATCGGGCTCGACGACCCGCGGTACCGCACCATCTGGCGGGTCCGGATCGCCGACCTGCACGCGATCCTCGACCATCTCGGCAAGATCCTCGCCGAGGCGGACGGGCTGGACGCCCGGATCGACGCCGATCGGGTGGCCGTCGTCGGGCACTCCTGGGGCGCCCAGACCGTCGGTACCCTCCTCGGCGCCCGGGTGCTCGACGCGGACGGCGTGCCCGGAGCGGACTTCCGTCATCCGGCGGCGAAGGCCGGCGCGCTCATCGCGGCGACCGGCACCGGCGACACGCTGACCCCGTTCGCGGCCGAGCACCTGCCGTTCATGCGGCCCGACTACACCACCATGCGCGCGCCGGCGCTGGTCGTCGCCGGCGGCCGGGACCAATCCGCGCTCTCCACCCGCGGGCCGGACTGGTTCACCGACGCGTACCACCTGAGTCCGGGGCCGAAGAGCCTGCTCACCGTCGCGGACGGCGAGCACACCCTCGGCGGTGTCGCCGGCGAGAGCGTCGCCGAAACCACCGACGAGGACCCGGCGCGGGTCGAGTTGGTGGCGTCCGCGGTCGCCGCGTACCTGCGGGACGTGTTCGGGCTCGACCACGACGGCTGGGCGGCACTGCGGCGCGATGCCGGCGACGGGTACACCATCGACGGCAGGTGACGGCGACGCTCGCCTCGTCCCGGCGTCTCGCGGACCTGCCGTCGCGGCGGGTGCATCGACGCCCCGCTGCTCGAGGCGTACGCGACCGAGGCGCGGCGGGTATTCGACGCCCAGCTGCCGGTGCCGGCACCGCACCGGTGCGCGAGGAGGCGCTGCCGGCGGTGTGGCGTCGTGTGCCCGGCGGCCCGTCGTCGTCGAACTCACAGAGGTTGGTCGCTAGCCGCGGCGCCGCGACGTCTGTCACCATATCCGCAGCGACGGCCGTCGATCTGTTGCGAAGAGCAGATCGGCTGGTTAGGTTAGCCTTCCTGAAGGTTCAAGTGCGGTGGTGGCCGCCGGGGGTGGCCGGTGACTGGTGCGATCGATTCCGACGATGCGGTGCGGGCGCTCGACGCCCGCCTGCGCGCGCACGCCGCCGCGGCCGACGAGATTCACGACCCCATCGAATTCGCGACGGCGCCGGCGGCGAGCCCGCAGTTCGCGGCCGCGGTACGAGGCGTCGCCCGGCTGGAGCGGTGCACGATTCCGCGGCTGCGGCGGATGCTCGTCTCGCCGACCCACCTGGACGCGCGGCTGACCGCGTTCTTCTCCACCTGGGCGTACGAGCGCTACTGGATCGCCGACCGGCTCGACCAGCTCGGCGCCGCCTACGCGGCCGGCGACACCGCAGCGGCCGCCGAGTCGGGCGGCGGCGTCGATCGGGCCGCGGTGCGGCGCGACCGGCGCGAACGCGTGTGGCTGCTCGGTACCGCGATCACCACCAACCTGGTCGGTACGCCGATGGTCGCCGTGCACGTCCTGCAGTGCCTGGTCGACGAGTGGGTGCTCGACGAGGTGTACTCGGCGTTGGCCGGCGAGGTGCCGGACGCCCGGTCGGCCGAGCTCATTGAGGACATCCGGCGGGTGAAGGCCGAGCACGCCGAGATCCTGCGACTGGCGTTCACGCTCCGGCGCCCGGCGCAGGGAGCCGGGCTGCGGCTGGTCGGCGCCGCGCTGCGCCGGATCAGCTGGCCTGCCGAGGCCGGGCTCGGCCCGATGCACATCGGTGCCCTGCGTCGGCTGGTCGCCGGCGACACCGCGAGCCTGTCCCGCATCACGGAACGGATCAACGCGCTCGGCCTGGGTGAGCACCGGGTCGCGCTGCTGGCACCGAGACGCAGCACCGTCCTGCGCATCCGAAGGGTGAAATGACCATGGCGTTCGACACCACGAAGTTTGCCCGGGACTCCAGACGGCTGGCGTGGCAGGACCTCGACTTCGCCAGCTTCCGCACCGACCCGCTGCCCCCGGAGACGCTGCGCTGCCTGCGGTACATGTGCGACATCGAGTTCCACACCGTCTGCTACATGCGCGACATGCTGATGACCCCGTCCCAGGTCGACGGCGAGATCAGCACGTTCATGACGATGTGGAACCGGGAGGAGTACTGGCACGGCGAGGCGCTCGCCGCGGTACTCGGCGAACACGGCATCACCGTCGACTACGACGAGTTGAAGGCGACCCGGCTGCGCGCCGGCTGGAAGGACAAGCTCGCCCCGGTGCGGCAGGCGCTGGCCGGGATGCTCGTCGGCGCCGACTTCATCGCCGTGCACATGAGCTGGGGTGCGGCGAACGAGTGGTCGGCGACCGCGGCGTACCAGCGGCTCGCGGCGATGGAGTCGCACCCGGCGCTGAGCCCGCTACTGCGCCGCATCGCGAAGCAGGAGACCCGGCACGTGGCGTTCTACGCCTCGCAGGCGCGCCGCCGGCTGGAACGCAGCCGCAAGGCGCAGCTGCTCACCCGGTACGCGCTGCGCAAGTTCTGGGGCCCGGTCGGCTCCGGCGTGATGCCCGATGCCGAGGTCACCCACGTGATGGGCCATCTGTTCGCCGGCGCCGCCGGCGCCGACCAGATCGATCGGATCGACGGCCACATCGGCAACCTGCCGGGAATGAAGGGGCTGACGATCCTGCGGGATGCGTTCCTGTCCCGCCGCATCCCCCTCGGCGCCCACTGACCAGCCTCCTCGCCCGGCCCGGCCTCGGCCGGTTGATCAAGGGATCGGTGCGCGTTCTTCCTGGACTCGGCGCACCGGTCCCTTGATCAACGCCAGGGGCCCCTCGGGCTGGGCTCAGGAGAGCCAGCGTAGGGCGGCGTCGGCGCAGTCGTCCGGCGTGCTGTCGAACGCGATCGCCGCGTCCGGCGCGTGCCGCCGGACCAGGTTGATCACCCGCTCGAACAGCTCCAGCAGCGGTTCGTAGGTGCGGATCCCGGCCCCGATCACCACGCACGCGTAGTCGTCGCCGCGCAGTGCCGCCGCGATCGTGGCCTCGGGGGAGTCGTCGAGGTCGACCAGACACCAGTCGGCGTCCACCTTCAGCGCCCGGGCGCGCTCCTTTCCCCGGTCGATCGCCGCCAGCACCGGCTCCGGATCCCAGCCCCGCAACTGGGCCGGATCCAACCCCACCACCAGAAC
Source organism: Actinocatenispora sera (assembly GCF_018324685.1). Taxonomy (NCBI): domain Bacteria; kingdom Bacillati; phylum Actinomycetota; class Actinomycetes; order Micromonosporales; family Micromonosporaceae; genus Actinocatenispora; species Actinocatenispora sera. The sequence goes on along the minus strand of NZ_AP023354.1, from coordinate 6,749,805 downwards.
GCGCCCCATCACGTACACCTCCCACCCCATCGTCCCGCACCCCCCCCGTCCGCCGAGGCGGCGGCGCGGGCCGATGGTCAGTCGCCGGCGGGATCGATGGGGAGATCGGTGGAATGGGTCGGTAGCGCATCGAGCGCGGCGAGGGCATCCTCGGGGAGCTCGACGCTGCCCGCGGCGATGTTGGCCGCCAGGTGCGCGAGGCTCGTGGTCCCGGGGATGAGCAGGGTGTGGGGGGCGTGCCGGAGCAGCCAGGCCAGGCCGACCTGGGCGGCCGTGACACCGAGCGACTCGGCGACGGCGGCGACGGCGGGTACGTCCGAGACGTGGGTCATGCCTGGGAACGCGCCACCGAGCGGGAAGAACGGCATCCAGGCGATCTGCTCGGCCTGGCACAGCCGCAGCACCGGCTCGGCGTCCCGGGCCACCAGGCTGTACGCGTTCTGCACGCAGGCGATGCCCGCCGGCAACGCTCGGCGCAGCTCGTCCTCGGTCACGCCGCTGAGCCCGATCGCGCCGATCTTGCCCTCGTCGCGCAGGGCGATCATCGCGGCGACCTGGTCCTCCAGCGCGACCACCTGGTCGCCGGTGGCGCGGATGCGGGGGCCGGTGGTCCCGATCCGGCGCAGGTTGACGACCGGGATCTGGTCCAGCCCGAGGCTGCGCAGGTTGTCCTCGACGCTGGCGCGCAGCTGCTCGGGGCGTTGCGCGGGACGTATCGGCAGGCGGGCGCCCGGGTCGGGATCGGCGCCGACCTTGCTGACCACGACGACACCGTCCGCCGGACGGTACGCCTCGCGAATCAGCTCGTTGACGTACCCGTCGCCGTAGAACTGTGCGGTGTCGACGTGGTCGGCGCCGAGCTCGGCGGCCCGGCGCAGCACGGTGATCGCGGCGGCACGGTCGTCGTGTAGCCGCTCCAGCTGCATGGCGCCGTAGCCGATGCGCGAGACGGTGTGCCGGCCGAGCGTTCCGGCGCCGCCGGCGCGGGGTGCGCCGAGCTGGGTCCGGTCCGCTGTGGACGATGGGCTCGTGGTCATGTCGGCCTCCGATGTGGGACGATGGACCTAAGCGGAATTACCTCCGCTTCATCGACGATAGCACTGTACTGGAGGTGCCTCCGCTTTGGCTGGGGAGAGGTCCGGGGGAAGACCGCCCGGGCGCCGCGCGCCGACGCGCAGCGCAACCGCGACAAACTGGTACGTGCCGCACGGGTGGCGTTCACCGACGCCGACGGTCCGGTGCCGCTGGAGGACATCGCCCGCGCCGCCGGCGTCGGCGTCGGCACCCTGTACCGCAACTTCCCGACCCGGGAGGCGCTGGTCGAGGCGGTCTACGCGAGCGAGCTGGCGGCCCTCACCGACAGCGCCGACGAACTGCTGCAACGGCACCCGCCGGACGTCGCGCTGCGCGCCTGGATGGGCGGGTACGCGCGGTTCTTCGCCGCGAAGCGGGGGATGGCCGACACCCTGCGCGCCGGCTGGGCCAGCGGCCGCATCGCCACCCCGAACACCCGGGAACGGCTCAGCGTCGCCATGGGACGCATCCTCGCCGCCGGCGCCGCCGCCGGCGTGCTGCGCGCCGACGCCGATCCGTACGACGTGACCACGATGCTTCTGGGCAGCTTCCTCGCGACCGCCTCCGGCGACAACGCGGAGCGGATCGACCAGATGCTCGACCTGCTCGTCGACGCGCTGCGGCCGCCCCGTTCATGAGCCGCCCCACGCCTGGGTCGCCCCGCGCCTGAGTCGCCCTGCGCCTGAGCTGCCCTGTGCCTGAGTCGCCCTGCTGCGTCAGGGCAGCAGCGGGAGCCGGTGGACCAGCTTGTCGACGCGGTTGCGGGGGCCGACGATGCCGACCGCGAGGTAGCCGATCTCGGCGCCCGGAACGTCCCGCAGCCGGGTCAGGTACTCGTCGTACACGCGCGTCTGCTGGGCCAGCCCGGGCATGTCCGCGACGTACGTGCCGAGGGCGCCGGTTGCCTTGTCCCGCAACGTACGCAGCTGATCGGTCGAGGCCGCGAGGACGGTGCAGCCGGCCCACGGCAGACCGGGATGGACCGAGCCGCCGAGGTCGGCGCCGTCCGGCCCGAGCAGGCCCGGTACCGCCCGCGCGGTCGCCGCGGCGACGCAGATCGCCGCGTTGACCGCCAGCCCCGGCGGCAGCGTGTCGTCGACGGCGACGACCCATTTCAGCCGGGCCGCCCTGGTCGGCGCGGCGGTGTCGATCTCCTCGGGGCGAACCCCACGATGCTCTCGGCGGTGGATGTCACGAGCGCCTCACTGTCACGAAGTACGGGTAGCGCGAACTACGCTAGGCAGGACGACGAAACAACGTCAACCGATCCGTACTTAATACGGTGAGAGCGGGTAGATGGTGGACCTGGACGAACTTGATACGGCGATCCTGCGGGCGCTGCAGGAGAATGCACGGCGCACCAACCGGGACGTGGCCGCCGCCGTCGGCGTGTCGCCCACCACCGCGCTGGACCGCACCCGGGCGCTGCAGGAGCGCGGCGTGATTCGCGGCGCGCTGCTCGACGTGGACCTGGCGGCCGTCGGCCGGCCGGTGCAGGCGCTGATCGCGGTCCGCATCCGGCCACCGTCGAGATCGGTGATCGAGGCGTTCCGGGAGTGGGTCTCGACGCTGCCGGAGACGCTCGCCGTGTTCGTCACCTCGGGCAACGAGGACTTCCTGATTCACGTCGCGGTCGCCGACAACGACAGCCTGTACGCGTTCGTGATCGACCGGCTGACCCAACGCGCCGAGATCGCCGACGTCCGTACCTCGGTCGTCTACGAGCACCTGCGCAACGGCGCCATCGTGCCGGCGGCGCCGGGTGGTTCCGGTCCGGCACCGCGTCCCGCTCCGGCGGCCGGCCCGGCCGCGGGCGCCCGTCCCCCCGTACGGCAACGCCGCCGCCGGCGCTGACCACCGCGCCGCGGCAGCGACGATGTGGTGGTGCGTCGGTGTGACATCGATCGCGCCAGCCGGTCGGCCCAACCAGCCGCACGACAGCGGCGTGGATGCTCCATCGGGCCTTCGGCGTTGTCGTTCCAATGGTCAGTGTTTCCGGTCGGCACGGACCATGGTCGCGACCGGGGCGTTCTCGCCAGGATTGACCGAAAGATCAAGACTGCTGTGCCGATCTCGGAGCCCGAAGGTGGTGGAAACCCGGAGTCGGGCCCTGTCGGCGGCGACTTCGGAAGGACGTTCGGCAAGTGATCAACAAGGCGCGACGCGCACTGCGTCGACTCGTGACGCCGTTACAGGCGATCGACCGCAACTTCGCGCCGTTGCCCAAGGCGCTGAAGGATCAGCACGCTCAGGATCGCAAGGTACTGCAGAAGATCCTGGCCGAGCTGAAGGAGCAACGGCAATATCTCGAAGTGTTCCGGTTGGCGGTGACCGGACCGATCCTCGACGACGTCGAGTCGGTGATGGGGCCCCGCCAGATCGGGTTCCTCGAAACGCTGGCGGAGATCCGGAAGAACCGGCTCAGCTTCGCCCGGTTCGGCGACGGTGAGCTTCGGATCATGCTGCGGCCCGACTACAAGCTGCGGTTCCAGCGCAATTCGCCCGAGCTGCGGCAGGCGTTGCGGGCCCTGCTGACCGAGCCTCGATACCGGGAGGCGCCGAATCTGTTGCTCGGCATGCCGTTCCCCTACGGGGTGCGCCACTGGTCGGGTGTCTGGGCCGACATCTGGCCGCAGATGCGTCCGTTGGTGAGCAACCTCGACCGGTTCGGGACCACGCACGTGAGCCGGCCGGTGTTCTTCAGCTACACGCACGATGCGGGGGTCGCGGCGTGGCGGTCGATCTGGGCCGATCGGCGGATCTGCGTGATCACCGGGGCGAACTCGCGGTTCGCCCTGCTGCCGGAGCTGTTCGACAACGTCGCCGAGGCGACGTTCCTGCACTCGACGCCGCGGAACGCGTTCGACGACGTACCGCGGTTGGTGACCGAGGCGGTCGCCCGCGATGCCGACCTGTTCCTCATCGCGCTGGGCCCGGCCGGTACGGTGCTCGCCGCCGAACTGGCGCTCCGGGGCCAGTGGGCGCTCGACGTGGGGCACATCAGCGACAGCTACCTGGTGGAGTACGAGAACGGCGCCTGGCCGGAGAGCAAGGCGATCGTCACCGCGTAGGCCCGGGTGGCGGGACGGCACACCGGTGGACGACCGCGCGCTGGCCGGCGACCTCGCCGCGCACGGATGCTTCCGCGCATCGAGCGAACCGCCCCGCCGGTACGGGATACGGTGAGCCGGTCGCGACCGGTCGTGCCGCGACGGTACGGGGGTGGCGGTGTTCGGCGGAGTGCGGGGGAGCGTCGTCGGCGGTCGGCGTACGGGCCGGGGGCGGCGGCGGGCGCCGGTGTCGGCGGCGTGCGCGCTGGTGCTCGCCCTGGTGGCGGCCGGCTGCGGTGGTACGCCCGCGGACGGTGCCCGCCCGGGTGTCACGCCGGGAACGGCGGCGTCCGGCGGCCACCGTGCCCCGCAGAGCCGTGCGCCGGAGGGCGCGTCGGTGGCGCCGAGCCCGTCCTGCGGCGTCGACGCGAACCTCGTCCCGAGTTGCGGCGCCTGGCTGGGCATCTGGCCGCGCACCACCGCGACCGGCACGAAGAGTACCGACCTGCGCGGCAACCTGGCCGGTATCGAGCGGCGGCTGGGGCAGCCGATCACGCTGGTCAGCCGGTACTACGGGTGGAACCAGCTGCCCGCCGACGCCACCGACGTGGCGTGGCGCGACTCCGATCACCTGGTGCTGATGGATCTGCGGGCCCGCGACTTCGGCACCGACCGGTATGCCTCGTGGGCGTCGATCGCCGCCGGCGACCACGACGCGTACCTGCGCAAGGTGGGCCGGCGGTTGGCCGACTACGGCGCGCCGGTGCTGTTCTCGTTCAACCAGGAGCCGGAGCAGGAGCTGGAGCGGGGTACCTCGGTGGCCGGCACGGCGCGCGAGTTCGCCGCCGCCTACCGGCACGTGCACGACGTGGTGGTCGCCGCCGGCGCGCGCAACGTGCGCTTCGTGTGGTGGGTGATGGGTTCGATGGGGCACACCGAGTGGTACCCGGACCTGTACCCGGGCGACCGGTACGTCGACTGGGTCAGCTACGACCCGTACGACTTCAACACCTGCCACCACACCGGCCACGAGACGCCGGCGCAGTCGGTGCTGCCGTTCCTGCACTGGCTCGACCGCAGCGGCCTGGGCGACGGCAAGCCGGTCCTGCTGTCGGAGTTCGGGTCGAACGGGCCGGCCCGCGGCGACTGGTACCGCGGGGTCGGCGAGCTGGTGCGCAAGACGCCCCGGATCCGTGGCCTGATCGCGTTCGACTCGTCGGTCGCCGGGTGCGACACCAGGGTCACGGCCACCGACGACAACTGGTCCGGTTTCCGGTCGATCGCGACCGATCCGTACTTTCGCCCGGCATACCACGGCGGTCCCCGCTGACCGTGCCGTACCGGTCCCGGCGGTGCGTCGACAGGTCCGGATCGGTCGTGTCGCATCACCGACAGTGCGGTCTTACTGACCGAATGGTGGATTCCGGTGATGCACCGAGTTTTGCGAAGGTGCGCTGAGCGGCCCGACAGGACCTCTCGTGGTGCGCGCCGGCCGGGTCATCGGCAGGTCGCGCGCGCCGTGGCACCCGACGCTGGAGGCGCGTCTCGTGAACCTGCCCTCGATCCACCGTCGTGCCCGCGTCTGGGCCTCGGCCGCCGCGCTCGGCGCGGCGGCCCTGCTCGGTTCGGTGCTGATACCGGCCGGGGCGGCCCAGGCCGCGCCGGCGCCGCATTCCGCGCCCGGCACGCTGGTCTCGACGAACCCGGACGACCGCACGCCGAACGCGCGCGACGGCGAGACCCGCGCGTTCGCCCGGCTCGGCTCGACCGTCTACGTGGGCGGCACGTTCAGCCAGATCCGGGCCGCGGGCGCGTCCGCGTGGACCTCCCGGGCCTACCTGTTCGCCTACGACGCGGACACCGGCGCGATCTCGACCACGTTCCTGCCGCAGCTCAACGGCGCGGTCAACGCGCTGGTCGCGAGCCCGGACGGGAAGCTGATCGTCGGTGGCGCGTTCAACACCGTCAACGGCGTCAGCCGCAAGCAGCTGGTCGAGCTCGACCCGTCGACCGGCGCCACGGTGACGGGCTGGGACGCGCACTCCGATGGCGGCGTGGTGCGCACCCTGACGCTGCACGACAACCAGCTGTACGTGGGCGGTGCGTTCCACTGGCTCAACGGCACCCAGCACTCGCTGCTGGGCCGGATGGACGCCACCACCGGGCAGATCGATCCGTCGTTCCAGGTGGACGCGAGCGTGCCGAGGTCCGGCTCGGAGTACGTGTGGACGATGGCGGTGTCGCCGGACGGCAACACGCTGGTGGTGGGCGGCAACTTCACCCAGGTGAACGGGCAGGCCCGCAACCAGCTCGCGATGATCGACCTGACCGGCACCCCGCAGCTCGCCGACTGGTCCACGCAGCGGTTCGTCGATCCCTGCTACAGCGGCTCGTTCGACAGCTACGTGACCGGTGTCGACTTCTCCGACGACGGCAGCTACTTCGTGGTCAGCGCCAACGGCGGGCGCGGCAGCACGGGTGACTGCGACTCGGTGAGCCGGTGGGAGACAGGCACCCGGGGCAGCGGCATCGAGCACACCTGGGTGGACCGCACCGGTACCGACTCGGTCACCTCGATCCTCGCCGTCGACGGCGTCATCTACGCGGCCGGCCACTTCCGCTGGGTCAACAACGCCAACGGCAACGACGCCGCCGGCGATGGCGCGGTCGACCGGCTCGGTATCGCCGCGCTCGACCCGGTCAACGGCCTGCCGCTGAACTGGAACCCGCGGCGCAGCGCCGGCAGCAGCCTGCCGTCCGGTGCCACCGCCTGGGGCTCGAACGTGCCGGTGCTGTGGCGCGGCCCGGACGGCGTCTACTTCGGGCAGAACTCCGACGGGATGGGCAACGAGTACCACGGCCGGCTCGGCATGTTCCCGACCGCCGGTGGTCGCGCCACCAGCACCGACAACGGCCCCACCGGCGACACCGGGTACCTGTACCTCGGCGCCGGCGACGGCGCGCTGACCCGGGTGCCGTACGACGCGGGCACGCTCGGCACGCCGACCAGCACCAGCCAGCCGAACCTGGTCGGTGCGCGCGCCGCGTTCTCGGTCGGCAACAAGCTCTACTGGGCCCGCTCCGGCGCCGCCAACCAGCTGCAGTTCTCCACCTTCAACGGCACCGTCGGCGCGCCCTGGACCAACGGGTACGACGACTGGTTCCAGGCCGCCAACATGAACGGCGCCTTCCTGCTCGACGGCCGGATGTACTACACGGTCAGCAACGCCGACACGCTCTACTACCGGTACCTGGAGCCGGACAGCTACGTCGTCGGCTGCACCTACCTGAGCGTGCCGACCACCGGGGTCGCCTGGAGCAAGGTGCGCGGGATGACCTACGTCGACGGCAACATCGTCTACGGCTACACCGACGGGACGCTGCGCTCGGTGCCGTTCGACCCGACCGCCGCCACGACGGTGGACGGCAGCGCGGCAACCACGGTGGCGACCGCCGGTGGCGGGCTGACCTGGTCGAACCAGACGCTGTTCTTCGCGACCCGATGAGAGCCGACACCGGCGCGGCGCCGGTCACCGTCAACCCGCCGGAGCGGTACGCGCTGGCGGCCCGGGCACCGGGCGCGGTGCGCGCGCTGTACGCGGCCCGCCGTGCCTGGTACCGGCTGCGCTACCGGCGCCTGACGATCGGCGCCGGGGTGCAGATCCGCGGCCGGATCCGGCTGCGCCGCGGGGTGACGGTCACCATCGGCGACCGGTGCCGGATCAACAAGCACGTCCGCTTCGCCGGTACCGGGCGGATCACGGTCGGGCCCGACACCCTGCTCAACGACAGCTGGATCGGTTGCTGGAGCACCGTGACGGTCGGCGCCCGCTGCCTGCTGTCCGACTGCCAGATCGTGGACAACGACTTCCACCACGTCGACCCGGCCCGCCGGCACGATCCGCCGGACGCGTCGACGAAGGCGCCGATCTCGATCGGCGACAACGTGTGGATCGGCAGCAACGCGATGGTGCTCAAGGGCGTGTCCATTGCAGCCGACAGCGTCGTCGGCGCGGCGTGCGTGGTCCGGTCCGACGTGCCGGCGCGCTGCGTGGTCATCGGAAACCCGCAACAGGTGGTCAAGAGGTTCGATGTCTGATCGACTGGGCACCCGCGACATCCCCCGCGGCGACGCCGATTCCGCCGCCGCACCGACGATGACACTGACCCAGCTGCTGGCCGTACCGCGGCGGCGGTGGCGCTGGGTGCTGGCCTGCGCGCTGCTCGGCGTCGCCGCGGTCGCCGGCTACCTGACGCTGCTGCCCGCCAGGTACACCGCGACGGCCGTGGTGACCGTGCGCGCGGTGGTCACCGACCCGTTCAGCTACCCGGGCCCGGGCGCCGACCGGGCGGTCAACATGAACGTGGAGACCGGCATCGCCACCGGCAGCCGGGTGGCCGACGCGGTCGCGAAGGCGACCGGACGCGGCCGGGCCGCGGTCGACGACGCGCTCACGGTCGAGGTACCGGTGGGCGGTCAGGTGCTGCGGTTCGAGTACGTGGCGGACAGCTCGGCCGACGCGATCCGCGGCAGCAACGCCGCCGCTCGCGCCTACCTGCAGGTGCGCCGGGACGACTACCGGGACCAGCAGCGGCGCCGGCTGGCCGCGTACGACGCCACGCTGAAGAAGCTGAACGGCAAGCTGGACAGCGCGGAGAAGGCCGCGCGCAGGGACGGCGATCTCGGCCAGAACGGCAGTACCGGCAACGACACGACCCGCGCCCTCAACGACCAGATCAGTACCGTCACCGAGCGGCGCGCGGACGTGGCCGCGATCGACCTGACCCCGGGCACGCTGACCAGCCCGGCGGCGGCTCCGGTGCCGTCCAACCACGACCGGCCGTTGCTGTTCGGGCTGGCCGGGCTGCTCGGCGGCGCGCTGCTCGGTGCGGCGGTGAGCTTCGTCCGCGAGTCCACCGACCGCCGGGTCCGCGGCGCCGCGGACGTGCCGATCGCCACGGCCGCACCGCTGCTCGGGGTGGTACGCCGGGGCAACCGGACGCCGGCCCGGGCCCGGCACGCCGACGTGGACCACGTGGCGCTCGCGGTGGCCCGGCTCGGCGCCGATGGCCGGCCGGTGATGCTGCTGTCGGCCCGCGACGACGAGGGGCGGGCCGACCTGTCCGCCGACGTGGCGGTGGCGCTGGCCGGCTTCGGCCGGGACGTCTTCCTCGGCGACGTGGTCGGCACCGGCACCGAACTGTGCGCCCGGGTTCGCGGCGCGTCGACCGGCCGGCCGCGCGACTCGGTGCGGGTGGACCCGTCCGCCGATGCGAACACCCCGACGCCGGAACGGATCGCGGCCCAGCGTGCCACCGCCGGCCAGCGCACCGGTACCGACCACGCCACGGCCGAGGCCGCCGCGGACCTGACCGACACGGTGCAGCTGCCGGCGATGCGGCTGGCCGAGGGTGGCATCGAGCGAGCCGCGGTGCGGGTGCCTGTCAACGGCACCCCGCGGCGCATCGTCAGCATCCGCCCCGACTCCGACGACGCGTTGACCGCCCGGCCGATCCCGGTGGTACCGGTCGGCAAGGGCACCGTTGCCGTCGGACCGGCCGGCGCCGCACCGGACGACGCCGGGCTGGTACTGCTCGACGCGCCGCCGCTGGACGACGACGCCCGCGGGGTCCGGATGCTCGCCGACGCGGCCGCCGTCCTGGTCGCGGTGCCGCACCGGACCAGGCTGGCCGAGCTGCGCCGCGCCGCCGACCGGCTCGCCGCCGCCGGCTGCCCGGTGTCCGGCGTGGTGCTGGTCCGGGGCCGGCCGTGACGGCGGCGCAGCCGCCGGTCAGCGTGGTCATCGCCACCTGCGACCGGCCCGGCAAGCTGGAACGCGCGGTCCGGGCCGTGCTCGCCCAGGACTACGCCGGCAGCGTGCAGTGCCTCGTCGTGTACGACGGGGTCGAGGTGCGGCCGCTCGCCGTCGACGTGCCGCCGGGCCGGGAGCTGGTGCACCTGGCCAACGCCCGCACGAAGGGGCTGCCCGGTGGCCGCAACACCGGCTGCGACGCCGCGACCGGCGAGTTGCTGGCGTTCTGCGACGACGACGACTGCTGGCAGCCGGACAAGCTGCGCCGCCAGGTCGAGGCGCTGCGCGCGGACCCGGACGGTACCGCGGTGACCTGCGGGGTGCGGCTGGCGGGGCCCGGCATCGACCGGGACCGCCCCGGCCCGACCCGGCCGGTCACCCTGGACGACCTGCTCGCGGACCGGATCATGGAGGTGCATCCGTCGACCCTGCTGGTGCCGCGCTCGACGGTGGCGGCGGCCGGGCCGGTCGACGAGGACATCCCGGGCGGGTACGCCGAGGACTACGAGTGGCTGCTGCGGATCGCCGCGCTGGGGCCGATCGCGGTGGTGCCGGCGCCGCTGGTGGTGGTCGAGTGGCACGGCGGGTCGTTCTTCTTCGGCCGCTGGACCACGATCGTCGAGGCGCTGCGCTACCTGCTCGACCGGCACCCGGAGTTCGCCCGCAGCAAGCACGGCACGGCCCGGATCCGTGGCCAGATCGCGTTCGCGCTGGCCGCGTCGGGCCGGCGCCGGGAGGCGCTGCGCGAGCTGCGCACCGTGGCCCGGCTCAACCCGGCGGAGAAGCGGATCGCCGCCACCATGCCGGTACTGGCGGGGCTGGTGTCGGGGGAGCGGGTGCTGGCGCTGGCGCAGTCGCGGGGCCGGGGTGTCTGAGTACGCCGCGCTGTCCCGCACCGCGCCGCTGCCGGCCTGGCCGCTGGTGCTGATGTTCGGGCTGGTACCGGTGTGGTGGCTGACCGGCGCGTTCTACCTGGTGTGGCCGGTGTTCGGGCTGCTGCTGGCCGGGTTGCTCGCGGCCCGCGGCGGGGTCCGGCTACCGACGGGCGCACCGCTCTGGCTGCTGTTCTGCGCGATCGCGGCGCTGAGCCTGGTGGAGGTCGACCGGGTCACCGAGGCGGCCACGGCGCTGCTGCGGCTGGCGTTCTACCTGACCGCGCTCGCGGTCGGTGTCTACGCGTACACGCTGGCCCGCGAGCGCGGGATGGCGGTGTTGTGGCTGCCGCTGATGCTGTTCTGGGCGTCGCTGGTGGCACTGGGCTGGGTCGGCGTGCTCGCCCCCGGCCTGTCGCTCGCCACCCCGGTCGAGCGGCTGCTGCCGCACGGGCTGGCCGCCGCGCCGTACGTGCACGACATGGTGCACGCCAGCGGCGCTGAGCTGCGCGCCGACGGGGTGTCGACGCTGCGCCCGTCCGCGCCGTTCCCGTACACGAACCTGTGGGGCAGCTGCTTCGCCCTGCTGCTGCCGGCGGTGCTGGCCGCCGTCTCCGGATCTCGCGCGCCGGGCGTGACGTCGATCCGGCCGGGCTGGCCGCGGCGGCTGCTGATCCTGTCCGTACCGCTGGCGCTGCCGCCGGCGTTCCTGACCCTCAACCGCGGCATGTTCGTCAGCCTCGGCATCGGGTTGGTGTTCGTGGCGCTGCGGGCGGTACGGCGGGGCCGGCCGCGGCTGCTCGCCACCATCGCCGTTCTGGCCGTCGCGGCGGCCGCGTTGACCTGGTTCATCCCGATCGACACGCTGATCGCCGCGCGCACCGAGACCAGCGACAGCACCGCCGACCGGCTCAGCCTGTACGGCGAGGTGCTGCACCGCATCGTCGACTCGCCGCTGCTCGGGTTCGGTGCGCCCACCACTGTCGACACCACCAGCGCGCCGGCCCCGGTCGGGACCCAGGGGCAGCTGTGGATGGTGCTGTACAGCAACGGGATCCCGGCGCTCGCGGTGTTCCTGGGCTGGTTCCTGGTCACGGTACGGGCCGGGCTGCGGCTGCGGCGCCCCGCCGGGCTGTGGCTGTCCGCGGTGCCGCTGATCGCGCTGGTACAGCTGCCGTTCTACGGCCTGAACTACCAGAACCTGTCCGTCCTGTTCCTCGTCGCGGGCGCGATCGCCGCGGCGGCCTCGCCCCGGGTGAGCCGGGCCACGGTCGAGCGCGTTGCGCCGCGCCTGCCGGTACCGGCGGGGTCGCGGTGACCGCGCCGACCGGCCGGCACCGGGCCACCGCGACCGGGATCGTCCCGGATCCCCGGGGCGGCAACGGTACGCGGCCGGCGGGCGGCAACGGTGCGTCGGGGGACGGCGGGGAGAGCGTGCGGCGCAGCGCCCGCAGCGGCGCGCTCGGCCTCGCCGGTGCCGCGGTCAGCGGGCTGTTCGGGTTCCTGCTGACCGTCGTGGTCACCCGCGGCTTCGGTACCGCCGGGTCCGGCGCGTTCTTCGCCCTGGTCGGCGTGGTGACCGTCGCGGGCGCGCTGTGCTGCCTGGGCGCGGACACCGGGTTGATCTGGGCGCTGCCCCGCTGGCGCGACCGCGGGGTGCGGATCCTGATCGTGGCGCTGGTTCCGCCGCTGCTGGCGTCGGTGCTGCTCGCGACCGCGGTCGCGGCGACCGCGGGGATGCTCGCGCCGCGGCTGCTGCCGGACGCCGGCGGCGACGGTGTGCTGCTGCTGCGGCTGGTCGCCGCGGCGCTGCCGGTGGCGGTGGCGATGACCCTACTGCTGGCGGCGGTTCGAGCCGTCCGGCCGATCCGGCACTACGTCGCGGTGCAGTTCCTGCTGCTGCCGATCAGCCGACCGGTGCTGGTCGGCACCGTCGCGCTGGCCGGCGCCGGGCTCGTCGCCGCCGCGATCGGTTGGCTGGTACCGGTGGCGGTCGCCGCGCTGGCGTGTGCCGCGATGCTGGTACCGGCGCTGCGCGGGGCTGGTGGCGCTCGACCGGACGGTACCGACTGGCGCCGGTTCTGGGGTTTCGCCTCCGCCCGGGCGGCGTCGGCGGCGATCGACGCGGCGAGCATGTGGGTCGGCGTGCTGCTCACCGCGGCGCTCGCCGGGCAGTCCGAGGCCGGCGTGTTCGGCGCGGTCGGCCGGTACGTGCTGGCCGGGCAGCTCGCCATGCAGGGGCTGCGGGTGGCCGTCGCGCCGCAGCTGTCGGCGCTGCTGGGTGCCGGACGCCGGGCCGACGCCGCGGCGGTACACCGGCAGACGACTTCCTGGGTGATCGTGCTGTCCTGGCCGGTCTACCTGCTACTGGCGTTCTTCGCGCCCGGATTCCTGCGGCTGTTCGGGTCCGGGTTCACCGCCGGGGCCGGCGCGCTGACCGTGCTCGCGGTCGCGATGCTCGTCAACGTCGGGCTGGGCAACGTGCAGACGCTGCTGCTGATGAGCGGCGCGAGCCGGATCCACCTGGCCGCGGCGGCGGCCGGCCTCGCGGTCACCGTCGGCGGCGGCATCGCGCTGATCCCCCGGTACGGGGCGCTCGGCGCGGCGCTCGCCTGGTCCGGCGGGATCGTGGTGGAGAACGTGTCGGCGGCGCTGGCGGCGCGCCGGGTGGTCGGCGAGCCGCTGGTGTCCGCGGTGTTGCTGCGTACCGCGCTCGGCGTCGGCGCCGCGGTGTGTGCGGTCGGCGTGGCCGTCACGGTGCCGGCCGGTCGCGGCGTGCTGCCGCTCGTGGTCGCGGTCGGGCTGCTGGCCATCGGCGCCGCCGGTGCGCTGGCCGTACCGGGGGTGCGGGGCCGACTGAAGGCGGTCGTTGCGACGTTGCGTCCCCGACCCGGTGCGGTGTCGGTCAACAGGGAAGGGCGGTAACCAGGTGGCGACGATCAAGGACCGGGTCAAGGAGCTCACCCCGGCGCCGGTGACCGGCGGGCTCAAGCGCGCCCTGGTGCGGTACGGCGAGGCGACCGCGTCCCGCCGGCCGCTGCCGGACTTCCTGATCATCGGAACCAAGCGCGGCGGGACCACCTCGCTGTGGAACTACCTGCTGCGCCATCCCGGTGTACCGCAACTGTTCCCGGCCTGGAACACCAAGACCTCGCACTACTTCGAGGAGAACTGGTACCGCGGCGTCGACTGGTACCGGTCGCACTTCCCGACCGAGCGGCAGCGCGCGGCGCAGTCGGCCCGCTACGGCGGCCCGGTGCGCGCCGGCGAGGCGGCCCCGCTCTACATGTTCCATCCGCTCGCGCCGCAGCGGGTGCACGAGCTGATGCCGCAGGTGCGGCTGATCGTGCTGCTGCGCGACCCGGTCGAGCGGGCGTACTCGCACTGGAAGGAGCGGCGCACCGAGGGCCACGAGCCGCTCGACTTCGCCGCCGCGCTCGCCGCCGAACCGGCCCGTACCGCCGGGGAGCGGGCCAAGCTGATAGCCGACCCGAACCACTTCAGCGAACCGTACGACTGGCACACCTATCGCGCCCGCGGCCGGTACCTGGAGCACCTGGAGCCGTGGCTGGACCGGTTCGACCGCAGCCAGCTGCTGTTCCTGCCCAGCGAGTCGCTGTACCGCGACCCGGCCGCGAGCTACCGCCGGGTGCTGGAGTTCGTCGGGTTGCCGGACTACGACCCGGGCGAGTTCCGGGTGTACAACGACCGCCGCTCGGCGCCGATGGACCCGGCGGTCCGCGCCGAGCTCACCGACTACTTCCGCCCGCACAACCGGGCACTGTCCGCACGGCTCGGCATGCGGTTCGACTGGGCCGACTGAGCTTGCGTGCGTGCCGACCGGAACTCCCGGCCGGCACGCCGGGTGTCACGGCTGGGCCAGGCGGTCCGCCAGCACGTCGAGGAGGTGGGGATGCAGCAGGGTGTTCCAGCCGGCGCCGGCGTCGGCGATGCGCCAGGTCCGCAGCCACAGCTCCAGCAGGTAGCAGTCCAGCACCGCGCGCTGCGCCCCGGCGTCCAGGCCGAGCATCGGCCCGTACCCGGCCAGCGCCGCCGCGGCGGCCTCGGTGGCGGCTGCGGCCGGAACCCTGTCGAGGGTCAGCGCGCGCTGGAAACCGTGGTGCGCCAGGTCGAACCCGACCGGTACGTCGGCGGCCCGATGCTCCCAGTCCCAGGCGACCAGCCGGCCGCGGTGGGTGCCGAGGTTCCACGGCACCCAGTCGCCGTGCCAGTGCCCGAACTCCACCGCCACCTCGCCGTACCGGTCCCGCAGCGCCGCGGCGGCCCGGACCGCCCGGCCGGCCTCCGGGCAGCCGGCGGCCACCGCGCCCGTGGAGCCGTCGGCGAGTCCGATCAGGAACTCCGAGCCGCGCAGCGGCCGGGGTGCGGTTGCCGCGCCGCCGTTGCGGGCGACCGCGAGCAGCTCGGTCGGGTACGGGTCGTCCGGTCGCGGCACCGCGCGCACGTCGGCGGGCAGCGGTTCGATCACCGCGATCGTGCGGTCCCGCCACTCCCCGGCGTACCGCAGCCGCGGGACGAACGGGAAGCCGGCCCCGGACGGCAGCGCGGCGAGGGCGGCCGTCTCGGCCCGGACGAGTGCCCGGGTGGCACCGTTCCACCCGATCTTCGCGTACCCGCGGGGCGTGCCGGCCGGGTCGAACAGCTGCACCGTCGGCTTGTGGTGCGGGTCCGGCGGCCGTACCCCGATCGCCGCGTGCAGCTCGCCGCCGCCCAGACGCTCGGCGAGATGGTGCACCACGTACCGGCTCCGGCTGTCCACCTCGGACGGAATCGACACGGTCAGCGACGGCAGCACGCGGGCCGCGCCGGTGCGGGCCGCGGTGCCGAGCGCCCAGCGCAGCGCCCGGGTGCGCGGCTCGCGCAGCGCGTTGAAGCACAGCAGCGACGCCGCGGTCACCCGGGCCGAGGCCACCGGCAACAGGAACCGGGCCCGCGCCGCGTCCGGCACCACCGCGAACCGGCCCACCGTGCGCCAACCGGCGGCGGGCGGCTCACCGGGTACCGAGACCCGCACGTCGTCGCCGGCGAACAGTGCCCGGCACACCCACCCCAGCCCGCCCGTCCCGGCGCGCGGATCGCTCATCCACCCATCCCTTTCGCTCTCACCCCTCGGAGCACGCCATGGACCCAGAGCCCTCGCACCTGCGCCTTGCGAGCAGACGAACGGACTCCGCCTCGCCCGATCGAAGGTTCCCCGACAGGCTCTCGCCGCAACGCGTCCACGTCGGTGGTACCCCGGTCGACCTGTGTGACACCGACGATCTGGTCGGCCTGACCACCCAGTGGGCCGCGACCGGGCGCCGGGCCACCGTGGTCGGCGTCAACGCCCACGTGGTCAACCTCTGCGCCCGGCAGCCGGCGTTCGCCTCCGCGATCGCCGCCGCGGACCTGAACTTCCCGGACGGCCAGTCCGTCGTGTGGGCCGCCCGGCTGCTCGGCAACCGGCCGAAGGGCCGAGTCCCGCTGACCCACGTGACCGCGCCGCTGTGCGGCGCCTGGGCCGCGGCCGGGCTGCCGGTCTTCCTGCTCGGCGGCAAGCCGGGCGTCGCCGAGCGGGCCGGCGAACGGCTGCGCGCCGAGCACGGCGTGCCGATCGCCGGCGTCCGGCACGGCTACTTCGAGGCCGCCGACGAACCCGGCCTGATCGCCCAGATCAACGCCAGCGGGGCGCGGATCCTGCTGGTGGGGTTGGGAAACCCGCGCCAGGAGCTGTGGCTCGCCGAGCACCGCGACGCGCTGGTACCGCCGGTCGCGATGACCTGCGGCGGCTGGCTGGACTGGACCGCCGGCGAGCGGCGCCCGTGCCCGCCGCTGGTGTACCGGTTCGGCCTGGAGTGGGCGTACCGGCTGGCCCAGGAGCCGCGCCGGCTGTTCGCCCGCTACGTGCTGGGCAACCCGCGCTTCCTGTACCACGTGGTACGCCGCGGCTCCCGCCCGCTGACCGCCGCGGCGCCGGCGACGACCCGCAGCATGGTCCAGCAAGGGCCCTGAGCGGGCGGCGTTGGTTGCCGGGCAAGGCTTCGAGCCCGGGGGGTGCCGACGGTTCATCCTGTTCGGGCCCTCAGTAGGCGCCGGAGCGGCGCAGCACGGCGGTCACGGTGCGCAGCAGGATCACCAGATCCAGCGACAGTGACCAGTTGTCCACGTACCGCAGGTCGAGCCGTACCGCGTCGTCGAACGACAGGTCGGCCCGGCCGGACACCTGCCACAGCCCGGTGATACCGGGCCGGACGACCAACCGGCGGCCCATGTCGGCGGGGTAGCGGGCGACCTCGTCCGGCAGCGGTGGGCGCGGGCCGACCAGCGACATGTGCCCGGCGAGCACGTTGAACAGCTGCGGCAGCTCGTCGATGGACAGTGCCCGCAGCACCCGGCCGGCGCGGGTGACGCGCGGATCGTCGTGCAGCTTGAACAGCACGTTGTCCGGATCGTCGCCGCGCAGTCCGGCGAGCCGGCGCTCGGCGTCGACGTACATGGTACGCAGCTTGATCATGGTGAACGGGCGGCCGTCGCGCCCCACCCGCACCTGCCGGAACAGCGCCGGACCCGGTGAGGTGAGCCGGATCCAGGCGATCGCGGCGGCCCACAGCGGCAGCGTGAGCACCAGCAGCAGCGCGGCGCCGATCCGGTCCGACAGCGCCTTCGCGAGCCGGCCGGTGCCGCGCAGCCGGGGATGGGTCACCTGCAGCATCGGCAGCCCGTCCACCGGGCGCACGGTGATGCGGCCACCGGACACGTCCATCAGCGAGTTGGCGAGGATCAGGTCGGTGTCGTCATTCTCCACCTGCCAGGCCAGCCGGCGCACCGCCGGCCCGTCGAGTTCCGGGCACGACAGCACGATGACCGCATCGGCCTGCGCCGCCTCGACCGCGTACGCGGCGTCGTCGAAGCTGCCGTACACCGGCAGGTCGACGCCGGGGATCACCAGGTGGCCGCCGAGCCGGTCCAGCCCGCCGTGCCGGGCGAGGTTCGCCGCCGGCACGCAGGCACCGGCGACGCTCATCCCGTGGTAGCGCTCGCGGCGCAGCTGCTGGCAGAGATCGGCGACCGCGCGCACGTGCCCGACGACGACCACCCGGCGCAGCCAGCGGCCGCGCCGCCGGCCGTTGTGCAGCACCCGCCGCATCACCATCCGGCCCAGCACGGTGCCCGGCACCGTGACGGCGAGGCTGACCACCGTGTATGCCCGGGACAGGCCCAGATCGCCCAGGTAGGCGGCGAGCGCGACCAGCGCGACGAGCACCACCCCGGAGCGGACCACGCGATCGTACTCGGCGCTGCCGACGAACAGCTGGCGCCGGTCGTAGCACTGGTTCGCGGCCAGCACGACCGGCCAGGCGATCGGCAGCGCGCCGGCCATCACCAGGTGGACCACGTTGGCGTGCAACGGAACCGCGCCGAAAACCACGCCCAGCGCGGCCCAGCTGGCGAGCACCGCGACCGCCACGTCCAGGCCGACCAGCCCGCGCACGTACCGGCCGACCCAGCCGTGCCCGGGACCGCGTTTGTCGGGCGTGCCAGGCGAATCGGGCTTCGGTGGGATCGGTGCGGGTCGTGCGGTCAGCGTCTCCGCAGCCACCACGCATCACCTCCGCGCCGGCGATGCGCCAGCTCCCAGTTAGAGGTCCGCAGAGATGAGCACCGACGGGCCGCTCTCCGGGACCCCTGAACTTTAGAGTGAAACGATGCGACAACCCAATGTTTCTGTTGGGGATCTGACCGATCGTCGCCCGTCTTCCACCCAAACGCGCCATCCCGTTGCGGTGCCTCCGTTCGTCCGGGTACGCGCGGGCGGCCGGGTGGTCGGGCGCCCGGTGACGGGAGGGACCAACCGCGCTCTGCTTGACGCATACCCCACGGAGCCGTCTGAAACCCGGTGTTCCCGCTCTTACCTCACGGTTCGACCGGGCGCCCACGCCAACAAGGACAGCGTGTGCCGCCAGCCTGTGACTGCCCGATCGGCGGCGGACCACACGTTCGGGCCCGGGTGGTTTCCCCGCGCGGCCCGATGAGCCCGGCGACGCGGCCCGGCATGCGAGCGGCCGCGATGGTGTGCCGCGGTGTGGCCGCCGTCCGTCGACGCGCGCCGCAGCCGTCGCTGCCCCGAGTCCGGAGCGGCGGTCGGCGGCTCAGCCGGTCGCCGGCAGCAGGCGTTCGGTGAGGAAGGCGAGGATCTGGTCGCGGGCAACGATCGTGGGGTGGCCGGCCTCGTCGACCAGGTGCGCGGTGACCACGCTGTGCGGCGTACCGACGACCTCGGCGAAGAACTCCGGCGGCGCCGGGTTCGCCCGGTCGCCGGGCAGCACCCGGCCGTCGAACGCGTCGCCGAGCAGCTTCCGGTACGCGGCGAAGCGCTGGCCGGTGCACCACCTGTCGTTGTCGAACCGGTAGCTCAGCACCGTCAGCCCGTCCCGCTCGACCCGCGCCCGGACCGCCGCCGCGTCCTCGGGGGACAGCTCGATGCCGGCCGGATCGTCGATCGGCAGCGACGGGTGGTTGACCACCGGGGCGATCACCGCCGGCTCCAGCGTCATGGTCAGGGCGAAGTTTCCGGTGAAGCAGAGCCCGATCGCGCCGACCCCCGGGCCGCCGCACTCCTGGTGCGCCTGCCGGGCGAGGCCGCGCAGCCAGGTGGTGACCGGGCTGGTACCGCCGCTGGCGAAGGCGCGGAACTCGGCACTGACGCAGGCGCGCTTGAACACCGCGGTGCCGCCCGCGGCGGTCGGGTACGCGCCGTCGGTCCCGAACAGCGATGGGACGAAGACCGTGCAGCCGGCGTCCCGGATCCAGCGGGCCAGCCGCAGCACGTCCGGGCTGATGCCGGGCATCTCCGGCAGTACCACCACGGCGGGCCCGGTGCCGGCGACGTACACGGTCTTGGCGGTGCCGGCCACGTCGACGCGACGGCGGGCGAAGTCGGTGATCGGGTCGGCGGGGTGTAGCTGCGCGGTGGCCATGCGGACAGCGTGCCCGGCGGCGCCGTATGCTGGCAGTGGCGGGATCGCCAGGTCTGGCGGCGATCCCGCCACTCGTCGAGAGGGGGCGGCGTGCGGCTCGGCGTCCTGGCGTACCCGGGTTGTTTCGCCTCGGAGGTCTTCGGGGTGCCCGACCTGCTGACGATGGCCGACCGGGTGGCCGGCCCGGGCCACCCCGGATTCGAGGTGTCGGTCGTCTCGCCGCGCCACCGGGTCGTCGCCGCCGGCGGCGTGCCGATCGCGGTCCGGCCGCCGCGCGAGGCGGACGTGCTGGTGGTGCCCGGGTTCGAGCTCGGCCCCGACATCGACACCGCCGCCCGGCTGGGCGCCCTCGGCCCCGAGATCGCGTTGATCGGCGACCGCGCCACCGCCGGTACCGCCGTCGTGTCGATCTGCGTCGGCGCGTTCCTGCTCGCCGAGGCCGGCCTGCTGGACCGCCGCCGGGCCACCACCGCGTGGCTGTTCGCGGACGAGCTGGCCCGGCGGTACCCGGACGCCGAGGTGCTGGCCGACCGGCTCGTCGTCACCGACGGCGGAGTGACCACCACCGCGGCGTTCAGCGCCATGTACGACTTCGCGCTCGCGCTGGTGCGCCGGCACAGCGGCGCCCGGGTGGCCCGGCGCACCGCCCGGGTCGCGCTGCTCGACGACGCCCGCTCCTCGCAGGCGCCGTACGTGGACGCCCGGCTGCTGCCCCGGCCGGGCACCGAGTTCTCGCACCGGGTGATGCGCTGGCTCGACCGACACCTCGCCGAGCGGTACGACCTGGGCCGGGTCGCCGCCGCCTGCCACGCCAGCAGCCGCACGCTGCTGCGCCGGTTCGCCGCGGAGACCGGGCAGACCCCGCTGCAGTACCTGCAGGCGGCCCGGGTGCGGCGGGCCCGGCAGCTGCTGGAGACCACCGACCGCACGGTGGCGAGCATTGCCGCGACGGTCGGCTACCAGGACGCCGGTACGTTCGCCGCGCTGTTCGCCCGGCACACCGGCCGCCGCCCGAGCGCCCACCGCACCACCTTCCGCCGCACCTGACAGCGTCGAAGCGGTCGCTGACGGCAGGGGCCAGGTTCCGGGCGGGCGCCGGCGGGGTGTCAGGACCGGGTTCGCGGGGCTGGCGAAGCGCCCGGTAGCGATCTCGATGTCCGGGACGCCGTCCGACACTCCCGATGCGTCCGTTGTCCGTTCGGCTACCGTAGCGGTCGACGTCACCAGACCGTCGACGCCCCGGGTGATCCGGCCAGGGCGTCGGGGAACCGGGACTGGCCTTGGTCGTCGGGAGGTTATGGGATGGCGCAGGCACCGCAGACCACTGCCGACGATCGCCCGGTCCGGTACCGGGAGGTGCTGGCACTGGGCGAGTTCCGGGCGGTGCTCGGCGCCCGCTTGGTGTCCATGCTCGGTGACCAGGTGGCCCGGGTCGCGCTGTCGTTGCTGGTCTTCGACCGAACCCGGTCGGCCGCGCTCGCGGCGGGCACGTTCGCGTTGAGCTTCCTCCCCGCATTGGCGGGGCCGGTGCTCGCCGGCCTGGCCGACCGGTACCCACGGCGGCGGGTCGTGGTCATCGCGGACCTGTTGCGAGGCGCGCTGCTTGCTCTGATGGCGGTGCCCAACGTGCCACTGCCGGTACTGTTCGCGCTGTTGGTTGCGGCGGAACTCATCGGCGCGCCCGCGAACGCGGCGCACGGCGCGCTGCTCGCTGACATTCTTGCCGGCGACCGGCTTGTCGTCGGACAGGGCGCGCGTTCGATCGTGGACCAGGTCAGCCAGATCGGCGGGTACGCGGTCGGCGGCGTGCTGACCGCGCTGCTCACCGCACACGGTGTTCTCGCCCTGAACGCGGCGAGCTTCATCCTCTCGGCACTGGTACTGCGGCTGTGCCTGCGACCCCGCCCGGCCCCGACCGAGCACGCCGATTCGTCTCCGTCGCTGTTCACCTCGGCCCGTCGGTCCGCACGGCTGGTCTGGTCCGATCCGCGGCTACGAACCCTGATCGCGCTGGTCTGGATGATCGGGCTTCCGGTCGCTGCTGAGGGACTCACGGTGCCGTACGCGGCCGGCCGGTACCCGGAGCCCGCGGCGGCCGGGTGGCTGCTCGCGGCGACCCCGCTCGGCGCCGTCGTCGGTGCGCTGCTGCTCGGCCGCTGCCGCCCCTCGGTACGCCGCCGGCTAATGGCACCGATGGCCGCGGTCGCGGGGCTGCCGTTGCTGGTGGTTGCGGTGCGACCGTCGCTGGCAGTGGCCTGCCTGGTGTTCGGGCTGTCCGGCGTCGCGGCGAGCTACATGACTGTGGCGCCGGCGCTGTACGTGGCGCGGACTCCGGCGGCTGGCCGAGGCCAGGCGATCGGGCTGATGTCATCGGGTGCGATCGCCAGCCAGGGTGTCGTCACGATCGTCGCCGGGCTGGCCGCCGACCAGATCGGTGCCGCGGTCGCGGTCGGCCTGGCCGGCGCATTCACCGCACTGGTCGGCGCGGTGCTCGCGGTCGCCTGGGCGCGCGCCGACGCGGGCCCGGACGACCCGGTCGCCGGACAGTGACGCCTAACACCGACACACGTACCGGTGCCAGGCGCTGGCGAGCCGTCGAAAAACTCAACCGTGTCCTCACCGCCGACCAACGGCGCCAGATCAACGATGCGATGGCGCCGCCGCGCCGCTGGCCCGGGCCGGTCGGCGAGTAGCCCGCGGACAGACCACGGGGTCATCCGCCCTCCAGTTCCGCTTCGGTGAGGCCGGTCGGATCCAGTACCCGGTGCAGGAAGGCGCGGGTGCGTTCCTCGCGCGGCGCGACCAGCACCTGGTCCGGCGGGCCGGACTCGACGAGGACGCCGCCGTCCATGAACACCACCCGGTCGGCCACCTGCCGGGCGAAGGCCATCTCGTGCGTGACGACGAGCATCGTCATGCCGCCCTCGGCCAGCTCGCGCATCACGGTGAGCACCTCGCCGACCAGTTCGGGGTCCAGCGCGCTGGTCGGCTCGTCGAACAGCATCAGCTCCGGGCCCATGGCGAGTGCGCGGGCGATCGCGACCCGCTGCTGCTGGCCGCCGGACAGGTGCGCCGGGTACGCGTCGGCCTTGTCGGCGAGACCGACCCGGGCCAGCGCGTCGGTCGCGACCCGGTCCGCCTCGGCCCGGGTGCGGTGCAGCACCCGGCGCTGGGCGATGGTCAGGTTGCGCCGGACGGTCAGGTGGCCGAACAGGTTGAACTGCTGGAAGACCATGCCGATCCGGCGGCGCAGCGCGTCCAGCTCGCAGTCCGGGTCGGTGATCTCGACGCCGAGCGGGCAGATCCGGCCGGCGGACGGGATTTCCAGTAGGTTGATGCAGCGCAGCAGCGTCGACTTGCCCGAGCCGGACGGCCCGATCACGCACACCACCTCGCCGGGCGCGACCGACAGGTCGATGCCTCGCAGTACCTCGGTCGTCCCGAACGACTTGACCAGGCCCTCGACCACGATCGCGTCGGTCATCGCGCCCTCGCTGCCCGCAGCTCCAGCCGCCGTACCAGCTGGGACAGCGGCAGCGTGATCACCAGGTAGGCGAGCGCGGCGACCACCAGCGGGGTGGCGTTGACCCGGGTGTTGAGCACGTCGGAGGCGAACTTGGTGATCTCCACGTTGGTCGCCGTCACGCCCAGCACGTACGCCAGCGAGCTGTCCTTGGTGAGCAGGATGATCTCGTTGGTCAGCGGCGGGATGATGATCCGGAACGCCTGCGGGATCACGATCGACACCATCGCCCGGGTGTACGACATGCCCAGCGTCCGGGCCGCCTCGAGCTGGCCGCGCGGTACCGCCTGGATGCCGGCGCGGATCGTCTCCGCCATGTACGCGGCGGCGGTCAGGCCCAGCCCGAGCGCCATCTTGCCGTACACGCCGCCGGGGATCGCGCGGTCGGGGAACGCGATCGGGATCCCGTACCCGACGGCGAACAGCACCACGAGTACCGGCAGGCCGCGGAACAGTTCGACGTAGCCGGTCGCCACCCAGCGGTACACCCGCACCGAGGAGAGCCGCATCAGCGCGAGGACGGTACCGACGACGAGACCGAACACGAACGCACCCATGGTGAACAGCAGCGTGTTGACGAGCGCCGGGAAGATCACGCCGGGGAACATCGAGGCGGCCACGTCCGGCCGGAAGAACCCCTGCTGCAGGTCGCGCCAGTTCGCGGTGAACACGACCAGCAGCACGACCGCGGCGAACGCGCCGTACTGCACGATCCGGGTGGTGCGCTGCCGTTGCCGGCGGGTGAGCCGGTGCGGCGGCTCGGGTGCGACGGTCACGACGCGCCGCCGGGCTTGCCGCCGATCCACCTGGCGTAGATCTTCTCGTAGCTGCCGTCCTTGTGCGCGGCCGCGAGCACCTGGTTGATCGTCGCGAGCAGTTTCGGGTTGCCGCCCTTCTTGACCGAGTAGCCGTACTGCTCGCCGGTGGAGAACTGGGCGGAGACGGTGAACCCGGTGGGGTGGTGCTTGACGTAGGTGGTCATCACCGGCAGGTCGTCGATGGCGGCGTCGACCTGCCTGGTGGCCAGCGCCTGCTGGAGCGCGGCCAGGTCCTTGTACGACACGGTGGTGTAGCCGGCCGCCTTGGCGTGGGCGTTCGCGTACTCCTCGCCGGTGGTGGCGGCCTGGGTGCCGAGTTTCTTGCCGCGCAACGACTCCAGCGAGCCGTAGTGGCTGCCGGAGCGCACCAGCAGCGCCTGGTTGGCGTCGAAGTACGGGCTGGAGAAGTCCATCACCTTCTGCCGCTCCGGGTTGATGGTCATGCCCGCCGCGGCGACGTCGCACATCCCGGAGTTGAGGTCCTGACCGGACTTGATCCCCTCGAACGGAGTGTCCACAATGGACTGTCTGACCTTCAGCTTCTTCGCCACCAGGTCCATCAGGTCGATGTCGAACCCGACGATCTTCCCGGCGTCGTCCTTGTACTGGAACGGTTCGTACGGCAGGTGGGTGCAGACGGTCAGGGCGCCGGCCTTGACCAGGTGGACGCCGGCCGCGCTGGTGCCACCCTTCGACTTCGCGCAGCCGGTGCCGGCCAGCACCAGCGCCACGGCGATCAGGACCACGAACGCTGGACGTCGCATGGTTTCTCCGTCCCTCGGCGGCAGCTGCGATGATCATGCCGACATGGACGAGAAAAACGCAATATCCAGAAAAGGCGGATGCGGCGGTCTAGCGGCTATTTCGGGGTCGCCTGTTCGGTTCGTGACGCAGTGTCGGTGATCCGGCCGGCGAGCCGCTCGTACCGCTGGCGGGCGGCCTGCGGGGTGCCCAGGCCGAGCCCGAACGCGATCTGTGCCCAGGTCAGCCCGCGGCCGCGGGCCATCGCGAGCAGGCCGCCCTCCAGCTCGTCGAGCTCGGATCGGACCAGCGGGAGCAGGCTCAACGCCGCGGTGACGTCGGCCTGATCGACCTCCGGCTCGCCCGCGTCGCGCTGCGCGGCGCCGCTGAGCAGGAACGACACCAGGCGCACGGCCTCGTGCGGGGCGAGCATCGACGGGTGCACCTGGCGGGCGCGCTGCGCGTCGGTGGCGGCGTGCCGCTCGCCGATGCGCAGCAGCGCGGCGAACACCCGCTCCGCGCGGGCGCGGCTCGGCTCGGGGGCGACGAACGGACCCTCGGAACTCGGCATGCCACCAGCGTGCCCGCGACAACCGATGGTTGTCAACTAATTGTTTTCAACAGAACGTTCAAAGATTCAGGCCCGCAGCGGCAGGCCGAAGCGCACCGAGACGGCCGGCGCGAACAGCACGCTCACCGGCTCTGCCACGGCGTCGGCCAGGCCGCAGGCGGCGACCAACCCACTGTGCTGATCGAGCAGCTCGGCCCGGTGCAGCGGCCAGCTCTCGTGCACGTTCGGCAGGTACCGGGTGCGGCCGGCGATCCGGGTGTGCAGCCCCCACCGTGCGGTCAGGAACGTCTCTGTCGCGGTCGGTACCCCGATCCGCTCGCCGGGCCGGATCGCCAACCGGTCGACGGTGCCCCGGCCCGGCCAGCGGGTGCGGGACCGGTAGCGCACCGTGCCACCCGGCTCCCGGCCCACCCGCATCGCGGCCCACCGGTACGGCAGGCGGGCCACGTACCGGCCGACCAGGGCCGGCAGCAGCCGCGCCGCGTCCAACGACAGGAACACCACGCCGCGGCGGCCGTGCCGGTCCACCGAGTACACCCGGATGTTCGTCTCGGCGAACGTGCCGAAGTAGGGCACCGGCAGCCGCGGCGGCCCCACCCGCACCATCCGGAACGCCACCAGCCCCACGTACGTGCGTCCCTCGTGCAGGTCCGGCCGCAGCCCCGGCGGCAGCAGCGGCGCGACCGCCTCCGGCGCCACCGCCCAGTGCAGGAACGTCACCTCTCGCCAGTCCTGCGCCAGGAGGGCGAACGGCACCGCCCGCGGTGCGGCGGCGGTGACGGGCTCGGCGTCCGTACCCGCGATGGCGTCCATACCGACGATCCTGGCACCCGGGCGGGCAGCCCGACGTCCCACCCGGGCGGCCCCGCGAACCAGCGGAGACGCCGCGTCACGCGGCACCCGCCGGCAGCGGTCGGCGCCGGGCGAGGACGGCCAGCAGCACTGCGGTGAGTACGGCGATCAGCGCCAGCCCGACGCGGTCCACCGGCTGGTGCACCACGCCGACCGCGCCGAGCGCCGAGTGGGTGACCAGCGCCCCGGCGAGCAGCCAGATCCGGTGCCGGTCGGACCAGGCCGCGGACCGACCCCAGCGGGCGACGAGCCAGCCCGCGATGGCGGCGAGCACCCCGATCGCCGCCATCGGTACGAGCGCCCACGCCCCGTTCCCCCTGCCGTGCTGCAGCACGAACCACAGCGCCAGGAACGCGGCGGTACCGGCGGCGCCGAAAGCGCCGGCCACCCACGGCCGCGGCACCGATCCGGCCGCACCGTCCGACCCGCGCCGGCCGGCCGGATCCGCATCTCCGAACCCGGCTCGTCCGGCCGGCTCCGCCTGCCCGGGTCGCCCGCCCGGCGCCGCCTGCCCGGACCCGTGTCGTCCGCCCGGCATCGGGTCACCCGACCCGGGTCGTCCGGCTTGCGCGGCACGGTCGGGGCCGGGTCGCGCGCTACCGCTCGCGCCGGGTACCGCACCGCGGGGCGCGGCGAGCCGGGGAAGCACCGCCAGCGCCAGCACCGCCAGCAGGGCGACCGCCGAGAGGCAGCCGAGCAGTAGCCAGAGCGGGGCGGTGTAGCCGGGATCCTGGCTGGGCGGCACGCTGACCCGCAGCAGCCCGACGCCCACCACGGCGCCGATCCCGATCCCGACGAGCCCGCCGCGCCGCAGGTACGGGCGGTCCCGGCCGGCGGGGAAGATCAGGTCGGTGAGCGCGATCGGGATCAGCACGCTGAACACCACGTGGTAGATCGCGTTCACCTCCCAGTAGGCGGTGTTGAGGCCGAACAGCCGCGGCGCCAGCTGGGCCGCGCCGTACAGGTGCGGGCTGGACAGCGCCTGCAACCCGATGCCGTCCTCGACCAGCTCGTAGGCGACACCGAGCAGCACCAGGCTGGACCAGCCGCCGCCGACCCGGCGGACCGCCTCGCGGATCAGCAGCACGCCGAACCCGTAGATCGGCAGCCACAGCAGCAGCAGGAACGCGAAGTGCACCGGCGTGCTGCCCAGGCCCAGCTCGGCGATCACCGGCGTCAGGACGATCAGCGTCAGCGCGGCCCGCTTGCGTCCGGGTGGATGTGCGCTCGCTCCCGCCCCCTCGATGCCTGCCGGATGTGCGCTCGCGCCTGCTCCTTCGATGCCTGCTGGATGTGCGGTCACGGCTGCCCCCTCGCTGTCGGGCTGATCTGGGGTCATGGCTGGCCCCTCGCTGTCGGGTCGATCCGCGGTCATGACTGCGGCCTCGATGTCTGCTTGATGTGCGGTCATGGCCGCCGCCTCGATGCGGGGTGGATGTGCGGTCACGGCAGCCCTCGACGTCGGCTCGTCGTCGATTCCAGCAGCCGTACCCGCCGCGGGACCAGCGGCGATCGTCGCGGCCGGTACCGACGAACCGGCCGACCGCGGCGACTTTCGTCGATGCGCCGGCCGCGGCCTTGCGACCTTTGTCGGTGCGCCGGCCGCGGCCGTGCGACTTTCGTCGGTACCTGGCGCGGCCGGCCGGGCATCGTCGCCGGCACTGCGTAGCGTGGTCGACCGTGCAGGAACGTTGCTCGCCGGGCGGCACCCGGCCCGGCCCGCTCGCCGCGCTGCTGCTCGCCGTCGCGGCGCTCGGCTCGGTACCGCTGGCGCTGGTCGGCACCGTGGGCCCGGCTCAGCTGACCACGGTGTGGCTGGTCACGGGGCTACAGCTGCTCGCGGCACCGGCGGTGGTGTTGCTGCGAACCCGGCCGGTCGCGGCCGCCGTCGTGGTCGCCGCGGTCGTGGTGGTCGGCCTGCTGCCCACCGTGGTCGCACCGACGGCGGTGCTGCTGCGCTTCACCGGGGTGAACCTGTGGCCGCCGCTCGCCCTGTCCACGGTGGTGATCGGGCTGCGGCTCACCGCGCCACAGCGCCGCGCGGTGCCCGTCTGGGTCCTGATCGGCGTGGCCACCGTGCTCGCCGCCCGCCCGTGGCAGCCGACCTGGGCCGGCACCCCGGTCGGCCTGCTGCACACCGCGGTGCCGGCGCTGCTCGGGCTGTACCTGGCCGGCCGGGTGCAGATGGTCCGGACCCTGCGGGAGCGTGCCGAGCTGGCCGAGCGGGAACGCGTGCTGCTGACCGAGCGCGCTCGCGCCGCGGAACGCAACCGGCTCGCGGCGGAGCTGCACGACTCGGTCGCGCACCGGGTGAACCTGATGGTGTTGCAGGCTGGTGCGCTCCGGATGACCTCGCCGGACCCTCCGGTACGGGACGCGGCGGAGGCGTTGCGGTCGACCGGCTGCCAGGCGCTGGAGGAGCTGTCCGACCTGCTCGGCGTGCTCCGCCGTACCGGCGCGGACGGCGACCCCGCCAGGTCGGTACCGACCGCGGAGGCGCCCGGTGATCTGGCCGCGCTGGTGGACGACTCGCGCGCGGTAGGGCTGCCGGTCGAGCTGGACCTGGCCGGTGATCCGGCGCTCGCCTCGCCGATCGTGCGCCGTACCGCCTACCGGGTCGTCCAGGAGGGGCTGACGAACGTGCACAAGCACGCGCCCGGCGCGCCGGTGACGGTGACCGTCCGGTACCGGACCGACCAGGTCGCGCTGTCTGTCCACAACGGACGATCATCCGGTGCGGTGCCGGGTGGCGTCGACCTGGCCGCCACCGGTACCGGTAGCGGCATCGCCGGCCTGCGCGGCCGGCTCGACGCGATCGGCGGCAGCCTGCGCGCCGGCCCGACCGGTCACGGCGGCTTCCACCTCGATGCGAGAATGCCTTCCCATGTGTCCAGCAGCGCCGGCTGACCGCGCGATCCGGGTCCTGCTCGTCGACGACGAGGCGATGGTCTGCGCCTACCTGCGCACCATCCTGACCACCGCCGCCGACATCGAGGTCGTCGGTACCGCCGCGGACGGTGCGGCCGCGATCGATGCCGTCGCCCGGCTGCGGCCACACGTGGTCCTGATGGACCTGCGGATGCCCGGTACCGACGGGTTGGTCGCCACCGAACGCATCACCGCGGCGCCCGAGCCACCCGCCGTGGTCGTGCTGACCACGTTCGACACCGACGAGTACGTGACCCGGGCGCTGCGGGCGGGGGCGGCGGGCTTCCTGCTCAAGTCGACCCCGCCGGAGGATCTGATCGGCCTGGTCCGGGTCGCCGCGGACGGCCACACGGTGCTGTCCGCCGCGGCGACCCGCCGGCTGCTCGCCGCCTCGGCCGGGCCGGCCGAGACGACCTCGTCCGCGGCGGCCCGGCTGGTCGCCGAGCTCACCGACCGGGAGCGGGAGGTGCTCGGGTGCCTCGGCGCGGGGCTGTCCAACGCGGCCATCGCGGCGCGCCTCTACCTCAGCGAGGCCACCGTCAAGGGGTACGTGTCCCGGCTGCTGGTCAAGCTCGCCTGCAGCAACCGCACCCAGGCCGGCCTTCTCGCCCGGGACGCCGGCCTGGCCCGCTGACCGGAGCGGGCGCACCGTCGGCCCGGGCGGCGTCCCGGTGCCCGGCCCCGGTGCCGGCCCACGTGACGCCCGTTCGGGCGAGGGTGGGGTGATCGCTGGCTACGATCGGGCCATGCGTACGCCGCCGTTGCCGGACGTCGTGCTGGCGCAACGGCTACCGGGCCAGCAGCGCGCGCAGCGCGCCGGCGATCTCGGCGGGCGCCTCCTCGGCCATGAAGTGGCCGGCGTCGGTGGTGAGGTGGTGCAGGTCGGGCGCCCAGGTGCGCCAGACGGCCGCCGCGTCGTAGCCGAGCGCGGCACCCCAGTCCTGCTGGATCACGGTGACCGGCATCCGCAGTTGGTGGCCCAGATCGGCGTCGGCCTGGTCGTGCCGGACGTCGATGCCGGCCGAGGCGCGGTAGTCGGCCACGATCGACGGCACCGCCCCCGCGCTCGCCGCGAGGTACGCGGCCCGGTACTCGGGCTCGATCGCGTCCGGCCCGCTCGACCACGCGTCGAGGAAGTGGCCGAAGAACTCGTCCGCGCTGCGCTGGATCATCAGCTCGGGCAGGCCGGGCGGCTGCGCCATCAGGTACAGGTGGAAGCCGACCGCGGCGGAGACGCCGTGCAGCACGTTCCAGGTGTCCAGGGTCGGCACCACGTCGAGGCTGGCGAAGTGGGTGACCCGGTCCGGATGGTCCAGCGCGGTGCGAAACCCGACCAGCGCGCCGCGGTCGTGCCCGGCCAGGGCGAACCGCTCGTGACCCAGCGCGGCGGCCAGCGCGACCACGTCGTTTCCCATGGTGCGCTTGGCGTACGCCGTCTCGTCGGTACCGGCCGGCTTGTCGCTGGCGCCGTACCCGCGCAGGTCCGGGCAGATCACGGTGTGCTCGCCGGCCAGTTCGCGGGCCACGTGGCGCCACATCAGGTGCGTCTGCGGGAACCCGTGCAGCAGGACCAGTGGGCTGCCGGTCCCGCCGATCGCGACGGTGAGCGCGACGCCGTCGGCGACCGGTACCCGGCGGTACTCGAAGTCGGTGATCGTGGGTGCCATCACGGCGGTCCTTTCCGAGGTATCGGTGTCCGCACCCCACCGTGCCGGGCCGCGATCAGCATCCGGTCAGCATCGGCCGGCGGCGTCCCGGGCGGGCGGCCGGCAGCGAGTCGCGGGTGCCCCGGCCGGTGGTGCCTCGCCGGGCGTGCGGCGGCGGGGGAATCGAGGTGAGCGGCCCGGTCAGCGTCGGGGTCCTCGGCGAGGTGACCGGCTGGGACGCCGCCGGCGCCGAGATCGCCCTGAAGGGGCCGCGGCACCGGGCGGTACTGGCCCGGCTCGTCGCCGCCCGCGGCCGGTCGGTCCCGCTGTCGGTGCTGGTCGACGACCTGTGGCCGGTGCCACCGGCGAACCCGGCCGGTGCGCTGCGTACCTTCGTCGGTGACCTGCGCCGGGCGCTGGAACCCGACCGGCCGCCCCGGGCGGCGCCACAGGTACTCGTCACCGCCGGCGCCGGGTACGCGCTGCGGCTGCCCACCGAGCGGCTGGACGCGAGCCGGTTCTCCGCCGCGGTGCGGGACGCCCGTACGGCCGCGCCGGCCGCGTCCGCGGCGGGCCTCGCGGTGGCGCTGGGGTGGTGGCGCGGCCCGGCGTACGGGCAGTTCGCCGACGAGCCGTGGGCCCGCGCCGACCGGACCCGGCTGACCGAGCTGCGCCTGCAGGCGGTCGAGCTGTCGGCGAGCGCGCGGCTGTCGCTGGGCCGCGCCGCCGAGGTGGTACCCGACCTCGACGCGCACCTGGCCGACCATCCGTGGCGCGAGCGGGCGTGGGCGCTGCTCGCCACGGCGCTGCGCGACACCGACCGGCAGGCCGAGGCGCTGGCGGTCCTGCGCCGGGCCCGGTCGATGCTGGTCGACCGGTTCGGCCTGGACCCGAGCCCGGCCCTGCAATGGCTGGAGACCGACATCCTGCGCCAGTCGCCACCGGCTGGTACGCAGGCCGACCGCGCCGATCGGGTCTGGTTGCGGGCGGCGGAGAGCTACCGCGCGGTTCCCGGCGTGCGTACCCGACTGCGGTCCACTGTGGACCTGTTGCGCACGCTCGCGGTCACCGGCGGGCCGGGGCTGGTCGAGGCGCGGGCGCAGCGGCTGGACACCATCCACGCCGCGGAGGCGCTCGGCGACGCCGAGCTGACCGCCCGGGTGATCGGTGGCTACGACGTGCCGGCGATCTGGTCCCGGGTCGACGACGCGGCGCAGGCGGCCGAGGTCGTCGCGGCGGCCCGGCGCGCCTTGGCGCGGCTGCCGGCCGCGGATCCGGACGCGACCCGGGCCCGGTTGCTTGCCACGGTCGCGGTGGAGTCCCGCGGCGGCGGCGACCCGCAGGTGCGCGCCGCGGCGGAGGAGTCGGTGGCGATCGCCCGCCGGTCCGGCGATCCGGCGCTGCTCGCGTTCGCGCTCAACGGCCTGTTCCTGCAGTCGTTCGGCCGCACCGGCCTGGCCGCGGAACGCGCCGCGATCGGCGCCGAACTGGTCGAGCTGTCCGCCGGTCGCGGGCTGACCACCTACGAACTGCTCGGCCGCCTGGTCGGAATGCAGGCGGCCGCCGGCCTCGGCGACCTGGCCGCCGCGGACGCGCACGCCGAGGCCGCCGACGCGATCGCCCGGTCGTACGAGTCGCCGCTGGTCGCCGTGTTCACCACCTGGTACCGGGCGCTGCGGTCGGCGATCACCGGGGCTTCGCCCGAGGACGCGGTCACCGCGTACCGGCGGGCGGCGGCGCTGCTCGACGGCGCCGGGATGCCGGGCATGCAGCGCGGGCTGCTCCCGCTGGCGCTGCTGAGCGTGCGGCGCAGCCACGGCATCCCCGCCCCGACCGGGGAGCTGGACTGGGGCCCGTACCTGCCGTGGGTGCGGCCGCTGGTGCTGCTCGCGGCGGGCCGGGCCGGGGCGGCGGGCGACGCGTTGCGCTCCGTACCCGAACCGCGGCACGACCACCTGGTCGAGGCGCTGTGGTGCCTGGTCGGCGATGCGGCGGTGCAGCTGGGCGACTGCGCCACGATCGCCCGGGTGCACGGAGCGTTGCGGCCGGCGGCCGGGGAACTCGCCGGCGCGGGTAGCGGCGTACTCACCCTCGGGCCGGTGTCCGACCACCTCTCCAGGCTCTCCGCGGCCCTGCGCGGTTAGCTGCGCCCGTCCGGCGGCTCGTCCGGACCGGAGCGGCATCGCCGCTGTCGAACGCCGGCGGTCGCCACCCGCTCGGTTCCCTCCCTCGATCGAGCGGTACACTCTGCCCTTCGTGAGGACGGCATGTATTTGACAGAGACAGACTGTCTCGTAAAATCGCTTCCATCGAACCGGCTCCGACGACGAGGAGAGGGCGCAGTGAACGGACACGGCATCGTGGCGGTCGAGGAGGCCGGCCGGTGAAGGGGTTTCATGGCATCGGCCGGCCACGCCCGCGCTGGATGGCGGTGGCCCTGGCCGTCAAGGTCCTGATCATCGTGGCTTTCGTGGTGCTGCCTACCGAGGTCGCGATCTCGCTGGGTGCCATGCACGGCGTGGCCCTGGCCGTCGCGGCCGGCGGAGTCGCGGCGGCGCTGCTGATCAGGCGCCGCCGGCGCGCCGACCCGCAGCACGGGCACGACCATCAGCACGACGCCCATGGCGCCACCCACCGGTCGCGGCACGGCTCGACCACCACCCCGGCGGTCCAGGAGGGGGAGAACTGATGGGGTATCTCGACGTACCCGGTGCCCGGCTCCACTTCCAGGCGGAAGGCAGCGGCCCGACGTTGCTCCTGATCGCCGGCGCCGGGGGCGACGGCGACGTCTTCCGGATGGTGTCCCGGCACCTCGCGGAGCGGTACACGGTCGTCCGGTACGACCGGCGCGGCTTCTCCCGCAGCGATCTCGACGGTCCGCCGGAGAACGGTGATCGGCTCGCCGCCGACGCCGACGACGCGCGCCGACTGATCGAGCACCTCGGGAACGGCCCGGCCACCCTCTTCGGTTCGAGTTCGGGCGCGATCGTCGCGCTCACGGTGCTGGCCGGGCACCCGGAGGTGGCGGCCGCCGTCGTGGCGCACGAGCCGCCGCTGATGCGCCAGCTGACCGGCGGCGAACAGTGGCTGGAGTTCTTCGCCAGCGTGTACGACCGGTACCGCGAGGACGGGCCCGACGTGGCGATGGCCCGCTTCCGGTCCCGCACGTTCCCCGGATCGGACGCCACGTTCATGGCGCACGCGCCGAAGAACCCGAAGAACGTCGCGTACTGGTTCGAGCACGAGCTGCGCCAGTACCCGGCCGCCGACCTCGACCTCGCCGCCCTCGGCGCGCACGCCGACCGGATCGTGCCGGCCGCCGGTCGAGACAGCGGCGACCACCCGTGCCGGGCGGCGACGGCCAGCCTGGCCGCCAGGTTGGGCCGGCCGATGATCGACCTTCCCGGCGGCCACGTCGGCTTCGTGTCCGCACCGGACGCCTTCGCCGGTGAGCTGACCGCTGCACTCGACCGATCCGGTGCCGGACCGGCCCACCCCGGCGGCGACGCCCGGCCGGGCGGGTCGCCGGGGTCGATGCACGCGGGCAACTGGAACGACTCGTACGCGGGCACCCCGCACTGGGATCTCGGGCGGCCGCAGCCGGCGATGCAGGAGCTCGCGGACCGCGGCGAGATCCGTGGCCGGGTACTCGACGTCGGCTGCGGTACCGGCGAGCACGTGCTGATGTGCGCCGCGCTCGGCCTGGACAGTACCGGCGTCGACATCGCGCCCGCGGCCCTGCACGCGGCGAGGCAGAAGGCCGAGCACCGGGGCCTGTCGGCGCGGTTCCTGCTCGGCGACGCCCATCACCTGGCCGAACTGGGGGACACCTACGACACCGTGCTCGACGTTGGTCTGTTCCACATCTTCGGCGACGAGGATCGAGCCAGCTACGTCCGAAGCCTGCGCGACGTCGTCGCGCCCGGTGGCCGGTACCTGATGCTGTGTTTCAGCGATCGGGAACCGGGAAGCGGCGGGCCACGCC
The DNA here is from genome assembly GCF_018324685.1 of Actinocatenispora sera. Lineage (NCBI taxonomy): Bacteria > Bacillati > Actinomycetota > Actinomycetes > Micromonosporales > Micromonosporaceae > Actinocatenispora > Actinocatenispora sera. The sequence goes on along the minus strand of NZ_AP023354.1, from coordinate 6,714,954 downwards.
GAGTCAGCGCGGACGAGATCGCGACCACGTTCGCCGACGGCTGGCGGATCGAGGCGCTCGCGCCCACCGTCCTGACGAACCCGGCCGGACCCGCCGGCATCCACGGCTGGCGGCTGATCGCCGTCCGGTCCTGACCCGACCCCCTCCGAGAAGGCGGACACCATGCCCATCTCCGAAGCACGGGTACCAACGCGCAGACCCGGCCGCTACCTGACCCAGCTGGGCCGGCATGCCCAGGCGATCGGCCATCGGCCCGGTCACGGCGGGCACGACGCCGGCGGTGCGAGCCAGCCGCATCCCCGAATGCTGCGGGTCGAACAGTCCGATACCACCGCCACCCTGGAGTTCGATCGGGGCCGCTGCACGCTCGACGCCGAGCCGGATGCCCTCGTGCTGCGCATCGAGGCCCCCGACGCGACCAGCCTGGCGCAGCTCGAACGGCTGATCGGGTCCGACCTCGAGCGGTTCGGCAACCGGGACCAGCTGACCGTCACCTGGCACCGCTCCGACGACCATCGCGACGGCGATCCCGACCACCACGGTGGCGAGCACGACCGGCACGGTGGCGATCACGACCACCACGGCGGTGACCGCGACCAGCACGGTGGTGATCACCCGCACGGTCCGGGGGACGCTCACGCCCAGGGCGGTGACCACGGCCACGCGCACCGGCACGGTGGCGTCTGGGGCAGGGTCCGGCACGCGCTGGTGCCGCACAGCCACGACAGTGCCGACCGCGTCGACACCGCACTCGAGAACAGCCGTCGTGGCGTTCGTACCCTCGTCTTCTCGTTCCTTGCCCTGTCGGCGACCGCGGTGGTGCAGCTGGTGGTCGTGCTGTTCAGCGGATCGGTGGCGTTGCTCGGCGACACGGTCCACAACGCCGCCGACAGCCTGACCGCACTGCCGGTCGGGGTCGCGTTCGTCCTCGGCCGGCGAGCCGCCACCCGCCGCCACACCTACGGTCTGGGACGGGCGGAGGACCTCGCCGGTGTCGTCGTGGTACTGGTCATCGCCGCCTCGGCGGTGCTGGCCGGCTACGCGGCGGTACGGCGGCTGCTCGACCCGCAGCCGGTCCACCAGCTGTGGGTCGTGGCCGCCGCCGGTGTGATCGGCTTCGCTGGCAACGAACTGGTCGCGCGCTGGCGCGTCACCGTCGGCCGCCGGATCGGTTCGGCCGCCCTGGTCGCCGACGGGTTGCACGCCCGCGCCGACGGTTTCGCCTCCCTCGCGGTGGTCCTCGGCGCCGCCGGCGTGGCGGTCGGGATCCCGCTGGCGGATCCGGTGATCGGGCTGGCCATCACCGTCGGGATCGCCTTCGTCGCGGTCGATGCGGCCAGGCAGGTGTTCGGTCGCCTGATGGACGCGGTCGATCCCGGTACCGTCGCGGCGATCGAGCGCGCCGCCGCGGGCACCGATCGCGTCGACCGTGCCTACGACGTCCGGGTCCGGTGGGTCGGGCACAGCCTGCGGGCCGAGCTCGCCGTCGCCGTGGATGCCACGCTGCCCGTCGGCGCCGCGCACCGGATCGCGCACGAGGTGGAGCACCGGCTGATCCACGCGATACCTCGGCTGGCCGCCGCGATCGTGCACACCGAACCGGCCGACGCCGGCCCGGCCCACCGCGCCCTCGCCCACCACCGCACCGCCGCCGCGCCGGCGTGAGCGCACGATCCGGTCGGTGCGGGCCGGGCCACCTCGACCGGGCCCGGCCGCGGGTCGCCGGAGCGGCGGACCCCCGCCGTCGGCTACCGCGACGGGGCCCATCCCGGTGTCGCCGGCACCGGATCGCGGTGCTCCCGGCGCAGCAGTACCAACCCCGCAGCGGCGAGCAGCAGGCACAGCGGCGTGTAGACGGCCAGGTTGAGGCGGAAGAACGTGCTCGCCGGATCCGCCGTCACCAGCCAACCGAACCCGGCCGCCACGCGTACCGCGGTGCCGCCGGTCACCGCGAGCGTCGCCAGGTACGGCAGCCAGCGCGGCAGCCGCCGACCCACCGCGCCGAGCAGCCCGGCGCGCGCCGCCACCAGCGCCGCGCCGCCGAACAGCAGCACCGCGAGTGGCACCAGTGCCGCCGGAGTGAACGGCACCTGCATGTCGAGCAGCCCGGCGGACAGGGTGCGGTGATCGTGCGCCGGCCACGGGCTGCCGGACACCGCCCAGAACGTGTGCAGCCCGCCGTCGGCGGCCAGTACCGACGCCACCGCGGCGCCGGCGATCGAACGAACCCTCACGGTTACCTCCTCGGAGCCGGGTGGGGCGCCGACGACGCCCCGGTACCGAGAGAGCCGCCCGGCGACGGTGACGATCCGTTCGGTGAACCACGTCACAGTGGGGAGCGTTCGGCCGTGCGTCGGCCTCCTTCTGGTACACCGACGAGACGGAGGGTGCCGGTGTGGACCAGAGCTCGTTGTCCCGCGCGCGGCCGGCGCCGATGACCGCCGGACCGGGCGCGCGGCCGGCGCCGGAGCAGATCGCGGCCACGGTACGCGGTGCGCAGCACGGTGACCTGATGGCGCTGCACGACCTGCTCGACCTGATCACCCCGTACGTGCAGCGGCTGTGCGGTCCCATCGCGCTGGCGGACGGGCCGGACGCCGCGCAGGAGGCGCTGATCGTGGTCCTGCGCAACCTGCGCTCGCTGCGCACCCCGGAGGCGCTGTTCGGGTGGGTACGGGTGATCGCGGTGCGGGAGGCGGTCCGGGTGGCACGCCGCTCCGCCCGTACGGTCCCGGCCGAGCTCGGCGAGATCCCGGCGCCGGGCGATCCGGCGCTCGCCGTCGACGTCGCGGACGTGCTGCGCCGCCTCGCCCCCGAGCACCGTGCCGTACTGATGCTGCGCGACCTGGAGGGTTTCGACGAGGCGCGGGCGGCGCAGCTGCTCGGCGTACCGACCGGCACCGTACGGTCCCGGCTGTTCCGGGCCCGCCGAATGTTCCGGCGCGCCTGGCTCGCCGACCGGCCCCCACCCGACCGGTACCCGCACCCGCCCGCCGTGCGGGCGGGCCGGAGGGAAGCCGGCCGGACCGAGGAGCACGCGTCCGAGCGGCCCTCGACCGAGGAGCGTTCGTCCGGGCGCCGTCCGACCGGGGAGCGTCCGTTCGAGCGGCGTCCGACCGAGGAGAGCGCGTCCGAGCGGCGTTCGACCGGGGAGCGTCCGTTCGAGCGGCGTCCGACCGAGGAGAGCGCGTCCGAGCGGCGTCCGACCGGGGAGCGTCCGTCCGGGCGGCGTCCGACCGAGGAGAGCCCGACCGAGGCGCGCCCGGGCCGGGCCCGCCGGACCGAGAGGAGGCCGCGGTGAACCGGCCACACCCCGCCTGGCCCGTCGCCGAACTCGACGACCTGCGACGGCTGCGCGCCGTGCACGCCGCGTACCCCGGGTCGAGGCTCACCGAGACGAACCTGCCGGTACCGTTCGCGGAGTCCTGGCCGGTCCTCAGCGATCTGGAGCGCGAGTTCCCGGCGCTGGTCCCGGACATCCGGCGGCTGCGGGTGCTGGCCGCCGACGGGGAACGGCTGCAGGTGCACGTGCTGGGTCGCAGCGGGCTGCGCGGCCGGTTCGACGCGGTGTTGCGGGACGGCTGGTGCCTGATGCGCAACCGGTTCCTGGTGTTCGGGATGGCCGCGGTACCGGACGGCGAGTACACCCGGGTCGGCTACCTCGCCGGCAACGTGCTGCCCGGCAACCGGCTGCTGGCGCCGCTGCTCGCGCCGGCCCGGCGCCGGATCGGCCGCCGGGTCACCGCCAACCTGCACCGCCGCTTCTCCTGAACGCGGCCGGACCCGTCGGCCGCGGCGGCGATCCGGCGCCGTAGCTGGCGGTGGCACCGGTCTGCGACCGCCCGGGGCGCCGCCGGATCGGCCCCGCCGGATCAGCCCCGCTGGATCGGCTCCGCCGGATCGGCTCCGCCGGATCGGCTCCGCCGGATCAGTCCCGCCGGGGGCGGGCGCGCAGGTGGGCGCGCTCGCCCTGCGGCCCGAGCAGGCTGAGCAGCTCGACCGGTTCCGGGCCCGCGGCGGCGAACCAGTGCCCGGTCCGGGTGTCGAACTCGGCGGCCTCGCCCGGTTCGAGCACCAGGTCGTGTTCGCCGAGCACCAGCCGCAGCCGCCCGTTCAGCACGTACAGCCAGTCGTAGCCCTCGTGCGTCTGCAGCTGCGGTTCGGCCGGCCCGGTGCTGCCCGGAATGATCAGCTTGAAGGCTTGGATGCCACCGACCCGCCGGGTCAGCGGCAGCATGGTCATGCCGTGCCGGGTGACCGGGCGCAGGTGGATCCGCGGGTCGCCGGTGACCGGCGCGTCGACCAACTCGTCCAGTGTGACGCCGTGCGCCTTGGCCAGCGGCAGCAGCAGCTCCAGGGTGGGCCGGCGGTCGCCGGACTCCAGCCGGGACAGCGTGCTCACCGAGATGCCGGTGGTGCGGGACAGCTCGGCGAGGGTGACGTTGCGCTGCCGGCGCAGCGCGCGCAGCCGGGCGCCGACCGCTCCGAGCGTTCGATCCAGATCGTCGTCCTGAGCCATGCCCCCAGTTTGCCATCCCGGCAAGGAAGTTTGCTGCAGGTCGCGCCGGTCCGGATCGTGGAGCGCGGAGGTGGTCATGGTGACCGAGACGCTGCAGAACAGCTATGACGTGGTGGTGATCGGCGGCGGCGCGGCCGGACTCAACGGCGCCCTGATGCTCGCCCGGTCCCGCCGGTCGGTCCTGGTGGTCGACGCCGGGCAACCGCGCAACGCACCGGCGGCCGGCGTGCACGGATTGCTCGGCCGGGAGGGGATGGCGCCGGGCGACCTGCTCGCCCGCGGCCGCGACGAGGTCCGCGGCTACGGCGGGCAGGTCGTGGCCGGCACGGTCGAGTCGGCGGCCCGCCACGACGCCGGGTTCGTGGTGACGCTGGCCGATGGCAGCCGGGTGCGGGCGCGCCGGCTGCTCGTCACGACCGGGCTGGTCGACGAACTGCCCGAGGTGCCGGGGCTGCGCGAGCGGTGGGGCCGCGAGGTCGTGCACTGCCCGTACTGCCACGGGTACGAGGTGCGGGACCAGGCGATCGGCGTGCTCGCCACCGGGCCGATGTCGGTGCACCAGGCACTGATGTTCGCCCAGCTCAGCGACGACGTCGTGTACTTCGTGCACGAGTCGCCGGCGCCGACCGGTGAGGCGGCCGAGCGACTCGCCGCCCTCCACATCCCCGTACTGGCCGGCACCGTCACCGCGGCCGAGGTGGCCGACGACCGACTGGTCGGGTTGCGCCTCGCCGACGGCACCCTGGTACGCCGGGACGCGATCGCGGTGGCGACCCGGATGGTGGCGCGCGCCGGGTTCCTCGGCGATCTGGGACTGCGGCCGGTACCGCATCCGTCCGGGTTCGGCGAGCATCTGCCGGTCGACGAACTCGGCCGCGCCGAGGTACCCGGAGTGTGGGCAGCCGGCAACGTCACCGACCTGACCGCCCAGGTCGGTGCCGCCGCCGCGGCCGGCGCGCTGGCCGGCGCGCAGCTCAACGCCGACCTGATCGAGGAACGGGTGCGCGAGGCCGTGGCGGCCCGGGCGGACGGGTTCTCGGCGGCCGACGAGGCCCGGGTCGCCGAGCGGGTCCTGGGCGACCGCCGGCACGGCCTGGCCGGCTGATCGCCCGGACCGGTCGGGCCGCCGACACCGGTGGCCGCCGATCGTCCTTGCCCGCACCGGTGCCGGGAGCGGAAGCCGGCACCGGTGGCGGGTCGGGCGCGCACCGCCGCGGCCGCCGGCTCAGCTGCCGCCGACCACCGCGGGCAGCTCGCCGCGGGACAGCACACCGAGCTTCGGGTACGCCTTGTAGAGGTGGTAGCCGACGGTGCGCGGGCTCAGGAACAACCGGCCCGCGATGTCCTTGTTGGACAGTCCGCGCGCGGCGAGCAGCACGATCTGGCGCTCCTGCGGGGTGAGCACGGCGAGCGTGTCGGTCGGCGCCTGCTCGCTCGCCTGCCCGGCCGCGGCCAGCTCCGCCCGGGCCCGCTGCGCCCACGGCGGGGCGGCCAGCCGGTCGAACGCGCGGACCGCCGCCTGCAGGTGCTCGCGCGCCTCGGTGCGGCGCCGCAGCCGGCGCAGCCACTCGCCGTACAGCAGGGCGGTGCGGGCGGTCTCGAACGGCCGGTTCGCCCGCCGCGAGCCGGCGAGCGCCGCCTCGTATTTCTGCTCGGCCGTGGCGTCGTCGGCCAGCAGCGCCTCGCACCGCAGTACCAGCGCGGCGACCCAGCCCTGTCCGGTGTGCGCGGCCCAGCGCCGGTACTGGTGCAGCGCGTCGGCAGCGGCGTCCGGCCGGCCGGCCCGGACCGCGGCCTCGACCAGGTCCGGCACGCTGCGGATCGCCGGGATGTGGAACAACGCGCGTTGCGCGGCGAGCGCGGACAGCTCGGCCAGCGCCGGTTCGGCCCGCCCCAGGCTCAGCTCCACCAGCCCCAGCGACGAGTGCACCCAGGGCACGTCCCAGTCGGGATCGGACGCCGCGGCGTCGGCGCGTGCGTCGTCGACGAGCCGGTGCACCCGCGCCTCGTCGCCGGCCACGGCGGCGAGATGGGCCAGCGGTTCGCGCAGCCGGCCGGCCCACTGCCGCTGGTCGGTGGCGTGGGCCAGCTCGACCCCGGTGGCGGCGTCCCGAGCGGCCGCCTCGTGCCAGCCGGCGTACGCCCGGCCGGAGGCGAGGTAGAACAGCGCCTGCGGCAGCCGGCCGATCCGGCCGTGCCGGTGCGCCTGCGCGACCTCCTCGGCACCGATGTCGATGGTGCTGCCGTCCTGGCCGAGCACGATGCCGACGGCGGCGGTCATGATCTGCCAGCCGGGCCGGGCGACCAGCCGGCGCACCGTGGCCATCGCCTCGTCCGGCGACGGCTCGGTCGGCGTCGCCCGCCCGATCGCCGGCCCGACCCCGAGCAGGGTCAGCCGGGCCATCGCGGTCGCCTCGCAGTCACCGGCGTTCGGCGTGCCGGGATCGGACCCGAGCGCGGTCGCCAGCCGGTCGTACGCCTCGGCCAGCTCGCGCTCGCCGGTGTACCACCCGACGTGCACCGCCTCCACCAGCAGCGCGGTGCTGGCGCCGGCGTCGATCGGGGCGAGCAGGTCGGCGGCGCGCAGGTACGCCCGGTGCGCGGTGCCGAGGCTGCCGCGCCAGAACGATGCCGCCGCCCGGACCGACAGCAGCCGCGCGGCCAGGCGCGGATCGGCACCGCCGGCACGTCGCACGTCGACGTCGTCGACCGGCGACGGATCGGTGCCGGCGGAGGGTTCGCCGGTCGCGGGTCGTCCCTCGGCGCCGGCCGGCGAGGTACCGGCGAGGGCCGCCGTGGCGTCGGCCGCGAGCCGGGCGGACCGGTCCAGCTCGCCGGCCTCCGCGGCGGCCTCGGCGGCGAGCGTGAGCCGGCGCAGCCGGGCGTCGGCCGCCTCGCTCAGTTCGGCGGCTCGCGCGTACGCGGCGGCCTCGGCGGCGTGGCCGTGCCGCCCGGCGGCGCGCGCGGCGGCCTCGGTCAGCGCCACCGCGATCTGCTCGTCCGGCGCGGTCGCCGCGGCGGCGAGGTGCCAGGCGCGCCGATCGGCACCGCCCGGGGTGTCCCACGCGGCGGCCAGCGCCGTGTGCGCCGCGATCCGCCGGCCCGGCGGCGCGTCCTGCGCCACCGTGGCCCGCACCAGCGGGTGCCGGAAGGCGACCCGGTCGTCCGGGTCGAGGACGGTGAGCAGCCCGGCGCGCACCGCGGTGTCCAGCTCGCCGGTGCCGGTGCCGGTGCCGGCGCCGAACCGTGCCGCCGCGCGCAGCAGCACCGGCAGCTCGCCGGTGCCGTCCAGCGCCGCCACCAGCAGCAGGTCGCGCACGCCGTCGGTCAGGCCGGCCAGCCGGGCCCGGAACGCCGCGCGCAGCCGGTCGGTCAGCGGCAGCGCGCCGTGGTCGGCCGCGTCGCCGAGCGCACCGGGCAGCTCCAGCAGCGCGAGCGGGTTGCCGGCCGCCGCGGCCAGCACCCGGTCGCGCCGGACCGGGTCGAGGCCGGTTCCGCCGGCGTCGAGCAGCTCGCCGGCGGCATCGTCGGCCAGCCCGGCCAGCCGCAGCTCGGGCAGCCCGGGAGTGGGGAAGTCGGGCACGTCGCGGGTGGCGAAGATCATGCCGACCGAGTCGGCGTCCAGCCGGCGGGCGGCGAACAGCAATGCCGCGGCGGATGCGCGGTCCAGCCACTGCGCGTCGTCCACCAGCACCAGCAGCGGCCGGTCCGCGGCCAGCTCGGCCAGCAGCGACAGCGCGGCGAGGCCGACGAGGAACCCGTCGGAGTCGGTACCGTTCCCGGCGGCGAGGCCGAGCGCGCCGCGCAGCGCGGTGGCCTGCACCTCGGGCAGCGTGCCGACCCGGTCCAGGACCGGCCGCAGCAACAGGTGCAGCCCCGCGAACGGCAGCTCCACCTCGGACTCGACGCCGGCGGCGCGCAGCACCCGCACGCCGTCGGTGGCCGCGAGCGCGTCGAGCAGCGCGGTCTTGCCGATGCCGGCCTCGCCCCGGAGCACCAGCCCGGCTCCGGCGCCGGCGCGCACCGCGGCGAGCAGCTCGTGCAGCGCGTCCAGCTCCGCCTGCCGTCCGTACAACATGCCGGCACGGTACCTGCCGGCACCGACATGTCCCGAGACGTTTCGCAGGCCACCGAGGAGCGCCCGGGGCGGCCGGTCGAAGTACCTAACCGTGACTGATTCGCCGCCGCGCCGGCGTCCCTAGCGTCGATCGTGCCGCTCGATCCGGGCGGTTCACCCAGATCGAAGGGCACCGACCATGGCCACCACCGCGGTACCGACCAGCGCGCCGACCCGGACGGCGGCCGGCCTCGGCTGGCTGAGCCTCCTGGTCCTGCTGGCCGGGACGTTCGTCACCACGCTGGACTTCTTCATCGTCAACGTCGCGATCCCGTCGCTGTCGACCGACCTGCGGGCCGGGCCGACCGCGATCCAGTTCACCGTCGCCGGGTACGGGCTGGCGCTCGCCGCCGGGCTGATCACCGGTGGCCGGCTCGGCGACCTGTACGGGCGGCGCCGGCTCTTGATGATCGGCCTGGCCGGGTTCACCGCCGCGTCGCTGGTGTGCGGCCTGGCGCCGACGGTCGGCGTACTGATCGCCGCACGGGTGGCGCAGGGCATCGCCGCGGCGCTGCTGATGCCGCAGGTACTGGCGATCCTCAACGCCGAGTTCACCGGTGCGCGGCGGTCGAAGGCGTTCGCCGCGTACGGCCTGGCGATCGGGCTGGGTGCGGTGTTCGGCCAGCTGATCGGCGGCGTGCTGATCCACCTGGACCTGGCGGGCGCCGGCTGGCGTTCGATCTTCCTGATCAACGTGCCGATCGGGCTGGTCGCGGTGCTGCTCGCGCCCCGCCTGCTGCGCGAGTCGCGCTCGCCGGTCGCCGCCCGACCCGACCTGATCGGTACCGTGCTGGTCAGCGTCGGCCTGGTTGCCGTGGTGTTGCCGCTGGTGGAGGGGCAGGACCTGGGCTGGCCGGGCTGGCTGTTCGGTTGCCTGGCGGCGGCGGTACCGCTGCTCGTCGGCTTCGTCCTGCACCAGCGTCGGCGTGCCGCCGGGGGTCGGGCACCGCTGGTGACCCTGTCGCTGTTCGCGGCCCGCAGCTACTCGATCGGGGTGGCGCTGGCGTTCGTGTTCCAGCTGACGATGGCATCGTTCTTCCTGGTACTGGCGCTGTACCTGCAGGACGGGCGCGGGCTGGGTGCGCTCGGCGCCGGGCTGATCTTCGTCCCGATGGGCCTGGGGTACTTCGTCGCCACGATGCTGTCGGGGCGCGTCGCCGCCCGGCTCGGCCGGTACACGATCACGTTGGGCGCGGCGATCGTCGCGGTCGGGTACGGCATGCTCGCCGAGACCGCGTCGGGCTGGTCGCACGCGAGCGTCGAGACGCTGATCCCGGCGCTGGTGGTGGCGGGGGCGGGGATGGGGTTCGCGATCCCGCCGCTGCCCGCGATCGCGCTGTCGAAGGTGGCGCCGGCGAACGTGGCGGCCGGCTCCGGCGTCCTGACCGCCGCGCAACAGGCGGGCGGCGCGGTCGGGGTGGCGCTGGTCGGCGTGGTGTTCTACCGGGTGCTCGGCGCGCAGCCGACGCCGGACAGCTACCCGCCGGCCTTCGCGGTGGCGCTGATGCTGCTGGCGGCCGTCGACGTCCTGGTCGCCGTGGGTGCCCTCGCCCTGCCCCGGCGCGGCTGACGGTTCCGCGCCGGCCGCGCCCGGATGCCCCAGCCGGGCAGTGCCCGAATGTCGCCTCCGGACGCCGCCCGGATGCCGCCCCGTCGAACAGACGGGGCGGCTCGGTGTCGGGCGAGCGGGATCGTCAGGGGGATGCGGGCGCGGGGCGCAGGCCGTCGACGATCAGGTACAGCATCCGCTGGGCCTGGTCGCGGTGGTCCGGCGCGCCGGCGACGACCAGGACCCCGGCGAAAAGCGCCGCCACGTCGGCCGGGTCGGCGTCGGCGCGCAGGTCCCCGGCCGCCGCACCTGCCTCGAGGAACAGCGCGACCGCCGCGATGAGCTCACCGCGCATCTCGCCGTGGGTGATCCGCCCGCTGGCCACCACCCGGTGCAGCGCTTCGGCCATGCCGTGCTTGGCGGCGGCCCATTCGAGGAAGGTGCCGGTCCAGCGGCGCAGCGCCGCCGCCGGCGGGTGGCTCGCGAGCAGCTTCTCCGCGCTGGTCCGCAGCTGGCCGATCTGGTCGGCGTAGATCGCCTCGACCAGCGCCTCCCGGTTCGGGAAGTGCCGGTACAGCGTGCCGATCCCGACGCCGGCGCGCTTGGCGATCGTCTCCAGCGCGACGGGCTTCGTCTCGGCGGCGAACGCCTGCGTCGCGACCTCGATCAGCTTCTGCCGGTTGCGCCGCGCCTCGGCGATGCGGGCGCGGGGCCGGCCGGGTTCGGCGGTGGGCATCGCCGCCGAGTCTAGAGCGGCGAGTGCGGGTCCCGGCTACGGCGCGGGGGACCGGTCGTTGCCGGCGGGACCGGCTGCTATCGTCGAATTCAATCGGAGGACCCTCCGATTGAGCCTCGGCGACGAGCACACTGCCGCGGCGACCGGACACCAGGAGGTCTCGATGCCCGCACCAACAGCCCTGATCACCGGCGGTACCAGCGGAATCGGCCGGGCCACCGCCGAACTGCTGCACGAGCGCGGCCACCGGGTGGTGGTCACCGGTCGCACGGCGGAATCCACCGCGGCCGCGCGCCGCGAGCTGCCCGACGGGATCGTCGTGATCCGGGCCGACTCGCGCTCGCTGGCCGACACCGACCGGCTCGCCGAGGAGGTCCGAACCCGGTTCGGGTCGCTGTCGGCGCTGTTCCTCAACGCCGGCATCTCCCGCAGCACCCCGATCGACGCGGTCGAGGAGGCCGCCTTCGACGAGGTGTTCGAGGTCAACACGAAGGGCCAGTTCTTCACCCTGCAGCGGCTTTCGCCGCTGCTGACCGACGGCGCATCCGTGGTGTTCACGGTCGGTACCGGGGTGGCCCGCGGCATCGCGGGTGGCAGCGTCACGGCCGCGAGCCGCGGTGCGCTGCTTGCGATGGTGCCCAGCCTGGCCCTCGAACTGGCGCCCCGGCGCATCCGGGTCAACGCGGTCAGTCCGGGAGCGATCGACACGCCGATCTGGTCCAAGAGCGGCGCCCCGGCCGCGCAGCTCGCCCGGATGGCAGAAGAGATGGCAGCCCAGATCCCGTTCGGCCGTTTCGGTACCGCCCGCGAGGTCGCCGAAATGGTCGGCTTCCTCTGTTCGGACGGCGCCAGCTACGTCACCGGTCAGCACATCGCCGTTGGCGGTGGATTGTGAGAGTCCGCTGTGTGGGCCCCTGAGCACACGCACCGTTGCGCGGTGTCACGTCGCTCGGTGGGAACGCGGCATTTGCCGCCGACCTCCGAATCCTGAGGTCAGACGCGGTGTGGTTCGGTATTGCCGCGCACCGGAAGGGCTGGTTGAATCCGGTAAGCGTTTTCCGCAAAGAGCCGGAAGCATCGAGTGTCGGGAGCGAGCGTGGCTGTCACCCGCCGAGCCGTGTTGTCGATCATCCCCGCCGCGAGCCTGGTCGCGGTGGCCGGTCCCCTCCGCGAGCGGGCCGCCGCCGCACCGGCCGGCGGCTCCGCCACCGCCGCCGCGGCCGGTGACCAGGCCACGGTGCTGGCGAACACCGTGGCGCTGTTCGCCGGTACCGCCGCATCGAACGCGCGCAGCGAGGTCGCGGACAAGCTCGCCGCGATCGACTCGACCGCGCGCACCCGGCTCGCCGCGCTGGACTCCGCCGGCGCCGGCGAGCTGTTCCACGGCGTGCCGCTGGGTACCAACGACAGCAACCTGACCAAGTCGTTCCAGTACCTGAACCAGATCGCGCTGGCCACCCGGGTACCCGGCAGCACCTCGGACCTGCACGACAACCTGGACGTGCAGCACACCGTGATCGACAAGATGGTCTGGCTGTACGACAGCTACTACGGCGACCAGTCGAAGGGGTACTACGGCAACTGGTTCAACTGGGAGATCGGCATCTCCACCCAGGTGAGCAACACGCTCGCGCTGCTGGCCGACACGATCGCCGACTACCACCCGGACCTGCCACAGACCTTCGTCGCGGCGATGGACGGCTACCTGCGCAACGGCAAGGACGGCGACGTCGACCTCGACTCGCGGTTCCACACCGGCGCGAACCTCGCCAACATCACCACCAACCGGATCCTGCAGGGCGCGGTGCTCGGCGACGACGCCCGGATCAGCAAGGCGGCCGCCGACCAGCTCACCGTGTACGCCACGGTCGACCCGTACCAGCTGCAGCACGGCGTGACCGACGGCTACTACGCGGACGGGTCGTTCATCCAGCACGCGTCGGTGGCGTACAACGGGTCGTACGGCAAGGTGCTGCTCACCGCGGCGCTGCAGACCATCACGATGCTCGCCGGTACCGGCTATCTCGGCGGCGACGACCTGACCGGCGTGGTGCGCGGCTGGGTGCAGCACGGGTTCGCGCCGGTGATCTTCGAGGGCTGGATGATGGAGGCGGTCAAGGGGCGCGCCATCTCCCGTACCACCACCGGCTACACCGACGGTGTCGCGGTGATCGAGGGCGTGGTCAACCTCGCCACGAACTCCACCGGCACGGATGCCGCCACGCTGGCCGGCTACGCGAAGTACCTCAACCAGGTGGCGAAGGCGACGGTGGATCCGGCCAAGTTCGTGTCGCCGGTGACGGTGGCGAGCTACGCCGACATCCTGTCCGACGACTCGGTCGAGCCGGCCGACCTGAACCCGGCGGCGGTGTCCATCGGCTTCAACGCGATGGACCGCACCGTGCACCGCCGGCCCGGCTTCTGCTTCACGCTGGCCCGCAGCTCCAGCCGGATCAGCAAGTACGAGTACATGAGCGGCGAGAACCTGACCCCGTGGTTCGAGGGCGACGGCGCGCACTACCTCTACCTGTCCGGGCAGGACCAGTCCACCGCGTTCGGCGTCGACTACCTCACCACCGTCTCCCCGTACCGGCTGGCCGGCGTGACCGCGCCGGTCGAGGAACGCAAGACGATCCCGCAGCTGTACGGCACCGACTGGTACGACAACCCCGACGCCGGGTTCACCTCCTCGTCGGAGTCGCAGAACACGTACGTCTACTTCCCGCTCGGCACCGACCCGCACTCCGGCGGCGCCACCCTCGACCCGTACGGCTCCGCCGCGCTGGTGCTCTCCGACGACGCCGCGTACGCCGCGCAGCAGGCCGGCAAGCTGCCCGGCGACTTCGTCGCCTACCGCAACGCGCGGGCGGTCAAGTCCTGGTTCCTGCTCGACGACGAGATCGTGGTGCTCGCCGCCGGCGTCGGTGACCCGGCCGGCCGCGCCGTGTCGACCACCGTGGACACCCGCATCGCGGCGGAGTCCGACGCGGTGACGCTCACCGGCCGCACCCGCGACGGCGGCGACTTCGCCGGCACCGGTACCGCCGACCTGTCCTGGCTGCGGTACGCCAACGCCAGCAACGACACCGCCGTCGGCTACGTCTTCCTGTACCGGCAGAAGCCGACCGTCACGCTGGACACGGTGTCGAAGTCACGCCGGGTGGTGCGCGAGTCGAACCCGGACACCATCGCCACCAAGCAGGTGTTCGGACTGTCGGTGGAGCAGCCGGCCGGCGCCCGCCCGGCCCGGATGGCGTACGCGATCGTGCCGAACGCCACCGAGAAGCAGCTCGCCGGCTACCGGCGCGGCCCGCTGGCCGTCCTCGCCAACTCGACGAAGCTGCAGGCGATCCGGCACGGCGGGCTGGACCTGGTGTGCGCCAACACCTTCACCGCCGGGACGCACCACGTCGAACGGCTGGTGGTGGACGGCCCCGCCTGCGTGCTCGCCCGTACCGGCAAGCACGGCGAGGTGCAGCTCGCGATCAGCGACCCGACGACCGAGCGTGACACCGTGTCGGTGATCGTGCGGGGCCGCCCGCTGCGCCTGACCGACGCCGACGACGGCGTCACCGCGCACCGGGTGCCCGGCGGTACCCGGATCGTCGCCACCACCCGCCACACCTACGGCAAGACCCTCACCGTCACCCTCTCCTGACCAACGCACGGCGACGCCCCCGACGCAACCGTCGGGGGCGTCGCCGTTGTCGCTCAGCGCTACGTCGCCCCGAGGCAGCTCGCCGAATCAACCGAGGTCAGCAGGCAACACTCGGAAACACGACCAACGGCCCAACGGGCGAATTGCGCGGAAGTCGCGTTGATCGAGGGTCAGCACGGCATCTGTGTCGTACTCCGCAGCAACGGCAACGATGGCCGCGTCCACCAGATCCAAGTTCAGGTTCCGGTAGCGAGCCCGGACGGCCAGCGCGGTGTCGATAAGTTCCGCACTGGTATCGGCGACCGCGAGCCGCTCGGTCCGGATGTGTGCGGTCAACGACCGGAGAACATGGTTGGCCGCGGCGGCGCCGACCCGGCTGGTAACCACCCAGTGGACCTCGGTGAGCGCCAACGCCGTTGTCACCAGCAGCTCAGCACCATCGGCAACCGCAACAGCCTGTTCGTACGCCGGGTCGTCGAGGTTGAACAGCGTGATCAACCCGGACGTATCCGCCGCGACGATCACCGGTTGCGGTCCCGCCTGGTCTCGTACCCATCCACCACGGCGTCCTTGATGTCCTTCTTAGTAAGAGACTTCCCGAGGTGTAACCCCTCGTCGCGAGTCACGAATGGTTCGTCCCAGACCCGCTGGGCGAGTGCCGCCCGGTGAATCGCTTCACGAATGATCTCCGATTCGGACCTTCCAGTGCGCTCCGCGCCCTGTTTGATCACCGCGAGATCGTCCTCGTCGGCGTAGACGTTCGTCCGCTTGAGCCCCATGAACCAATGGTACAGGATATGTACTACATCGACCCTCGGCGCCACGCCGGCCACACGGAGACTGCTCCGCTGAAGGAGCGGCAGGCTGAGTGAACAGAGGGCTTCGTGGTTGTGCCAGGGTGGTGCGGTGTTTGCGGAGAGTGTGGTGCGGGTCGGGGTCGAGCCGGACGTGGAACTGTTCGTCGCGGAGACCGCCGGTCCGGTCGAGCGCACGTTGCTGGTGATCCACGGCGGCCCCGACTGGGACCACTCGTACCTTCGGGAACCCCTGGCGGAATTGGCTGGTGGCCATCGGGTGCTGCTGCCCGACCTGCGGGGCTGCGGGCGGAGCACCCGTGGCCTGCCCGAGCACGAGTACCAGTGGGACGCGGTGGTGCGCGACCTGCTGGCACTGCTGACCGCCAAGAAGGTCGAGACCGCCGACGTACTGGGGTTCTCGACCGGCGGCCGGATCGCCCAACGGCTGGCGCTCGCCGCGCCACACCGGGTGCGCCGGCTGGTCGTGGCCTCCAGCAGCATGCTGCCGGTGCCGCCCGACGCCTTCGCTGGCTGGGCGGAACGCGACCTGCGACAGGCTCAGGGAGCGGAGCTCGGCCCCGACCCGGCCGGGTTCACCGGTCCCGAGCTGGTACGGGCCTGGGCACTCGCCGCGGCACCGGCGAGCGTATGGCGCCGCGAGGTGCTGCCGGAATACCTGCGGCGGCTGGACGCGGTCAGGTTCTCGGCCGAGTGGCTGCGCCCGTGGCAGGCCGGTCGCCTGCCCAACGCGCTACCGGACGACGCCGTCGCCCGTTTCGCGGAACTGGCGCTGCCCGTACTGCTCCTGCACGGCCGTGCGGACATGACCTTCCCGGCATCGCTGGCCGAAACGGCCGCGGAGCAACTCGGCTCGGCGCGTGCCGTCGTGTTGGACGAGGCCGGCCACATGGCCCACGTGGACCAACCAGACCGCTGGCTGTCCGCACTGACCCGGTTCCTGGCCTGACCTCGCCCGCGCGAAGCCGCGCCCTCCAACGGACGGCCCGGGTTTGCGTGTGCGGGGAACCGTGGCCGGCCGGCGTTCGTCGAACCGGCAGTGGTGGCGGCGCGAGGAGGGTTCCGGTGCGTACCAGGCTGTTCGCGGCCGTCGCCGTGCCGGTGGTGCTCGCCGGCGCGGTGGTGGCGACGTTCGCGCTGCGTGCCGGCGAGGCGCACCACCGGGCCGCGCCGCCGGCGGTGCTCGTCTCCACCGGGGATCAGCTGCTGCCGAGCGCGACGCTGACCGACTGGGTCACGTACGCCGATCAGCTGGTGCTCGCCACGGTGGCCCGGGAGCGCCGGCTCGCCCCGACCGGGGAGGAGTCCCAGGCCGGCGAGGGCTTCGTCCCGCGGGTGATCGAGCTGCGGATCGACCGGGTGCTGTGGTCCCGAACCGGCGCGCCCGCGGCACCCGCGTCGTTCGAGACCGACCTCGACGGCTGGCAGTTCCACGGTACGAAACGCACCCCGGTCCGGCTGCGCGGCGAGCCGATGATGTCGGTGGGCCGGCAGTACGTGCTGCCGATCGTGCACCTGGACCGGACGAAGCGGGTCTCGGTCGCCGGCTGGTGCGCGCTGAGCCCGGACTCGATCTTCCCGTACCGGGCCGGCGTTCTCGGCCGGGGAGACGTCATCCCGAGCCTGCGCGCGCAGGGCCGCAGCACGCCGACCGACGCTCGGGGCCCGTTCTACGGCCGGAGCCCGGCCCGGCTGGTCGCCGCCCTGGACGCCACCCGGCCCGATCCCGCCGCGTCCGGCGGGATGACCCTGCCGCCGGACGAACGGTTCCGCCGCGCCACCCGCGCGAGCGCGTCCAACTGAACGCCGCCTGCTCGCCCGCGCGCAACTGCACGAATGCCGCCGGCATGCCGGGTTCAACCGAACGAACGCCGGCGCGCGCGGGATCAGGCGGGGAGGCGTTCGAGGATGGTGGCGTTGGCCTGGCCGCCGGCCTCGCAGATGACCTGGAGGCCGTAGCGGGCACCGCGCTGGTGCAGCGCGTGTACCAGGGTGGCGGTGATGCGGGCGCCGGTCGCGCCGAGCGGGTGGCCGAGCGCGATGGCGCCGCCGTTGACGTTGACCCGGTCGAGATCGGCGCCGGTGCGTGCGGCCCACGCCAGTACCACGGCGGCGAACGCCTCGTTGACCTCGAACAGGTCGATGTCGGCGAGCCGCAGCCCGGCCCGTTGCAGCACCTTCTCGGTGGCGGGCACGATCGCGGTCAGCATGTACAGCGGATCGTCGGCGGCGACGGCCACGCTGTGCACCCGGGCGAGCGGCCGCAGCCCGTACCGGCGGGCGGCCTCCGGTGAGGCCACCAGCACCGCGGCGCTGCCGTCGCTGATCTGGCTGGTGTTGCCGGCGGTCATCTCCCAGCGCAGCTGCGGGAAGCGCGCCGCCATCGCCTCGTCGCGGTACGCCGGGCGCAGCGCGCCGAGCGCCGCCATGCTGGTGTCCAGCCGTACGCCCTCGTCGCGGTCCAGGCCGGCGATCGGGGCGATCTCCGCCTCGAACGCGCCGTCCTTCGTCGCGGCGGCGGCCTTCTGGTGCGAGGCGAGGCTGAACTCGTCCATCTCGGTCCGGCCGATGTCCCACCGGGCCGCGATCAGCTCGGCCGAGATGCCTTGCGGCACGAGCCCTTCCGGGTACCGCTGCGCCAGCGCCGGGCCGAACGGGTTGCTGCCGGGCAGTACCGCGGAGCCCATCGGCACCCGGCCCATCGACTCGACGCCGGCGGCGATCGCCACCTCGTACGCGCCGGCCTGGACGCCCTGCGCGGCGAAGTGCAGCGCCTGCAGGCTGCTGCCGCACTGCCGGTCGACGGTCGTCGCCGGTACGGACTCGGGGAAGCCGGCGGCGAGCACCGCGCTGCGGGTGGGGTTGAGCGCCTGCTCGCCGGCCTGGGTGACGGTGCCGCCCACGACGTCGTCGACCGCTGCCGGGTCCAACCCGGTGCGGTCGACGAGCGCGCGCAGGCTGTGCGCGAGCAGGTCGACGGGATGGACGTCGTGCAGCGCGCCGGTGGGCCGGCCGCGGCCGATCGGGCTGCGTACGGCATCGACGATCAGTGCCTCGGGCATGTGGACTCCCGGGTGAGTTTGGATTCCCAACTCACTGGCACGGTAGCCGCAGTCGGTTTGATATGCAAACCTTGACGGCGATGAGTACCGAGACCACCGACGGCGCCGGGCGGCGCCGGACCACCGACGGCGCCGCCCGGCGCCGGACCGGCGGCCGTGCCGACCGGCGCCGAACCGACCGGGGCGGCGCGGACGTGACCGCCGCGGCGTCCGAGCGGCCGGGCGCGACCGCCCTGCCCGAACGTCGGCCGGCGACCGATCTACCCGGGCGGCCCTGCTCGATCGCCGCCGCGCTGCACGTGGTGGGGGAGCGCTGGGCGCTGCTCGCCATCCGCGAGATCAACCTGGGCAACCGCCGGTTCGGCCAGATCGCCCGCAACACCGGCGCACCGCGCGACGTGCTCACCGCCCGGCTGCGCGGGCTGGAGGCGGCCGGCGTGCTGACCCGCCGCGCGTACCAGGAGCACCCGCCCCGGTTCGAGTACCGGCTCACCGCGGCCGGCCGCGACCTGGTACCGGTGCTCAACGCGCTGCGGATCTGGGGCGACCACTGGCTGGTGGACGAGCCGCCCATGGTGGTCGAGCACGACTGCGGTCACCCGCTGCACGTCGTCGCCCGCTGCGCGCACTGCGGCGAGGACCTCGACCCGTACGACCCGTCCCGCTACCGCCTGCGTTCCCAGGCCGCCGGCTGGACCCCGGCCGGCCCCACCAGCTGACGGCACCGACTCGCCGAGCCTGCCCGTGGACGCGCCGGCGCCGGTCGGCCTTCCGCGTTCGTGTTCGCGCCGTTCCCGGCGGACGGCCCGCCGCGCGATCCGGCGTCAGGCCACGGGCAGGTGCTGGGTGAGGAACAGCGCGGCACGGTCGAGCGCCTGGTCCGCTTCATCGAGGGTCCCGGCGTACGCCGGGAACACGTGCGGGACGCCCGCCGTGACGTCGAGAATCACGTCCACCTCGGCCTCCCGGGCTCGTTCGGCCAGCCGTACCGAGTCGTCGAGGAGCAGTTCGTTCGAGCCGACCTGGAGCAGGATCGGCGGGAACCCGGTCAGGTCCGCGCGTGCCGCCGGGGCCAGCAGCGGCTGGTCCGGGTCCTGCCCGCCGAGGTACAACTCGCGGGTGCGGGCCATGTCGGCTTGGGTGAAGAACGGGTCGGCCCCCTCCTTGGTACGCATCGTCGCGCCGCTGCGGGTGTGGTCGAGTCCTGGTGAGAACGCCACGATCGTCGCGGGCATCGGCAGTGCGGCGTCGCGGGCGGCGAGGCACGTCGTCACCGCAAGACCGCCGCCGGCCGAGTCGCCGACGAGGGCGATCGAGGCGGGGTCGACCTCGGCGAGCAGCTCCCGGTATGCGGCCAGGCAGTCCTCGATGCCGGCCGGGAACGGGTGTTCGGGGGCGAGCCGGTAGTCCAGCGAGACGGCCCGGACACCGGTGCGCCGGACCAGGTGGGCGGTGAGCGCCAGCGACGTCGTCGGCGATCCGAGCGAGAACGAGCCGCCGTGGAAGTACAGGATCGTGCCGGGCCGCGGTTCGGTCGCCGGCTCGACCAGCACCGCGGGCCGCCCGCCCAGCTCGGCCGGCGCTCGCCGCACGTCGGTGGGCACCGGGAACGACGCCATGAAGGCGGCGAAGCCGGCCCTACGTTGCGCGATCGATGCGGTCGGTGGCGGCGGTGTCGCCGTTCGCAGCCTCGCGTCGAGTGTCTGTCGCTGTGCCCTGCTCATCTGTTCTCCCGGTCCGCTGGCCGACCCAGTTATATGCCGTGGCATGTACCGGTAGAATGTATGCCATGGCATCCACATCGGCAAACGTGCGGCTCGCCGGATTCTTCGACGACCTGGTCCGGTGCGAGACGCGGCTGTACAACGCGGTCGGCGAATGCCTCCGCGCCGAGCACGGCATCCACACCGCCCAGTTCGAACTGCTCCGGTACGTCCGTGGCCATCCGGGCGCGCGCGTCGTCGAGGTCGCGACGAACTTCGCCGCCGGGGTCGGCGCCATCAGCAAGGGCGTCGACCGGCTCGAGGCGCGCGGTTGGGTTGCCCGGCACCCGAACCCGGCGGACGGGCGCTCGTCGCTGATCTCGCTCACCCGCGCCGGCGCGACCCTGGTCGCCGCGGCCGAACGCACCTTCCACGACACCCTCGCCGCGCTCGTGGTCCCGGTCGTCGGTGCCGAGCAGATCGCCGAGACGGCTGCCGCCCTCGCCACCCTCCGCCGCGCACTCGAAGACGACCGGGCCGGTCTCCCTGTCGGCTGACCGGCCCGCAGCCGTCGTCCCGGCCCGTCCGACGCCACGTCGGCCATGCGACCGTGCCGGAGTGTCTCGGTCACGGGGCCAGCGCGCGGGACGGGCATGCGGCCGGGTCGGTCGCGGGGGCGGCCGGCGCGTCGGGGTCGGGCATGGGGCGGGGGGCGTCGGGGACGACACGTCACCGCAGCATCGGTGCGCGGTCAGCGGAGGACGGCGGCGAGCTCCGGGATCGCGGCACGGTAGGCGGTGAGCAGCCGCCGGGCGGTACCGACCGAGTCGACGAGCGGATGCAACGCGAGCGCGGTGACGGCGGTGGCCGCGCTGCCGGACACGGCGGCCTCGATGGTGGCCCGCTCGACCGCCTTGACCGCCGCGACCAGGCCGAGCTGGTGGGTACTCAGCGGCGTGACCGCGAGCGGCCGGGCGCCCGAGCCGTCCACCGTGCAGGACACCTCGATCACCGCGTCGGCCGGCAGCGTCGGCAGGGTGGACCCGTTGCGTACGTTGAGGATCAGCGTCGTGGGTGCACCGTGCCGCAATGCGGCGAGCAGCGCCAGCGCGACCGCCTCGTAGCCGCCTTCGTCCACATCGGACTGATCCCGGTCGCTGTCGCGCGCCTCCGCCAGGTAGGTGGCGTCGCGTTCGGCCCGGGTACGGTCCCACAGCGCCAGCGCCCGCCCGGGGTCGGCCGCCGCGGCGCGGTAGAACGCCTGCTGCTGCCGGGCCACGAACTCGCCGCGGGTCTCACCGGCACCCATCGCGGTGATCGCCTCGGCGGTGAAGTAGTAGTAGTACAGGTACTCGTTGGGCAGCGCGCCGATCGCCCGGATCCAGTCCGCGCCGAACAGCCTGCCCTCCTCGAAACCGGCCAGCGCGACGTCGTCGGCGAGCAGTTCGGGCAGCAGGTCACGGCCCTGCGCCCGGACGGCGCGCAGCCAGCCGAGGTGGTTGAGGCCGGCGTAGTCGAACGCGACCCGGGTTGGCTCGACCGACAGCGCCCGGGCGGCGCGCCGGCACAGCCCGGCCGGCGAGTCGCACACCCCGATCGCCCGGTCGCCGAGGATGCGCTGCATCGCCTCGGTGACCATCCCGGCCGGGTTGGTGAAGTTGACCACCCAGGCCCGCGGGCACAGCTCGGCGATCAGCTCGGCGACGCGCATCGCCACCGGGACGGTGCGCAGCCCGTACGCGATGCCGCCCGGACCGGTGGTCTCCTGGCCGAGCAGTCCGGCGTCCAGCGCGATCCGTTCGTCCGCGGCGCGGCCGGCCAGGCCGCCGACCCGCATCGCGCAGAACACCACGTCCGCGCCGGCGAGCGCGTCGGTGAGCTCGGCGGAGATCCGTACCCTGGGTGCGTCCGGGACGCCGTCGGCGAGTTGCCGCAGCACCTGGCCGATCGCGGCCAGCCGCGGCTCGTCCACGTCGTACAGGACGACCTCGGTGACGCGCGGTTCGGCCCGGTCGGCGAGCAGCGCTCGGTACACCAGCGGGACCCGGAACCCGCCGCCGCCCAGGATCGTCAACCGCACCGACCGCACCCCCACGCCTGAACTCGGAACCGCCCTCGGGGCCCGTTGCGAGCACGCCGAGACCGACCCTAGCGTGGTCGGCAGCGCGACACCTGTCGCGCGCTCAGGAGTGTCCGAGCAGGTCAGCGGACAGTCTGCGGACCGGAGGCGGCTACTCACAGTGAGTTGCCTCGAGCGACGCCGATTGGATTTGCACCATTTACTCGCTAATCTGCGGGCCATGAGCCAGCGCCTCGCGATCGTCACCGACTCCACCGCGTCGCTGCCCGCGCAGCTCGCCGCGCGACTCGGCATTCGGGTGGTGCCGCTGCAGGTCAAGATCGGTGACCGGATCACCAACGAGGACCAACTCGACCGGGCCGAACTGTTCGCCGCGCTGCGCGCGGACGTACCGGTGGCCACCGCCGAGCCGTCGTCGTCGGCGTTCTTCTGGGCGTACCAGGAGGCGGCCGACGCGGGCGCCACGGCGATCATCTCGATCCACATCTCCGGCCGGCTGTCGCAGACCTGCGCCGCGGCGCAGTCCGCCGCCGACCGGTGCGGGGTGCCGGTACGGGTGGTCGACTCGCAGACGACCGGCATGAGCCTCGGCTTCGCGGTACTGGCCGCCGCCCGGGCCGCCGCGGCCGGCCGGGCGCCCGGCGACGTGCTCGCGCTCGCCGCCGCGCAGCGCGGGCACATCAACCAGCTCGTCTACGTCGACACCCTGGAGTACCTGCGCCGCGGCGGTCGGATCGGCCCGGCCGCGGCGTTTCTCGGTACCGCGCTGTCGATCAAGCCGCTGCTCGGCGTCGACGGCGGCCAGATCGTTCCGGTGACCCGGGTGCGCGGCACGCGTCGGGCGCTGTCGCAGCTGGTCGACCTGGCCGGCCGCGGTGTCGACGGCGACCGCCTGCAGGCGGCGGTGGAACACATCGACGCGCCGGACCGCGCCGCCGACACGGCCCGGCTGCTGGCCAAGCGGTTCCCCGCGCTGCCGGAGCCCATCGTGACGCCGTCCTCGGCCACCCTCGCCGTCCACCTCGGCCCCGGCGCCGTCGGCCTCGCCCTGTCCCCCGGCTGAGCCGGGGCGGTCTCAGTAGTACGGCGTGACCTGCCGGCGACCAGGTCGTGCTCGACTTGGCCGACGTCCGGCGTCGCTCGCCCCCGTCACGCTGACTGTCACGGACGAGCCGTGGGAAAGGTTGGCGGCGAAACGGGATCCATTCCACGAATGTGCCGCCGATGTCAACATGACCTGTTGTCGTGATGTGATCACTATTTGAATTTCTGCGGTGTTCACCATCTGAATCGATCTTTGTAGCCTTGTGGGGTGTTTGACCGCGACTGGTTCACCTGGCACGAGCTCTACGACACCCCCAACTCCAAGTTGGCCCGCCGCCTCGCCGCGGTGCGCGAGCAGATCGCCGCGGCGCTCGACGACGCACCACCGGGTCCGCTCCGGGCGATCAGCCTGTGTGCCGGTCAGGGTCGTGACCTGATCGGCGCGCTGGCGGGTCATCCGCGCGCCGCGGACGTGCACGCCCGGCTGGTCGAGCTGGACGAGCGCAACGTCGTCGCGGCTCGTGCCGCGGCCGAACGCGCCGGCCTGCCCGGCGTCGAGGTGATCGCCGGTGATGCGGCCGACGCCACCCACTACCTCCCCTCGGTACCGGCCGATCTCGTGCTGCTCTGCGGGATCCTGGGCAACCTGACGCTGCCCGGCGTCGCCCGGCTGGTCGAGCACTGCACGCAGCTGTGCGGTACCGGCGGTTCGGTGGTCTGGACCCGGCACCGGGAGGTGCCCGACCCGGTGCCGTGGATCTGCGACCGGTTCGACGAGAACGGCTTCGAGCGCGCGTACCTGTCGGAAGCGACGGTCGACCACGGCGTCGGACGGCACCGCTTCCTCAAGGACCCGCAGCCGCTGTCGCCCGGTACCAGCCTGTTCAGATTCGTCGGGCACGACCGCCTGATCAACGGCGCCGCCCCCTGGTGGACCTGATCCCGACGCGTTGATCAAGGGATCCGTGCGCGTTCACCGTGGACGATGTGCGCCGATCCCTTGATCAACGGAGGCTCGGCGGGGGTCGTACGGCGGGGCCGTAGAGTCGGCCGCATGCGGATCCTCGTCTCGGCCGACATGGAGGGGGCCACCGGCACGGTGCTGCCCGACGACGTGATCGCCGGCACCGACCGGTACGAGCGGGCGCTGCGGCTGATGCTCGGCGACGTGAATGCGGCCGTCGCCGGGTTCGCCGCGGCCGGCGCGGACGAGATCGTCGTCAACGACTCGCACTGCAGCATGGCCAACCTCCCGCTGGCCGAACTGGACCCGCGCGCAGAGTTGGTGATCGGCCGGCACAAGCCGCTCGGCATGATGGAGCTGATCGACACCGGCGTGGACGCGGTCGCGATGGTCGGCTACCACATGGGCGCCGGACGGCCCGGCGTGCTCGCGCACACCTGCCTGTCGCACACCACCCTGGACGTCCGGGTGGACGGCCGGCAGGTCGACGAGGGCGGCTTCAACGCCCTGGTCGCCGCCGAGGCGGGGGTACCGGTCGTGCTGGTCACCGGCGACGACGTGCTGTGCGCCGCGTCGCGTCAGTGGGCGCCCCGAGCCCGTACGGTCACGGTCAAGCGGGCGCTGTCCCGGCACAGCGCGATCTGCCGGCCGCCGGCCGCGACCGCCGCCGACATCACCGCGGCGGCGCGGCAGGCGGCGGCACTCGCCGGCGCCGGGCCGGCCGCGCCGGCACCGCACACCGTCGAAGTCGACGTCGACTACCCGTACCTCGCCGTGCGCGCCAGCTCGATCCCCGGCGTGCGGGCGATCGCCGAACGCACCGTCGCGTTCGACGCACCCGACGCGGCGAGCGCGCTGCGTACCTTCGGGATCGTGGTCGGCGTGCTGTCGTCCGGCCGGGAACGAGACTGGACGTGACCCCGGTACCCGTCGTCGTAGGAGGTTGGGCATGACGCTGTCGCCACCAGTGGTCGGGATCCTCGGCGGGATGGGCCCCGCCGCCACGGTCGACTTCTACCGCAAGCTGGTCGCCGCCACCCCGGCCGCGACCGACCAGGAACACCTGCCCGTGGTGATCTGGTCCGACCCGCGGGTACCGGACCGGACCGCGGCGCTGGTCGGCGACGGCGAGGACCCGACGCCGGTGCTGCGGGCCGGGGTCGCCGGCCTCGCCGCGGCCGGGGTGCGGCTGCTCGCGGTGGCCTGCAACACCGCGCACGCGTTCGTCCCGCCGCTGGCCGCCGCGGCCGGCCTGGAGCTGATCAGCATCATCGACGTCACCGCGCAGCGGCTGGCCGCGACGCTGCCGGCCGGTGCGACCGTCGGTCTGCTCGCCACCGAGGGCACCGTGGCGTCCCGGCTCTACCACGATGCGTGCGCCGCGGTCGGCCTGACCGTGCTGGTACCGGAACCGGCGGAGCAGGCCCGGGTCACGGCCGCGATCGCCGCGGTCAAGGCCGGTACCGCGGACGCGACCGGCGCCGCCGCCCTGGCCGAGGTGCTCGGCACGCTGCGCGACGCCGGCGCCGAGGCCGCGATCGCCGGGTGCACCGAGATCGTGCTCGCGCTCGCCGCCGGCACCGACGCCGACCCGGTCCTGCCGGTGGTGGACCCGGCGGACCTGCTCGCGCACGAGGTGGTCCGCCGCGCCCGCGAGCTGCGCCCCGACCCGGCCGACGCCGCGTCCTGACCCCCTCCGCCACTCGCCCCTGCGGCGAGCCCCGCCGGCCCCGATGGGAACCGGCCGCCGGCCGCCGCCAGCGCGGTGCTGGTCAGCGTTCGTGCCGGTCGGTACCGTCCCGGTCGGCGGACAGGCCGACGAGGATCAGGTCGCACACCGCGTCGAGCCGTTCCTCGGTACCGGGATCGGACCAGGTCGCCGCGTGGCTCGGGTGGTGGAACGCCAGCGTCGCGGTGAAGATCGCCCGTGCCGTGCCGGCCGGTTCGACCGGCCGGAAGCTGCCGTCGCGCACGCCGGCCCGGACGATCGCGGCGATGTCGGCGACCAGGCCGTCGAGAGTGGCGGTCAGCGCGTCCTGCCACTCGGCGGCCAGCCGCTGGTACGCGGCGAACAGCTCCGGATCGTCCAGCACCTTGTGCCGCTTGGTCGCGAGCAGCGTGTGCAGCCAGGTACGCAGCCGGGTCGGCGGGTCCTCGGTCGAGTCGCGCAGCGCGGTGACCGGGGCGTGCACCCGGGTGAGCCACCGCCGTGCCACCGCGGCCCGCAGCTCGGCCTTGCTTCGTACGTGCCGGTAGACGCTCGCGTGGCTGACGCCGAGCGCCCGCGCCACGTCGACCACCGTCGCCTTGTCCGGCCCGTACCGGCGGAGCACGTCCTCGGCGGCGGCGAGGATCTGCTCCCGGGTGAGCGGCCCGGCCATGCTCAGATCAGCTCCGGGGTGCGGCCGGCCGGGTACCGGTCGCCGGCGGCGGCGTCGGCCGGGACCGCGGCGTCGATCGCGGCCAGCGTCTCGTCGTCGAGGTCGAGCTCGGCGGCGCCGGTGGCCTCGGGGATCCGGTCCACCCGCCGGGCACCCACCAGCGGGACGACGTCGTCGCCGCGCGCGGCCACCCAGGCGGTCGCGAGCTGCGGCACGGTGCAGCCGAGCCGCGCCGCGATCGTGCGCAGCGCCTCGACCAGGGCCAGGTTGTGCGCCAGGTTGTCGCCCTGGAACCGGCTGGTGTGCCCGCGCATGTCGTTCGCCGGCAGCGCCTGGTCGGCACGCCAGCGTCCGGACAG
Source organism: Actinocatenispora sera (assembly GCF_018324685.1). Taxonomy (NCBI): domain Bacteria; kingdom Bacillati; phylum Actinomycetota; class Actinomycetes; order Micromonosporales; family Micromonosporaceae; genus Actinocatenispora; species Actinocatenispora sera. Next base: position 6,687,967 of record NZ_AP023354.1, on the reverse strand, counting down.
CAGGCCGCGGGAGAGCACGCCGTACGCGGTGATGCCGACGCCCAGCTCGCGGCAGGTCGGCAGGATCTGCTCCTCGATGCCGCGAAACAGCAGCGAGTACTCGATCTGCAGGTCAGCGATCGGGTGCACGGCGGCGGCGCGGCGCAGCGTGGCCGGCCCGACCTCGGAGAGCCCGATGTGTCGCACGTATCCGGCGTCGACCAGCTCGGCGATCGCGCCGATGGTGTCCTCGATCGGTACCGCCGGGTCGAGCCGCGCGGGCCGGTAGATGTCGACGTGGTCGGTGCCGAGCCGCTGCAGCGAGTAGGCCAGCGCCGTCTTGACGGCGGCGGGCCGGCCGTCGAAGCCCAGCCAGGCGCCGTCCGGGCCGCGCTGGGCGCCGAACTTCACGCTGAGCGTCGCCGCGTCGCGGCGGCCGCCGCGCAACGCCTCGCGCAGCAGCAGCTCGTTGTGCCCCATGCCGTAGAAGTCGCCGGTGTCCAGCAGCGTGATGCCGGCATCGAGCGCGGCGTGCACGGTGCGGACGCTCTCGGCGTCGTCGGCCGGCCCGTACGTGCCGGACATGCCCATGCAGCCGAGGCCGATCGCGGAGACCGACGGTCCGTGTGCGCCGAGTCGACGAAGTCGCATCCGAATCCTCCAGGTGGTGTGACGGTCGAGAGTCATCCTGCACCCGAAGGCTGACAGATTTCAAATTTTGTCATCCGTCACATGGCTCCGGCCATGATCTCGCCCAGGGGCACCTTTCCGCTAGCGGCGCGTGAGAAATGCAAGAGCAGGGCAAACTCCCTCGTCTCCGGCACAGATGTCGACGCTTTGGTGATCCGCTCGTTACCGGTCGCTGATGTGCCGCTTCTAGCGTGCGAAGACAAGCCCGATTGGGGCGGGTGGAGCGTGCCTGTCCTGCAGGGGGAGCCTCCAAGAGGTGGTGTGATGCGAACAGGCAAGGTTGTGGCCGTCGGCGCGGTTGCTGTGGCGCTGATCGGCATGTCCACGGCATGCAGCAAGAACACCGGTAAGAGCGGCAACGACAACGGGCCGAGCGCGAAGGTGGCGTCCGGCTCCATCAGCACCGACCCGGCGGACTCGAAGGGTCCGGCCCCGGCGATCAAGGGCGCCAAGCGGGGCGGGACGATCATCTCGTACCACGAGCGCGACTACGAGCACCTCGACCCGCAGCGGATCTACATCTCCGACGCGCAGGCGCTCGACGAGCTCGTGACCCGGCAGCTGACCGCGTTCAAGTTCGACCCGAAGACCGGCAGTTCGGTCCTGGTCGGCGACCTCGCCACCAACACCGGTGTCGACGTCAACCACGACGGCAAGACCTGGAAATACACCCTGAAGTCGGGCCTGAAGTACGAGGACGGTACGCCGATCAAGGCGGCCGACGTGGCCTACGGTGTGGCCCGGTCGTACTCGTCCAACCTCTCCGACGGGCCGCACTACATCCAGCAGTGGTTGGCCGGTCCGGGCACCTACAACGGAAAGTACAAAGGCCCGTACAACGGTGGCGCGGCGATGCCGCCTGGCGTGACGGTCAGCGGCAACTCGATCACCTTCCACCTCAAGTCGTCGCAGCCGGAGTTCCCGTACGCGGCGTCCTGGGGCACCACCTCGCCGCTGCCCAAGTCGCAGGACTCCAACCCGCAGAAGATCGACACGCACCCGTTCGCCAGCGGCCCGTACAAGATCGAGAGCTACAACCGCGGCACCGAGCTGAAGCTGTCGCGCAACAAGTACTGGGACCCGAAGAGCGACCCGATCCGGCACGACTACTTCGACACGTTGGACGTCAAGATCGGTGTCAGCCCGACCGACCAGACCAACCGGGTGCTCGCCGACCACGGCAACGACCAGTACGCGGTGGTCGACCAGCCGGGCGTCAGTCCGGAGCTGACCAGCAAGGTGCTGGCGGACCCGTCGGCGAAGGGCCGCACGCTCAACGACTTCCTGTCGTTCGCGGAGCGGATCGACATCAACACCCAGCGGGTCACCGACGTCAACGTCCGTAAGGCCCTCAACTACGCGATCAACCGCAATGCGTTGGTCCAGGTCAACGGCGGTACCTCGCAGGCCGCGCCGGCGACGACGTTGATGTCGCCGACCGTCGCCGGCTGGGACAAGTACGACGCCTACCCGGGTGCGGCCACGCCGGACGGCATCGCCAAGGCGAAGAAGTTGCTCGGCGGCAAGCACCCGAAGCTCGTCTACGCGTTCGCGAACACCGAGTCTGGGCAGAAGCTCGCCACGGCGGTGCAGACCGCGCTGCAGAAGGCCGGCTTCAAGATCGTGTTGCGGCCGGAGGACAAGGACAACTTCTTCACCGCGATCGACCGCAAGAACAACGGCTGGGACATGTACGCGACCAACTGGGGTGCGGACTGGCCGAGCGGCTCCACGGTCATCCCGCCGCTGTTCGACGGCCGTACCATCGTGGCGGAAGGCAACCAGGACACCTCGTACCTGAACGCGCCGGACGTGAACAAGCAGATCGACAAGATCAAGGCCGAGCCGGCGAACCAGGCGACGAAGGACTGGGGCAAGCTCGACGAGTACATCATGAAGAAGTACGCACCGAGCATTCCGCTGTACTACATCAAGCAGCTGAGCCTCACCGGTAGCAAGGTGCACGACGTGAAGATCCAGAACCCGCCGGGTGCGATCAGCTACGTCGACGCCTGGGTCGGCTGACCCGAACAGCTCGACACGCCGCACCACGATGGCCGGTCCCGCGCGGCGGGGCCGGCCATCGGTCTGTCCACAGTGGATCTCAGTCGGCCCGCGCGACGCCGAAGTCGATCGTGGTGGCGGTGCGGAAGACCTGCCCCGGTCGCAGCACCGTGGACGGGAAGTCCGGCTGGTTGGGGGAGTCGGGGAAGTGCTGGGTCTCCAGCACCAACGTGTCGCTCTGCCGGTAGGTGTTGCCGCCGATGCCGACGAGCGTGCCGTCCAGCTGGTCGCCGGCGTAGAACTGCAGACCGGGCTGGTCGGTGGTGAAGGCGAGATGCCGACCGCTGGTCGGGTGGTACACGGTGGCGATGCGGCGCTGGCCGGAGCCGTTGAGCACCCAGTTGTGGTCGTAGCCCTTGACGTTGATCAGCTGCTGGTCGCCGGCCCGGATCCGGGCGCCGATCGCCGTGGGCCGGCGGAAGTCGAACGGGGTCGCGTGCACGTTCGGCAGCGTGCCGAGCGGGATCGCCTCGCCGTCGACCGCCGTGTACCGGTCCGCGTCTATCCACAGCAGGTGGTCGTACACCGAGCCGGTCCCCTCGCCGCCGAGGTTCCAGTAGGTGTGGTTGCTCAGGTTGACCACGGTCGCCTTGTCGGTGGTCGCGTGGTAGTCGATGATCAGCTCGCCGCGCGCCGTGAGGGTGTAGGTCACGATCGTGGTCAGGGTGCCGGGGAAGCCCATGTCGCCGTCCGGGCTGACGAACCGGAACCGGACGCCGACCCGGCCGTGCCGGCGCTCGATCTCGGCGTCCCAGACGTGCTTGTCGAACCCGACGGGACCGCCGTGCAGCGCGTTCTCCCCGTCGTTGACGGGGATCTGGTAGGTGTGCCCGTCCAGGGTGAACCTGCCCTTGGCGATCCGGTTGGCGTAGCGGCCCACGATCGCGCCGAAGTACGGACTCTTCGTCCGGTATTCGTCCAGTGTGGACAGACCGAGCGCGACGTTCGCCCGGTGCCCGCGCCGGTCGGGGGTCAGCACCCGGTGCACGGTCGCGCCGTAGTCGAGCAACTGCACCTGCACGCCGTGCTCGCTGCCGAGGGTGTAGCGGGTGACCGGCGTGCCGTCGGGCATGGTGCCGAACGGATCGGTACGGATCGAGAGCGCGTCCGGCTCGCTGGTGACCGGCTGCGGTGCGGCGGCAGCGGAAGCGGCCGCGGGGTCGGCGTCGGCCCCCGTGCCGGCGAGAGCGCCGGCGGCCAGGGCGCCGCCGCCGAGTGCGCCGGCGGAGCGGAGAACGGTGCGGCGGGAAACGGGTACTGCCATGTCCACCTCCAGATGGTGCGCCGCGCGGTGCACCACCGGCGCGCCGGGCGAGGGCCCGACGTGCCGCGAAGGGCGCCGTCGAGTGCGCAGATGTGGCGGATCGAGTGGGTTTACCCCAGGGTCAACCGCACGTTACAGCCTCGTCACGACATGAATCAACGTGTTCTACCGTTGACGACCGTTCTGTGGCTCCCCGCGGCGGTTGCGCGAACTCGAGGCTCGGTCAGCGGGCCGGCCGGATCAGCCGGTCGTCCGGAATCACCGCGACGCCGAGGATCTCGATCATCGCCTCCGGCTGCCACAGCCCGGTGGTGCCGATGCCGGCCATCGCCGGGTAGACCGGGCCGGCGAGCTCGCGCCAGACGACGCCGATCTCCCGGCCGTGCGCCTGGTAGTCCGGGATGTCGGTCAGGTAGATGGTGATGCTGACCAGGTCCGCCGGGACGCCGCCGGCGGCCCGCAGCGTCGTGAGCACGTTGCCGAACGCCTGCCGGAACTGCTCGACGATGCCGCCCGGAACGATCTTCATGTCGGCGTCCAGCGCCGTCTGCCCGCCCAGGTACAGCGTGTTGCCGCTGAGCGTGCCGTGGGAGTAGCCGCGGGGCGCCGGGAGGCTCACCGGGTTCACCGGGACCGGCTGCAGCTGGCTCGTCATCGGCTCTCCTCGACTGGTGCTTCGCCGTCGGGCCCACCGTAGCGGTCTATTGACATGTTCACAACGAACGTGCCGATAATGAAATACCGAACGGTGACCACCGCGACCGGCGGAAGGACTGGCATGGACCCGAACTCCGACGACCACGAGATCGGTGACAACTCGCTGTACCGCAACGACGCGGGGCTGATCGTCCCGTTCGTCACCCGCGGCGGGCACGAACCGGACGCCGGACTCACCGGCCAGTCCGAAGGCGCGACGCGGATCTCCGGGGTCAGCATCCAGCACACGCCGGCCACCCGCATCTGGTTCGGCAAGGTGCACAACCTGGCCGGCTACCGGTCCACGCCGCACCATCACGGCGAGGCCGAGACCGGGGGGTACGTGCTGTCCGGCCGGGCCCGGATCTACTTCGGCGAGAAGTTCGAGGACTACATCGACATGTCCGAGGGCGACTGGGTGTTCGTGCCGCCGTACATGCCGCACGTCGAGTGCAACCTGGACCGCAACAGACCGCTCACCTGGATGACCACCCGTACCCCGGAGAACATCGTCGTCAACCTGCCGCAGGTCCGCGACGACGAGCTGCGTGACTGGACGGACCGCCCGTGACGAAGGACGCCACCTCCGAGATCTTCACCCGGGCCGTCACCCTCACCGAGGTGGCGCCGGAACACTTCGACCGGGCGTTCACCGCGGTCACCCAGCCCTGCCCGTGGCCCAAGGCGTACGGCGGGGACCTGGTCGCGGCGGCCGTGGTCGCCGCGATCCGCACCGTCGACGGCAAGCACCTGCACTCGACCCACTCGTACTTCATGCGCCCGGCCGAGATCGGTGCCGCGGTGCGCTACGAGGTCGAGATCCTGCGGGACGGGCGCGGTTACGCCACCCGCCAGGTCCGCGGCTACCAGTCCGGCAAGCCGATCTTCGTCTGCCTCGCGAGCTTCGCGGCGGGCGGGCCCGGCGGCCACCTTCAGTCGGAGCCGCCGGCGGAGATCGCCGAGCCGGATGGCCTGCCCAGCTCGGCGGAGTATCTCGACGGCCGGTCCGGCGGCACGATGACCGACGGTTCGCGCGCGTACTGGCGGCACGGGCGCGGCTTCGACATGCGGCACGTGCCCGGTCCGGTCTACCTCACCGTCGACGGCACGCAGGTGCCCCATCAGGCCGTGTGGGTGCGGCCCTTCGACGGGCTGCGCGAGGTTGCCGGACTCGACGACCGGCAGCGCGACACCGCCGCCCTCGGCTACGTCTGCGACTACACGATCCTGGAGCCGACGCTGCGCGCGCTGGGTCTCGCCTGGGCCGACGACGGTCTGGTCACGGCGAGCCTGGACCACTCGATGTGGTTCCACCGAATCGCGCCGGTCGACGGATGGCTGCTGTACGCCCAGGAAGCCGTCTCCGCCAGCGACGGCCGCGGCCTCAACCTCGGGCGATTCTTCACCCCCGACGGAACCCACCTGGCGACGGTCGTCCAGGAGGGCATGATCCGCATCCCCGCTGGAGCCACGACATGACCGAGCTCGCGCCTTCCGGTTACCCGGCAGACCTCGCACCCTCCGGGTACGAGGACACCTTCGCCCGCGACCACCTGCCGCCGCGGGACCAGTGGCCGACCCTGGAGTTCACCACCGAACTTCTGCAGTACCCGCCGCGGCTGAACGCCGCGGTCGAGCTGCTCGACGTGCCGACGCAGAAGTACGGTGCCGACCGCCCCGCGCTGCGCACCCCCGACGGTGAGGTCTGGACGTACGGCGAGCTGTTGCGGCGCACCAACCAGCTCGCCGGCTACCTCACCGACGAGCTCGGCCTGGTCACCGGCAACCGGGTCATGCTGCACTCGCCGAACAACCCGTGGACGGTGGCCTGCTGGCTGGCCGTACTGAAGGCCGGCGGCATCGTCGTCACCACCATGTCCGCGCTGCGCGCCCGGGAACTCGCGCCGATCGTCGAGAAGACCGCCCCCACGATCGCCCTCGTCGACCACCGATTCGCCGCGGCGGTGCGGGAACTGCGCGACTCGACCGCGCCGAACCTCAGGATCGCCGTGTACGGCGGCGACGCGCCGGACGACCTCACCACGCTCGTCACCGACCGGCCGGCCGACTTCACCCCGGCCGACACCGCGGCCGACGACGTGGCACTGTTCGGTCCCACGTCCGGCAGTACCGGGGTTCCGAAGATCACCACGCACTTCCACCGCGACATCCTGTCCATCGACAACACCTTCGGCCGGATGACGCTCCGGTTGCAGCCGGACGACGTCGTCGCGTGCACCGCGCCGTTCGCGTTCACCTTCGGCCTCGGGATGCTGGTCGTGTTCGCCCTGCGGGCCGGCGCGTGCGCGTTCCTCACCGAGAAGGCGACCCCGCCGCAACTCGCGGAACTGGTTGCCGCGCACGGGGTCACGGTGCTCGCGACCGCGCCGACCGCGTACAAGCAGATCCTGCGGTCCGGCAACGCCGAGCTGCTGCGCGGGCTGCGCAGCGCGGTCAGCGCCGGTGAACACATCGCGGTGGAAACCTGGCGCGAGGTGCACGAGCGGCTCGGCCTGAAGATCATCGACGGCATCGGCGCCACCGAGATGCTGCACATCTTCATCACCGCGGCCGGCGACGACATCCGCGAGGGCGCCACCGGCAAGCCGGTACCGGGATTCCGCGCCACGATCCTGGACCCGGACGGCAACGAGGTCAGCCCCGGTGTCGCCGGCCGGCTCGGCGTCATCGGCCCGGTGGGCTGCCGGTACCTGGCCGACGACCGGCAGCGCAACTACGTCGTGAACGGCTGGAACGTCACCGGGGACACGTTCGTCCGGGACGCCGACGGCTACTTCTGGTACCAGGCGCGCACCGACAACATGATCGTGTCCTCCGGTTACAACATCGGCGGCCCCGAGGTCGAGGCGGTACTCGAGGAGCACCCGGACGTGGTCGAGTGCGCGGTGGTGGCCAAGCCGGACGCCGAGCGCGGCTCGGTCGTCTGCGCGTTCGTCGTGCTGCGGGAGGGGTCGAGCGCCGACGCCGCGGCGCTGCAGGCGTTCGTCAAGGGTCACCTCGCGCCGTACAAGTATCCCCGGGACGTACGGTTCGTCGATGCGTTGCCGCGCAACGCCAGCGGCAAGCTGCAGCACTTCCGGCTGCGCCAGCTGGTCGACCAGGAAACCGCCGCGGAGCCGACGTCATGAGGGTTGCGATCGTCGGTGGTGGACCGGGCGGGCTCTACCTGGCGACGCTGCTCAAGGGGATCGATCCCGGCCACGACATCACGGTCTGGGAGCGCAACGCACCCGACGACACGTTCGGCTTCGGGGTGGTCTTCTCCGACGAGACGCTCGGCAGCATCGAGGGCGCCGACCCGGTGGTACACGCCACGATGGAGCAGCGGTTCGCGCGGTGGACCGACATCGACGTCAGCTTCGCCGGGCACGAGTTCACCGTCGGCGGCCAGGGCTTCGCGGCGATGTCGCGCAAGGAACTGCTGGAGATCCTGCAGCGCCGGGTCGCCGAGCTCGGCGTCGCGGTGCACTACCGGACGGCCGCACCGGACGTCGACGCGCTGCGCCGCGAGTACGACCTCGTGGTCGCCGCGGACGGCGTCCACTCCACCGTGCGGGCGAGGTACGCGGACGTCTTCTCGCCGCGGCTCGACCTGCGCCGGAACAAGTACATCTGGTTCGGCACCGATCTGGTGTTCGAGGCGTTCCAGTTCTTCGTGAAGCACACCGAGTGGGGCACCATGCAGATCCATGGTTACCCCTACTCGGACGCCGGTTCGACGTTCATCGTCGAGATGCACGAGGACGTGTGGCGCGCCGCCGGTCTCGACCGCACCGAGCGCGAGGAGCTCGCGCCCGGCGCCTCCGACGAGTACGCGGTGGCCCGGATCGGCGAGATCTTCGCCGACGAGCTGCGCGGGCACCGGATCCTGACCAACAACTCCAAGTGGCTGAACTTCACCACCGTGCGCAACGAGGTGTGGCACCACGGGAACGTGGTGCTGCTCGGCGACGCCGCGCACACCGCGCACTTCTCGATCGGCTCCGGTACCAAGCTGGCGATGGAGGACGCCCTCGCGCTCGCCGCGTGCCTGCACGAGCACCCGGGCATCGAGCCGGCGCTGGCGGCGTACCAGCAGGAGCGCAAGCCGGTCGTCGAGTCGACCCAGCGGGCGGCGCAGGCGTCGCTGGAGTGGTTCGAGAACATCGGGATGTACGCCGACCAGGAGCCCGCGCAGTTCGTCTTCAACCTGCTGACCCGGTCGCGCCGGATCACCTTCGACAACCTGAAGGAACGCGACCACGACTTCGCGAACCGGATGGAGGCGGAGTTCGCCCGGCACCAGGGATCCGCCGAGGTGACGCCCGCGATGTTCCAGCCCGTCTCGATCGGCGAGCTGCGGCTGCGCAACCGCGTCATCGTGTCCTCGATGGACATGTACTCGGCGACCGACGGCGTGCCGGACGACTTCCACCTGGTACACCTGGGATCCAAGGCGCTCGGTGGCGCCGGGCTGGTGATGACCGAGATGATCTGCACGTCCCCGGAGGGGCGGATCACGCCCGGCTGTACCGGCCTGTGGAGCGACGAGCAGCGCGACGCCTGGCGGCGCGTCACCGACTTCGTGCACCGGCGATCGACGGCGCGGATCGGCGCGCAGCTCGGGCACTCCGGCCGCAAGGGCTCGACCAAGCTGATGTGGGAGGGCATGGACGAGCCGCTGGACGCCGGCAACTGGGAGGTCGTCGGGCCCTCCCCGGTGCCGTACGGCGAGGGCTGCCACGTGCCGCGCGAGGCGACCCGGGCCGACCTCGACCGGATCCGGGACGAGTTCGTCGCCGCCGCCCGGCGCGCGGTCGACGCCGGCTTCGACCTCATCGAGGTGCACGCCGCGCACGGCTACCTGCTCAGCGCGTTCCTGTCCCCGGTGTCCAACCGGCGCACGGACGAGTACGGCGGCGACGTGGCGCACCGGCTGCGCTACCCGCTGGAGGTGTTCGACGCGGTCCGCGCCGCGGTGCCGGCTCACCTGCCGGTGACGGTCCGGATCTCGGCCACCGACTGGTTGCCGGACGGCAACACCGCCGAGGACGCGGTCGAGATGGCGCGGGCCTTCGTCGAGCACGGCGCGGCCGCGATCGACGTGTCGACCGGTCAGATCAGCAAGGACGAGCGGCCGGCGTTCGGGCGCTCGTACCAGACCCCGTTCGCCGACGTGATCCGGCACCGGGTGGCCGCCGGTACCGACGTGAAGGTCATCGCGGTCGGCGCGATCTCCAGCTACGACGACGTCAACTCGATCCTGCTCGCCGGCCGCGCCGACCTGTGCGCGCTGGGCCGTACCCACCTGTACGACCCGCAGTGGACCCTGCACGCCGCTGCCGAGCAGGGGTACGCCGGTGCCGCCGCACCGTGGCCCGACCAGTGGGCCGCCGGCAACCGCCGCCCGCCGACCGCGCGGACCGACAAGGTGCCGCCCCGGCTGCAACTGCTGCGCGAGGGTGCGCGCGAGGACGTGCATCTGCGCTGGCGGCCCCGGACGGCACAATCGGTGTCGTGATGAGCCGCAGCGACCCGCCGACGACCACTTCCCGGACGCGGATCTCCCGCACCCTGCTGGTCAGCTTCCTCGGTGCGGTGGTCCGGCGGAGGGACGACTGGATGCCGATCGCGGGCGTCGTCGAGCTGATGCGCCAGGCGGGGCAGGACGCGCCGGGGGTGCGGACCGCGGTGTTCCGGCTCAAGCAGCGCGGCTGGCTGGAGTCGCAGAGCCGTGCCGGTGCGCGCGGCTATGCGCTGACCGACCGGGCGAGCGCCGTGCTGGCCCAGGGTGACGAGGTGATCTGGCACTCCCGGCGCCCGGCCGACCTCGCCGACGGCTGGTGCATCGTCAACCTCAGCATCCCGGAGGCGGAGCGCCGCAAGCGCGACCAGCTCCGTACCCACCTGGCCCACCTGGGTTTCGGCAACGTCGGTACCGCGATGTGGCTCGCGCCGGCCCGGATGCGGGCCGCCGCGGAGGGGGCCATCGGCGAGCTGGGCATGGACAAGTACGCCGCCGTCTTCGTCGGTGCCTACGTCGGCAGCCGCGACCTCACCTCGCTGCTCTACGAGAGCTGGGATCTGGCCGCCATCGACGACAGCTATCGCGCGTTCATCGATGATCACGAGCGGCTGGTCGCCGAGTTGGAGTCGCGCCCGGCCGTCGATCCGGAGCAGGCGTTCGTGCACTACCTGCGGGTGGTCGACACCTGGCGGCAGCTGCCGTTCCGGGACCCCGGGCTGCCGCGCGAGCTGCTCGCCGCGGACTGGAGCGGGCCGGCCGCGGTCGACCGGTTCGAGCGGCTGGTCGCGTTGCTCGAAGGTCCGGCGCTGGCCCACGCGGCGCGCTACTGGCCCTGACCCCGAGGTCGGGGTGGCGTGGCTCACCGCGACTCGCGGTCAGTGCGCGATGTTGCGGATGGGGTTGCGGCGGGACAGGATCGCCGAGGTCAGCGCCTCGACCGCGTCACCGGCCGAGTGCGGGTTGGTCAGCAGCACCAGGTCGGTCTCGCCCAGCTCCGGCAGGCCCGCATCGGCCGGCAGCTCGACCAGGTCGGCCGGAACCAGGCTGCGGGCGAAGATCGCCACCCCGAGGCCGGCCCGCGCCGCGGCCAGCACCCCGTTGACGCCGCGCACCGTGCACGAGATCCGGTACGGGATGCCGGCCGCCTCCAGCGCCTGCACGCCGCGGGAGCGGCTCATGCTCGGTGCGTGGTAGACGATCAGCGGGAGCGGGCGGTTCCGGTCGAGGCGGGCGTCCTCGACCGCCGCCCACACCAGCGGGTCGCGCTGCACCAGGCGGCCGTGGCCCTCGCCCGGGGCGTACTTGACGAAGGCGGCGTCGAGGTGGCCGGACTCGACCCGGCGTTGCAGCGTCAGGCTCTGCGACACGGTGAGCTCCAGCACGATCTGCGGGTACAGCCGGCGGAACTCGCGGAGGATCTTGGGCACCGGGGTCAGCGCCAGGTCGTCGGTCACCCCGAACCGGAGCCGGCCGGACAGCTCGGAGCCGGTGAAGTGCCCCACAGCCGCCTCGTTCGCGGCGATGATCGTGCGGGCGAACCGGGCCATCGCCTCACCGTCCGCGGTCAGCGCGACGGTGCGCGTGTCGCGCACCAGCAGCGGCCGGCCGACCTCGTCCTCCAGCTTGCGGATGTGTTGGGAGACAGTCGGTTGCCGGATGCCGAGGGCCGCCGCGGCGCGGGTGAAGCTGAGCGACTCGCTGACCGCGAGGAAGCTCCGCAGGTGCTCCGGGTTGTACACGGCGTCCCTTTCCTTATTGCAAGACGCTATAACACTAATAGGAGCAATTGGATTTGGCTATGAGCGCCGAGGTGGCAAGGATGGAGTGCACACCCACCCGGTTTCGATCTTTGGACGATTGTGAGCATCGCGCGCGCGGCCACCGACGACCACTTACCCGGCGCGGCGCCGAGACGGCACCGCACCTTCGAATCCCTCCGTACCTTCAACTTCCGCGTCTTCGCCGGCGCGCAGGTGGTGTCCAACACAGGTAGCTGGGTGCAGCGCATCGCCCAGGACTGGCTGGTGTTGAGCATCACCGGATCGGCCACCGCGGTGGGCATCACCACCGCCCTGCAGGCCGCGCCGACCGTACTGTTCGGCATCGCCGGCGGCGCGCTCGCCGACCGGTTCGCCAAGCGCACCATCCTGCTCGTCACCCAGGCCGGCATGGGGCTGACCGCGGCCGTGCTGGCGGTGCTCACGCTCAGCGGGCACGTCGCCGCGTGGCACGTGTACGTGATCGCCTTCGTACTCGGGCTGATCACCGCGGTGGACAACCCGACCCGGCAGGCGTTCGTGAACGAGCTCGTGCCGGCGCGGCAGCTGCGCAACGCGATCAGCCTCAACTCCACGGTGTTCCAGCTCGGTGCGCTCGTCGGTCCGGCCGTCTCCGGCGTACTGATCGGCGCGGTCGGCCCCGGGTGGTCGTTCCTCGCCAACTCGTGCTCGTTCGCCGCGCCGGTCGCCGGCCTGCTCGCGATGCGTCGGCACGAGATGGTGCACCTGCCCAAGCCGGCCGCCGCCGCCCCCGTACGCACCGTCGAGGTGTTGCGGCTGGTACGCAGCCGGCCGGAGATGCTGTGGACCGTCGTGCTCGTCGGCACGTTCACGTTCTTCACCAGCAACCTCGCGGTGACGCTGTCGGTCTACGCGAAGTCGGTGTTCGTCTCCGGCGCCGGCGGGTACGGGCTGCTCAGCTCCGTGGTCGCGATCGGCTCGGTGGCCGGCGCGCTGGTGTCGGCCCGGCGCACCGGCGGCGGCGTGCGCAGCCTGCTCGCCACCGGTACGGTCGTTGCCGCGCTCGCCATGCTCGCCGCGCTGACCTCGGCGCAGTGGGCGTTCGGGGTGGTGTTGACCGGGCTCGGCGCGGCGACGCTGCTGCTGGTGACCGCCGCGAACTCCACCTACCAGCTGTCGGTCGACCCGCACCTGCGCGGGCGGGCGATGGGCGTGTACCTGCTGGTGTTCACCGGCTCGGCCGCACTGGGCGGCCCGGTGATCGGCTGGATCGACCAGCACCTGGGCCCGCAGGTCGGCCTGTTCCTCGCCGGCGCGGTACCGCTGGTCGCGATCGGGCTGATCGCGACCCGGTTCGGGACCGTTTCCGGGCTGCGGGCCAGGCTGCATCGCCTGCACCCGTGACGCCCGGGCGCGCCGATCACGCGGTGTGAGGCGGCGCGGGGGTCGGGCGCCGCGTGATCGACGCGGCGCACGGTTGTGGTGGCTGCGTGTTGACCTTGCGCGGGCGTCGCGGGTGAGAACGTGCCGCTGGACGTGCTGGTGACCGACACCGACTGGAAGTCTCCGGACGCCTGGAACGGCTGGGAGTTCGACCCGGCCTACTTCCCGGACCCGAAGGGCTACCTGGACTGGGCGAAGCGGCAGGGCATCCACGCCACGCTGAACGTGCATCCCAGCGTGCAGCAGGCCGATCCGAAGTTTGCCGCCGCGCAGGCGACCGCGCAGGGCAGGCTGACGCCATCGGAGTCCTGCGGCTCCGACACCGTCCACAACGGACAGTGCTACGTGTTCGACTGGTCGGATCCCCACCAGCTCGAGGCGTACTTCGGCCTGCACGACTCCATCCAGCAGCTGGGCGTCGACTTCTGGTGGCTGGACTACTGCTGCGAGAACTCGCAGGCGTCGATGCCCGGCATCACCCCGGACGCGTGGATCAACGGCAACTACGCGTGGCAGCGGGAGAAGCTGGGGTTGCGCGGTTTCGTGCTCTCCCGGATCGGCAGTTCGCTGACCGCCGGCGGCTACTCCGGCTCGTCGGCGCTGCCGTCCGGACCGTGGGCCGACCACCGGTACGCCGCGCACTTCACCGCGGACACCGACTCCACCTGGGACGAGCTGGCCAACGAGGTGGCGTTCACCCCGGCCGAGGGCGCCGGGATCGGCGAGTCGAACGTCAGCCACGACATCGGCGGCTTCCACGGCAAGCACCTCGCCGACGACCTGTACGCGCGCTGGGTCCAGTTCGGCGCGTTCCAGCCGGTGCTGCGGTTGCACTCGTCGCACGGCGACCGGCTGCCGTGGGACTACGCCGGCGCGGCGAAGGACTCGGCGGAACGGTTCCTGCGGCTGCGCGAGTCGCTGGTGCCCTACACGTACTCCCTCGCGCGGCAGGCGAACGCGACCGGCCTGCCGATCACCCGGGCGCTGTACCTGGCGTACCCGGACCAGCCGGACGCCTACCAGTTCGCGTCCACGGAGTACCTGTACGGCCCGAACGTGCTGGTGGCGCCGGTGACGACGCCGGGGGAGCAGGCCGACACCACGGTCTGGTTCCCGCCGGGGACGTGGACCGACTGGTTCACCGGGGAGCAGGTGACCGGGCCGGCGACCCGCACCGTGCACACCGACCTGTCGACGATGCCGGTGTTCGTGCGTTCCGGCGGCATCGTGACCACCCGTACCGGCGACGTGTCCGGCGACACCGGGCATCCGCTGACCGCGGCGACCGCGACGATCGCCACCGGCGGGGACGGGCGGGTCAGCCTGTACGAGGACGCGGGCGACGGGAACGGTTACCAGCACGGCCAGTCCGCGACGACCGCGCTGTCCTACACCGAGCGCGGCGGCGCGACCCGGCTGACCATCGGCTCCCGGCGCGGCGGCTACCCCGGCGCCGTGGACACCCGGACCTGGACGGTACGGCTGCTGCACGCCGACCGCCCGACCCGCGTCACCGTCGACGGCCGGGCGCTCGCGGCGCGCGACACCGGCCCCGGCTGGTCGTACCCGGGCGGCACGCTGACGGTGCGGCTGCCGGCCGGTACCACCTCGGCCCCGCACCGGGTCGACGTGCGGTAACGGATGGTATCGGTGGTTTCAAGACATAATGGTGTGAGATAGCGGATTGGTCCGTTGACATCGATGTAGTGAACGCGAAAGATGTCCGGCGTCCAGGCCGGACATCTTTCGCGTCCCGGGCCACCCTGCAGCCCGATCCAGTTGCCGATCGCCGGGAGGATCGATGCACAGACCCACACGTCCCAGAATCGCCCTGGCCACAGCGTTCACCCTGGTCGCGGCCGCGCTGCCGGCCGCCACGCTGGCCAGCAGCGCGCAGGCCGCGCCGAACCCCGACTGCCCCTGGATCGGCTCGCACGCGCCGATCGACAGCCGGGTCCAGCAGGTGCTGGCGAGGATGTCGCTGGACGACGAGATCGCCATGGTGCACGGCGCCGGTGGCTCCGCGTACACCGGATACGTGCCCGGCAACGATGCGCTGTGCATCCCCGCGCTGAAGCTGCAGGACGGCCCGACCGGGGTACGGATGGCCGACACCACCCAGCTGCCGTCCGCGACCACCCTCGCCGCCACCTTCGACCAGCGCGCGGCCCGGCGGTACGGGTCGGTGGTCGGTGCGGAGGACCGGACCAAGGGCGTCGACGTCGACCTCGGCCCGACCGTCAACATCGTCCGGGACCCGCGCTGGGGCCGCTCGTTCGAGTCGTACAGCGAGGATCCCTACCTGACCGGCAAGATCGGCGCCGGTGACATCGAGGGCATCCAGTCGCACGGCGTGATGGCGCAGGTGAAGCACTGGGCGGTGTACAACCAGGAGACCCACCGCAACACCGCCAACGACGACGTGCAGATCGACGACCGGTCGGTGCACGAGATCTACGCCGCCGCGTTCGGCACCATCGTGGACGAGGCGAAGCCGTCCTCGGCGATGTGCTCGTACTCGGTCGTCAACGGCTCCTTCGCCTGCGAGAACGCGTACCTCAACCAGATCCTCAAGCAGGACTTCGGCTTCGACGGCTTCATCACCTCCGACTGGGGCGGCACGCACTCCACCGCCGGCTCCGCGAACGCGGGGATGGACATGGAGATGCCGGGCAGCACGTACTTCGGTGCCGCGCTGAAGCAGGCGGTGACCGACGGGCAGGTACCGCGCTCCCGGCTCGACGACATGGTCGGCCGGATCCTGCGGCAGGAGTTCCGGTTCGGGCTGTTCGACCACCCCTCCGCGGACACCCCGACCGCGCCGGCGTCCACCGACAAGCACGTCGCGACCGCCCGCCAGATCAGCGAGGACGGCACCGTACTGCTCAAGAACGACGGCGTACTTCCGTTGAACGACAAGAAACTCGGCTCGATCGCGGTGATCGGGGACGGCGCCGGGCCGGACACCATGACCGCCGGCGGCGGCAGCGCGAAGGTCGCCGGTACCGGCACGGTCACCCCGTACGAGGGGATCAAGGCGCGGGCCGGCAGCGGCATCGACGTGCGGTACGCGCAGGGCAACCTCGGCAGCTCCGGCAAACTGCCCGCCGTGGACAGCCGGTACCTGACCCCGGCCGACGGCAGCGGGCACGGGCTGACCGGCGCCTACTACGACAACACGACGATGTCCGGTGACCCGGTGGCGACCCGGACCGATCCGCAGGTGTCGTTCACGTTCGGCGACGCGAACCGGCCCGCCGGCGTGCCGGCGAACAACTTCTCCACCCGGTGGACCGGTACCCTGACCCCGCCGCAGACCGGCAGCTACACGTTCGGGCTGACCTCCGACGACGGCAGCCGGCTGCTGATCGACGGCAAGCAGGTCATCGACAACTGGCGCAACCAGGCGGAGCACACCGAGACCGCGCAGGTGACGCTGACCGCGAACAAGCCGGTCTCGATCGAGGTCGACTACTACCAGGCGGCCGGCGACGCCGTCGTCAACCTCGGCTGGACGCTGCCCGACTCCGACCCGCTGGCGCAGGCGGTGCAGGTGGCGAAGGACTCCGACGTGGCCGTGGTCTATGCCAACGACTACGAGTCGGAGGGCTCGGACCTCAAGGACATCGACCTGCCGGGCACCCAGAACGCGATGATCGCCGCCATCGCGGACGCCAACCCGAACACCATCGTGGTACTCAACACCGGCTCCGCGGTGACGATGCCGTGGCTGTCGAAGGTCAAGGGCGTCTTCGAGGCCTGGTACCCGGGGCAGGACGCCGGTAACGCGATCGCCGCGCTGCTGTTCGGCGACACCAACCCGTCCGGCAAGCTGCCCGTCACGTTCCCGACCTCGCTGGACCAGGTACCGGCGTCCACCGCGGCCCAGTGGCCCGGCGTCGACGGCAAGGTGTCGTACTCGGAGGGCCTGCGGGTCGGCTACCGCTGGTACGACTCGCAGGGGCTGACGCCGGCGTTCCCGTTCGGCTACGGCCTGTCGTACACGAGTTTCCGGCTGTCCGGGCTGCACCTGTCCGGGCACACGCTCGAGGCGCACCGCCGGCTCACGGCCTCGGTGTCGGTGACCAACACCGGGCACCGCTCCGGCGACCAGGTCGTCCAGCTGTACCTGTCCGACCCGAAGGCGGCCGGTGAACCGTCGGCGCAGCTGAAGGGGTTCGCGAAGGTGTCGCTGCGGCCCGGCCGGACCAGGCGGGTCACCCTGCACCTGACCGCGGCCGACGCCTCGGTCTGGTCGTCGGACGCGCACGCCTGGCAGCTGACCCCGGGCACGTACACCGTGCACGTCGGCGACTCCTCCACCCACCTCCCCCTCTCCACCACCTTCACGGTCCGCGACTGACCGCCGATTCCGACCCGGCCCGGGCCCGCACCGACGCGGGGCCGGGCCGCGTCGGTACGGGTCCGGGCTCCCTGCTCGACGGGACGGACCGAGTGGCGGGCACGGGTCCCGATCGGGGAAGCTCGTGGGCATGGTCTCGGTATTGCAGAACGTGGCGATCGACTGTACGGATGCCTACACGCTGGCGCGGTTCTGGAGCGAGGTGACCGGGCGACCGCTCGGCCCGGACGACCGGCCCGGCGATCACGAGATCGCCGTACCGCTGGCGGACGGCCCGGCGCTCTACTTCAACCAGGTACCCGAACCGAAGATCGTCAAGAACCGGGTGCACCTCTGCCTGCGGCCGGAGACCACGCGCGACGAGGAGGTCGCGCGGCTGCTCACCCTCGGCGCCACCCTGGTCGCCGACCGCCGCAACCCCGACGGTACGGGCTGGGCGGTCCTCGCCGACCCCGAAGGCAACGAGTTCTGCGTCCTCCGCAGCGACGCCGACCGCGCCGCCACCATGACCTGAGCGCCGGCTGACTGCGTTCGGTCACGGCGCCGTGGCAAGGAGTTTGGTCTGGCCGTAGCCGGGTAGTTGCGGGCGGTTGGATTGCTGCCCGCAACAGGTCATCGGGGGAGGCCAGGGATGAAAGCCGTGGTGTACAAGGAACCGTTCACCGTGGCCGTGGAGGACGTCGACGATCCGCGGATCGAGGCGCCGACCGACGCGCTGGTCCGCATCACGACCACCGCGATCTGCGGCTCGGACCTGCACATGTACGAGGGGCGTACGGCAGCGCCGGCCGGCCTGGTGTTCGGCCACGAGAACATGGGCATCGTCGAGGAGGTCGGCGCCGGCGTCTCCCGGGTGCGCGTCGGCGACCGGGTGTCGATGCCGTTCAACGTGGCCTGCGGCTTCTGCAAGAACTGCCTCGCCGGCAGGACCGGCTTCTGCCTCACCGTCAACCCCGGCTTCGGCGGCGGCGCGTACGGCTACGTCTCGATGGGCCCCTACCCGGGTGGCCAGGCGGAGTACCTGCGGGTGCCCTACGCCGACTTCAACTGCCTGTCGCTGCCGCCCGGTGAGGAGCACGAGGACGACTTCGCGATGCTGGCCGACATCTTCCCGACCGGGTACCACGGTGCCACGCTGGCCGAGGTCTCTCCGGGCGAGACGGTCGCGGTGTACGGCGCGGGCCCGGTCGGGCTGATGGCCGCGTACTCGTCGCTGCTCAAGGGCGCCTCGAAGGTGTTCGTGGTCGACCGGGTGGCTTCCCGGCTGCGGTTGGCCGAGCAGGTGGGTGCGATCCCGATCGACTTCGGCGCGACGGACCCGGTCGAGGCGATCAAGGACCAGACCGACGGCGACGGTACCGACAAGGGCGTGGACGCGGTCGGATACCAGGCCACCGTGCCGGAGGGCGACGAGCAGCCCGCCGTGGTGCTCAACCAGCTGGTACACACGGTTCGGGCGACCGGCATGATCGGCGTGATCGGCCTCTACGTTCCCGGCGATCCGGGCGGGCCCACCGAGAATGCCCGGCGCGGTGAGCTGCTCATGCAGTTCGGCAAGCTGTTCGAGAAGGGCCTGCGGGTCGGTACCGGCCAGGCGAACGTCAAGGCCTACAACCGGCAGCTGCGGGATCTGATCATCGCCGGCCGCGCGACACCGAGCTTCGTGGTCTCCAAGCAGCTGCCGCTGTCCGAGGCGCCGGATGCCTACGCGCGGTTCGACAAACGCGAGGACGGCTACTCCAAGGTCGTCCTCAAGCCTGCCGCCGCGGCGGCCTGACCGGGAGGGAACAGAGCCATGACCAGTGTTCCGACGACCGCTGACGTGACGATGGAGCAGGCGAACCGTGTCCTCACCGCCAGCGTGCGCAAGGCGACCGAGCTCGGCCTGCTGATGAACGTCGCCGTGGTCGACGTGGGCGGCAATCTCAAGGCGTTCGCCCGGATGGACGGCGCCTGGCTGGGCAGCATCGACATCGCGATCCGGAAGGCACGCACCTCGCGCCTGTTCGACATGCCGAGTGGCGATCTCGGCCCGCTGGCCCAGCCGGGTCAGCCGCTGTACCACATCGAGTTCTCCAACGGCGGGCTGATCACGTTCCCCGGCGGCGTACCGATCAAGGACGGCAGCGGCCTGGTGGTCGGCGCGGTCGGGGCCAGCGGCAGCACACCGGCCAACGACCACGAGGTGGCGCAGGCGGGGGTGGCGGCCTTCGCGTCGTGACCGGTAGCGCCGGCCGCCGGCCACTGGCTGGCCGCCGACAGCCCTTTCGTGCGGGCCGCTCGTCGAAGCCGGCGATGCTCAGCGGCGCCGGTCGGGTCGGTGTCGCTCCAGCGCCGACCGAAGCTCTTCCAGCCATTCGATGCCCAACCGCGCACCGTCGGGAAAGTGGTCGTCCCGGTCCCAGCGCCAGGTCGTGGCAATCGCCGACGTCAGGATCCGGCAGTCGCGCAGCAGGTCCCGATCGACGTCCGGATAGTGTTCGGCGACCGGCTCCGGAGCGTGCGCGAGATCGAACTCGACCGGCCCGCGGCAACACGTCTCGAGGTCGATGAACCGCATGCCGTCCGGCGTGGCCAGCACATTGCCGGGATGTGGCTCGCCGTGCAGCAGTTGATCGGTGGTCGTCCGCGCGGTGACCGAGCGGTGCAGTTCTCGTAGCGTGTCGCCGAGGAACGCCCGGTCCGCGTCGGCCAGCGCCGGCGTCCGGTCGTGGTCGGCCACGAGACGTTGCGCCTGCTCGACCCGTTCGGTGAAGTGCGGCGCCGCCACGTCGAGGCCGCGCAGCCCGGCATGCAACCGCCGCAGCGCGCCGGCGTACTCGGCCGGTGCATCCTCCGGCCGCCGCACGGACGGGTAGTAGGTCCACAGGCTGACCTGGAAACCCTGCTGCGGGTAGACCCGTGGCGGCACCCGCGGATCGGGCACGGCGACCGGGCTGCCCGTCGCGGCGAGCCGTTGCGCGAGGTCGATCTCGAACGGGGCGGCCCCATGCGCCTCCCGCGCCACCTGGACCAGCACGTCACAGGGCAGCAACCGCAGGGTCACCCGGTTCGAGTCCTGAAGGACGGTCGTCTCGTCGACCCGCAACCCCAGCGCGGTCGCCGTCGCGACACCCGCGGTCACCGCATCGCGCCGGTCTGCTGCCTGCATCGATCGCTCCTCCTCGCGGCCGGAAACCGTGGTGCATCCGGACGCGGGTCGCGGCCTGCTCGCGGCCGGAAACCGTGGCGCATTGGACGCGGGTCGCCGCCTGGGGTACATCCGGCGCCGCGCCGGACTCTACGGCGTGGCGCCGAGCGGTGACACCCGATTTCGGCGCGGCCACCGCGACAGGTCGACGCGAGTACGGGATCGGAGCCAGCGGGCGCCGGTCCCATGCGGCGGGGGCCAGGTCGTCACGCGGTGGCGTCGGCGGCCGCACGCCCGGCGGTACGACCGCCGAACAGGCAACCGCCGAGGAAGGTGCCCTCCAGCGAGCGGTACCCGTGCATGCCGCCACCGCCGAAACCGGCGACCTCGCCCGCCGCGTACAGGCCGGGCAGCGGGGTGCCGTCGGCGCGCAGCACCCGGCCGGACAGGTCGGTCTGCAGGCCGCCGAGCGTCTTGCGGGTCAGGATGTTGAGCCGCACCGCGATCAGCGGTCCGGCCTTCGGGTCGAGGATCCGGTGTGGCGTGGCCACCCGGGACAGCCGGTCCCCGCGGTACCGCCGGGCCACGTGGATCGCCGCCACCTGCGCGTCCTTCGTGTACGGGTTGGCGAGTTGCAGGTCGCGCGCCACGATCGCGTCGCGCAGCGGGCCGACCGACAGCAGCGGATCGTCGGTGAGCCGGTTCATCCCGTCGACCAGCCTGGTCAGCGAGTCGGCCACCACGAAGTCGGCGCCGTGCTGCTTGAACGCCTCGACCGGCCCGGGCGCGCCCGGCAGCACCCGGGACAACGTCGACGGGATCGACTTGCCGGTCAGGTCCGGGTTCTGCTCGGAGCCCGACAGCGCGAACTCCTTCTCGATGATCTTCTGGGTCAGCACGAACCAGGAGTGGTCGTGTCCGGACTCGCCGATCGCGGCGAGCGTCGCGAGGGTGTCGAAGCCGGGGAAGTTGGGCGCGCCGAACCGGTGGCCGGTCGCGTCGAACCACAGCGACGACGGGCCGGGCAGGATCCGGATGCCGTGCCGGTGCCAGATCGGGTCCCAGTTGCGGATGCCCTCGGTGTAGTGCCACATCCGGTCCCGGTTGACGATCCGGCCGCCGGCCTGCTCGGTGATGCCGAGCATCCGGCCGTCCACGTGCTCCGGTACGCCGGTGATCATGTTCTTCGGTGCCGGGCCGAGCCGCGCCGGCCAGTTCGCCCGGACCAGGTCGTGGTCGGCGCCGATGCCGCCGGAGGTGACCAGCACGACCGGCGCGTGCAACGCGAACTCGCCGGCCGCGTCGCGGGACGATCTGGTACCGCGGGCGGCGTCGCTGTCCGCGAGCACCGTGCCGCGCACCCCGTCGACCGCGCCGCCGGTGACGGTCAGCGCGTCCACCCGGTGCCGGAACCGCAGCGACACCAGCCCGGCGTCGACGGCCTCGCGCACCAGCCGGGCGAACGGCGCCACCACGCCCGGGCCGGTACCCCAGGTGACGTGGAAGCGCGGCACCGAGTTGCCGTGCCCGGTGGCGAGCGAGCCGCCCCGCTCGGCCCAGCCGACGATCGGGAACCAGCGCATTCCCAGGCCGTGCAGCCAGGACCGCTTCTCCCCGGCCGCGAACTGCAGGTACGCCTCGGCCCAGCGGGACGCCCAGTGATCCTCGCCGAGCGGGTCGGCCGCCTCGCGGTCGAACCCGGCGGTACCGGCCCAGTCGCTGCGGGCCAGCTCGTACGAGTCACGCACGCCCAGTCGCCGCTGTTCCGGCGAGTCGACCAGGAACAGGCCGCCGAACGACCAGTGCGCCTGCCCGCCGAGGCCGGACTCCGGCTCCTGGTCGAGCAGCAGCACCCGGCGGCCGGCGGCGGCCAGCTCGGCGGTGGCCACCAGCCCGGCCAGCCCCGCACCCACCACGATCGCGTCCGCGTCCGCCATCTGCCGCCTCCTTCGCGTCGCCCGCCCCGACGTTACCCGTCGGTACGCGATGTGGCGGCCCCACTGCGATCGAGGTCGATCAAGGGCGAGCGCCGTTGATCAAGGGATTCGGTCGCCGCGACCACGCACGATGTGCACCGATCCCTTGATCAACGCGAAAAGTCCTTGATCAACTGTCGCCGGGGCGGCGGTTACGGGGTGGCGGGGGCCGGGGTGGCGAACTCGGGGGCCACCTCGGCCAGGTACTTGTTGGTCTCGTCCGGGTCGAGCATCCAGCCCAGGTCGGACGGGGTGGTGTAGCCGTACGCGATGCGCGCGGCGATGACCGGCTCGCCCGCGTCGTGCCCGGCCTGTGCGGCGGCCAGGATGCGGCCGACGTGCTCGGGTGGCTCGTGGGCGAGCATCGCGTTGGTGAACACGGTCGGGTGCTTGGCGTAGTTCCAGTAGTCGTCGAAGGTGGCCTGCATCCACGCCTCGTCGTACCGGCCGTCGGCGTTGTCGATGATGTGCCGGGCGTAGATGTGCGCCGAGTGGGCGGCGTTGTTGGCGCCCTGCCCGGTGATCGGGTCGTTCGCGACGACCACGTCGCCCATACCCAGGACCAGCCCGCCGGACGGCAGGTGCCCGACCGGGTGCCGGACGGTCGGGGTGTACCCGCCGATCAGGCTCGGGTGCGCGTCGGTGACCTCGATGTCGGCGGCCAGGTCGGCCTCCCACGGCACGTACTCGCGCATCGCCCGGACCATCCGGTCCAGGTGCTCGGTCGGCGACAGCCGGTCCCGCCAGGCGTGGAACCCCAGCGGCCCCTCCGGGAAGCCGGCGAACAGCAGGATGTTGCACGGCTGCATGCCGTCCCCGTCGACGGTCAGCCCCGGCATGTTGAAGAACTCGCCGACCCCGGCGATGTTCGCGAACGACACCGCCCAGTCCTGGTACTCCGGGTCGAAGGTCATCCCGCGGGTGTAGATGGCCGACAGCGCCCGCTGCGGCCGGTCGTACGGCGAGCGGGACGCGTCCCGGTCGAACAGCCCGACCAGCTCGCCCTTGCCGGCGGCGACGATCGTCAGGTCGTACCGGCCGAGCGCGGTGAGGCTGTCCAGATCCGAGGTCATCACGCCCTGGTAGATGACCGTGCCGCCGCGGTTCTCGAACTCGGCCAGCCAGCTGGACATCTTGATCCGCTGGTCGACGCTCTGGGTGTAGTGCTCCCACGGTCCGGTGAACCGGATCGCCCGGGTGAACGGCGCGACCTCGGTCCGCAGCCACGGCGGCGCCGCCTCACCGCCGGTCTGCCGGGCATCCGGGTAGCCGTCCGGCGGCAGCCCCAGGTTGTAGCGCTGCGCCGTCAGCTTCGGACACTGCTCCTCCCAGAAGTTCAGCCCCAGATCGCGCTCGATCTGCAGTGCCGGCTGGAACATGCACTGGGTGGAGGTGGGCGAGCCGCCGCGGATCTCCTCCGGGGTACGCGCGCTCATGATGGTCACGTCCATGCCGGCCGCGAGCAGGTTCAATCCGAGCTGCAGCCCGGACTGGCCGGCGCCGACGATGAGAATGTGGGGCATCCCGGAGCCTCCTTGAGGGGTGGGTGGGTACGGGTCAGCGCAGCGCCGGCGCGAGCGGGCGCGGCGGCGTCGTCCGGGCGGTACGGGCCATGCTGTGCTCCACGACGCCGACCAGCGCCCCGGCCACCTGTGCGCGGTCCCGGGCGTCGAACGCGCACAGCGGCACCGACTCGTGCAGCGACAGCGCCTGCCGTACCGCGTCGAGCCGGTGCGTCTGCTCGCCGTGGAACAGGTTCACGCCGACCACGAACGGCACCGTCGAGTCGTTCTCGAAGTAGTTGACCGCAGCGAACGACCGGTCGAGGTGCCGGGTGTCGACGAGCACCAGCGCGCCCGAGGCGCCCCGGCACAGGTCGTCCCACATCGGCCAGAACCGCCGCTGCCCGGGCGTGCCGAACAGGTACAGCACCAGGTCGTCGGCCAGCGTGCGGCGGCCGAAGTCCATCGCCACCGTGGTGGTGGACTTGTCGCTGTCGGGTTCCAGCGGGTCGTCCAGGGTGCCCGCGGTGGTCATCCACGCCTCGGTGTTGATCGGCGGGATCTCGCTGATCGCGCTGACCAGCGTGGTCTTTCCGGCGCCGAACCCGCCGGCCACGACGATCTTCGCGGTCGTCGTCGAGTGCTCAGGCGAGTGCGCGGAGACCATCACGGACCCTCTCCAGAAGACGCCGGTCGAACGGTGAACCATAGGTCTCGGCGTGCACCCGGACCCGCTGCGCGGCGGCCAGGTCGGACACGATGACCCGGGTGACGCCCAGCGACAGGCCGCTGAGCGCGGACAGCTCGGCGACCGAGCAGCCGTCCCGCGCCTGCTCGTACAGCGTGCGTGCCTCGGGCAGCATGGCCGCGGCGAGGCCCGGGTCGTAGTAGGGCACGGTGACGAGCGTGTGCACCAGCAGCCGGTGCCGGGTGACGGTGCGCCCGCCGGTGAGCACGTACGGCCGGACCTTCGGATGGGTGCGCGGTGTGACCACGAAGACGGCTCCCCCTGGCTATGCGCCGGCCGGTCCGGGTGCCCCGGCGGTCGACGGCGTGGTCCTCAACTGCGGTGACAGCGCGTGCGAGGCGCTGCCGAACAGGTGCGTCATGTTGTACGCCACGATCCGCAGGTCGGCGTCCGGGGTGGCCGCGACGATCACGCCGGACGCCTCGTCGATGCGCATCAGCAGCAGGTGCCCGGCGGCGAGCCGCAGGGTCATGTACTCGCAGTCGCCCAGCGCGAGCAGCGCCGAGGTGCGGGAGGCCATCGACAGCAGCCCCGCCGACAGCGCCGACAGCGAGTCGCCCAGGTCGCGGTCGACCGACGCCGACGTCACCAGCCGGAGCCCGTCCAGCGAGGTGACGACGACGTGCGTCACCCCGGGGCTGTCGGCCATGAACTGCTCCAGCAGCCAGCGCAGCTGCTCCTTGTCGGTCATCCTCGGTCACTCTCTGCTCGGCTCGTACCGTCGGCGAAGGCGGCGACATCGTCGGCCCACGAACCGAGGTGTTCACGGTGGTGCGCCGGCGGAGGCTCCGGCAGGTTCGGCCGACCGAGGTCGGCGTCGGTGTCGCGCAGGCTGACGGGAACCCGCTGCGGCAGAGCGTCCGCGGCCGGCGACAGCCCGGCCTCGGCCAGGCGATGGGCCGGAACCGGCATGCTCGGCCAGTCCGACTCGGCCGGCGCGCCCGTTTCGGAACTGCCCCGGCGCTGTGCCGCCCCGCCGTGCTCGGCACGGTCCTCGGCGGCCGAGCTCGGGGCGGGCCGCGGCACCAGGCGAACCGGTGCGTCGGTGCGGGTGGCCGGCGTGCCGGCCGGGAACGCGCCGGGCAGCACCGCGCCGCCGGGGCTCGCCGCCGGCAGCTCGACCAGCAGCCGCTCCGGGACCGCGACGGTGGCGGTGGTGCCACCGGCCGGGCGCGAGGCCAGCCGCACCGTCAGGCCGTGCGTGGCGGCCAGCCGGCGCGCCGCGACCAGGCCGATGCGCGCCGTGCCGCGCTGGCGCACCGCCGCCGGTGCCGGCCCGCCGTCGAGCAGGCTGTTCCAACCGGCCAGATCGTCGTCGGACATCCCGACCCCGTGGTCCTCGACCCGGATCAGCGCGCTGCCGGTGTCGGTCAGGTGGGTCGAGACGGTCACGGTCGCCTGCGGCGGGGAGAGCCGCGTCGCGTTGTCCATCAGCTCGGTCAGCACCCGGATCACGTCGTCCGCGGCGAACTGGACGACCGCCAGGTCGACGGTGCGGCCGAGCTGGACGCGCGGGTAGTACTCGACCGCGGACGCGGCCGCGCGCAGCACGTCGATCAGCGCCGTGGTCTGCGGCTTGGCGTCCTCGACGGGCACACCGCAGAGCACCTGGCCCAGTTCGGCCTGCCGCCGTGCGAGCGTCAGCGCGTGGTCGATCCGGTACAGCTGGGCGAGCCGCTCCGGGTCCTGCTCGCGCTCCTCGAGCGCCTCCAGGCTGTCCCGGGCCGGGCCGAGCAGCGCCGTCAACCGCACCGCGAGGATCGGCAGCACCTCGGCGGCGCCCGGCTCGCCGTCGCCCGGCTCCTCGCGCTGCTCCGGCACGCTCGGTTCGATCACGCCGGTGGGTGGCGCCGGATCGGCGGGCGGCTGCGCGAAGGCCCGGCCGGCCGACGGCGTGGCCGGTCGGCTCGGAGGCGCGGCAACGGGGGCGGCCGACGCCTGCGGCCAGCCCGGAGCCTGCGGCCAGGCGGTCGTGCCTGCGGGCCCGGCCGAGCCCACGGCAGGCGACTCGGCGGACCGGTGGGTGCCGCCCGGATTCGCGGGGTCCGCCGGATCGGCGCGCACGACCGGGATCGACTGGGTCACGTCGATGTCCGCCGGCGGCATCATCGGTGGACGCTGGGCCGGCGGTAGGGGTGGTGGCGGCGGCGGTGGCGGGACCGCGGCGGGCACGGTCGTGTCGCGCGTCGCCGCCCGGCGGGCTCGCCGTCGCCATCTCAGCATGGCTGCGACCCTGGCTCCTGCACGCCTACCTCCCCGGACACGCGGTATCAGGTCGACCGCCCCAGCTGATGAGCACTGTGCGGTTTCGAACGATATCGCATCGATCGTTGTCGCTGCGAGGTCGGTGTGCCGAACTCCGCCCCGCCGGGTCGCCGCCGGCAGGGCGCGTCGGTTGCCGGTCACCGTCGTACGGCTCGGTTAGGGTCCGGCGCATGTTCGATCACGTGGGGATTCAGGTGTCCGACGTCGAGGCGTCGGTGACGTTCTACCTGCGCACGTTCGGGCCGCTGGGCATGCACGAGGCGATGCGGTTCGAGCACGACGGCGCGCTGATCGTGGCGCTGGCCACCGGCGAGCAGCCGGCGCTGTGGTTCTCCCCGGCGCGGGGCGCGGAGACCCGGGAGCTGCACATCGCGTTCCCGGCGGGCGACCGGGCCGCGGTCGACGCGGTGCACGCCGCGGCGCTCGACGCCGGCGTCGAGGTGCTGCACGCGCCGCGCGAGTGGCCGGAGTACCACCCCGGCTACTACGCCGTGTTCCTGCGCGACCCGGACGGCCACAACGTCGAGGCGGTCACGCACGGCGCGCCGCCGGCCCCGCCCGCCTGACCGCTCCCGCCGGTCGTCGAGACCCGCCGCGGGTCCCGGCCACCGGGAGCGGCTAACGGCGCTCCGGCGCACCGCGTCCTGCTCTGCGGCCACGGCACCACGCCGGCCAGCCGCCACCGCCCCGCGCGTCCGGGCAACCCGGAGTTCAGGAGGCCGGGTCGAACAGCTTCCAGTGCCCCTCGGAAACGACCGTGGCTGCGCCGTCGACGATCCGGACGGCGGACTCGTCGTCGATCGCGTACGTCGGTACCAGCAGCTTCCCGGCCCAGGTTCTCGCGTTGTCCCGGGAGGCGTCCGGGTGGTGCTCGTGCTCGAAGTGCGGGATCACGGCGAAGCCGACCAGGCCGGCGCCGCGGGCGGTGACGAAGGTGCGCTCGGCGCCGCCGTCCGGGGTGGGGAACACCATGTGCTCGGCGCTGAGCGGGGTGCCGGTGCCGCGGGGCGGTTCCGGGTAGGTCTCCCCGAACAGCGTGGTCGCCGCCATCGAGCCGGCGCTCACGCCGACGTAGACGGTGTCCGGCAGCGACGGCAGCAGGCCGGCGAGGCCCGACTCGCGCATCCAGTGGGACAGGTAGAGCGGGTCGCCGCCCCCGACGAGCAGTGCGTCGGCCTCCCGTACCGCGGTGCGCCAGACGTCCGCGTCGAGGCTGGGCAGGGCGGTGAGTTCGAGGATCCCCAGCGACTTCCAACCGAGGTCGCACAGCGGGCTCGGGCCCTGCCCGCGGATCAGCCGGCCGGCCATCTCGGCCCCGCCGGGGAACGGGTAGCTGCCGGTGGGCACGCACAGGGCGCGAGACTCGGCGATCGGCTTGCCCAGCAGTTCGACCAGAGCGTCACGGATGGTGGCGTTCCGGATGCCGGCGGAGGTGAGCAGCAGCCTCATCCGGGTAGCTTTCCCGACCGGGTGCCGTTCGTCCAGACCCTCGTGTCACGGGGTACGGGGCGGTCACGGCTCGGCGGGGAGGAAGCGGGCGAGGACGCGGTCGACCTGAACGGCGGTCTGCTCCGGCGTCGGCGCCGGCGCGACACCGAACAGCCGGCGCCGGTGCGGCTCGCCGAGCAGCCCGGCGAACAGGTCCTCGGCGGTCGAGTCGAGTTCGGCCGGGGTGGCGTCCGGCAGACACGGGGGGAGCAGCGCGCGCAGCATCTCGATGTAGCGGCGCGGTCCGTTGTCGTACAACCGCTCGGCGATCTCCGGGAAGTGCCCGGCTTCGGCGATCATCAGCCGCTTCATTCCGACCGCCTCGTCGGTCAGCAACGCGGCGAGCAGGATTCGGGAGAAGTCGCGCAGATCGTCGCGTCCGGTGGGCGAGTCGGGTGCCGGCAGCTCGGCGAGCACCTGGTCGCTGAGCCGGCGTACCACGGCGACGAACAGGTCCGCCTTGTCGCCCACCGTGTCGTAGATGGTGCGCTTCGCGACGTGCGCCTCGGCGGCGACGGCGTCGATGGTGGTACGGCCGAAGCCCAGGCGCAGGAACAGCCGTTGGGCGGTGGCCAGCAGCGCGTCCCGGCGGGCGGCGCGCTCCGCCTCCGGCGGCCGCCCGCGGCGCGCGGGCCGGCGGGCACGGGTTGTGGTCACGGTCTCCGTCCCGGTTCGAGGGGGCCGCTTGCCGGCCGACTGCCGGGATAGATAATGTCACGGCATCGTTTCATTACCGAGTCGTGCTCCATCCGGTGACCCCGGTGGGCGTGAGAGGACTGCCGTGGCGAGGCGGAAATCCGGCGCGAGTGACAAACCCGACGTCGAGCAGCTGACCGAGTTCTACCGGCAGATGCTGCTGGTCCGACGCTTCGAGGAGCGTACCGCGCGCGCCTACACCGAGGCGAAGATCGGCGGGTACTGCCACCTCAACCTCGGCGAGGAGGCCACCGTCGTCGGCCTGATGGACGGCATCGAGGCGCGCGACTACCTGTTCGTCAGCTACCGCGACCACGGGTACGCGCTGCTGCGCGGGATGGACCCGGGCCGGGTGATGGCCGAGCTGTACGGGCGCTCCGACGGCGTCTCGCGCGGCTGGGGCGGCTCGATGCACCTGTTCGACGTCGAGACCCGCCAGCTCGGCGGGTACGGGATCGTCGGCGGCCAGCTGCCGCTCGCGACCGGCGCCGCGCTCGCCCTGCAGTACAAGGAGACCGACGAGATCGTGCTGTGCCAGCTCGGCGACGGCGCGACCAACATCGGTGCGTTCCACGAGGCGCTCAACATCGCCGCGCTCTGGCAGCTGCCGATCGTGTTCGCGGTGGTCAACAACGCGCTCGGGATGGGCACCACGGTCGAGATGTCGTCCGCCGAGCCGGAGCTGTACAAGCGCGGTGCCGCCTACCGGATGGCCTCGGCCCGGGTGGACGGCAACGACGTGACCGCGGTACGTGACGCGATGCGCGACGCCGCCGCGCACGCCCGGTCCGGCAAGGGCCCGTTCCTGCTGGAGGCGACGACCGGTCGGCTGCGTGGCCACTCGGTGGTCGACCCGGCGACGTACCGGTCGGCCGAGGAGGTCGCCGCGGTGCGCAAGGCCGACCCGGTGCTCGCGCTGCACGACCGGCTGCAGGCCGCCGGCGTCGGCGACGAGTCGCTCGCCGCGATCGAGCAGGACGTGGCCACCGTGGTGACCAAGGCGGTCGAGTTCGCCGAGTCGAGCCCGAAGCCCGAGGTCGGCACGCTGTTCGACTACACGTACGCGAGCCCGGTGCCCAACGACACCCGACGTCGACCGGCCGAGCCGCTGTTCCCCGAGGTGGTGGCGCGGTGAGCGGGCACGGCGCGTCTCGCGGCGACACCGCCGGTCCGACGAAGGAGGAGCGGCGATGAGTGCGCCGACCACGGCACGACCGGCTGCTGCCGGCACCACGACGATGAGCTACCGGCAGGCGTTGCACGACACGCTGCGCAACGAGCTGCTGCGGGACGAGAACGTCCTGCTGATGGGCGAGGAGATCGGCCGCTTCGAGGGGTCGTACAAGATCACCGCCGGGCTGCTGGACGAGTTCGGGCCGAAGCGGGTCAAGGACACCCCGATCGCCGAGGAGGGCTTCACCGGCGCCGCGGTGGGTGCCGCGATGCTCGGCCTGCGGCCGGTCGTCGAGGTCATGACGATCAACTTCTCGCTGCTCGCGCTGGACCAGATCATCAACCACGCGGCGAAGATCTACGGCATGTTCGGCGGCCAGGCGAAGGTGCCGCTGGTGATCCGCACCCCGGGTGGTGGCGGCCAGCAGCTCGCCGCCACGCACTCGCAGAACGTCGAGCTGTTCTACGCGTTCACCCCCGGCCTGAAGGTCGTCGCGCCGTCGAACCCGGCCGACGCCAAGGGGCTGCTGCTCGCCGCGATCGCCGACGACGACCCAGTGCTGTTCCTGGAGAACCTGGCGCTCTACAACACCAAGGGCGAGGTACCGAACGACGACACACCGATCGAGATCGGTCGCGCCGCGATCAGCCGGCCCGGCACCGACATCACCCTGATCGGCTACTCGCGCACCGCCCGGATGGCGCTGGAGGCGGCCGACCGGTTGGCCGCCAAGGGTTTCGACGCCGAGGTGGTCGACCTGCGCAGCCTGCGTCCGCTGGACCGGCGCACCGTGGTCGAGTCGGTCCGCAAGACCAGCTGTGCGGTGGTCGTCGAGGACGACTGGCTGACGTACGGGATCGGCGCGGAGGTGGCGGCGTCCATCTCCGACGGTGCCTTCGACTGGCTGGACGCGCCGGTGCGCCGGGTGGCGATGGCCGAGGTCCCGCTGCCGTACGCGAAGTCGCTGGAGACCGCCGCCCTGCCCGCGGTGGACGACATCGTCGTCGCCGCCGAGCAGACCCTGCGTGCCACCGGCCGCGGCTGACACCACTGGATCGTCGGCGAGACCGTCCAGTGTGGATGGTGAGCGCCGCGTCGAGACGGAGAACACGATGGACATCCTGATGCCGCGCCTGTCCGACACCATGGAGGAAGGCGTCGTCGCGAGCTGGCACGCCAAGGTCGGCGACGAGGTGCACGCCGGCGACGTTCTGGTGGAGATCGAGACCGACAAGGCGCTGATGGAGCACGAGTCCTATCAGGACGGTGTGCTCACCGAGATCCTGGTGCCGGAGGGCGGTTCGGCCGACATCGGCGCGCCGATCGGCCGGATGCGCGTCGCCGGTGAGCCCGAGGACGGCGCCGCCGCCCCGACCGGCGCAGTCGAGGGGTCGGCGCCGGCCCAGCCCGAGGCACCGGCCGAGCCCGCCGCGGCCGCGACACCGTCCACACCGGACACCGCCACCGCGGCTGCGGTGCCGAGCGGCGCACCGTCGGGCACGGTGGCCCCGGCCGCTGGTACCAACGGGGCCCGGGTGCGGGCCACCCCGCTGGTGCGCCGGCTCGCCCGGGAGTCCGGCGTCGACCTCGGCACCCTCACCGGCAGCGGTCCGGGCGGCCGGATCATCCGCGCCGATCTGGACCGGGCCACCCCGGCGCCGGCGGCAGCGCCGGCCCCGGTCGAGCAGCCCGCGGCCGTGGCCGTACCGGTGACCGAGGACGACGAGGTCACGCCGCTCGGCTCGATGCGCCGCACGATCGCGCGCCGGCTCGCCGACAGCATGCGCACCGCGCCGCACTTCTACCTCACCCGTACCGTCGACGCCGGGCCGATGGGCCAGCTGCGGGCCGAGCTGAACGCGAAGCTGGTCGCCGCGGACCGGCCGAAGATCAGCCTGAACGACATCGTGCTGCGCGCGGTGGCGGTCGCGCTGCGCAGGCACCCGGAGATGAACTCGTCGTTCGGCGAGGACGCGATCGTCACGCACAACCGGGTGCACGTCGGGATGGCCGTCGCCACCCCGGCCGGGCTGGTCGTGCCGGTGCTGCGGGACGCGGACACCCGCAGCCTCACCGACATCGCCGGTACCGCGCGGGAACTGGCCGGCAAGGCCCGGGACCGCAAGCTCTCGCCGGCCGAGATGACCGGCTCCACCTTCACCGTCAGCAACCTCGGCATGTTCGGGGTGGACCAGTTCACCGCCGTGATCAACCCCCCGGAGGCGGGCATCCTCGCGGTCGGCGCGCTGCGCGAGGAGCCCGGCGTGGTGGACGGCGCCGTCGCCGTGGTGAAGCGGATGACCGTGACGCTGTCGGTCGATCACCGGGTCGTGGACGGTGCCCAGGGCGCCCAGTTCCTGGCCGACCTGGCCCAGCTGCTGGAGAACCCCTGGCTCGCGGTGGTCTGAGCCAACCTGCCGCCGCCCGGCCGGGCGGCGGCAGGTGGCGCGTCGGGCCCGCCGAGCCGTCGGGCCCGACGTGCGGTTCAGGACGAGGCGGACGCGAGTGAGCGGGCCACCTCGGCGAAGCCGTACTCCAGCATCTCGGTTTCGTAGCTCTCGACCGCCGTCAGCAGCGGGCCGTCGCCGCGCTCGGTGATCCGCCGGCACAGCAGCGCGGCGTCGCGCAGTGCGACCGCGGCGCTGGTGCCCTGCGGGACCATGGTGTGCGCCGCGTCGCCGAGCAGCGTCACCGGCACGGTTTCCCAGTGCGCTACCGGGTTCGCGGTGCGGATCGTGGTGCTGCCGACCGTGGCCGGGTCGCCCAGCCGGACCAGCGCGGCGAGGTGGGGATGCCAGTCCGCCACGAGCTCGGCCGCGCGCTCGCGCCGGTCCCGTTTGTCCATGGTGGACAGGTCGGCCGGGAACAGCGCGCTCGGGCCGCCGACCACCCACATCAGGTAGTCGTCCCCGCCGTGGCGGAACTCGTGCGCGGCGAGCGGCATGAACCGGCCGTCCGTGCCGGCCACCACGCAGAACCCGTCGATCGCCGCGGCCGGCGCGAGGTCGCGGGCGCGATCGGTCAGCGGCGTCTTTCCGAAGATCTCGGTCTGGCCGAGCTCGACGATCTCCGCCTCCGGCAGCAGCTGCGGCCGGACCCGCGAGTGGGTGCCGTCCGCGCCGACGAGCAGGTCGGTCTCGACGCTCGTACCGTCGCCGAAGTGCGCCCGGACCCGGCCACCGGCGAGCAGCTCGTACCGCTCGAACGGCGCGCGGTAGCGCACCTCCAGCCCGTCGAGCAGGATCCGGCGCAGGGTCTGCCGGTCCACGGTCAGGTGCCGGCCGTCCTCTCGCTCCCCGGCTGTCTCGGGAACGAGCGTCTCCTGGATCACCCGCAGCTGCGGGTCGAGTACCCGCCAGCCGGAACCGCGGCGTCCCACGGTGGCGAGGACCTTCTCGTAGGAGGACGGGGACAGGCAGGCGCGGAGCGCGAGATCGCCCTCCGGCGCGATGTGGATCCGGTAGCCCTGGTCGGGTCGGTCCGGCTTACGCCCGGTCGGCGGGAAACCGGGCCCTGCGCGACCACAGGGTCGAGCTACGACACCTCGGCGTGCTGAGCGCCCTCGCCGAGACCGGCCCGCTCAGCCAGCGCGCCCTGGTCGACCGGCTCCAGCTGGACAAGTCGTCCATGGTGCTGATCATCGACGAACTGGAACGGCAGGGCCTGGCCGAACGGCGGCGCAACGAACGCGACCGGCGCAGCTACGACGTGCACCTCACCGCGGCCGGCCGGGACCGGCTCTCGACCGCCGAGCGGGTCACCGAGCAGGTGATGGCCGAACTGCTCGCGCCGCTGTCCGCCGCCGATCGGGCACGACTGCACGAGCTGCTCGGCCGGTTCATCGAGCACGCCGCCGGTCGCGCCTGACGCGGCGCGGCGGCCAGGGGCGACCGGTTCCGAGGTCAGTTGGTCATCTCGGCGGCGCCGGGCGCGGTGTGCCGCTCGTAGCGACGGACCACCTCCTCGACCGGCAGCCCCTTGGTCTCCGGCAGGAAGATCGAGATGAACACGATCGCCATCGCGGCCAGCCCGGCAAAGCAGACCAGTACCCAGGGCAGCCCGATCCCCGCCTGCCACACCGGGAACACCTGGATCAGCGCGAAGTTGGCGAGCCAGTCCGCCGTCGCGCAGATCGCCGCCGCCCGGCCGCGTACCTCGGTCGGGAACGACTCGCCCTGCAGCAGCCAGCCGGTGCCGCCGACGCCCACCGCGAACGACGCGATGAACAGGCACAGCCCGACCATCCCGACGACGATCTCGGCGGTACCGTGCAGCAGTCCCAGGCCCGCCGCGGCGATCAACGCCGACACGATCATCCCGCCGTACCCGCCGATCGACAGCTTGCGCCGGCCGAGCCGGTCGATGTACTTGAAGCCGAAGTACGTCGCGCCGACGTTGATCACCGTCATCACCGAGACGATCTCGACCGCCTGGATCTGTTGCGCCACGGTCGAGTGCGCGCCGCCGAGGATCGGCGCGAGCAGCGTCGGCCCGTAGTACAGCGGGACGTTGATGCCGGTGATCTGCTGGAAGACGAAGAACACCGCGACGATGATCACCGCCCGGCGCACCGCCGGGGTCCACTTGCGGCGCCGCTGCACCTTCTCCTGGCGTTCGCGCTCGGCCACGTCGCGGGCCGCGGCCCTGATCTGCTCGTCGGTGGTGTCCACGCCGAGCATGCCGAGCGACTGCCGGGCCTTGTCGAACTTCCCGTGATGCAGCAGCCAGCGCGGCGACTCCGGCATCCGGGTACGGAAGATCAGGCCGACGATCGCCGGCAGGGCGCCGAGCGCGAACATCAGCCGCCAGTCGATCGTGGTCGCGGCGCCGGGTGCGATCCGCAGGATCACCAGCGCCACCAGGTACGAGACGAGGATGCCGATGGTGATCATCCACTGCTGCAACAGGCTCAGCGAGCCGCGCTTGCCGGCCGGCGCGTACTCGGCGATGTAGGCGGTCGCGATCGCCGAGTCGGCGCCGATCGCCAGGCCGATCAGGGTCCGGGCGATGATCAGTACCGAGGCGTGCCAGGACAGCCCGGCGAGCAGCGAGCCGGCGGCGTAGATCCCGGCGTCCACGATCAACAGCGACTTGCGGCCGAACCGGTCGGTCAGCGGCCCGGCGGCGAGCGCGCCCGCCGCCGCGCCGATCGACGTACCGGCGACCAGATAGCCCAGGGCGAACCCGGACAGGTGGAACGGGACGAAGTTCAGCGCCGCGCCGATGTTCGAGGTGTCGTAGCCGAACAGGAAGCCGCCGATCGTGGCGAGGATCGTCAGCGACCAGTAGAAGCGGGTCGGCGTCCGCTGATCCAACCGGTCCAGTACGGTTGCGCCCACCGGCTCGGCCATCGCCGGTCACCTCCCGATTCGTCCGAATGCCCGGCGACTACCCCGATCCGGGTGGTCGAAACCGCGATGCGCGCCTACGCGGCCTGGCGGTCCGTCCGCGGCGTCACCGGCGGCGCCGGCTCCGTCCCCTCCAGGTACGCACGCAGCTGCACCAGGGCCCGGGCGATCAGCCGGGACACGTGCATCTGCGAGATGCCCAGCGACCGGCCGATCTGGGACTGGGTACGCCGGTGTACGAAGCGCTGCACGATCACCGCGCGGTCCCGGTCGGTGAGCCGGGCCAGCGCGCCCGGCAGCGACATCCGGTCGGGGACCGACTCCATCGCCGGGTCGGGTGCGCCGAGCAGCTCCGCGAGTTCGGTGCCGTTGATGCCGCCCGGGCCCGGGCAGGGCTGGTTGAGCGACACCGGCTGGTATCCCCGCTCGGCCGCGAAGACCTCGCGCACCCGCCGCGCGCTCGTGCCGACCGCGTCCGCCAGCTCCGGAACGGTCGGCGTCCGGCCCAGCTCGTGCTCCAGCCGCTGCCGGGCCGCGTTGATGCCGAGCCGCAGCTCCTGAACCGACCGTGGTGGCTGGATCATCCAGCACCGGTCCCGGAAGTAGCGTTTCAGCTCGCCGCGGATGGTCGGCACCGCGTACGCGTAGAAGCTGGTTCCGTGACCGGGGTCGTACCGGTCGACCGCGCAGATCAGCCCGATCGTCGCCACCTGCACCAGATCCTGCGGATCCTCGCTGGTGTGCGCGTACCGGTGGGCCAGCCGCCGGGCCAGCGGCAGGAACGCGCGGATCGCCGCCTCGCGGCGCCGCTGCCGGTCCGGGTCGCCGGCGGGCAGCCGGGCGAGCGACTCCAGGACCCGCAGCGCCTCCTCGTCACCGCTGCGGTCGGTCCTTGCTGTCACCGCGTCACCGCTGCGGTCGATCGTTGCTGTCACCGCGACACCCCCTGCGCCCGGCGCGATCCGCACCCGCGGCGGTGCACCCTCCGGCATCCGACGCCGGCCCTGCCCGGCGTCGGATGCCACGGTGACGGCCCGCGCCGGTACGGCACGACTGCACGGCTTCGCCCGAGTGAAGCCGTTGCCGCGTCCCGGATCGATGCTAGGACCGTGCGCCGCGCGCCGGCCCGGATTGCCGGAACTGGACCGCGTTTCCGCGCCCGACCGGGCCTGCGCGGCGGCGTGGTCAGGCGCGGTGGGCGGGTTCCGGCCGGGCCGCCTCGGTGCCGACGCCCAGCACGCGGGACAGCGCGGTCGCGCCGGCCGGGGTGAGCCGCACCGCGCGGCGGGTCGGCGGCCGCTCCACCCAGCCGTGCCCGAGCAGGCCGGTGAGCAGGTCGGCGCCGAGCCGGCCGGCCAGGTGGTGCTGCTGCTCGCTCCAGTCCAGGCAGGCGCGCAGCAGCGGCCGTCCGGTGGTCGCCGGCGCCAGCCGCTCCGGCGGTACGCCCAGCGCGCCGAAGACGTCCGTGGCGGCCGGCCCCAGCCGGTACGGATGGTTGCGCAGTTGCTGTGCCAGCCCGTCGCCGGCCCGCCGCCGGGGCGTGCGCACGCCGTCCGTGGCGACGAGCGCGCCGCGATCCAGCAGGCCCTGCAGCACCTGCACGCCGAGCCGCCCGGCGAGGTGGTCGTAGCAGGTACGTGCGGCGCGCAGGGCCGCGGCCCGGGTGCCCTGCCGCAGCGACCGGACCGGTTCGGCGGGGGAGATCCGGGCCAGCGCCTCCAGCACCGCCGCAACCGGTGCGCCGGCGATCCGGTAGTACCGGTGTCGGCCGGAACGTTCCACCGTGACCAGACCGGCCGACAGCAGCCGCGCCAACTGGGCGCTCGCGGCCTGCGCGGTCACCCCGGCCTCGGCGGCGAGCACGCTCGCCGGCAGCGCCCGCCCGTCCGCGAGCGCGGTCAGCACCCGGGCCCTGGTCCGGTCCGCGAACAGCGCGGCCACCTGCGACACGTCGACGTCACCGCCGCCGCCCGGGGCGGCGGCGAGGGGTGCGGTGTCTCGGCCTGCCATGCCTCGAGCCTGCCACGGCGACACTTCCACCGGTACGGAAGTGTTCCGGTGCCAGCCTCGGGGCATGACGACGCGCCCGAAACTGGTCCTGCTGTTGATGTGTGCCGGGATGTTCCTGGTGCTGCTCGACGTGTCGGTGATCAACGTGGCGATACCGGCGATCGCCGCCGGACTGTCCACCGACACCGGCGGTGTGGGGTGGGTCGTCGACGCGTACGCGGTCGTGCTGGCCGCGCTGCTGCTGTCCGGTGGCGTGCTCGGTGACCGGATCGGCCACCGGCGCGCCGTCCTCGCCGGCCTCCTGGTGTTCGGTGCGGCGAGCGTGGCCTGCGCACTGGCGCCCGGTCTCGGGGTACTCGTCGCGGCGCGCGCCGGCCAGGGCGTGGGTGCCGCGCTGCTGCTGCCGTGCAGCGTCGCGGTGATCACCGGGGCGTACCCGGGCCGGGCCGAGCAGGCGCGGGCCCTCGGCATCTGGGCCGGCGTGTCGTCGCTCGCGCTGCCGGCCGGCCCGCTGCTCGGCGGGGCGCTGGTGCAGGCGTTCGGCTGGCAGTCGATCTTCTGGATCAACCCGCCGATCGTCGTCGCGGTCGGGCTCGCCACGCTGTTCGCGGTGCCCGCCGGTCGCGCCGACCGGCGCCGCC
This sequence comes from Actinocatenispora sera, assembly GCF_018324685.1. Lineage (NCBI taxonomy): Bacteria > Bacillati > Actinomycetota > Actinomycetes > Micromonosporales > Micromonosporaceae > Actinocatenispora > Actinocatenispora sera. Next base: position 6,649,224 of record NZ_AP023354.1, on the reverse strand, counting down.
GGCTCGATCCGGCCGGCGCCGTGCTGGCGGCGGTCGCGCTGGCGACCCTGGTGTATGCGGTGATCGCCGCCGGCCGCGGCGCCGGCTGGCCGCCGGTCGCGGGCGCCGCCGCGGTGGCGGTGTGTGCCGGCGCCGGCCTGGTCGCCGTCGAGCGGCGTGTCGCGGCACCGACATTGCCGCTGGATGCGTTGCGCGGCAAGGCGTTTACCGGCGCCAACCTGCTCGCGCTGACGATGAACCTGGCCACCAACGGCACCCTGTTCGTGGTCACCCTCTACCTGCAGTCGGTACGCGGGTTGCCACCGGCCACGGCGGGCCTGCTGCTGGTGCCGATCTTCGTACCGCTGGTGGCACTGTCGCCGCTCGCCGGCCGCCTGACGGCCAGGTACGGCCCGCGCCGGCCGATGCTCGCGGGCGCCCTGCTCGCCGCGGCCGGATCGGCGGCGCTGCTCGCCACCACCGCCGATCCGCACCGTGACGGGTACCTGGCCCTGCTGCCGGCGTTGCTCGGGGTCGGCACCGGCGTCGGGTTGTTCACCGCGCCGGTGGTGGCCGCCGCGCTGCGGGCCGCGCCGCCCGGCCGGGCCGGCCTCGCCAACGGGGTGGTCAACACCGCCCGGCAGGCCGGTACCGCGCTGGGCATCGCGGTGTTCGGCGCGGTCGCTGGCGACGCGATCAGCCCGTACCGGTTCGTCGCCGGATTGCACCGGCTCGGGCTCGCCGCGGCCCTGCTCTGGTTGGTTGCCGCGGTCGTCACCCTCCGGGTCGCCCCGAGCGCCGGTGACCGGGCGCGGGCACGCCGTGCGCCGGAACGAGTCACCGTCGGTGAGCGGTGAGCGGTGAGCGGTGAGCGGTGAGCGGTGAGCGGTGAGCGGTGAGCGGTGAGCGGTGAGCGGTGACGGCGCAGGGCGGGGTGGTGCGGGTCGTGTGCCGGCGGTCACCACCGTTGGTTGGCCTCCTCGGCCCAGCCGGTCAGCCCGGCCAGCTCGATCCGCTCACCGTCCTCGGTGGCGGCCCAGCCGTCGAAGTGACCGAAGCACTGGTGCGTCGACGAGGCGACCACGCCCAGATTGGTACGGGACTGCCTGACGTGGAAGGGAACGAACCGCACGTCGACCCCTTCGCCGTGGACCCGCCACGGTGCGCGCCAGTCACCCCGGTCGTACTCCCAGGCCAGTTCGGTGCCGATCTTGTGCAGCCGGCCGTCGACGAACAGCGCGTTCTCGGTCAGGGGCGTGCCGACGGTCCACCTACCGCCGAGCTGCAGGCAGCGGCCGGGCGCGCAACCGGCCGCCCAGTTCCACGAGATCCGGTACGGCCAGCGGCCCCGGCCGTGGTCGAGCACGGCGAACGAGTCGGTCGCGCCGATGCGGTGCTCGGTGTCGCCGAGCCGCAGCGTCCCGGACACCGGCCGGCCCGGATCCTTGACCGTGTACTGGAACCGGCGCCGGCTCCACGGCACCACCACGCCGAGCGACTCGTGCCCGGCCGGCAGCGGGACGGTCAGGTCCAGCTCGACGCCGGGCAGCCGGGCGCCGATCGTCGATCCGGTACGGTCCTGCTCGATCCGGATCGCCAGGCTTCCGGCCCGGCCCACGACCGTACCGGCGCCGCTGCGCTCCGGCAGGACGGTGTTGCGGGCGAGCGGCACGACGGCCTGCCGGCCGTGCTCGACGCCGGTGTCCCGGTCGCGGATCCAGACCTCGTGCAGCGCCGCGTAGTCCAGCGACGACACGGTCAGGCCGATCAGGTGCCGGGGCGTGACGATGCCCCAGTACTCCCAGCGTTTGGTGCGGCCCCAGCCGCGCAGGTTGGCCCGGTGCAGCGGGGTGCGGGTCCAGCCGACCGCGGCCGGGTTGAGCCGACCCCGCCCGGTGCACAGCTCGACCGGCTCGGTGATCTCGCGTTCCGCGGTGCCCATCGGCCCACCGTACCGTCAGTCCACAGTGGACGTCGATGACCCGGGTGCGAGCGGCTCGGGGTCGCCGGTCACCCGGTGAGCAGCGGGCCGAGGCGGGTCACCGCCGGTACGTCGGGGGCGACCGGCTCGGTGCGCAGCAGCGCGGTGATCGGGCCGTGGCCGGGCAGCTCCGCGGCCGGTTCGAGCTGCGCCCAGGGCACCAGGACGAACGCGCGCAGGTGCGCCCGCGGATGCGGCAGCGTCAGCACCGGGTCGTCCTGCAGCACCGGTTCCGGCCCGGCGGGCCCGTCGCGCCACACCGCGATCACGTCGACGTCGAGGGTCCGCGGCCCGTACCGCCGGGCGGGGTCACGGACCCGGCCGCCCGCGGCCTCGAGCTCGTGCGCCAGCGAGAGCCACCCGTCCGCCTCGACCGCGTCGTCGGCGACCACCGCCACCGCGTTCAGGTAGGGCGGCTGGTCCGGATCACCCCACGGCGGCGTCTGGTACCCGTCGGACACCGCGACCAGCCGGTCACCCAGCCGGCGCAGCGCCGTCCGCAGCGTCGCCTCCCGGTCGCCGAGGTTCGCCCCCAACGCCAACACCGCCCGGCTCACCGCACCACCCCCGTGGCCAGTCTGCCGTACCCGCGGCACCGGCGTCGATCGGCGTCCGGCGTCGATACGCTGAGCGCAAACGTCAGGCCGCGGCCGGGAGGGCGGCGTCCGAGTCGGCGAGGGAGAGCACGGTGCGGCCACAGCCATTCCTGCACGAGCTGGTGACGGTACTCGCGGCGCCCACGGTGGCGCTGTCCGGCGCGGACGGTCAGATCCGCCCCGGCGGTACCGAGGGTGTGCTCAGCGCCGACCGGCGCATCCTCGCCGAGCTGACCGTCACGCTCGACGGCGTCGAACCGACCCCGCTCGGGTACCGGCTCGGCTCCGCCGAGGCGGCCACCTTCAGCGGCGTCGCCCGGCAGCTCGGCGACCCCGGCGCCGACCCGACCGTGCTGGTGCGCCGGGAGCGCACCGCGACGCCCGACGGCCTGACCGAACGCATCACGGTACGCAGCCGCGCGCACGCGCCGGTGCACACCAGGCTGGCGCTGCGGGTCGGCGCCGATCTGGCCGGCCTGCCCGCGATCAAGTGCGGTGACCGGCGACCGCCGGTATCGCCCCGGCGCGACACCGATGCGGTGCTGCGCTTCGCGGCGCCGGGGACGGCGGACGGGGCGGTGCTGCGTGTCGACGTGCTGCCGGACGAGGTGCTGCTCGACGACGCCGGCGCGCAGCTGTCCTGGCAGCTCGATCTCGACCCCGGCACCGAGTGGACGGTGCTGGTGCGGGCGCACGGCGAGGGCCGGCGCGGACCGTTCCGGGCGGCGCCGACGCTGCCCTGGTCGGTACCGAGGATCCGTTCCGCCGCACCGGATCTGGACCGAACGGTCGAGCGGGGGGTGGCGGATCTGGCCGGCCTGCCGATGGCCGGCGAGGAGCACCCCGACGACGTGTTCCTGGCCGCCGGCGCGCCGTGGTTCTTCACCCTGTTCGGCCGCGACTCGTTGTGGGCGGCCCGGATGCTGCTGCCGCTGGGAACCGGGCTCGCCGCCGGCACGCTGCGGGTCCTGGCCCGCAACCAGGGCCGCCGGGACGATCCAGTGACCGGCGAGGCGCCCGGGAAGATCATCCACGAGGTGCGCGACGAGTCCGGCGGCGTCGGCCTGCCGCCGCGCTACTACGGCACCATCGACGCCACCGCGCTGTGGGTGGTGACGCTGCACGAGGCGTGGCGGTGGGGGATGCCGGCCGCCGAGGTGCGCGAGCTGCTGCCGGCGCTGCGCGCGGCGCTGGGCTGGCTGTCCGGGCCGGCCGACGCGGACGGCGACGGCTTCGCCGAGTACGTCGACGCGAGCGGCTCCGGCCTGGTCAACCAGGGCTGGAAGGACTCGCCGGACGCCGTGCAGTTCGCCGACGGCACGCTCGCCGCGCCGCCGATCGCGCTGTGCGAGGCGCAGGCGTACGACCATCAGGCGGCGCGGGCCGGCGCGGCGCTGCTCACCGCGCTCGGCTCCGGCGCGGACGCCGACACCGCGGCCGCGCTGACCGGGTTCGCCGACCGGCTGCGCGAGCGGTTCCGCGCCGCGTACTGGGTGTCCGACGAGCACGGCCGGTTTCCGGCGCTCGCGCTGGACGGGGCGAAGCGGCCGGTGCCGGTGGCGAGTTCCAACCTGGGCCACCTGCTCGGTACCGGGCTGCTGGACGCCGACGAGGCGGCGGCGGTGGCGCACCGGCTCGGCGCCGCCGACCTCGCCGACACGTACGGGCTGCGTACCCTCTCCGCCGACGTCGCCGGGGCGAACCCGCTCGGGTACCACACCGGGTCGGTGTGGCCGCACGACACCGCGATCGCGATCGCCGGGCTGGCCGCGGAGGGGCACGGCGCGCTCGCCGCCCGGCTCGCCGGCGGGCTGCTCGCCGCGGCACCCGCGTTCGACTACCGGCTGCCGGAGCTGTTCGCCGGCACCGGCCGGGACGAACCGGTACTCGCCTACCCGGCGTCCTGCCGGCCGCAGGCGTGGGCGGCGGCCGCACCGGTGGCGTTGCTCGCGGCGGCGCTCGGGCTGCGCCCCGACGTACCGAACGGGACCCTGACGGTGGCGCCGGACCCGGCGTTCGCCGGCTGGTTCCCGCTGACGGTGTCCGGGCTGCGGCTCGCCGGTGCGCCGCTGTCGATCGAGGTGGCCGCCGACGGTACGGCCGCCGTCGAACTTGCCACCGCCGACATCTCCGTCACCACCGGATCCGGCCGGTGACGGCGCCGCGCGCCGTGCGGGCAGGGTCGGGTCAGCCGTTCCAGCGCTGCTCGTAGGCCTGCCAGCTCGGCGCCGGGCCGGGTAGCCGGGCGTCGCCGGCCGGGCGCAGGCCGGCGATCGCGATCGCGAGCAGCCGGGCGGCGCTGCCGGGCTGGTCGTCCGGTGCGCGCCGGCTGAAGTGCTCGATCAGCAGCGCCACGTCCACCGCGGTGACGTCGCGGCGCAGTACCCCGGCGTGGTGCGCCCGCCCGACCACCCGGGTGTGCAGCCGGCGACTGCGCCGCGCGGCGGCCAGCATCTCGTCGGTGACCGGAATCGTGCCCGCCAGCGGGGCGAGCGCGCCGGACCGGAACCCGACCCGCTCGGTGATGTACCCGGTGAGCGCGAGCCAGGGATCGTCCATCGCCAGCGCCGCCTCGGCCGCCGCGCTCGCCTGCGCCATGGCCAGCACGCAGAGCCGCTGCAACAGCTCCGTCTTGCTGCCGTACCGCCGGTAGAGGGTGCCCATGCCGACGCCGGCGCGAGCCGCGACGGCGGCGACCGGCGCAGCGAACCCCTGGCTGGCGAAGACCTCCCGGGCCGCGTCGAGGACCAGCCGGTCGTTGCGGGCGGCCTCGGCCTGCCGCCCGCGCCGGCGGACCGGGCCGCCTCGCTCGAGTCCCGGATCGAGGCGGCCCGGCGCTGGATCGGCGGGGCCAGGCACTGGATCGGCGCGGCCCGGTGCCGGATCGTTCCGGCGCGGTACTGGTGCGTCCTGGCTCACCGGCACAGCGTATTGCCGGTGTGCACCGCGCGCGCTAGCTTTTGTCGGAGCGAAACGCTCCGACAAAGGGTGGGGGTCCGGTGCGAGCGGTGGTGCAGCGGCAGTGGGGTGGGCCGGAGGTGCTGCGGGTCGAGCAGGTGCCCGACCCGGTACCCGGGCCCGGTCAGGTGTTGATCGCGGCGCAGGCCTGCCCGATCACGTTCGTGGAGACGCAGATCCGTGCCGGGGGTGGCCCACCCGCGGCGCGCACGCTGCCGCACGTGCCGGGTAACGGCACCGCGGGTGTGGTTCGTGCGGTCGGCCCCGACACCCCGGCCGAGCTGGTCGGTCGGCGGGTCGTCGCGGTGACCGGCGGTGGCGGGTACGCCGAGCTGGCCGTGGTGGCGGTCGACGAGCTGATCGACGTCCCCGATGGCGTCACGCTCGACGACGCCGCCGCGTTGCTCGCCGACGGCCGTACCGCGCTCGCGCTGTCGGCCGCCGCCCGCATCACCGACGGTGACCGGGTGCTGGTGCTCGCCGCCGGCGGTGGGCTGGGCAGCCTGCTGGTGCAGCTCGCGCGATCCGCCGGCGCCGAGGTTGTCGGCGCCGCTGGTAGCGCGGCGAAGCGCGCGCTCGCCGAACGGGTCGGTGCCGGGACCGTCGTCGACTACACCGCCGACGGCTGGGCCGACCGCATCGGTGCGGTCGACGTGGTGTTCGACGGCGTGGGCGGCGCGGTCGGCGCGGCCGCGTTCGCGCTCGCTCGTTCCGGGGCCCGCTACGTCGTGCACGGCGCGGCGAGCGGCACGATGACCAGGCCGCCGGCCGACACCGGGGTCGAGGTGGTGCCGCTGTCCGCGGTCTCGTTCGGGGCCGGCGGCGCGCGGGCCCGGTCGGCGGAGGCGCTGGCGCTCGCCGCCGCGGGGCGGTTGCGGCCGACGATCGGCCAGCGGTTCGCCCTTGCCGAGGCCGCGGCCGCGCATGCCGCCATCGAGTCCCGCCGCGCCCTGGGCAAGACCCTCCTCGTTCCCTAGGCGTGCCCGCGCGGCGCTCCGCCCGGCGCAGCTGGGACAGCCGGGTCAGCCGGTCAGCCGGTCAGCCAGGTCAGTCGGGCAGCCGGCAGCCGGGTCAGCCGGGCAGCCGGGCAGTCGGGCAGCTGGGCAGCCTCGGGCGCCGGTCGGCGGGGGCGGTCAGCCGGTGGCGACGCCGACGGCGGCCAGGATCAGCGCGGCCGCGAGCAGTACCGCGCCGCCGACGGTGAGCGTGTTGCCGGCGGACCAGCTGCCGCGGCGGCCGATCGCCAGGTGCACGAAGAACCCGCCGGACTGGGCGAGCACCCCGGCGAGCAGCAGCAGGCACAGGGTCCAGCGCGCGATCTGGCCGAGGCCGCCGTCGGCGGACAGGTCGAGTACCACCAGGGTGAGGATGAGCAGGACGCCGGCGTGCGCGTGCCCGGCCCGGAACGACGCGGTCTGGTGGTCGTCCAGCTTGCCGGCCGGCAGCAGTCGCAGCAGCGAGTAGCCGCCGAACATCACGGTCGGCACGGCGACCAGCGCGATGACGGTGAACAGGGTGATCGGGTCCATGGTTCCCTCCGGCAATCTAGTCATCGACTAGATTGCCGGAGGGGGTCGAACTTGTCAATGGCTAGATCGTCGCTCCCGGCCCGGCGTCGCGACGGTCGGCCGGCCGAGCCGGAGCCAGCCCGATCCCGGCCAGGTCGGTGATCTCGCGCAGCGCCACCCGCGGCGCCGCGGTGGTCGCGAGCGCGGCGGTGTACTCCTCGGGTACCGGCAGGGTGGTCAGCATCGGCGGCTCGGCCGGCCAGCCCGCCGGCGGTGCGGCGAGGCAGGCGGTCGGGCCGTCCACCCGGACCGAGGCCAGCGGTACGGTCAGGCCGTGCCCGGCGAGCTTGACCGCGGCCTCCTTGCGCGTCCACAGCCGCAGGAACCGGGCCGGCCGGTCCGCGGCGGGCAGCGCGTCGAGATCGGCCTGCTCGGCGGCGGCCAGCGTACGGGCACCGAGCAGGCCCGGGTCCAGCCGGCGGTCCAGCCGTTCGATGTCCGCCCCGACCCGGCATGCCGAGGACCAGGCGAGCAGCACCAGCCGGCCGGCGTGCGACACCGAGTAGTCCAGTCCCGCCGCACCTCGCAGGTACGGCTTGCCGTGGTCGCCGCCGTCGCTGCACAGCCGGCAGCTCCGGTCGACCTCGACCCGCTCGGGCGGCACCCCGAGGTAGGCCGAGCCGAGCAGCCGCTGCAGCGCCCGGGACAGCACGAACAGCCGTCGGGCCGCGACCGACACGTACCGCGCGGAGCGTTCGGTCTCGGCCGTCGACAGCAGCGGCTCGGCCTGCTGCGCCAGCACCACCGCGTCCGCCACCCACACCTCGACATCGGCCATGCGACACAAGGTAAGGAATGGGTTTGCCCGTCGCGCTACCGGCCGGCATCATGCACGCCATGACGGAGCGGGTCGAGTGGGTGCCGGTCACCCCGGAGCGGTACCAGGAGTGGCTCGCGCCGGTGCGCGCCCGCCTGGTCGAGCGTGCGGGCACCGGCATCGCGGCGCCCGAGTCGACGGTCGACCGGGCGCTGGCCGCCGCGCTGCCGGACGGAGCCGGAACCCCCGGCCAGCACCTGCTGTCCGCGCGGATCGGGGGCGAGCCGGCCGGTCAGGCCTGGCTCGGCCTGTCCGGGCGTACCGCCTGCGTGCACGACCTGGTGGGGGAGCGGCTGCTGCCGGCGCTGGAACGGTACGCCGCCGGGCGGGGCGCCGACGCCGTCAAGATCACCGTGCTCGACCGGGACCGGCGGTTCGCCCAGCAGCTCGCCGAGCAGGGATACCGGGTGATCAACACCCAGATGCGGATCGCGCTGGCCGACGCGGCCGACGCCGGTCCCCGGCGTGAGCTGCGCACGATGACAGCAGACCAGTGGAGCGCGTTTCGGGCCAACCAGGAGCGCGACTACGCGGCGGAAATGCTGCGCGCGGGCCAGTGCGCCAGCGCGGCGGAGGCCAGCGAACGCGCGGTGCGGGAGATGGCGGAGCTGCTCCCGGCCGGCCGCGACACCCCCGACCAGCAGTTCCTGATGGGCTACGCCGCCGGTGAGCCGGTCGGTTTCGTCTGGTACAGCACGGATCCCGACTCGGCGTTCGTTCTCGACCTGCTGGTGTACGAGCAGCACCGCCGGCGGGGCCATGCCGCCGGCATGCTGCGCGCGATGCACGACCGTTGCCGCGACGCCGGCCTGACCGCGGTCGGGCTGTCGGTGTTCGGCTTCAACGACGGCGCCCGCGCCCTGTACGACGCCCTCGGCTACCACCCCACCGAACAGGTCCTCGTCAAGCGACTCGGCTCGACGCCCGAGCCGACCCGGTAGCGGGCGGGCGCGGCCGGCCGGGCGTAGCTCGACCGGGCCACGCTCCGTACCCGGGGTGGACGGGATTCTGTCGGTGGTGGCGGGCAGGATGGCAGCATGACGGTGCCTGTTGCGCAGATCGTGGATGCCGCCGCCTACATCCAGGCGGTCGAGGAGGCGGTGGCGGCCGCCGCGGCCTACTACGCGGGCGGCGGCTCGCCGTTGGACGACGATGCGTACGACGCGCTGGTGCGCGGCATCGCGGCGTGGGAGGCCGCGCACCCGGACGAGGTGTCGCCCGACTCCCCGTCCGGCAAGGTGGCCGGCGGTGCGGCGGAGGGCGACGTGCCGCACACCGTGGCGATGCTGAGCCTGGACAACGTGTTCTCGCCGGAGCAGTTCGAGGCGTGGGCGGCGTCGCTGGCCCGGCGGCTCGGCCACGACGTGGAACGGTTCAGCGTCGAGCCGAAGCTGGACGGGTTGGCGATCGCCGCCCGCTACGTCGGCGGGCGGTTGGTCCGGCTCATCACCCGGGGAGACGGCACGGCGGGGGAGGACGTTTCGCACGCGATCGGCACCCTGGAGGGCCTGCCGGCCGAGCTGGCGGTGCCGGTGACCGTCGAGGTGCGCGGCGAGGTGCTGATGACCACCGTGCAGTTCGAGCAGGCGAACGAGGCGCGGGTGACGCACGGCGGGGAGCCGTTCGCCAATCCGCGCAGCGCGGCGGCGGGCAGCCTGCGCGCCCGAGACCGCGCGTACGTGGCGACGATGACGTTCTTCTGCTACGGCCTGCTGCCGCTGCCGGACACCGACGATGCCCTGGCCGCCCGGCTGGCCGAGGGTGCCCACGGTGAGCTGATGACGCTGGCCGCCGAGTTCGGCGTGCACACGACCGCCACGACCCAGGTGCCCGGCAGCATCGCCGGCAGCGTCGAGGAGGTGCTCGCCCGGATCACCCGGATCGCGGCGGTGCGACCCGACCTGCCCTTCGGCATCGACGGCATCGTGATCAAGGCCGACCGCGCCGCCGACCAGCGGGCCGCGGGCGCGGGCTCACGCGCCCCGCGGTGGGCGATCGCCTACAAGCTGCCCGCCGTGGAGAAGATCACCCGGCTGATCGAGGTGGAGTGGAACGTGGGCCGCACCGGCATCATCGCCCCGCGCGGCGTGCTGGAACCGGTCGAGATCGACGGCGCCACCATCACCTACGCGACGCTGCACAACCCGGCCGACATCACCCGCCGTGACCTGCGCCTGGGCGACCGGGTCATGGTGCACCGGGCGGGCGATGTCATCCCGCGCATCGAGGCACCCGTCGCGCACCTGCGCACCGGAGACGAGCAGCCGATCGCGTTTCCCGAGGTGTGCCCGCGGTGCGGCTCGGACATCGACACCAGCCAGGAACGCTGGCGCTGCGTGCAGGGTCGCAACTGCCACCTGGTGGCGTCGCTGTCGTACGCGGTGGGCCGCGACCAGCTCGACATCGAGGGGCTGGGCGGCACCCGCGTCGTGCAACTGGTCGAGGCCGGGCTGGTGGCCGATCTCGCCGACCTGTTCACCCTCACCCGCGAGCAGCTGCTCGGCCTGGACCGGATGGGCGAGACCAGCGCCGACAACCTGCTCGCGGCCCTGGCCGCGGCCAGGACGCAGCCGCTGTCGCGGGTGCTGTGCGCGCTCGGCGTGCGCGGCACCGGCCGGTCGATGTCGCGGCGGATCGCCCGGTACTTCGCCACCATGGACGCCATCCGCGCCGCCGATGCCGAAGCGCTGCAACAGGTCGACGGCATCGGCGGCGAGAAGGCGCCGTCCATCGTCGCCGAGCTCGCGGAGCTCGCGCCGCTGATCGACAAGCTCGCCGCGGCCGGGGTGAACATGACCGAACCCGGCGCCGCTCCCCCCTCGGCGACCGCCGAGGAACCGCGCGAGGGCGAGGACGTGACCGCGGACCCGGACGCCGGGCCGCTCGCCGGGATGACCGTGGTGGTCACCGGCGCCATGAGCGGTCCGCTGGCGAAGCTCAGCCGCAACGAGATGAACGAGCTGATCGAACGCGCCGGCGGCCGTTCCGCCAGCAGCGTGTCGAAGAAGACGAGCCTGGTCGTCGCGGGCGACAATGCCGGCTCGAAACGTAGCAAGGCCGAGGACCTCGGCATCCGCCTCGCCTCGCCCGACGAGTTCGCCGCCCTCGTCGCAGAACTGCTCGAACCGAGCAGCTCCTGAAACACCGCCGACACCGGGCCCAGCCGCGCCCCAGCGCCGACCTGTGCGAACCGAGCGGCCCTGGGAACACCGCCGACACCGGGTCCAGCCGTGCCGGGGCCGGGTGGTCCGTGGCGCCGGGCCGTGACAGGAACGCACCCCGGCCGGCCGCAGCCGACCGATCAGCCGGCGTCGGCGGCGACCAGGGCGTCGCCGAGCGGCGTACGCCAGTACAGCACCGCGCGGCCGGAGCGGCGGCGCAGCACCACGCCGGCCTGCAGCAACACCCGCAGGTGGTTGCCGACCGCGCCGATCGGCAGGTCCAGCGCGGTGGCGAGGCGGGTCGGGCTGGCCGGCTCGTGCAGCAGCCGCAGCAGGGCCGCCCGGTTCGCGCCGATCAGCCCGGGCAGCCCGCCGGTACGCCGGGCGTCGGTGTCGGCGAGCCGGCCGGTCACCGGGTAGTAGATGGCGTACGCGTGCGGTTCGGCCCAGCCGGCCCAGGTGCCGTTCGCGTGCACCGGGACGAAGTACAGCTCGGCGTCGCCGGGCAGCACCCGGGTCGGCCGGTCGAAGCTGTTGATCCGCAGCTCGCCGTCGCCCACCCATTCGCGGTGCCGGCCGAGGTCCCGCAGTACCGCGGCCCAGCCGTGGGCGGCGAGCCGAGCGGTCCGGGCCACGATGTCGGCGCGCAGGATGCGTTCCCGCCGCGGCCAGTCGGTGTCCAGCGTGTGCGTCCAGACCCAGCCCAGGAGCCCGGTGGCCACCTCGGCCAGCCGGGCGCCGCGCAGCGCGGGCGGCAACGGCCGCATCGCCGTTTCCGCCAGGTCGGTGCGCAGCGTCGCGGTGGGGACGGCGGCAAGCGCGGCGAGCTCGTCCTGGATGCTCGCGCCGGGCGCGATCGGCGGCGCCGACAGGTAGCCCGCGAGCCAGCCGGGCCGGTCGCCGCGACGGGCCCGGAAGCTGCACTCCAGCAGCGCCCGCCGGCGCGGCATCGCGGCCAGCATGTCGGCGAACGCCTGCCGGTGTGCCGCGTGGAAGGCACGGTCGGTGGCGTCGGTCGGATGGACGAGCGCCTTCAACGCCGCGACGATCTCGGCCCGCGGCGAGACGGCAAACCGCGCCCGCGCCAACAGATCCACCGGAACCCGCCAGGTACCCAACGTTTCGCCTCCACGCGAAACACTACCGGGAGGGTTCGGCGCGCGGGCATGCTGCTCGCTTGTGCGTACCTATCGGGAACTGTTCGGGGTGGCCGAGTTCCGGGCCGTGTTCGGCGTCCAGTGCCTCGCCATTGCGTCCGCTTCGGTGGGCAGCCTGGCGCTGGGCACCATCACGTACGCGGCCACCGGCAACGCGGTGTGGTCCGGCCTGGCCATGTTCGGCGGGCCGCTGCTGCGGGTGATCGCGTCGTGGTTCCTGCTGTCCGCCTCGGACCTGCTCCGGCCGCGGCAGGCGTTGCTGCTGGTCGCGGCGGTGACCACGGTGGCCAATGGCCTGCAGGCGATCCCGGGACTGCCGTGGGGTGCGCGGTTCGTCGTCCTCGCCCTGCCCTGGGTGGTGATGTCGGCGACCGGTGGGTCGACCCTCGCGCTCGTCGCCGACATCCTGCCGGAGGGCAGCTACGTGTTCGGCCGGGCCACGCTCAACATCGCGATCGGCGGCATGCAGATCGTCGGGTACGGGCTGGGCGGCGTGCTGCTCGCCGCCCTCGACGCCAGCGAGCTGTTCCTCGTCGCGGCCGGGGCCTCGGCGCTCGCGGTACTGCTGGTCGCGGTGGGTATCGGTGACCACCCGCCACGGTCGACGGCCCGCGCGGTGGTGCGCCGGGCTCGCACGGTGAACCTGGCGCTGTTGCGCTCCCCGCTGGTACGGCCGGTCTACCTGGCGGGGTGGATCCCGAACGGGCTGGTCGTCGGCTGCGAGTCGCTGTTCGTTCCGCTCGCCGGCAGTCACGCCGGCTACCTGTACGCGGCGACCGCCGCCGGCATGCTCGTCGGCGACGTCGTGGTCGGCCGGTTCGTCCCCGCGCGGATCCGGGACCGGCTCGTCGAACCGCTGCGGTTCCTGCTGGCCGCGCCGTACCTGCTGTTCCTGCTCCGGCCGGCGCTGCCGGTGGGGCTGGTGCTCGGATTCGTCGCCTCCGCCGGGTACGCGGCGAGCCTGCCGCTGCAGGACCGGCTGGTCCGAAACACCGAGCAGTCGATCCGCGGGCAGGTTCTCGGCCTCAACTCGACCGGGATGATGGCGATGCAGGCGATCGGTGCGCTGGTCGCCGGGCTGCTCACGCAGTCGTTCGGTGGCGGCGCGGCGGCCGCGGCGACCGCGGTGGGGCTCGTCGGTTGCGCGTCGCTCGCCACCACCGCGCTGCTGGTACCGGGGCTGCGCCGGTCCCGGGTACTCGACGCCGCGGCGCGACCCGCGCCGGTCGCCGCCCCGAGCGACACCTGACCCGCCACCGACTCGGAACCGCAGGACGGGGTCGGCGCCGGTCAGAGCTGGACGGTGGCGTCGGCGGCGGCTCGGGTCCGCATCACCAGCTCGGCGTTGCGCTGGTCGCTGCCGTGCGCCCAGGCGTGCGCCACCGCCGGCGACCGGCCGTACCCGAGATGCCGGTTCACCAGCCGGCGCAGCCGCAGCGCCTCGTCGACCGCCACGTACCAGCAGGCGTCGAGCTGCCCGCGCACCGCCGACCAGGGTGGTTCGCCGAGCAGCAGGTAGTTGCCCTCGGTGACGACCAGCCGGGCGGTCGCCGGGTCGACGGCGAGTTCCGCCGCGTACGACTCCTCGATCTCGCGGTGGAACCGGGGCGCGTAGACGATCTCGCTGCCGGCCCGGATCCGGCGCAGCGTCGCGACGTACCCGGCGGCGTCGAACGTGTCCGGCGCGCCCTTGCGGTCGGCCCGGCCGAGCCGGTCGAGGGTGGCGTTCGCGAGGTGGAAGCCGTCCATCGGCAGCAGGCACGCGGTGTCGCCGAGCTCGGCGACGATCCGTTCGGCCAGCGTGCTCTTGCCGGCGCCGGGCGGCCCGACGATGCCGAGCATGCCAAGGCCCGGTCGGTCCGCGAGGACCCGCGCGGCGGCCACCGCGGCGTCCACGCCCACGATGTCGGTCGCGCCGCTCGTCCCGTCCGGGCCGGTGGCCACGGCGGGTGGGTCTCCGGTCCGCCCGGGAGACGATCGGCGGCGCCCGGCGGCCATCGATCAGCCGAGCGTGATCGGGTCGTCGAGCCGGATGATGCCGGTGGCCAGCGGGATCAGCCGGACGCCGAACCACACCTTGCCGTCCTCGCGCCGGTGCCGCGACAGCGTACGGATCGGCTCCTTGCCGTGGATCCGGGTGTCCGGGTCGATGGTGGTGAGCACGCACCGGTCGCACCGCTCGGCGAACCGGAACGGTACCGAGCCGATCGTGACCCGGTCCCAGCCATCCTCGACGAACGGCTCCGCCACGCCGTCGACCACCACGTTCGGCCGGAACCGCACCATCGACAGCGGGTCGCCGGCCGGCTCGCCGCGTTCCGCCCGGGTGGCGGACACCCACTCGTTGAGCCGATCCAGCGACGCGATCGTGGTCAGCAGCAGCGGGGCGTCGTCGGCCAGGCTGACATGGTCGCCGGGCCGGCCGCCGTGCGTCTCGCCGACCGCCCGGCGGCGCGGATCGTCCTGCCAGCCCAGCCGCACCGGCTCGGCCAGCACCTCGGACAGCCAGTCGTCGGCGGCCTTGCCGGCGGCGCGGCACCGGTCCAGCCGGCTGATCGGGGTGGGCAGCGGCTCGGCGTCCGCGGCCGGGTGCACCACCGTCAGCGGCTCGTACCCAGGGGCGGCCAGCACGAGACCGTCCGCCGTCGGCGTCGCGGTCACCGTGAGCATCCGGTCGTTGGTCCGGGCGGTGAGCGCCTCGCCGTCGGCGGCGACGACCAGCCAGCGCCGGTCGTCGCGCAGCCCCCACGGCTCGACCGACGCCTCGGCCAGCTCGCTGCCCCTGGTCGACTTGACGGGATAGATCCTGATCCTGCTCAGCCGCATGCCGCCCAACCTATCGGCCGCCCGGCCGTACCGCTGTGCGCCACCACACTGCCGCGCCGCCCCGGCGGGGTCAGGCGACGGGCTGCGGGGTGCGGTCCGGTTCCGGGGCGCCCTCGACGTCGACGCGCGGCAGGATCCGGTCCAGCCAGCGGGGCAGCCACCAGGCGGCGCGGCCGAGCAGCGACATCACCGCCGGTACCAGGGTCATCCGGACCAGGAAGGCGTCCAGCAGCACGCCGAGCGCCAGCGCGAAGCCCATCGAGGCGACCGTCGTGTTGTCGCCGAACACGAAGCCGGCGAACACCGAGATCATGATCAGCGCGGCGGCGGTGACCACCCGGGCACCGTGCCGGAACCCGGTGCGTACCGCGGCCTGGGGGTCGCCGTGCCGGTTGTGCTCCTCGCGCATCCGGGACACCAGGAACACCTCGTAGTCCATCGCCAGCCCGAACAGCACGCCGATGAGCAGGATCGGCAGGAAGCTGAGTACCCAGCCGGACTCGGCGACGTGGAAGGCACCCGCGAGCCAACCCCACTGGTACACGGCGACCACGCCGCCGATCGCGGCGAGCAGCGACAGCACGAACCCGACCGCGGCCTTGACCGGTACCAGCAACGAGCGGAAGGCGAACGCCAGCAGTACCAGCGACAGCCCGACGACGATCAGCACGAACACCGGCAGCGCGGCGGACAGCCGGGACGAGATGTCGATGTAGAGCGCGGTACTGCCGGTCACGCCGATCCGCGCGCCGGTGGCCCGGTGGATCGAGCCGGCGTCGTCCCGGATCCGCTGCACCAGGTCCTTGGTCTGCGCGTCGTTCGGGCCGGTGGACGGGATCACGGTGATGATCGCGGTCGTCCTGTCGGCGTTGAACGTCGGTGCGGCCACCGCGGTCACGCCCTTGCCGGCCAGCCGCTGGCGGACGGCGAGGGCGGCCTTCGCCGGGGCGGCGGTGCCGCGCAGGTCGGCGGCCACCACGAGCGGCCCGTTGAAGCCGGGCCCGAAGTTGTCCGCGATCAGCTCGTATGCGGCGCGGCTGCCGGAACCGGCCGGTTCGGCGCCGGCGTCCGGCAGCCCGAGGCTCAGTTTCGGTGCCGGGATGGCGAGGACGCCCAGCACGATCAGCCCGGCGATCACCACCGGTACCCGGCGCCGGGTGACGAAGCCGGCCCAGCGGGCGCCGAGCCCCCGCTGCCCGCCGGCACGGTCCTGCCGGCGCCGCAGGATCGGCAGCGGTACCGCGTCGAGCCGGCGGCCGGCCACCGCGAGCAGCGCGGGCAGCAAGGTGACGGCGACCAGTACCGAGACGATGACCGTACCGGCGGCGGCCAGGCCCATGATCGTCAGGAAGGGGATGTTGACCACCGACAGCGCGGCGAGCGCGATGAACACGGTGGTACCGGCGAACACCACGGCCGAGCCGGCGGTGGCGTTGGCCCGCCCGATCGACTCGCCGACCGGCATCCCGGCACGCAGCTGGCCCCGGTGCCGGGACACCACGAACAGCGCGTAGTCGATGCCGACCGCCAGCCCGATCATCAGCGCGAGCACCGGCGCCACGCTGTTCATCGAGATCGCGCCGGACAGCGCGGTGATCCCGAGGTACCCGATGCCAACCCCGACCAGCGCGGTGACCAGCGGCAACAGCGCCGGGATCAGCGAGCCGAAGACGATCAGCAGCACCACCACCGCGACGACGACGCCGATCGCCTCGGTACCGCCGACCTGGGAGGCGCTGCTGAACGCCTGGCCGCCGACCTCGGCGCGCAGCCCGTCGTGGCGCAGCTGCCCGGCAAGATGCTGGATCCGGTCCTTGGTGGCGTCGCCGACCTCCTGGTCGGGCTGGACGAACTGGATGGAGATGTAGCCGGTGCGGTGGTCGCCGCCGGAGATCGTCTTCGCCTGGTACGGGCTGAGCGCGCCGACGACGCCGTCGAGGTGGTCGAGCCGGGCGGAGGCGGCGGACACCTCCCGCTGAATGTCCGGTTCGAGCAGGTTGTGGCCGGCGGGCGCCTGCACGACCACCTGGGCGCTGCCGCCGGACGCGGCGGGGAAGCTGCGGTGCAGCTGGTCGATGGTCTGCTGGGCGGGGGTGCCGGGCACGCTGAACGTGTCGGCCAGGGTGCCCCTGAGCGTCACCGCCGCGGTGGCCATGCCGACCAGGACGACCAGCCAGGCGGCGATGACCCACCAGCGGCGGCAGTGGGCGAACCGGCCCAGGCGGTAGAGCAGACCCGACATCGACACTCCTCGCTCGGTCTCCTGTCCACCCAGCTTCGCAGGAGTGACTCTCTCGTGCGAGTCACTCCCGTCAATCTGTGGAGCCGGTCACGCCGGTACCTCCCAGCGGGTCATAGGGTGGTCGCATGGTGGCGAAGGCGGACGGGCTGCGGGCGCGCAAGATGGCGCGCACCCGGGAAGGCATCGCCGCCACGGCGCTGGACATGTTCGCCGAGCGCGGGTACGAGCAGGTCACCATCGAGGAGATCGCCGCCGCCGCCGAGGTGGCGCCGAGCACCGTGTACCGGCACTTCGCGACCAAGGAGCAGCTCGCGCTGCACCACATCGGCGGCGGGTTGGCCGCCGTGCTGGAGCGGCTGCGGGCGATTCCGGTGGACGCGCCGATCGGCGACGCGCTGACCGAGGCGCTGATCGGCGCGCTCGCCCGGTACGACGAGACGGTCGACGTGCCGCGCGCGCTGGCCGCACAGGACCTGATGGCCGCCAACCCGGCGGTACGAGCGGCGATGCACGGCGAGGTCGCCGAGTTCCGGCGCGAGCTGGCCGACGAGATGCGACACCGGCTGGCCGGTACCGCCGACACGGTCGTCCCGGCACTGGCCGGCGCGCTGGTCGCGGCGGTGTACGAGCTGGCCCTCGAAGCCTGGTACGCGGCGGGCGGCCGCACCCCGAGCCGGCAGTTCGCCGCGGAGGCGATCGAGGTACTGGCGCTGGGCGGCATCCCGCTGCCCCGGCAGGACATCGGCTCCGCCCGGGGCAGCCTGGACGCGCTGCTCGCCGCGAACGCCGACACCCCCGCCACCAGCCGGCACCGCGCCGTCGAGAGGCCCTGACAGGGACGCGCTCCGACAGCTGCCTCAGTGAGGACCGCTGAGGCGAAGCGCTGACCCGACCGCCCGTCCGGTTTACCAATAGCGAGGAAAGGGGTGCGCGCGGCACCACGCGCTTCTAGGCTCCGAAAGGTGACTGTCACCGACCGCAGATCACGTCGGGGCGGGATCGGTGGGCTGCGGGGTCACCGCCGGTTCCGCCCGATGCCATCCCGAGCCGCACCATGAACCCCGCCGACGCACTCTCTCCCGCGGAGGCGGTGGCGAGTCCAGCCGACGCACTCTCTCCCGCGGAGGCGGTGGCGAGTCCCGCCGACGCACTCTGTCCCGCGGAGGCGGTGGCGAGTCCAGCCGACGCACTCTCTCCCGCGGAGGCGGCATGAACGGGGAGTTGGATCGGTTCGCGTCGACGGTGCCGCCGGGGGCCGGCGCGGCGGTGATGGGTACCGCGATCCTTTCCACCGGCATGGCCGGTGTGCCGGTGCTGTGGCTGTCGTACGTGCTGGTCGCGATCGCCGCGGTGCTGTGGCTGGCGCTCGCGGTGCTGTTCCTGACCCGGCTGCTGGTGCACCGGGCCCGCTGGGTGGCGGACGCCGACGTGCCGCCGTCGCTGACCGGGGTGGCCGGTACCTGCGTGCTCGGTACCCGGCTGACCATCCTCGGTTGGCTGCCGGTGTCGGTGGCGCTGCTGGCGCTGGCCGCGGCGCTGTGGCTGGTGCTGCTGCCGCTGGTGCTCATGCACTGGAAGACGCCGACGGTCGGGGTCAACTTCCTGCTGTGCGTCTCCACCCA
The DNA here is from genome assembly GCF_018324685.1 of Actinocatenispora sera. Classification (NCBI taxonomy): domain Bacteria; kingdom Bacillati; phylum Actinomycetota; class Actinomycetes; order Micromonosporales; family Micromonosporaceae; genus Actinocatenispora; species Actinocatenispora sera. The sequence goes on along the minus strand of NZ_AP023354.1, from coordinate 6,630,317 downwards.
GGCGCTCGCGGTGCTGGCCGCCTCGGTCGCGATCGCCGAGCAGCTGCGCTGGCTGGCGATCGTGGCCGGGGTGCTGTTCCTCGCCGGCCTGGTGGCGTACGTCAGCGTGTTGGTGACGTTCGACTTCCGGCAGGTCGCGCTCGGCGTGGGCGACCACTGGGTGGCCGGCGGTGCGCTGGCCATCTCGACCCTGGCCGCCACCAAGCTGTACCTCGCCGCCGGCCTGCTCGGTGTTTCCGGCGGGGTGTTGCGGGTGGCGGCGCTGGTGCTCTGGGCGCTCGCCGCCGGCTGGTACCTGGTGCTCGCGGTCGGTGAGGCGATCTGGCGCCGGCCGCACTACGACGTGCGCCGCTGGTCGACGGTCTTCCCGCTCGGGATGACCGCGACCGCCGCCATCAACCTCGGGGTCGCCGCGCAGCTGCCGGGGATCCGTACCGCCGGGCAGGTGTTGATCTGGCCGGCGCTCGTGGTGTGGGCGGCGGTCGCGTACGGCGCGGCGAACAGGCTGCGCAGCGCGGCACTCGACGTGAGGGGGACCCCGTGACGCTCGAACGCGACAGCATGCCGCCGGCCGGCGACGGCCGCATCGCACCGACGGCCGGCCCGGTCGACGACGGGGTGTTGCAGGAGGCGCTGTTGCGCGCCGGGCGGCTGCTGACCCGGCGCGAGGTCTCGCCGGACCTGCACGACGTGTACCGGCGGGGTGGTCGGGCGGGGGATGCCTTCTACCGCAACCGGTGGGCCCACGACAAGGTGGTGCGCTCGACCCACGGGGTCAACTGCACCGGGTCGTGCTCCTGGCAGGTGTACGTGTCGGACGGGGTGATCACCTGGGAGGCGCAGGAGACCGACTATCCCTCGGTGGGGCCGAACTCGCCGGAGTACGAGCCGCGCGGCTGCCCGCGCGGCGCCGCGTTCTCCTGGTACACCTACTCGCCGAGCCGGGTGCGCTACCCGTACGTGCGCGGGGTGCTGCTGGACATGTACCGGGAGGCGCGGCACCGGCTCGGCGATCCGGTGGCGGCCTGGGCGGAGATCACCGCCGATCCGCAGAAGCGGCAGCGGTACCAGCGGGCGCGGGGCAAGGGCGGGCTGGTCCGGGCGTCCTGGGACGAGGCGCTGGAGATCGCGGCGGCGGCGCACGTGCACACGATCAAGCGGTACGGGCCGGACCGGATCGCCGGGTTCTCCCCGATTCCGGCGATGTCGATCGTCTCGCACGCGGCGGGGGCGCGCTTCGTCGAGCTGATCGGCGGCGTGATGACCTCGTTCTACGACTGGTACGCCGACCTGCCGGTGGCGAGCCCGCAGGTGTTCGGCGACCAGACCGACGTGCCCGAGTCGGGTGACTGGTGGAACTCCGCCTACCTGGTGATGTGGGGTTCGAACGTGCCGGTGACCCGGACGCCGGACGCGCACTGGATGTCGGAGGTGCGCTACCGGGGCACGAAGGTGGTCGTGGTCTCGCCCGACTACGCGGACAACACCAAGTTCGCCGACGCCTGGCTGCCGGCGCAACCGGGTACCGACGCGGCGCTCGCGATGGCGATGGGGCACGTGATCCTGCGCGAGTTCTTCGTGGACACCCAGGTCGACTTCTTCACCGACTTCGCCCGTCGGTTCACCGATCTGCCGTTCCTCGTCACGCTGTCCACAAAGGACAACGCGTACCTGCCGGGCAAGTTCCTGACCGCCGCGGACCTCGGCGACACCGCACCGGAGGCAGGGCACAAGACGGTACTGCTCGACTCGGCCACCGGGGAACCGGTGGTGCCCAACGGATCGCTGGGTTTCCGCTACGCCGACTCGGGCGTGGGGAAGTGGAACCTCGACCTGGGCGACACGAAGCCAATGCTGTCGATGTCCGGCCCTGGTACGCAGTCGGTCGAGGTGCTGCTGCCCCGGTTCGACGCCGACGGGGTGCTGCGCCGCGGCGTGCCGGCCCGGGAGATCAACGGTCACCTGGTCACCACCGTCTACGACCTGATGCTCGCGCAGTACGGGGTGTCCCGGCCGGGGTTGCCGGGCGACTGGCCGGCCGGCTACGACGACGCGACCCAGCCGTACACGCCGGCCTGGCAGGAGCCGATCACCTCGGTACCGGCCGGTGCGGCGGAACGGATCGCCCGCGAGTTCGCCGACTCGGCCCGCCGTTCCGGCGGCCGGTCGATGATCATCATGGGCGCCGGGGTGTGCCAGTGGTTCCACGGCGACGCGGCGTACCGGGCGATCCTGACGCTGCTGATGCTCACCGGCAGCATGGGCCGCAACGGCGGCGGCTGGGCGCACTACGTCGGGCAGGAGAAGTGCCGGCCGCTGACCGGCTGGCAGACGATGGCGATGGGGCTGGACTGGTCCCGGCCGCCACGGCAGATGATCGGCACCGGCTACTGGTACCTGCACGCCGACCAGTGGCGCTACGACGGCTACCCGGCCAACGCGCTCGCCTCCCCGCTGGCTCGCGGGATGCTGGACGGGATGCACACCGCGGACACCCTGGCGCTGTCGGCGCGGCTGGGCTGGATGCCGTCGTACCCGCAGTTCGACGCGAACCCGCTGGATCTGGCCGAGCTGGCCGGTGACGATCCCGCCGGCTACGTCGCGGACCGGCTGGCGAGCGGCGGATTGCGGTTCGCCGCCGAGGATCCGGACGATCCGCGCAACTGGCCGCGGGTGCTGACGCTGTGGCGCGCCAACCTGTTCGGCTCGTCCGGCAAGGGCAACGAGTACCTGCTCAAGCACCTGCTCGGCACCGGCACCGCGCAGGTACGCTCCGGCGAGACGCCGCCCGAGCACCGGCCGCGCGACGTGGTGTGGCGCGACGAGGCGCCCGAGGGCAAGCTGGATCTGCTGGTGTCGGCGGACTTCCGGATGACCTCGACCTCGCTGCTGTCCGACGTGCTGTTCCCGGCCGCCACCTGGTACGAGAAGCACGACCTGTCCTCGACCGACATGCACCCGTACGTGCACGCGTTCAATCCGGCGATCGACCCGCCCTGGCAGGCCCGGACCGACTTCGACCTGTTCGGTGCGCTGGCCGACCGGTTCAGCGCGCTGGCCGCCGACCACCTGGGCAAGCGGCGTGACCTGGTGGTCACCGCGATGCAGCACGACACGCCGGGGGAGACCGCGCAGCCGGGCGGCACCGTACCGGACTGGCGGCGCAGCGGCGAGCAGCCGGTGCCGGGCAGGACCATGCCGGCGGTGACGGTGGTGGAGCGCGACTACGCGGCGATCGGCGAGAAGTGGCGGGCGCTCGGCCCGCTCACCGAGCGGCTGGGCCTGGCGAACAAGGGCGTCACCTACCACCCCGACGAGGAGGTGGCGCAGCTCGCCGCGTACGGCGGGGTGATGTCGTCGGGCGTCGCGGCCGGGCGCCCGGCGCTGGACACCGCGGCGAAGATGGCCGAGGCGGTGCTGGCGCTGTCCGCCACCACCAACGGAAGGCTTGCCGAGCAGGGGTTCCGGGCGCTGGAGGAGCGGGTCGGCAAGCCGCTCGCCGATCTCGCCGACCCGGACAGCCGGATCACCTTCGCCGACACCCAGGCGGGTCCGGTACCGGTGCACGCGAGCCCGGAGTGGTCGGGCAGCGAGAAGGGCGGCCGGCGGTACGCACCGTTCACGGTCAACGTGGAGCGCGGCAAACCGTGGCACACGCTGACCGGCCGGATGCACTTCTTCCTCGACCACGACTGGATGGCCGAGTTCGGTGAGCAGCTGCCGATCTACCGGGCTCCGCTGGACCTGTCGGCGCTGTTCGGCGAGCCGCGCATCGGCCCGGACGGCGCGAGCGTGACGGTGCGGTACCTGACACCGCACTCGAAGTGGTCGATCCACTCCGAGTACCAGGACAACCTGCTGATGCTGTCGCTGTCTCGCGGCGGCCCGACGGTGTGGCTGTCGGTGGCGGACGCGGCCGCGATCGGGGTTGCCGACAACGACTGGGTGGAGGCGGTCAACCGCAACGGGATCCTGGTCGCCCGGGCGATCGTGAGCCACCGGATGCCGACCGGCACCGCGTTCGTCTACCACGCGCAGGAACGCACCATCGACGTACCGATCTCGGAGGCCGGCGGCCGGCGCGGCGGCATGCACAACTCGCTGACCCGGGTACTGGTCAAGCCGACCCACCTGATCGGCGCGTACGGGCAGCTGTCGTTCGCGTTCAACTACCTCGGCCCGACCGGCAGCCAGCGCGACGAGATCACCGTGGTCCGCCGCCGCAGCCAGGAGGTGAGGTACCGGTGAACGAGCGTCAGCGAGTGAACCGCGGGCATCGCGGGTCCCGGAGCCCCATCGTCGTTCCGACGGAGGAGGAACACCGATGAGGGTGATGGCTCAGGTCGGCATGGTGATGAACCTGGACAAGTGCATCGGCTGCCACACCTGCTCGGTGACCTGCAAGCAGACCTGGACCAACCGGGCCGGCATGGAGTACGTGTGGTTCAACAACGTGGAGACCCGCCCCGGGCTGGGATACCCGCGCCGGTACGAGGATCAGGAGAAGTTCCGCGGCGGCTGGGTGCGGACCGGCCGCGGCAAGCTGAAGCCGCGCGCCGGGGGACGGTTCAAGCGGCTGATGTCGATCTTCGCCAATCCGGTGCTGCCCAACATCTCCGACTACTACGAGCCCTGGACCTACGACTACGAGAAGCTGATCGACGCGCCGCTGGGCGACGACTTCCCGGTCGCCCGACCGAAGTCGCTGCTGACCGGCGAGGACACCCAGATCACCTGGAGCGCCAACTGGGACGACGACCTGGGCGGCGCGCCGCAGCACGCACTGGACGACCCGGTGCTGCAACGGATGCGGGACAAGGCGAACGAGGACGTGCGGCTGGAGTACGAGAAGTCGTTCATGTTCTACCTGCCGCGGATCTGCGAGCACTGCCTCAACCCGTCCTGCATGGCGGCCTGCCCGTCCGGTGCGATCTACAAGCGCACCGAGGACGGCATCGTGCTGGTCGACCAGGACCGGTGCCGCGGCTGGCGGATGTGCGTCACCGGCTGCCCGTACAAGAAGATCTACTTCAACCACCGCACCGGCAAGGCGGAGAAGTGCACGCTGTGCTACCCGCGGATCGAGGTCGGGTTGCCGACGGTGTGTTCGGAGACCTGCGTCGGCCGGCTGCGCTACCTCGGCCTGTTCCTGTACGACGCGGACCGGGTCGGTGAGGCCGCGGCGACCGAGGACGAGAAGCAGCTCTACCCCGCGCAGCTGGACCTGCTGCTGGACCCGGACGATCCGGAGGTGGTCGCCGACGCCCGGCGGGACGGCATCCCGGAGGACTGGCTGGCCGCGGCGCGCCGCTCCCCGGTGTACCGCCTGGCCAAGACCTACCGGATCGCGCTGCCGCTGCATCCGGAGTTTCGCACCATGCCGATGGTCTGGTACGTGCCGCCGCTGTCACCGGTCGTGGATGTGCTGTCCCGTACCGGGCACGACGGCGAGGATGCGGGCAACCTGTTCGGCGCGATCGACAGCCTGCGGATCCCGATCGGCTACCTCGCCGAGCTGTTCACCGCCGGTGACCCGGCACCGGTCGCCTCGGCGTTGCGTCGGCTCGCCGCGATGCGCTCGTACCTGCGGGCCGAGAACCTCGGCGAGGAGCCCGACGAGTCGATCCCCGCGGCGGTGGGGATGACCGGCGCGCAACTGCAGGAGATGTACCGGCTGCTCGCGGTCGCGAAGTACGAGGACCGGTACGTGATCCCGACCGCGCACGCCGAGCAGGCCGCGCAGCTGGACGAGCTGGGCTGCTCGCTGGAGACCGAGGGCGGCCCCGGCATGTACGGCTCGGGACCGTTCGGCGAGGCCTCGGGCCGGCCGGTACCGGTGTCGATCGAGACGTTCCACGCGTTGCGGGAACGGCAGGGCAGCGACGAGCGTACCGATGCCGAGCACCGCTACAACCTGCTCAACTGGGATGGCTCCGGCCGCCCGGAGGGCATGTTCCCGCCGTCACGGTCCGGCGACGGCGGCACCGCGGGCGGTGGGCCGGCTCATGACTGACCGCACCCGTACCGTCTGGCAGGCGGTGGCGCTGCTGCTGTGCTACCCGGACCGCCGGCTGCTGGAGCTGCTGCCGCTGCTGCGGGACGCGACCGCCGGCATCGCGCCGCTGGGCCGGTTCGTCGCCACGCTCGGCGCGACGCCGCTCGCCGAACTGCAATCGTCCTATGTGGACACGTTCGACTTCCGGAAGCGGTGCTGCCTCTACCTGACCTGGTACACCGACGGCGACACGCGGCGCCGCGGCGGCTCGCTCGCGGCGCTGAAACGCCGGTACGCGGAGCACGGGTTCGCCGTCGCCGACGGCGAGCTGCCAGACTTCCTGCCTGCGGTGTGCGAGTTCGCCGCCCACGCGCCGGACGGGGTGGGGCTCGACCTGCTGGTCGAGTACCGCGCCGGGCTGGCGCTGCTGCGGTTGGCGCTGGCCGACGCCGGCTCGCCGTACGCGGACGTGCTGGCCGCGTTGTGCGACACCCTGCCGGGCGAGCAGCCCGCGGACCGGGCCGCCGCGCTGGCGCTGGCCCGGACCGGTCCGCCGACCGAGACCGTCGGCCTCGACCTGCAACTCCAGCCGTACCGGAAGGGCCCGTCATGAGCGAGCGAGGGCACCTCGAGCATCGCGCGTCGTGCCTCGTCGGACATCCGACGAAGGAGGAAGATCGATGAGCATCGTGCTCTGGGCGGTACTGCCGTACGCGATGGTGGTCGTCCTGGTCGGCGGCACGATCTGGCGCTACCGCTACGACCAGTTCGGCTGGACCACGCGATCGTCGCAGCTGTACGAGTCGCGGCTGCTGCGGTTCGCCTCCCCGCTGTTCCACTTCGGACTGCTGTTCGTGGTGCTCGGCCACCTGATGGGCCTGGTCGTGCCGGAGTCCTTCACCTCGGCACTCGGCCTGTCCGAGAACGGCTACCACGCGCTGGCGCTCACCCTCGGCGGCGTCGCCGGCATCGGTACCCTCGCCGGGATCGTGCTGCTGATCGTGCGTCGCCGTACGACCGGGCCGGTGTTCATGGCCACCACCCGCAACGACAAGGCGATGTACGTGGTGCTCGTCGCCTCGATCCTGGCCGGGCTGTGGGTGACGCTGGTGTTCAACGCGATCGAGCGGGCGTCCGTCGGCGGCTACGACTACCGGGCGACGGTCGGCCCGTGGTTCCGGTCGCTGTTCTACTTCCAGCCGGACATCGGGAAGATGACCGCGGCGCCGGTCGACTACCGGATACACACCCTGATCGGGATGCTGCTGCTGACGATCTTCCCGTTCACCCGGCTGGTGCACGCGTTCACCGCGCCGGTGCACTACCTGTTCCGGCCGTACCTGGTGTACCGGTCCCGGGACGCCGTCGGCCCGCGCGGCGCCGGCGCGTCGACGGCGCGTGCCTGGTCCCCGGTCGGTACCCGGGACCGCAACCGCTGAGCCCCGTTCGGTGCTCGGCGCCGATCGGCGGTCCGGCGCGCGAGGCAGCTCACAGTGCGGACCCGGCGGGATCGGTTGACGCCCTAGACAGGTCTGTCTAGGGTCGGGGAAGTTGTTAGACAGACCTGTCTGTTCGTGACCGCCGCCGGCGGCCCACGGCCGGACTCTCCGGGGGAAACATGACCAGCGCGACCCTGTCCGACCTCCGCGGCCGTCCCGGCACGAGGCATCCGACCGCGGCGCTGCTGCTGCTCGCCTCGATCATCGTCACCCTGCTCGCCGCCTCCGCGGCACCGACCCCGCTGTACGCGACGTATGCCGCGGAATGGCACTTCTCGCCGATCACCACCACCGTGGTGTTCGGTACCTATGCCCTCGCCGTACTGGCGTCGCTGTTGCTGCTCGGCCGCATCTCCGACCACCTCGGGCGGCGGCCGGTACTGCTCGTCTCGATCGCGATCGCGGTCGCCGCGATGATCGTGTTCCTGACCGCAGGCAGCGTGCCGGCACTGCTCGTCGCCCGGGCCGTACAGGGCGTCGCCACCGGCGCGGCGATCGGTGCGGTCGGCGCGGGCATGCTCGACCTGCACAAGGAGCGCGGCGCGCTGGCCAACTCGGTCGCCCCTGGCGTCGGCACCGCCGTCGGGGTGGTCGGCTCGGCCGCGGTCGTCCAGTTCCTGCCGTTCCCGACCCACCTGATCTACCTGCTGCTGATCGTCGCCTACCTGGCCCAGGCGGTCGGCATCCTGCTGCTGCGCGAGACGGTGACCCGGGCGCCCGGCGCGCTGCGCAGCCTGCGCCCGGAACTGGGCCTGCCCCGCGCCACCCGCGGTGCGGTCGCGGTGGCCGCCCCGGTGCTGTTCGCGGTCTGGTCGCTGGTCGGCTTCTACGGCGCGCTCGCGCCGGGCATCGTCGCCGGCATGGCCCACTCGCACGCCCCGCTGCTGGGCGGGCTCGGGCTGTTCCTCGCCGCGGCGGTCGGCACGATACCGGTGCTCGCACTGCGCACCGTGCCCGCCCGTACCGTGCTCTACCTCGGGACGATCGGGCTGCTCGCCGGGATCGGCATCGTGGTCGGCTCGGTGTCGACCGGCTCCGCGGTCGGCTTCTTCGTCGGTACCGCGATCGCCGGGCTCGGCTTCGGCGCGGGCTTCCAGGGCGGCATCCGTACCGTGGTGCCGCTGGCCGCGCCGCACGAGCGCGCCGGCGTGCTGTCCCTGCTGTACATCGTCTGCTACCTGGGCATGGGCGGGCCGGCGGTGCTCGGTGGCGTCCTCGCGGTGAAGCTGGGCAGCCTGCCGGTCGCCGCCCGCGACTACGGGATCGGCGTCCTGGTTCTCGGCGCGCTCGCGCTCGCCGGGCTGCTGCTGCGCCGGCCCCGCCGACCCGCGCCGGTGGTCGAGCGTGCGCACGAGCTCGCTGATCCGGTCCGGCAGTAGCACCCTGGAAGCGGGCCGGAACGGTCAGGCGACCTCCATCCGGCCGGACCCGCACGATCGAGGCAGAGGAGAGACCGTGACACGCGAACGCAAGATCCCGGGGCCGGACCACCCGATCACGGTGGCGCCGTCGACCGCCCGGGTCGTGGTCCGGCTCGGCGACACGGTGCTCGCCGACACCACCTCGTCGGTGGAGCTGCGCGAGGCCGGCTACCCGCCGGTGCACTACCTGCCGCCGGACGCGCTGGATCCGGCGGTGCTGCGGCCGACCGACACCACGACGTACTGCCCGTACAAGGGTGAGGCGTCCTACTACACGCTCGCCGTCGACGGCGGCGAGGCGATCGACGCGGTCTGGACCTACCGCACGCCGTACCCTGCGGTCGAGCAGATCGCCGGGCACCTGGCGTTCTATCCGAACAAGGTGGACATCACCGTCGAGCCGTGACCCGCACCTGGCGCGGTCCGGCCGCCGCGGGGTGGCCGGACCGTGCCGCGGGCGGGAACATCAGGGTTGGAGTACGGAGGTGACAGCGATGGCGACGAAGGCGGAGCAGGCAGCGGTACGCAAGCCGCCCCGGGAGCGGCTGCTCGCGGCGGCGAACGAGCTGTTCTACGCCGAGGGCGTGCACACCGTCGGCATCGACCGCATCATCGAACGCGCCGGCGTTGCCAAGGCGTCGCTGTACAGCACGTTCGGCAGCAAGGACGAGCTGGTCCGGTCGTACCTGGCGGGCCGGCACGCGCGCATCGCCGACCGGGTGACCGCGGCGGTGGCGCGGCACGACACGCCGCGCGAGCAGATCCTCGCCATCTTCGACTCGCAGGCCGAGACCTGCGCCGCACCCGGCTTCAACGGCTGCCCGTTCATGGCGGCCAGCGCCGAGTCGCCTCGCGGCGGCGTGGTCGAGGAGGAGACCGACCGGTACCGGGCGTGGCTGCGCGGCGTGTTCGCCGACCTGGCGGCCAAGGCCGGCGTGGCCGACCCGGCGGAGGTGGCGCACGCCCTGCACGTCATCTACGACGGGACGAGCGTCTCGGCCCGGATGGACCACGACGCCGCCGCGGTCTCGCGGACCGCCCGTGCCGCCGCCGTGGCCCTCCTCGACGCCGCCACCTGACCCGAGGCGCTCGCCCACCGCGTTGATCAAGGGATCGGTGCGTCCGCACCTGGCACGATGCGACCGAGCCCCTTGATCATCCTCCGCATCCCTTGATCAACATCGGCCGGGCTCACGAGGGTTCGGGGTCGGTGCCGATCGTGCGGATCAGGGCGCGGGCCTTGGCGGTCTTGACCGCGGCGCTCAGCGAATCGATGTCGTACGCGCCGTAGTGCCGTCGACCGTTGATGAAGAACGTCGGGGTGCCGGAGACGCCGGACAGCTGCGCCGACTCGACATCGTCGGCGACCCGGGACTGCACCCACCGGCCGCGCAGGTCGGCCTTGAACTTCTCCAGGTCGAGTTCGAGCAACTCGGCGTACCGGAGCAGGTCCGGCGGTCGCAGCTCGTCCTGGTGATCGAACAGCAGGTCGTGCATCGGCCAGAACGCGCCCTGCTTCGCGGCCGCCTCGGTCGCCTTCGCGGCCAGGTAGGCGCGCGGATGCACGTCGCGCAGCGGCAGGTGCCGCCACACGTAGCGGATCTCGGCATGCCCGGTGAGCAGGTCGCGCACCACCGGCTCGGCCTGCCCGCAGTACGGGCACTCGAAGTCGCCGTACTCGACGATGGTGACCGGCGCCTGCGCCGGCCCGCGCACGTGGTCGCGGTCGTCGGCGACGGGCACCGCGAGGTCCACCAGCGTCTCGCCGGTACCCAGCAGGGCCCGGCTGCGGGGCAGCGGCGCGAGGTGCCCGGTCACCGCGAACACCCCCCAGGACAGCAGCGCCGCGCACAACGCCGCGGACAGTACGCCGAGCTTCGCCTCGGCCAGTTGCTCGCCGTGGAACGCCAGCGTGGCGATCAGCAGCGACACGGTGAAGCCGATCCCGGCGATGGCACCGCCGCCGGCGATCGCGGCCCAGCCGACGGGCGGCTCCAGCCGGCCGCGGCTGATCCGATTCGCCAGCCAGCTGACACCGAGGATGCCGATCGGCTTGCCCAGCACGTACCCGAAGAGGATGCCGAGCGTGATCGGCGAGGTGTACGCGGTGGCGAGGAACCCGCCGTTGATCGGGATGCCCGCGTTGGCCAGCGCGAACACCGGCACGATCAGGTAGCTGGTCCACGGGTGGAACAGCTGCTGCAGCCGCTCGTTCGGCGACAGCGCGGCGGCCAGGCCGGCCCGGGCGGTACGGGCGAGCTCCGGGGTCGGCTGTTCCCGGAACGAGCGGAACAGGCCGGTCGCGCGTTCCAGGTCGTCGCTCGCCGGCGGGTACGCGGCGGTCAGCAGGCCGACCGCGAGCCCGGCGACGACCGGCTCCACGTCCGCCGCGCGCAGCGCCCCCCACACCACCAGCGCCAGGACGACGGTCAGTACGCCCATGATCCGGCCGGCGATCGGCAGCCGGCGCAGGATCAGCAGCACCCCGAACGCGCCGACCGCGACGAGCACCGGTACGAGCGTGACGTGGCCGCTGTAGAAGAACGTGATGACGGCGAGCGCGACGAGGTCGTCGACCACCAGCACGGTGAGCAGGAACGCGCGGACCCGGTCCGGTAGCCGGCGGCCGACCAGCGCCAGCAGCCCGAGCGCGAACGCGGTGTCGGTCGACATCGCCGCGCCCCAGCCGTGCACGGACGGCTGGCCGGCGTTGATCGCCAGGTAGATGACCACCGGAATGGCCATCCCGCCGAGGCCGGCGAGCAGCGGCAGGGTGATGCGCCGCCGGTCGCGCAGCTCGCCCATGTCGAACTCGCGCCGCGCCTCCAACCCGACCACGAAGAAGAACAGCGCCATCAGTCCGCCGTTGATCCAGGCCCGCAGGTCCTGGGCGATCTCCACGCTGCCGAACCGGACCGCGAGGTCGGTGCCGAAGAACCGCTCGTACCCGGCGCCGTCGACGTTCGCCCACAGCAGCGCCGCCACCGCGGCGACCACCAGCACGGTGGCGCTGCCCGACTCGGTCTGCAGGAAACTGCGCAGCGCGGTTTCCCGATTCGTCCCGGCGCTGCGCGCAGACCAGCGCCCCGACTCGGTCATCGTCCGGCTCCGTTCGCGTGCACGTCCCCAGCCTGCCAACTGCGCCCCGCCCCGGGGGGCCGATCACTGCCGAACCTTCGCCCAGATCACAGCCGGCGCGGGCGGTGGTCGCGCACCGCCGCCGTTCGGCTGCGGACCGTTCTGCCGCCGATCTCGTTCGGTGCGACCGGGCTTGACGGGTGCGTTCGGGCGGGCCATGCTGCGGCAAGAACTTTCGTAGGATCGTTTCGAAAAGTCGATAACCGTCAGTCAGGTACGCCCCGCTGCGTCTCGGCCCCCAGCAGAACGAGGTGAGCACCTTGCCGCCCGTCCCCTTCCCGCACCGACGTCCCGACCGACCACCACTCGCCCGGCGCATCGGGCGCGCCCTGCTCGCTGCCGTGGCGGTACTGGCGGTGATCGGTACGGCCGTGCCCGCGCAGGCCGCGCCGGCACCCCATCCGGGCGCCGCGTTCGACACCGGGCCGGCCGCCGCCGCGGTACGGCGGCTGATCGGCGCCCGGGCGAACCAGGTGACGCTGCGTGCCGTGGACCGCGGTACCGCGAAGGACACCTTCGGCATCGACGCGCGGCACGGCCGGCTGGTCATCTCCGGTACCACCCCGGCGGTGCTGCTGACCGGGTTCGGCTGGTACCTCAAGTACGTGGCGCATGTGGACGTGTCCATGGAAGGCGACAGCCTCGCCGCGCTGCCGAGCCGGCTGCCGCTGCCCGCCGCGCCGATCACGCACACCTCGTCGGTGACCCACCGGTTCGCCCTCAACGACACCAACGAGGGGTACGCGGGTCCGTACCTCTCCTGGAGCGAGTGGCAGCACCGGATCGACGTGCTCGCGCTGCGCGGCATCAACGAGGTGCTGCTGTACGAGGGCTCCGAGTCGGTCTACCAGCAGACGTTCGAGCAGTTCGGCTACTCCGCCGGCGAGATGCGCAACTGGATCCCGCAGCCGGGGCACCAGTCGTGGTGGCTGCTGCAGAACCTGTCCGGGGTCGGTGACCCGATCTCGCAGCACCTGATCGACCAGCGCGCCAAGCTGGGCCGCCGGATCGCCGACCGGCTGCGGTCGCTCGGCATGACGCCGGTACTGCCGGGCTACTTCGGCACCGTGCCGGACGGGTTCGCCGACCGCAACGCCGGCGCGAAGACGGTGCCCCAGGGCACCTGGAACAGCCTGCCCCGGCCGGACTGGCTGGACCCGACGAACGAGTGGTTCGGCAAGGTGGCGAAGGCGTTCTACACCGCGCAGACCCGACTGCTCGGACCGTCCACGATGTACAAGATGGACCTGCTGCACGAGGGCGGCAAGGCCGGCGACGTGGACGTGCCGGCGGCGTCGAAGGCGGTACAGCAGGCGCTGAACGCCGCGCATCCGGACGCGCTGTGGGGCATCCTCGGCTGGGAGTCCAACCCGCTGCCGGCCACCCTGCAGTCGATCGACCGGTCGAAGATGGTGGTCCTGGACGGGATCTCGGACCAGCCCAGCATCACCGACCGCGACGCGGACTTCTTCGGCACCCCGTACGCGTTCGGGACGATCTGGAACTTCGGCGGGCACACGAACCTGGGCGCCCAGCTGACCACCTGGAACGAGAAGTTCTACCAGTGGCAGGACAAGCCGGGCAGCGCGCAGGACGGCATCGCGCTGATGCCGGAGGCGATCGACAACAACCCGGCCGCGGTCGAGTTCTTCACCGAACTGCCGTGGCGCAGCGGCCCGGTCGACCTGCACGACTGGTTCGCCCAGTACGCCACCGCCCGGTACGGCGGGACCGACCCGCACGCCGCCGCGGCGTGGCGCACCCTGGCCGACACCGTCTACAGCTGGCCGGCCACCGTGGACAGCCGGCACCCGACCGCGCTGTTCGACAACCAGCCCAGCCTGTCCACCTCGTCGTCGCCGCTGCCGTACGACACCGCCGCGTTCGACACGGTGCTGACCGACCTGCTCGCGGTGCCGGCGTCGCTGCGCACCACCAGCGCGTACCGCTACGACCTGGTCGACGTGGCGCGCCAGGTGATCGCGAACCACAGCCGCACCGCCCTGCCGCGCATCCTGGCGGCGTACCGGTCGGGCGACAAGGCGGAGTTCGACCGGCTGTCCGGCCGGTTCGAAGACCAGATCGCGCTGATGGACCGGCTGCTCGGCAGCGACGAGCACTTCCTGTTCGGCAGCTGGCAGCAGGGCGCGGAGCGCTCCGCCGCGGGGCCGGCCGAGCGGGCGGCGCTGCGCTACGACGTGCGATCGCTGGTCACCCTGTGGGCCACCGGAACCACGCTGCAGGACTACGCCCGCCGCGAGTTCAACGGCCTGGTCGGCGACTACTACGGGCTGCGCTGGAAGACCTACTTCGACAGCCTGGACACGGCGCTGTCGACCGGACAGCCGCCGGTACCCGTCGACTGGACGAAGGTCGCGGAGGACTGGGCGCACGCCGACACCGAGTACCCGACCCGGCCGCACGGCGACGCGTACCAGCTGGCGAGCGAGGTGGCGGCGAGCCCGGACGGCACGCTGAGCCTGGGCAGCACGCACAACGCGGCGAAGCCCGGCGGTACCGTCTCGGTCACCGCCACGTTCACCAACCTGAACATGTTGCAGGGCACCGGAAAGCTCGCGCTGGATCTGTCCACACCGGACGGTTACGCGGCGACGGCGAGCACGCCGAGCGACACCGACGACGTGGTCGCCGGCGGTACCTTCCAGGCGACCTGGTCGGTGACGCTGCCGGCCGGTGCGACCGCCGGCGACATCGGCGACCTCGCCGCCACCGCGCAGTGGGGTACCGACGGGCATGCCAGCGCCGGGACGAGCGTCCTGGTGTCGGGCGCGGTGTCCGACGACTGGAAGACCGTCGACACCACCGACGCGTCGTACGCCCAGTCCGGTGACACGATCGCGATCGCCGGCGGCGGCGAGGACATCAACTCGACCGCCACCCAGTTCGCCTCGGTGTACCGGCCGGGTGCGCTGACCGACGGCACCGCCGCCACCACGACGGTGACCCGGGTCGACGCGCAGGCCCCGTACGCCCGGGCCGGGCTGGTCGCGAGCAGCGACCTGACCGATCCCGGTACCGGCTTCGCCGCGGTCGCGGTGACGCCGCAGCAGGGCTGCCTGTTCAACTGGGATCCGGACGGCGACGGGCTGCTGAACAAGGTGTCCGAGGTCGGCGGGTTCGGTGCCAGCGTGCAGGTGCGGCTCGGCCGGCACGGTGACACGTTCGTCGGCGAGTGCTCGTCCGACGGTACACATTGGACGGTCATCGGGTCGGCGGAGCTGCCCGGCGCGAGCGACGCCGAGGACGTCGGGATGTTCTTCACCGCCGTGAACCGGCACACCGGCACCGCCGGGATCGGCGTGTTCGACGCGATGCGCACCGGCGCGTTCCCGATGCCACGGGACGGCAGCGGCGATCCGCAGTGCAGCGTCGGCAAGCCGGTCACCGCGTTCAACGAGGAGAAGAACCACCCGGCCACCGCGGCGAACGACGGCAGCCGGTCGAACTCGCCGTACTGGGGCGGTCCGCTGGAGGCCGACGGCACCTGGTGGCAGGTCGACCTCGGTGCGGCGACCGACGTGTCCCGGATCAACGTGCGCAACTACGTCGGTGGCGGCCGGTACTACACCTACCGGGTGGTGGCCAGCGAGGACGGCACGCACTGGTTCACGGTCGGCGGCCGGATGACCACCGATCCGGCGACCGATGCCGGAGACACGTTCACCACGATCGGCACCGCCCGGTACGTCCGGATCATCGGGCTGAGCAACACCGCCAACGCCACCTTCCACCTCACCGAGGTCACCGTGTACGGCATACCCGCCTGACGAATCCCCGCCGGTTGTTGTAGGGGCGACCGGCAGGCTCCGCCACCCGCCGCTGCCACGGCGGGTGGCGGAGCGCCGGTCTCGTAGACCGCTCGCCGTCGCTCGTTCGCGCAGGTCAGCGGCCGTGATCCGGGCCGGACCAGCCGGCGCTAGCGTCGGTGCATGCCGCAGCCAGCTGATCCACCCTCGCCGGGCGCGCCGGACCGGGCCGACCCACTCGGCGGTGGCCCGCACAGCGGTGACCCGAGCCACGGCGGTGACCGGAGCCACGGCGGTGCGCTGCTGGTGGCGATGGGGCTGTGCGTGGCGCTGGTGGTCGGCATGGTCTCGGCGCTGAACCTGGGCATCCCGCTGCTGTCGGCGAGCGACCTGCACCCCTCCGCGGAGGCCGTGGTGTGGGTCGTCGACGGGTACGTGGCGGTCTTCGCGTGCCTGCTGATCCCGGCCGGCGCGCTGGCGGACCGGTTGGGCCGCAAGGGAACCCTGCTCGCCGGAATGAGCGTGTTCGGCCTCGGCGCCGCGAGCTGCGCGCTGGCACCGACCACCGGCGTCCTGATCGCCGGCCGGATGCTGTCCGGCGTCGGCGCCGCCGCGGTACTACCCAGCACCCTCGCGCTGCTGCTCGCCTCCGTCCCGACCGCCGCGGGAACCTCGACCCGGAGCCTGACCGGGCACGGTCGCAGCCGACGGATCGCGGCCTGGTCGTCGATGACCGGCCTGGCCGCGGTGCTCGGCAACGTCGGCGGCGGCGCCGCGCTGCAGACCGGTTCCTGGCGGGTGCTGTTCGCCGCCGCCGTACCGCTGACCGCGGCCGCGGTGGCCGTCACCGCCCTGGCCGCCCCGCGGGTACCGCGGCATGCCGGCCGGCCCGATCCGGTGGGTGCGGCACTGCTGACCGCCGGCGTGCTGGCGCTGCTGTTCGCGGTGATCGCCGCACCCCGGTACGGCTGGCTCACCGCGCCGGTCGTCGCCGCCGCGGCGCTCGCGGTACTGCTGCTCGCCGGGTGGGTGCGGCATGGCTGCCGGGCGCGCTCGCCGCTGCTGGACCCGCGCATCCTCGCCGCGCCGGCGGTCCGCGCCGGGGCCCTCGGGATGGCCCTGACCTTCGTCGGCATGTTCGCGGTGATGTACCTCAACGGCCAGTTCCTGCAGTACGTCCGGGGCTTCTCGGTACTGGGGTCCGGGCTGCGGCTGCTGCCGATGGCGGCGGCGCTGTACCTGGCGCCGCGCGCCGGCGTCGCGATCACCCGCCGGTACGGGCGGCGGGCCGGGGTCGGCGCCGGGCTGCTGGTGCTCGTCGCCGGGCTCGCCGTGCTCGGCAACATGGACGCACACACCGGCTACCCCGGCTACGTGCTCGGCGTGGTACTGGTCGCGGCCGGGTGTGGGCTGGCCGGGCCGGTGCTGTCGGAGGTGATGGTGACCGCGCTGCCGGCGTCCGCCGCCGGTACCGGATCGGGGCTGCAGAGCCTGACCCGGGAGCTCGGCAGCGCGGTCGGCGTCGCGGTCGCCGGCAGCCTGATCACCGCCGGGTTCGACGCTCGGTTGCCGCCGGCGGCCGGGGATCCGAGCACGGTGGCGGCCGCGCTCGCGGCCACCGGCGTCGACCGCGCCGCCGTGCTCGACGCGTTCACCGGTGCGGCCGGCGCCGCGCTGCGCACCGTCGCCGTCGCCGTCGCGGTACTGGGCGTGCTCGTGATGTGGTGGCTGCCGCGCGGGCGACGTGCCGGTCAGAATGCCCACACCGGCCCGGACGGCGGTGGGTAGTTGTGCCGTACGCCACCGGCCGTCGATCGCCGACACTGGGGCTTCCGACGGAGGAGGACCGATGAGCTCAGGCGGATTCACCATCAACCCGACCGCGGTGCGCGCGCTCACCTCCGAGGTCTCCGGTCTGACCGGCCGGATGGGCGAGGTGATCAGCGGCCTCGAGACGGCGGTGCTGGACGGGCTGTCGTTCGCCGCGCTGGGCAGCCCGGTCGCCGCCGCGAACACCACCCTGCAGAGCCAGCTGGTGGCGTCGCTGCGCAGCGCGATGCAGCTGTTCGAGAAGATCAACGGGCACGTGCAGCAGTCCAGCGACGACTACGCCAGCACCGACACCGCGGTCGCCGACGGGTACGGCGGCCAGCAGGGCAGCGGCGGTACGACCGCGGGCGGGCCCACCGACCAGCTCGACCCGGCGGTGGTGCGCAGCATCATGAACTCCGAGGGCGCGGCCGGCGAGCAGGGCGGCGTGCGCGAGCTGTACGGGTTCCGGCAGAGCGAGCACAACGGCTACGACCAGATCCTCGCCGCGCGCAACCGGTACGGCCAGGGCAGCCCGCAGGAGGTCGCCGTGGTCAGCGGCCTGCTGTCCGACCACGCCCGGGCCGCCGGTGCGCTCCACTTCTCCGACCCCGGGGTACAGGCGGCGATCGTGTCCGGCGCGCACATGCGCGGCGAGGGTGGCGTCCAGGCGATCCTCAACTCGATGGCCGGCGACCCGATCCACCGCAGCGGCACCCTGTCGCAGCACACCATCCAGACGATCCAGCAGATGTCGCCCGAGCAGTTCCAGCAGTCGTACCACGACGCCCGGATCGACTACGACCGGGCGATCTACGGCAACACCACCACGCACCAGGGCGGGGTCACCGACAACTGGTGGCACCGGTACGGCCACGGGCTGACCGAGCGGTACGACCGGGAGCAGCAGGAGTTCCTCGGCCTCTCCAACGGCAACGGCCAGTAGCCGGCGCCCCTCGAACTGAGGCGTCGCCCGCCGCCCGCGCGGCGCGGGCGGCGCCTCGCTCCACCGGAGGCCACGGGGCCGGGCCTCCGCGAGCCGGCGCCGGGGTGCGCCGCCGAGACCGCACCCCGGCGCCGTCCTGCGCCGCCGAGACCGCACCCCGGCGCCGTCCTGCGCCGCCGCGTTCATGGGTTCAGCCGAGCGGTTGGTCCAGGCGTAGCCGGAGCAGGTCGGCGAGCGGCAGCGTCTCACCGTCCCGGGCGCCCTCACCGACGGTCAGCGGCGGCGGGGTCGGCGCCACCCGCGCGCCGCGCACCCGGGCGAGCGCCGAGTCCGGTACGGACAGGATGTAGAACTCGCCGTCGGCGGCGACGGCGATCGATCGGTCCGGCTTCAGGTACCAGCCGCGCAGCCCGGTGCGGTACCGGTGCCGCCCGCCGTACCCGCGGGCCGCGAGCGGCACCGGGGGGATGCCGCGCTCCGTGACGTCCCGGACGAACCGGGCGACCAGCTCGCGGGCCTGCCGCTGCTGCGCCTCGCGCGCCTTGCGCTGCGCGTCCACGTGCACCTCGGCCGCGTGCGCACTCGCCCGCCGCCGCGCCGCCCGCTCGTCGGCGCTCACGACCCCTCCCGCAGGGCGTCGCCGCGGTGGCCGGGGTTGAGGACGGGGCCGACGCGGTCGACCAGGCGGGTCATCTCGTAGCCGATCCGGCCGACGTCGCAGTCCGGGGGAGCGAGGACGGCGAGGCAGGCGCCGTCGCCGATGCTCATCAGAAACAGCAGGCCGACCGACATCTCGACGACGGTCTGTACCACCCGGCCGCCGCCGAGCAGCTCCGCCCCGCCGGCGGCGAGCGAGGTGGTACCGGCGGCGATGGCGGCGAGTTGCTCGCCGGCCTCGGTGGGCAGCCGGCCGGACGAGGCGACCAGCAGGCCGTCGGCGGAGACCGCGATGGCGTGCGCGGCACCGACGTCGCGCGCGAACTGCGCGAGCAGCCAGCCCATCGTGCCGTCGGGTCGCGCCGTCATCGTCCCAGTCTCGCCCATCCGGGGCCCGGATGGCGGCCCGGAACAGGTGGCGATTCGGCTCCGATTCGAGTTGAACTTCTGCACTGCAAATTGCAGGTGAGATACCTGGTTAATCCACTGAAGAAGAAAGGTTGATGATCTTCACCTTCGCCTGAACATCTCCTACACTTTGTCCCGGTAGTCATCGAACCACCCGTTGGGCGGTTGAGCATGTCCCTGCTGGTTCCCGGCGAGAGTTCCGAGAGCGGGCCGACACCCGAGGCGTCGGCCCGGTTGTTCGACGCCCTGGTGGAGTCGTCCCCACACCCGATCGCGGTCTACGCACTGGACACCGGTGTGATCGACTACGTCAACCTCGGCATGGTCGGGTTGACCGGCCTGTCCCGGGCCGGCCTGGTCGGCGCCCGGTTGCACGACCTGCTCACCGAGGTCAAGCCGAGCACCGGCTACTCCGACGGCCGCCTCAACGGACAGTACGGTCTCGCCCTGCCGACCGGCCGGACCCGCATCATCGAGGCACGCACCGAACTGATCGCCGCACCCGGCGGCAGCTGCGGCCACCTGATCGCCTGGGACGTCACCGAGCAGGCCGGCGTCCAGCGCAAGCTCGCCTACCAGGCCACCCACGACGCGCTGACCGGGCTGTACAACGAGGCACACGCGGTCGCCTACCTGTCCAGCGCGCTGCGGCACCTGCGCGCCGACCACGACCACAGCATCGCGGTGATCTACCTCGACCTGAACGGCTTCAAGCGCATCAACGATTCGTACGGGCACCAGGTCGGCGACGAGATCCTCGCCGCCGCGGCCCGGCGGCTCGCCTCGGTGACCCGCGCCGGTGACCTCGCCGCTCGGCTGCACGGCGACGAGTTCCTGGTCGTCTGCAAGGTGAACAACACGATCCACGCCGCGCACATCGTGGACCGGATCCGTGCCGTGCTGCGCGAGCCGTACCCGGTGGCCGGCGGCGCGCTGCACGCCCCGGCCAGCATCGGCGTCGCGGTGGCGATCGATCCGGCGGTGCGCGCCGATGCCCTGGTGCGCTGCGCGGACCAGCGGATGTACAGCGACAAGCGGCTGATTCGGATCGCCTGACGACCCCCCGTTGGGCGGACGGTGTTCGCGTCCTTCCACTCGGTACATCGTTGTCCCGGAAGTGCGGGCGGGGTGCGCATCGCGCCGGACGATGAGGCAGGATGTTCCTACGTTCGCCATAGTCCCGGCCTTTTCCGAAGTGTCGGGCATCGGGGGATGAGGTCCGGCTGCCGGCCTCGCGGCGAGCACCGGTCCGCAACGACGTGGATGGTGAGCCGTGCACACGATGGCCGTGCACTTGACGACCGGCTGGCCGCTGCTGGCTGCCGCCGCCGCGCTGGCGGTGGTCGTCGCTCTGGTCGTACTGATTCTGATCGCGGTCCGGCGCGCCCGCCGGCGCGCGGAGGCGGCGGCCTCGCCCGACCCGGCAACCCCGGCGGGCGCACCGGCCGGGGCGGACCAGCTGGGCGGGTCCGCCGATACCCGGTCGCCGGGCACCGCGCCGCGGGGGCAGTCGCCGGTCGGCGCACCGCGAGGGCAGTCACTGGGCCGAGAGGTTCCGACCCGGACGCCGGGCGCCGGTGCGCAACCCGCGCCGCGTACCGCGCCGGACCCTCCCGCGATCGGTCCCGCCGACCGCCTCGCGATCGGCGATGCGGCACCGGCCGCGGACGAGCCGGTACCGGTGACCGAGCGGCGCTGGTCGGAGATCGACATGCGCGAGCTCGCCGCCGCCTCCCGGCAGCTGGCCCGGCCGGTACTGCGGGGCGTGGTGACCGGCGGGTCCGGGGAGCCGCTCGCCGACGCCGTACTGACCGTCATCAACGTGGCGGGCGGGCAGGCCGGCAACGCCCGGACCGGTGCCGACGGCGGCTACCAGCTGACCATGCCGGCCGAGGGCGGGTACGTGGTGATCGCGCGCGGCCTCAACCACGAGCCGCACGCCGCCACCGTCGAGGTGCACGGCGTGCTGACCACCTGCGACATCCGGCTGGCCTCGTCGGCCGGGCTGACCGGTACGGTCGCCGACCCGGACGGCTCGCCGGTCGCCGGCGCGACGGTGATCCTGACCAACACCTCCGGAGCGGTGGTGTCCGCGCTGCGCAGCAACGCGCACGGCGGCTACGGCGTGACCGACCTGACCCCGGGGCTGTACACGGTGACCGCGACGGCGCCGGAGCGCGAACCGATGGCGCTGCTGGTCGACGTCCCACCGACCGGTATCGCCCGGCAGGACGTCACGTTCGCACCGCGCACGCTGACCCTCGCCGGCACCACCCGGCACTCCGACGGCCGGCCGCTGGCCGACATCCGGGTGTCGGTCGTGGACAGTTCCGGTACCGAGGTTGCGACGACCTACTCCGACGCGGCCGGCCGGTACGAGTTCGCCGGGCTGCGGCCGGGGCACTACACCGTCGCCGCGTCCGGCTACCCGCTGGTCAGCACGCCGCTGGACGCCATCGGCCGGGTCGAGGACCACGACATCAGACTGGGGTACGCCGGGTCGCCGGCGACCACCGCCACCGTCGACGAGGAGTACGCGCAATGACCGGCCAGGCCCTGACGGTACGGATCGAGTCCGGCGACGGGTGGCCGGTGGCCGGCGCGATCTTCACGCTCACCGACCTGTCCGGCCAGCAGGCCGGGATCGCGGTCGCCGACGAGGAGGGCGGCGCCCGGCTCGACTCGCCGTCGCCCGGCCCGTACACCGCGATCTTCACCGCGCCGGGCTTCAGCCCGTCGGCGACCGCCGTGGTCGTGCCGAACGGGCGACCGGCCGAGCTGGGCACGGTCCGGTTGGACCGGATCGCCACCGAGACGACGCTGCCCGAGCCCGGCGTCTGGACCATCGACCCGATGCACACGACGGTCGGCGTCACCGTGCAGCACGCCGGCATCTCGTCCGTGCGTGGCCGGTTCACCGAGTTCGCCGGATCGCTCATGATCGGCTCGCCGACCGAGTCGTCCACGGTCACCGCGACCATCCAGGCCGACTCGGTCGACACCGCGAACAAGATGCGCGACGACCACCTGCGCTCGCCGGACTTCCTGAACGTCGCCGAGCATCCGACCATCACCTACCGCGGGGTCGGGATGACGCCGGCCGGGCCGGACCGGTGGTCCGTGCGGGGCGACCTGACGCTGTGCGGGCAGACCCGGCCGGTGCCGCTGGACCTGCGGTACCTCGGTGTGGACACCGACCCGTTCGGCGTGGTGCGGGCCGGGTTCAGCGCCAGCGCGCAGCTGCGCCGTCAGGACTTCCGGATCTCGTTCGCGCAGACGCTCGCCACCGGCATCGCCATGGTCGGCAGTACCGTCCGGGTCACCCTCGACGTGGAGGCGGTCCAGGGCGACACCCTGCCGTACTGAGCGCCGGCCGGTCGTGCCGCGTGAACTACGGTGCTGGCATGACGTGGGGTACCGGAGCGGGCGGGCGTCCACCGAGGTGGGAGTCCTCGCCGACCCGGGCGGCCGGCCGCGGGCGTCGGTGGTACCGCGGTGACTGCCACGTGCACTCGGTGGTGTCGCACGGCGGCGAGCTGACCCCGGACCTGCTGGTGGCCGGTGCCCGGGCGGCGGGGCTCGATTTCCTCGCCGTCACCGAGCACGACACCGCCGCCGCGCACGATGCCTGGAATCGACACGCGGACGACGACCTGCTGGTGATCCTGGGCCAGGAAGTCCTCACCCCGGCCGGGCACTGGCTAGCCCTGGGGGTACCCCCGGGGCATGTGGTCGCGGGGGGCCGCGGCGGGCAGCCCGACCGGGTCGACCGGCATCTGGACGAGGTCCATCGAACCGGTGGGCTCTGCGTGGTTGCCCACCCCCACGCGCCCTATCCCTCGGGCACCTTCACCATGCCGTACCAGGGTTTCGACGTGGTCGAGGTGTGGAACGGGCGGTGGCGCTCCGACGTGCCGTGGCAGGCCGACAACGAGGCGGCTCTGGCGCAGTGGGGTCGCAGCTTGGCGGTCGACCTCCGGCACGGACGGTGGCGGCCGGCGATCGGCAACAGCGACACCCATCTCGACGGTCAGATCGCGATCCCGCACACCGTCGTGCTGGCAGACGAGCTGAGTCCCGACGCGATCCTCGCCGGCATCCGCGCGGGCCGGAGCTGGATCGCGGCGTCGGACGCCGTCGACCTGTCCCTCACCGTCCGCGCCGGCGGTCGTGTCGCGGGAATCGGGGAGCGGTTGCGGATCGGCGGCGAGCCAGCCGCGGTCCTCCTCGACGTACGCGGCGTGCCTTCGGGCACCGTCAGCATCCACACGGAGCAGGGCCAGGCGTATCGCGCCCCGCTGCCCGAGACGGGATCGGGCACCGTGGAGTGGCACACCACCGCGGAAGCATCGGCGTTCGTCCGGGTCGAGATCCGCCACCCGGACGGCACCATGGCGGCGGTCAGCAACCCGATCCTCCTGGTGCCCGACCACCACGGCGCCGAACGGCCCGGCGGAGACCCGGCCGCCAGCGAGCACGCTGCCGCGTTCGTGACGGTGGGCAGGGGCGGGAGCCGGAAACCGGTCCGCTCAGGGGCCGACGAACAGGGCGGCGGCGCGCCAGTCCTGGCCGTCCAGCAGCGGACCCGAGACCGGCACGCCGGCCGGGGCCGGCAGGCCGGCCACCATCGGGTACCGGGTGAGCGTGCCGGTGGTGTCCACCGAGTACCAGTAGGCGCCGGCGGTGAACATGCCGCGTACCCCCGCGAACGCCCCCGTCACCTGGTGCCGGTCCGCACCGATGGTGCCGCTGTCCGGCGCGAACCACCGCCAGTACAGGGCGGTGGAGCCGGCCAGCGTGTAGCACAGCCGGCCGGCGCGGTAGGTGATCGAGGTGACCGAGCCGAGTTCGGCGAAGAACGGGGACGGCGAGCCGCGGTAGGTCTGGCCACTGCCGGTGGACACCGTGTCCCAGTACGGATCGTGGTACGGGTCGAGCACCTGCGGCGTGCCCGGCACCCCGCCGGTGAACGGGCGCCGGGCCAGCGTCCCGTCGCCGGCCAGCGTGTACAGCAAGCCGCCGACCACGAACCCGCCGCGCAGGTGCTGCCAGCCGCCGCCGGTCACGGTCGTGGTCGTCGCGCCGACGCCGTTGCCCCCGTCGTACCCGCGTGCCGCCAGCGTGTCGGCGCCGCCGCGGCCGGCCAGGTACACGGTGCCGGGCAGGGTGGGCACGGCGGTGCCGACCGGATCGGTGCCGCCGCGCACCGGCAGGCAGCCGATCCGCTCCCGGCGGTACTGGAAGTTGCCGAGGAAGTCGGTGTCGTAGCCGAGCCACAGGCAGTCGTCGGTGACGGTCATCGCGGAGATGCCGACGCCGCGCGGATTGCGCCCGGGATTCCAGCGGTACGGCAGCCCGCTGACCGGATCGAGTGCGGCGATGCTGGCCCGGCCGACCGCGCCCGCGCCGGCCGAGTCGTGCCCGGCGGTGTTGTTCAGCCAGCGGAAGTGCCCGCCCACGTACACCGCGGCGCCGGTCACCGTGGCGGACAGGAACGTGTCGCCACCGGAGTGGTCCACCCAGGTCGGGGCCACGTCGGCCCCGACCGCGCCGGTCTCCCACCGGCTCGCCGAGTCGCACAGCGCGGTGCCGCCGGGCCCGCCGGTGGCGACGACGACGAAGTACGAGCCGTCCGGGGCCATCGCCACGTCCCGCACCCAGGAGTCGAACGCGCCGGCGTTGCAGGTCGCGCCGAACGCGGTCGTCGCGAACGTCGGATCGACGCTCGCCGCATCGGCGCCGAGGGTGAGCCGGACGATCTGGTCGTGCGCGACACCGTCGGCGGTGCGGAAGTTGCCGATCACGATCATGGTCCCGCCGTCCGGGGTGATCGCCCACGCCTTCGTCCCCACCGCACCGGTACCGAAGTTGTGGTGTCCGGCCAGTTGCACGTCGAGGTAGCCGTCCAGCGCGCCGGTGCCGGCGTCCAGGCTCGCCAGTCCGGACCGGTCCTGCCCGCCGACGGTGTGGAAGGTACCGCCGAGCAGCAGCCGGCCGCCTTGCACCGCGAGCTCGGTGACGATCCCGTTGAGGTACGGCGGATCGAACGAGCGCACCAGCGACCCATCGGCGAGGTCGAGCAGCGCGACGCCCTTCTGCGCCACGCCGTCCACGGTGCGGAACTGACCACCCACGTACACGGTGCCCGCCGGGCCGGGCGCGATCGCGTCCACCTCGCCGGACAGCGCCGGTACGAACGTCGTGGACACCGCGCCGGTCGCCGCGTCGAACGCGAACAGGTACGGCCTGGACAGCTCGGTGTCGCTGCCGGCGTCGGCGACCTGCGTGAACGTACCGCCGGCGACGATCGTGTCGCCGATCCGCGCGATCGCCTGCACGGCACCGTCCGCAACGTTCGGGGTGCCGGCCCGCGGCCAGTCGCGCACCAGCTGCGGCGTGGTGGCCTGGGCGTACGCGGGCGGTGCGGTCAGCGCGGCTGCCGCGGTGGCGAGCGCGGCGAACAGCAGGGCGGCGCGGTGGGGTCGGTGGCGGGACACGGCGGCTCCTGGGGAGGGGACGGGCCTTCTGCGTCGTATGACTTTCCGTGCGTACGAAACGACGTACCGTCGTCTCTAACGCACGATGTCGCCAAAGGTCACCTCTCTGCGCCGAGGTCCACCCCAGGCGCCGCTGGATGCTGGCGGTGCAAAGACCACCTCTGCCCGGCGCCGCTCGGCGCTGGCGGTGCAAAGACCACCTCTGTTCACGCTTTGACCCCGCGTGGGGGAATGCGAGGAGAGGGCTTCGCCCCCTCCTCGCGCTCCTTCCCCGCCAAGGGGATTCCCCTTGGCCATCCCCTTATCCATCCCGGTACTGCTGCCCATCGACGCCGAGTGCGAGTCGAAGAAGACCGGGGAACCGGCCCGGCCTTCCCATCACGGCAACGCCCGCCTCGCTTCCAGCGGGCCGTAGGCGGGTGGGGTTGGCTTGTCGTGGCGGGCTTGGCGTTGATGGGTAGGCCGCACCGACGCCCCGTCGTTCCGAAGCGGCCAGGCGGGGTCAGGACCCGGTCACTGGTTTCCCGACGGGGGATTGTCAAGGGGGCGACTGCCCCTTGATGGGGAGGGGTGTGGGGAGGGGCGAAGCCCGCTCCCCACGTTCCCCCACGAGGGGTGAAAAGAGAAAACAGAGGTGGCCTTTACACCACCAGCAAGAGCGCACGCCGGCGCTTCGGGTCCACCTCAGCGCAAAGAGGTGGCGAGCAGCGCTACGGGATAGCTTTCGAGAAGCTCGACGAGCTTGACGGTGCCGGCGAACGTACGGCCGGTGAGCACGTCGGTGTGGTCGCCGGCCGGCAGCTCGAGCACGGTGTCCTGCCAGCCGCCGCGGTCCGCGAGCCCGACCGGCAGCCGGGTGGCGGCCACGGCGACCCCGCCCCGGTCGTACGCCACCGCGTGCTCGGCCGCCGCCCCCCGCACCGCGAGCGGCCGGTGGTCGGAGAACGCGTCCGGGCGGTCCCGGCGCAGCCGCAGCGCGCGCGAGGTGACCAGCAGCTTGGCCGCTCCGGTGGCGTCCACGGGGGGACGCCAGCCGTCGTCGAGCCGGGCGAGCAGCTCCCGGCGTACCGCGAAGTCGACCGGGCGGCGGTTGTCCGGGTCGACCAGCGAGTAGTCCCACAGCTCGCAGCCCTGGTACACGTCGGGTACGCCGGGCATGGTCAGCTGCACGAGCTTCTGGCCGAGCGAGTTGCTCCAGCCGAACGGCGTGATCCGGTCGGCGAACCGGGCCAGCGTGTCGTGCAGCCACGGATCGTCGTGGATCCGGTCGATCACGGCGGCCAGCGCCGCCTCGAAGTCGGCGTCCGGGTCGCGCCAGCTGGTCGCGGTGTTGGCCTCGCGGGCGGACTTGAGCAGCACCGCCTGCAGCCGCTCCCGCTCGATCGGCCAGGCGCCCACCGCGGTCTGCCACAGGAGCCGGGCGACCGCGTCGTCGGCCAGCGGTACCGCCTCCATCAGCCGGCGGGAGAGATCCAGCCACTCGTCCGGGATCTCGGCCAGCACCGCGAGGCGGGCCCGCACGTCCTCGCTGCGCTTGGTGTCGTGGGTGGACAGGGTGGTCATCGAGGTCGGCTGGTCGGCCTGCCGGGACCGGCAGCCGGTGTGGAACTCGGCGACGGTACGGGACACCTCGTCGGGGGTGCCGCCGACCTCGTCGCCGACCAGGAACCCGGTGTAGCGGTAGTCGGCGGTGTCCTCGACGCCCTTGGCGACGACCGCGCCGGTCAGCTGCTGGAACCGGGCGGCGAGCTCGTCGGCCGGGTCGGACAGCCGGGGCAGCAGCGCGGCGAGGGCACCGGACAGTTCCGGCCGGCGCAGCCCGGCGGCGGTGGCCGCGGCCGTCAGCTGCTCGAGGCCGGCCGGCAGGTACGAGCGGTAGACGCCGAAGTTCGCGGCTATCTCGGCGAGCGCGTCGCGGGCTGTCGGCGCGTCCAGCTCGGGCACCAGCCGGACCAGCCGGGCCAGTTCGGCGCCCAACAGTTCGGTGACCGCCTGCCGCCGGCCGGCGTAGGCGAGGTCGTCGAACGGTTCGTCGACCGCGGTCAGGGCGGCCGCGCCGCGCGGGTCGACGAACAGCCCGGTCACCTCGCGCAGCGCGTCGTACCCGGTGGTGCCGGCGACCGGCCAGGCCGGCAGGCGCTCGCCGGCGGTGAGGATCTTCTCCACGATCAGCCAGGCGTCCGGCGCCGAGCGGGCGAGCCAGTTGAGGTAGCCGCCAGGGTCGCGCAGCCCGTCGGGATGGTCGACCCGGATCCCGTCGAGATCTCCCGCGCGGTACCAGCGGAGGATCTCGGCGTGGGTGGCGTCCCGGACGGCGGGGTCCTCCACCCGCAGCGCGGCGAGTTCGGTGACCGCGAAGAACCGGCGGTAGGTGAGCAGCTCGTCGTCGCGCCAGGACACCAGCCGGTAGTGCTGGCGGGCGTGCACGGCGGCCGGGTCGTCGCCCTCGGTGCCGGGTGCGATCGGGAACCGGTGCTCGTGGTACCGCAGCTCGTCGTCCACGATGGACAGTGCCGGGGTGTCCTCGTCGCCGAGGACCGGCAGCACGAGCTTGCCCGCGGACCAGTCGACGTCGAACCAGCCGGCGTGCTCGGCGTCGCGACCGAGCCGCAGCAGGTCCCACCAGGCGGCGTTGACCTCCGGCCGGGCCACCCCCATGTGGTTCGGCACGATGTCGAGCACCAGGCCGAGACCGTTGCGCCGCAACGCCGCCAGCAGCCGCAGCCGGCCCTCCTCGCCGCCCAGCTCCGGGTTCGTGCGGGAGTGGTCGACGACGTCGTAGCCGTGCGCCGAGCCGGGGGTGGCCGCAAGCTGCGGCGCCGAGTACAGGTGGGTGACGCCGAGCGCGGCGAGGTAGTCGGCGATGCCGGCGGTGGCGTCGAAGTCGAAGTCCGGCCGGACCTGCACCCGGTAGGTGGCGCGCGGGGCGGCCATCACACCGCCCGGATCAGCACGATCAGCGACCGGGCCTCGACCCGTACCTTGCCGCCGGAGGAGGCCACCTGGTCCTCGTCCCAGCCGTCACCGGTCGGCTCGGCGGTGTCCAGCAGCACCCGCCACTTCTCGCCGTACTCGCTGGCCGGGGTGGTGAACGTGACCGGCTCCCAGTACGAGTTGAAGCACAGGATGAACGAGTCGTCGGTGATCTGCTCGCCGCGCGGGCCGCGCTCCCGGATGCCCTCGCCGTTGAGGAACAGCGCGACCGCCCGGCCCAGCCCGGTCTCCCAGTCGTCCTCGGTCATCTCCCGCGCGTCGGGGGTGAACCACTCGACGTCGGGTACCGGCGACTCGGCGGTGCGGCGCAGCGGCCGGCCGTCGAAGAAGCGGCGGCGGCGGAAGATCGGGTGCTCGGCGCGCAGCGCGGCGAGCCGGGCGGTGAACTCGATCAGCGGCCGGTCGGCCGACTCCCAGTCCATCCAGGACAGCGGCGAGTCCTGGCAGTACGCGTTGTTGTTGCCGCGCTGGGTGCGGCCCAGCTCGTCGCCGTGGCACAGCATCGGGGTGCCCTGCGACAGCATCAGGGTGGCGAGGAAGTTGCGGCGCTGCCGGGCCCGCAGCGCGAGCACCGTCTCGTCGTCGGTGTCGCCCTCCACGCCGCAGTTCCAGGACCGGTTGTGGCTCTCGCCGTCCCGGTTGTCCTCGCCGTTGGCCTCGTTGTGCTTGTTGTTGTACGACACCAGGTCGTGCAGCGTGAACCCGTCGTGGCAGGTGACGAAGTTGATGGAGGCGACCGGCCGGCGCCCGTCGTCCTGGTACAGGTCGGAGGAGCCGGAGATGCGGGAGGCGAACTCGCCGAGGGTGCCCGGCTCACCGCGCCAGAAGTCGCGCAGCGTGTCGCGGTAGCGTCCGTTCCACTCGGTCCACAGTGGCGGGAAGTTGCCCACCTGGTAGCCGCCGGGGCCGACGTCCCACGGTTCGGCGATCAGCTTGACCTGGCTGACCACCGGGTCCTGCTGCACCACCTCGAAGAACGTGGACAGCCGGTCCACGTCGTAGAACTCCCGGGCGAGCGTGGCCGCGAGGTCGAACCGGAACCCGTCCACGTGCATCTCGGTCACCCAGTAGCGCAGCGAGTCCATGATGAGCTGGAGCGGCTGCGGGTTGCGCACGTTGAGGCTGTTGCCGGTGCCGGTGTAGTCCATGTAGTACTCCGGCCGGTCGTCCAGCAGCCGGTAGTACGCCGGGTTGTCGATGCCGCGGAAGCACAGCGTCGGGCCCATGTGGTTGCCCTCCGCGGTGTGGTTGTACACCACGTCGAGGATCACCTCGATGCCGGCGATGTGCAGTTCGCGCACCATCGCCCTGAACTCGCTGACCTGCTGGCCGCGCGAGCCGCGCGAGGCGTACCCGTTGTGCGGGGCGAGGAAGCTGATCGTGTTGTAGCCCCAGTAGTTGCGCAGCCCGCGCCGCACCAGCGCGTCGTCGTGCACGAACTGGTGCACCGGCATCAGCTCGATCGCGGTCACCCCGAGCTTGTTCAGGTGCGCCACCACCGCCGGATGCCCGAGCCCGGCGTACGTGCCGCGCAGCTCCTCCGGTACCTCCGGGTGGCGCATGGTCATGCCGCGCACGTGCGCCTCGTAGATGACCGTCTCGTGGTACGGCCGGCGCGGCGCCCGGTCGTCCGCCCAGTCGAAGTACGGGTTGACCACCACCGACTTGGGCATGTGCGCGGCGGAGTCGGCGTCCGAGCGCTTGCCCGGGTCGTCCAGCCGGTAGGCGAACAGCGACGCGTCCCAGTCGATCTCGCCCTCGACCGCCTTCGCGTACGGGTCGAGCAGCAGCTTGTTGGGGTTGCAGCGCAGCCCGCGGCGCGGCTCGTACGGCCCGTGCACCCGGAACCCGTACCGCTGGCCGGGGGAGATGCCGGGCAGGTAGCCGTGCCAGACGAACCCGTCGCTCTCCGGCAGCTTCACCCGCTGCTCGTTCCCGGCGGAGTCGAACAGGCACACCTCGACGGCCTCGGCGACCTCGGAGAACAGCGCGAAGTTGGTGCCGACACCGTCGTAGCTCGCGCCCAGCGGATAGGCGGTACCGGGCCAAACCTGCATCGCGTCCTCCGCAAGGCACTCAGGGTGTCCACAGCGTGTGATCGGCTACCGACCGAATGGTACTGGCGTGCCAGGTGCGTGGCGGTTGTCGGGGGACGTTCGCACCACCGCCTCGCCCGAACGCACGTCGGGCGAGGCGACGCCGGCCGCTGACGTCGAGACACGCCGACGCCCGGCGGGCGTACCCACCGGGCGTCGTCGAGGCCTGTGTCAGCCGAGCAGCTGGTGCGCGAGCGGACCGATCGGGCACAGCATGAACGGACGGCCGCAGGAGCACTGGTCGGCGCCGATACCGGGCACCGTGACCCGATGGTGCGCCTCGATCACCTGCAGGACGAATCGCCGCCACCGTCGCGGGTCGTTGACCACCGGCCACTGGCCCGCCTCGGTACCGGCACCGTCGCGAGCGGCGCCGCCGGTCGGCCGGGTACCGGTGCCGCCGGTGATCCCGGCGGGCACGGTCTGGCGTGGCGCGGTCACCGGTGTACCCGGACGGGCGGTTGTCGCCGCCGCGGCGGTTGCACCATGCGTGCTCATCCTCCGACCCCCTGTTCGATAGCGCCGACACGAGCGTGGGCGCGTCGGGTGGTCCGCGTCGCCGCCCGGTTTCCGGGCGCCCCCCGACAACGGAGCAATTCCGAAGGGTATCTGTACAGCTACATGGTGTTATTTGCGACCCGCCCGCACCACCGGTATCGCCGGAAATCACCCCGGCCCGGCGCGGTCCGGTGCGCCGGTCACCGTCCGTGCCCGGTCAGCCGGCCCACCTGACGATGTCGAACCGGTCTCCCGCCCGGCGTACCTCGACCGCGCCCGGCTGCGCGAAATGCGCCGGAACGACCAGTTCGGTGTCGTCCGCCGCGCGGCCCAGGACGGCCCGCCTGGTCACCGCGGCCGCCGCCTCGTCCTCGCAGAAGCAACTGTTGTACCGCGGCTGCAACACCTGTACCGGGCTGTGCAGCAGGTCGCCGACGAAGACCGCCCGGTCGGCACCCGAGGCCACCCGCAGCACCGACGAGCCCGGCGTGTGGCCCGGCGCCGACTCGAGCGTCAGGTTGCCGTCGATGCGGTACTCCCCGTCCCACAGCACCGCCCGGTCCAGCACCGGCTCGATGCTGTCCTGGAACACGAGCCGTGCACCGTCGTGCCGGCGCCGCTCGGCCTCGTCTCGTGGCGGCCGGCGCCGGCCCGCCGCCGGGTCGAAGTAGTCCCGGTCGGCCCGGGGGATCAGGTACGTGGCGTTCGGAAACGTCGGTACCCAGTTCTCGCCCGCCAGGCGGGTGTTCCAGCCCACATGGTCGTAGTGGATGTGCGTGTTGACCACCACGGCGACGTCGGCGGGCCGCACGCCGACCGTGGCGAGCCGGTCGAGGAAGTCGGTGTGCAGCTGGGCCAGCAGCGGAACCTGCGGCCGGTGCCGGTCGTTGCCGACGCCGGTGTCGACGAGCACCACCGCGCCCTCGCTGCGCAGTACCCAGGTCTGCACGGCCGCCCGGTACCGGTCGGTCGCCGGGTTCCAGTGGCTGGGCGCGAGCCAGGACTCGTTGTCCGCCCAGTCCTCGGCCCGGCTGTCCGGGATGACGGTACGGGCCGGTGCGATCTCCCCGACCCACTCGACGACGTTGCAGACCTCGACCGAACCGACTGCGAAACTGCTCATACGGCTCACGCTAAGCGGCAATGATGAGCCGATCCATGCTTGATCAGCTCGAATCACTGCGCGTTCGGCTCACTGTCTAGCCTGGGACGATGGACCTGGTCAGTGACGTGATCGCGGTGCTGCGCACCGGCCGACCGTCGGCGAGCCGGGTGCGGGTGTCCGCCGCGCACCGCTACCGGTTCGACGACTACCAGGGGGCGGGCTTCCACATGCTGTTGCGCGGCGGTGGCTGGCTGCTCCGCGACGGGGCCGAGCCGGTGGCGCTGGGGCCCGGCGACCTGGTCTTCCTGCCGCACGGCACGGCGCACGTGCTGTCCGACGCGCCGTCCGCCGCCGGTGCCGTGCCGTTCGACCAGGCACGGCCGGACTCCGGCGGCGGCGTCGAGTTCCTGTGCGGCAAGTACCGGCTGGACCGCGCGATCACGCACCCGCTGCTGGCCGAACTGCCCGACGTGGTGCACCTGCCGGCAGGCCCCGGCCGGTCGGCGGACCTGCGCGCGGCGGTCGAGCTGCTCGGCGCCGAACTGCACGCCGACCGGCCCGGCCGGCAGGCGGTGGTGACCGGCCTGCTCGACCTGCTGCTGGTCTACCTGCTCCGGGCCGGCCTGGACGGTGCCGGCGGATGGCGGCGCGCGTTGTGGGACGCGCCGGTCGCCGCCGCGCTGGAGGCGATGCACACCGACCCGGCCCGGCCATGGCGGATCGAACAGCTGGCCGCGCTGGCCGGTCTCTCCCGCGCCACCCTGGTCCGGCGGTTCGCCCGCTCGGTCGGGCAGCCGCCGATGTCCTACCTCACCCGGTGGCGGATGACGCTCGCGGCCCGCCTGCTGCGCGACACCGAGCTGCCGTTGTCCGTGGTCGCGGCGCGGGTCGGGTACGCCTCGCCGTTCGCCTTCTCGCACGTCTTCAAGCGCCGGCTCGGGCTGGCACCCGGGCAGTACCGGTCGCGACAGCGGCCGGACCCGGGTGCAGCCGACCCGACGCCGCCCGTCAGGTCCAGCGGGTGAGCGCGTCGGCGAGCGGTTCGTACCCGTCGTCGACCCAGCCGACCCGGCCGTCCGGCCGCACCAGCAGCGCCTCGTCGCCCCAGCCGTACCCCGGCACCTGATCCCCGGGATACCGGGCGCGCTCGCCCGCCTCCAGCACGACGGCGCGACCGGCGTGCAGCAGGGTCGGATCGAGGTCGGGCAGCGCCCGGCCCAGCAGCGGATGCCCCCCGGGCAGCTCGTACCGCAACTCCAACCCGGAGACGAGCCCGGCCAGGTACCGGTTCGCCGCCGGCAGCGCGATCAGCTCCGTCACCAGCTCGCGCAGCGCCATGACGTCCGGATCCGGCACCAGCAGCACCCCCTGCGCCCGGGTACTGGCCAGCACCCGCGCGGCGACCGGATGCCGCTCCGCGTGGTACGTGTCGAGCACCGTGGTGTTGCCCCGCAGCGCCGCGGCGATCTTCCAGCCCAGGTTGAACGCGTCCTGCAGGCCCAGGTTGAGGCCCTGGCCGCCGGTGGGGAGTGGATGTGCGCGGCGTCGCCGGCGAACAGCACCCGGCCGTGCCGGTACCGCTCCAGCTGGCGGGAGGCGTCGGTGAACCGGGACGCCCAGCGGATCGTCGCGACCGCGGGCAGCGCCCGCCGCAGCTCGTCGAGCGTCACCGGCGCCTCCCGCGGCAGCGTCTGCTGCTCGGGACCGGCCACGACCGCCCGGTACACCCCGTCGGTCAGCGGCAGCACCTCGGCGACCGTGCCGTCCGGCCGGTCGAACCGGGGCAGCCGCCACGAGCCCGCAGCGGGCTCGCCGTCCGGCTCGGTGAGCGTCACGTCGGCGACGACCGCGGACATCCGCGCGTCGCGGCCGGGAAACCGCAGCCCGAGCAGCGACCGTACCGTGCTGCGTCCCCCGTCGCAGGCGACCAGGTACCGGCAGTGCAACTCCGTGCCACCGGTGTCATCGGCGGTGTCGATCCGGTCGCCGCCGGTCGGTGCCTCGGTGCGGACGACGACCTCGTCGGGTCCGGCGTCGACCGCGACGACCGCGCTGCCGCGGCGCACCGGCACGCCGCGTTCGGTGAGCCGGCGCTCCAGGTACTCCTCGACGCGGGCCTGCGGGATGCCGATCTGGTGCTCGCCCCACGGCGCGTAGTCCAGTTCGATGCCGGCGAAGTGGCCGGCCGGCAGCTCGTCGATGGCCCGCTTGCGGATCGGCTCCAGCATCCCGCGCAGGTCGAGGATCTGCGCCGACCGTGGCTGCAGGTTCAGCGCCTTGGACTGGCCGGTGCGGGCCGCGAGCCGCTCCACCACGACGGTGGACACCCCGGCCAGGGCGAGCTCGTTCGCCAGCAGCAGCCCGGTCGGCCCGCCACCCGCCACGACCACCTCGTACGACGGGGTGCCGGTCATGCCCGCAGGTCCCGACGCTTGGTGTAGAGCACGTGGAAGATCATCAGTGGCGCGATGATCGCCGGCCAGATCAGCTGCAGGATCAGCGGCGCGATCCCCAGCGGCAGCACGAACGCCGCGGCGACGTGCAGGACCGCGTTGGCCACGGTGGCGAGACCCCAGACCGCGGTCAGCACCCGCAGGCCGTGCCGGAACCCCGCGTCGGTGTCCCACCGGCCCTCCCAGGCGCGCAGCCCGTCGGGGCCGACCTTGGTGAGCACGAACGAGCGGTACGCGACCATCAGCCCGGGCCGGCCGTACAGCACCGAGGCGAGCAACCACAGCCCGACGATGCCGACCAGCAGCCACAGCCACGAGTCGCGGATCAGCAGCGTTCGCGGGTTGCCGGTGAGCAGCGAGATGCCGACCCCGGCGGCGATCAGGACCAGGACGAACAGGGACGGGTAGTCGACCACCCGGCGGCGGACGAACCGCACCACCATGACCAGTACCGGT
Source organism: Actinocatenispora sera (assembly GCF_018324685.1). Lineage (NCBI taxonomy): Bacteria > Bacillati > Actinomycetota > Actinomycetes > Micromonosporales > Micromonosporaceae > Actinocatenispora > Actinocatenispora sera. Next base: position 6,594,578 of record NZ_AP023354.1, on the reverse strand, counting down.
ACCGCCGAGGAGATCACCAGCGCCGTCCACATGCTCGCGCCGAACGCGCGCAGCCCGTACAGCACGGCGAGCGGTGCCACGATGTCCAGCACGATCGACACGATCGGTGCCCACCGCCCCGGCGTCCGGCCTCGCGGCAGGTCCGGCGCGCCGGATGCCGGGGCGGACCCCGCGGTGAGGACGGTCGGTTGACTCATCGGATCCTCCTTCGCCGACCTCATCGGCCGGTCCGTTCGGTGCCGCGGTCGGCTGCCCGCCGCGGGTGCTGGGGCTCGGCGCCGGGGTCGGCGTGGGCGGGCCGGGGTGCGCCGGTGTCGGGCGCCGGGTCGGCGCGGGTGACGCGGTCGAACAGCTCGACCAGCTCGACGGCGTACGCGGCGTGGTCGACGTCGGGCCGCATCGCGACCGCGTCGATCGCGGCCCGCAGCACCGTCGCCATCACCTCCGGGTCGAACCGGCGGAACACGCCCTCCTGCTGGCCGGCGCGGAAGAACTCGATCGCCACCGCGCGTGGCGTGTCCGAGGTGGTGAGCCGGTCGTCGTTGCGGGCGCCGGCGAAGATCTCGACGAGCGCCCGGACCCGGGTCGGGTGGTCGCGCACGAACTCCAGGTTCGACGTGACGTACGCGGCGAGCGCGGCGCGGCGGTCGGCGGCCGCGGCGATCCGCGGCTGCACGTACCGGGTCGCCTCGCCGAGCACCGTGTCAACCACGGCCTGGATCAGCTCGCTCTTGTCCTCGAAGTGGTACGAGATGAGCCGGGTGCTGCTCAGCCCGGCGTGCTTGGCGATCCGGCCGAACGAGCACTGCGCGAACCCGGCGGCCGCGATGACCTCGATCGCCGCGTCCACGATCTGCGCGCGGCGGGCCTGCGCCGCGAGTGAGCGACCATCTGTTACCTGCATGAGTAAGAAGTTACTCAGGTAGGTAATTCGTGTCAAGCGCGCGGCCGATCGGGGCCGATGATCTTGCTGCGACGGCTCGGTAGGGTGTCCGCCATGACGACGCCCTCCCGCCCGGTTCCGCCGGCGAAGACCGCGCCGACCGGATCGGCGGCGACCCCGCCCGACCGCCCGACCGCGGCGCCCTCGCTGGCCGAGCGGCTGGCCGCCGGGACCGGGGGGATCCTGCTGCTCGGGCTGACCCCGCCGCGGCGCAGCGCCACCGCCGAGCAGGCCGCCGACATCGCCGACGTCACGCTGCGCCGGCTCGCCGGGCTCGACCTGGACGGCCTGATCCTCTACGACATCGACGACGAGAGCGACCGCAACCCGGACGAGCGCCCGTTCCCGTACCTGCCGACGATGGACCCGGCGGTCTTCCACGCCGAGCACCTCGGCGCCTGGCCGCACCCGGTGATCATCTACCGGTGCGTCGGCAAGTACCCCGCACCGGACCTGACCGACTGGCTGCGCTCGGTCGACCCCGGCCGGGTGCTTGGCGTGTTCGTCGGCTCGTCGTCGGCCGACAAGCCGGTACACACCGGGCTCGCCGAGGCGCACGCCCTGCACGACGAGGTGCGCCCGGAGCTGGAGCTCGGCGGCGTGGCCATCACCGAGCGGTACGCCCAGCGCGGCGACGAGCACCTGCGGATGCTCACCAAGCAGTCGCGCGGTTGCCTGTTCTTCGTCTCCCAGGTCGTCTACGACGTCGACACGACCAAGAGCCTCGTCTCGGACTACTACTACGCGTGCGCGGAACGCGGGATCGCGCCGCGGCCGGTGATCTTCACCCTGTCGGTGTGCGGCTCGACCAAGACGCTGGCGTTCCTGCAGTGGCTCGGCGTCAACGTGCCCAAGTGGCTGGAGAACTCGCTGCGGCACTCGGCCGACCCGCTCGCCGAGTCGTACCGGCGCTGCCTGGCCACGGCCACCGACCTGGTCGAGTTCTGCACCGAGCTGGGCCTGCCGTTCGGGTTCAACGTGGAGAGCGTGTCCATCCGCAAGGCCGAGATCGACGCCTCCGTCGCGCTCGCCGCCGACATCCGCCGCCTCCTCCTGCCGCCGCACCGACCGTGACCGACGGGGAGGGTCGTCGTCAGCGCACGGCGCGGTCGCGGCCCAGGAGGATCGCGGTCAGGTTGGCGAGCGATTCGGTACCGGGGGCGAAGTACCGGTCGTGCGCGCGCACGCCGGCGGTGCCGAACCTGCGCGCGCCGAAGCCCGGGTCGGTCGGTGCGGTGCCGTGGCCGACGCCGAGCAGTTGCACGTCCGGTACGTCGCGGATCCAGTCGTCACCGGCGCAGCCGGCCCAGACCCGCGCCCGGGTGTGCAGGTCCGCGGCCCGGTCGACGCCCATCCCGGGGCTGCCGACCACCGCGACGTCGCCGACCTGCCGGGGGAACCGGTGCGCGGCGAGACCCGCCACCACGCTGCCGTAGCTGTGCCCGACCACGGTGATCGCGGCGTGCGGCCGGACCGCGGCGAGGCCGGCGGTGAACCGGTCCAGCGCCGTCGCACCGGCCCGAGCCAGCTCCTCCCGGGCCGCCCCGCGACCGAGGTCCGGCGGCGGCCGGTACCCCAGCCAGCCGACGACGGCCACCCTGGCCGCCGGCGCCGTCGCGGTGGCCTGCCGGTACAGCTGGGCCGCCTGCGCGTGCGGCGAGCGGTACGGGTGCGCCGCGGTGGTGCGGTCGAACGTGGCCGGCCGGTTGCCGACGCCGGGCACGATCACCGCGATCCGGTCCGCCCGGGTCAGGTCGCCGAACACCTCGGCGACCCGGCCGCCGGCCCGCCGGTCGAACTCGATGATCTGCCGGCGCTGCGCCGCCCAGCTCGAGAACTCGCCGCCGGCCGCGCCCATCGCCGACCAGTTCGCCCGGTACCGCAGTGCCACCGGCGCGCCGTCCAGGTTGCCGACCACCGACGGGTACCGGTCGGCCAGCGCCGCCGCGTCGCGCCGCGGCAGGTGGCGGAAGAACGCGGCCACCTCGGCCGGCGTCGCGGTACGGGGATCGGGCAGCGGCCGGCCGTCGATCCGGTCACCGAGCCAGGCCCGGTCCGCGGTGCTCACCGGCATCGACGCGATCGCCGGTCCGGGCGTGAACAGCGCCGTCGTCGCCGGTAACGCCAGCGCCAGCCCGGTCGCCGCGAGCAGTGCGGCTCGTCGTACCCATCGCCGGACCGGTCCCTGCCGCTGCCGCACACACCCTCCACGCGCCCGATTGGTCGACTTCGGTCCGACCATGGTGCCGTACCGGTGGTGGCTGCGCCGACCGCCCCCCGCCGGCTGAGAGATTCCGCTGCGCCGGCGGGCCGGTAGCGTGGTCGACCGTGCTCACCACGGTGTTCTTCGACCTGGATGCGACCCTCGTCGACTTCGGGCCGGTTGCCTGGCGCGCCACGGTACGGGCGGTGTGCGACGGCCTCGTGTCGGCCGCGCCGGGGCTGGACCCGGCGGTGCTGGCCGACGCGTACGTCACGCGCTACGTCGCGCGGGCCCGCGCCGCCGGGCCGGGCGCTCCGCACCCGCGTGGCCCGATCCCGTCCGCGCGGACCGCGTGGCTCGGGCTGTGGCGGCAGGCACTGACCGAGTGCCGGCACCCCGAGCTGGCCGAGACCGCGGTCGACGCGTACATCGAACGGCGCCGCATCGACTACGCCTTGTACACGGACGTGCCCGGATCGTTGGAACAGCTGCGCGCCGACGGGCGGACGATCGGGGTGATCACCAACGGGCCGGGCGACGCGCAACGCGCCAAGATCGACGCGACCGGGCTGGCCCGGTACCTGGACCTGGTGGTGATCTCCGGCGAGGTCGAGACGGCGAAGCCGGGCCGGGAGATCTTCGAGCTGGCGCTGGAGCGCGCGGGCGCGGCGGCGGTGGCGGCCTGCCACGTCGGTGACAGCCTCGCCACCGACGTCGCCGGCGCCCGCGCCGCCGGGCTCGGGGCCGCGATCTGGCTGGACCGTACCGGCGCCACCCCCGCGGCGGGCACCGGCGCGTACCGCATCGACAGCCTGCGTGCCCTGCCCGGCCTGCTGCGCGACCTCGACGACGGTTGACCGGCGGGCGGGCCGGCTCGCCGACCGCCGGGCCCACGAAATGTCGGTACCGGCTGGCAGGGTGGCGGGCATGACCGAACAGACCCGACATCTCGGTGTGGCGATCGACCGCCCCGCGCCCGAGGTCTACGAGTACGCCGTCGATCCGCGCCACCTGACCGAGTGGGCGCCCGGGCTGGGCAGTTCCGTCGAGCAGGTCGACCGGCGCTGGTTCGTGCAGATGGGCGCGGACCGGGTGGAGTTCGCGTTCGCACCGCGCAACGAGTTCGGGGTGCTCGACCACCGGGTGACGACGCGGTCCGGGCAGGTGTTCGACAACCCGATGCGGGTGATCGCGAACGGCCCCGACCGGTGCGACGTGGTGTTCACGCTGCGCCGGTCGCCCGGGGCGAGCGACGCCGAGTTCGAGCGCGACACCGGCCTCGTCTCGGCCGACCTCGCCAACCTCAAGAAGATCGTCGAGCACCGCGACTGACCGGGCGGCAGGTACCGAAAGGGGCCGGCGGGCAGCGAAAACGCCCGACCTGCCTGGTCGGGCCTCGAACCGGAGCGGACGACGGGATTCGAACCCGCGACCCTCACCTTGGCAAGGTGATGCGCTACCAGCTGCGCTACGTCCGCGTTGCCCGGCAATCGTAGCGCACCGCCCGGCGACCCCGCGCCACCGGCCCGAGCTGCTGGCGGCCCGGACCGGACGAGTGCGTCTCCGGTGCGAAGCTCGTTCGGTCGTCGAGCGGCCGTCCGAGCGCGTCGCGTCGAACACGCCGTGCCGGCGGGACGGGTCCGGCGGCCGCGTCACCGGGTCAGGGCGGCGCGGTAGGTGTCGAGCTGGGCGACCAGGTCGATGTCGGGGGAGCGCTCGGCCAGGTCACGGGCCTCGGCCAGCCGGGCAAGCGTCGCCTCCCGGTCCGCTGCGGGGTTCGCGCAGAGCAGGTCCGCCTCGGCCAGCGTGCGCTGGATCGCGAGCGTCGGATCGGCGCCGTGCAGCAGCCGGACGTGCGCGTCCTGGAACAGCTGGTTCGCCCGGTGCGGCGCGGTGTCGAAGCACAGCAGCCCGAGGTTGTGCAGCACGCAGGCCTCGCCTCGGCCGTCGCCGGCCCGGCCGAACTCGCGCAGCGCCGCCTCCAGCCGAGCCTGGGCCTGCCGGCGGTGGCTGAACCTGCCGTCACCGCCGCAGTGCAGGTACGCCACGGCCAGCGCGAGGTCGGCGCGGCCCCGGCCGGCATGATCGGACCGGCGGCGCAGCTGGCGGCCCTTCGTCGCCCGGTACAGCGCGGTGGTCGGATCCCGGCCCAGCTCGGCGATGCCCAGGTTGGTGCTGACCTGCGCGCCGCCCCGTGACCGGCCGGGGCCGCGCTGCACCTCGTGCAGCCGCTGCTGCGCGCCGAGCTGGTCGCCGGTGGCGCGCCGGATCGCGGCGACCTGGTTCAGCGCCCAGGCGCGCCCGGCCGGTTCGCCGTACCGGTCGGCGAGCAGCTTCATCGAGTGCGCCACCCGGTACGCCCGGGCGGTGCGGTTGCTGTCGCCGAGGCCACGGTAGTCGCCGGTCGCCTCGTACCAGCGGCACAGCGCCGCGGCGATCGCGGCCACCGCGCGCAGCCCGCCGCGGGTCAGCCCCGGCGGCCCTGCCTTGCGCACCGGTGCCTCGGCCGCCGGGTCCGGCGCCACGATCGACACCCAGCGGGTGACCAGCGGCAGCAGCGTCGTCTCGTACTCCTCGAACCACTCGCGTGCCGCCGACTCCGGCAGCCGGTCCGCGTACTGGGTGGCGAGGTCGCCGTAGTGGCGCAGCAGCCGGGTGAGCGCCCGCTGCGCCTCCCGGCGTACCGCCCGCCGGGACCACTGCACGTACCCGGTCAGCGGGGGCACCCAGTCGTCGGCGATCAGGTACCGCGGTTCGTAGCTGCGGCCGTCTGCCGCGGTGGCCGGGCGGGTCGCGTACCCCTGCCGGATCTGCTGGCGGTGCCGGAGCGTGCGCAGCTGTTCGTAGACCTCGGGTTGGGACCGCGGGCGGTGCGCCAGCGCGGCGATGCCGCCGAGGTCGAGCTCGACCTCGGCCACCGCCGCCATCCGCCGCAGCAGCCGCAGCTGCACCGGATGTACCAGCTCGAAGGTGCGCCAGCAGGCCCGCCAGACGGCGTCGTTGACGGTGGTGTCCGGCAGCCAGTCGCTGAGCCGGTCGTCCGGCTCGATGTTCTTGGCCAGCAGCCGGATCGCGGTCGGCTGCTTGCCCAGTTCGCGCACGATGGTCTTCGCGTTCTCGTTGCCGGACAGGTCGCCGCGGTCGGTCTCCCGGCCGAACAGGTCGACCGCGTCCTCGTCGCTGAGGCCGCTGACCTCCCAGGTGAACAGGTGCGGGTAGGCCGAGCGGATGCTCATGCCGGTACCGGCGATCATCGTCAGGCCGCGCGGTGCGGTGGCGGAGAGGAACGGCGCGACCTGCTCGTCGTGCTGCACGTTGTCCACCACCAGCAGGATCTGCTCGGTGTGCAGCGCCTCGGTGATCGAGGTGTCCGGCCGGCCCAGCTGCGCGAGGACCGCGTCCACGACCTGCTGCGCGGTGAACGGATGCTGCGGGCCGGATCGCAGGTCGACGTACAGGGTGCGGGCCGCCGGATACTTGCGGGCGCAGGCCGCCGCGACCGCCGAGGTGCCGTAGTTGGGCGCGCCGTACAGCACCAGGACCCGGCCGTCGGCGATCTCCTGCTCGACCTCGTCGCACAGCGCTTCCCGCCCGACCAGCTCGGGCACCTCCGGCAGCTGGCCGTACACGGGTACCGCGCGCCGGTTGAGTCCGCGCAGCCGCCGCCGTTCCGGGCCTGCCGGCTCGCCCGGGACGGCGTCGGGTTCGGGCGCGGCGACGGCGGCCTGCGCGTCGGCGGCGAGCGTGGTGACGGTCGTGGCGGTCAGCGCCGCGGCGTCGGTCTCGGGATCCGGTTCGGGGTCGGGTTCCAGCCGGATCCGGTAGCGCATCTCCAGCAGCAGCGACAGCGCCACGCCGAACAGCACCGCGAGCAGCGAGTTGATCAGCGACGAGTCGGTGATCAGGTTGGCGCCCATCGCGGAGGCCAGCTGCGACACCAGTTCCGCCGCGGCCAGCGGCAGCACGAACCGGGCGACCCGGCGGATCCGCTGTCGCCACAGCCTTGTGCGCTCGTCGGTCACCGCTTCGTCGGCTTCGCTTGCCAGTTGCCGGACACGCCCGCCATCAGCAGCCGGACGATCTGCTTGCGCGCGGCCATCACCGCCACCAGCGGTACCACCGAGAACAGCACGGTGGCGGCGGCGACGTGGCCGGAGCCGGTGGTGTAGTAGCGCAGCTGGCCGAGCAGGCTGAGCCCGATCGGCGACAGCTGCGGCGGCGCGAACAGCAGCCCCACCGCGACGTCGTTCCACACCTGCACGAACTGCAGTACGCCGGCGGCGAACAGGTTCGGCCCGACCTGCATCAACGTGGCCCGGCCCGGGCCGGCCGCCTCGGCGCCGTGGTGGATCGCGGCCTGCCGCATCTGCTCCGGCGACAGCGACCCGAACGCGCCGTACAGCAGGGCGGTGGTCAGCGGGATGCCGAGCGCCAGGTGCGCCAGCACGAACGCCTGGCCGGTACCCGACAGCCGGGCCGTGCCGAGCGTCTGCACCAGCGGGATCGTGATCGCCTGCACCGGTACGGTCGCGCACACCACCACGACCGTCAGCAGGGCGCCGCGGCCGGGCGGGCGCAGCCAGCCCAGCGCGTACGCGGCGGGGCCGGCGAACGCCACCACCAGCACCGCGACCAGCAGCGCGAACAGGCCGGTACCGAGGTAGTTGCCGAGCATCCCGCCGGCGCCGAGCACCTGGCCGAAGGATGCCAGCGACAGCGCACCGGACAGTCCGTCCGTGGCCAGCGTCGCGTCGGCGTGCAGCGAGGCGAACACCAGCAGCGCCGCCGGGATCAGCCACAGCACGATCGCCGCCACGCACAGCGCCTGGGCGAGCCGGTGCCGCAGCCCGGAGTACCGGGCCGGCAGGTGCCGGTCCCACACCGTGACGTCGACCGGCGGCATCCGCCACTGCGCCCGGAACGAGATCAGCGGCAGCACCACGGTCAGCGCCAGCACCGCGAACCACAGCACGGACAGTGCGGCGGCCGGGCCGGCGGTCGGTCCGGCACCGTACCGCCAGACGTGCAGCGCGAGCACCTCGCCGGCCGGCTGGCTGGAGCCGGGCACGAGCGCGAGCAGCAGGTCGAAGCTGCGGGCCGAGAACAGCCCGGCCAGGCCCACCAGCAGCGCCGCCACCCGGCGCAGGATCGGCCAGTACAGCCAGCGGTAGACCTCCCGGCGCCGGCCGGTCTCGGCCATGATCATGGACACCTGCTGGCTGGGGATCGCGTCCAGCACCCGCCGGAACACCACCACCGACAGCCCGAGGTAGGCCCAGACGAACGCGGACATCATGGCGAACGTGACCAGGCCGGGCCCGAGCGCCTGTGGCGCATCGGACCCGATCACCCGGCCGGTCAGCGCGGTCACCAGGCCACGGCTCGGATCCGGGTCGTACAGCAGCCGGAACGCCACCGCGGTCGCGAGCATCGGCAACGCCATCGGCGCCACCAGCAGGACGGTCAGCACGCCGGCCCGGCGGACCCGGCGGGACACCACCGCGAGCAGGTAGCCGACCGCGGTCAGCACCACCGGTAGGGCGACCGCCCAGGCCAGCGTGCGCAGCAGCGCCCGGCGGGCGAGCGGGTCGGACCAGGCGTCGGTGAAGTTGCCCAGGCAGACGCCGCGGCAGCCGATGGTGAGGCTGTCGACCACGGTCCGGATCGCCGGCCACACCAGCAGTCCGCCGACGACCAGCGTGGCCGGCGCGAGGTACAGGTAGGCCCGGCGGGTCTCCGGCCGGATCCGGTCGCGCCGGGTCGGGCCGACGTCGTCGAGCACCAGCAGCCGGTCGACCGGTCGCATCCGGGGCGTCGGCGCGGTCGTCATCGGAGCATCCTCGTGGCCCGGTCGAACTCGCGTACCGCCTCGTCCACGGCTCGTTCGATCGGCCGGCCGCCGGTGACCGCGCGGAAGAAGTCGGACAGGATCAGCCAGCTGCCCTTCCCGTCGTCCCCGATCAGCGTGCCGGTCAGCTGATCGGACAGGTCGAACCGGATCTCGGCGCGCGGGTCGTTGATCTCGCGCGCGAGCCGGCGCAGCCGTCGCGGGTACTCGATCGTCAGGTTGTCCAGGTACGGTGCGACCAGGAAGCCGGCCTTCACCCACGGCGTTGCCGCCGCCCTGGTGGTGAGGTACTTCATCAGGCGCAGCCCGGGCCCGCTGCGTCGCAACAGCACGGCCAGGTCACCGCCCACTATCTGCGGTCGCCGGCGGTCCTGTACCGGGGGGAACGGGAAGTACGACGGCTCGTCGTCGGGGTGCAGACCTTTCACGATCGGCGCGACGAAGTCGCCCTCGAACAGCAGCCCGGCCCGGTGTTCGCCGAACACCTGTGCCACCGACGCGTCGAACGGGGTGAGCAGCGCTCGGGCCCCGCCGTAGGGGAGCGCGTGGGGCAGCGCCCACAGGTCGCCGAGGTTGCGCAGCGCGTCTCGGACCAGCTCGACGTCCCACGTCGCGTGCGGCGAGACCAGCGCGTCGTACGCGTTGCCGGTCTGGTCGTTGCTGTTGAGCGAGGCCAGCACGTTCTCGAACCAGTCGGTGAGTACCCAGCCATCGGCCGCGCCGATCGCCAGCGGCGCCTGACCGGGCACCGGCCAGTGGTGGACGAGGTCGACGAGCTCGGTCCAGGTGCTCGGCGTTCGCGCCAGCAGCGGGTTCCCGTCGGCCGACGGGAACAGCTCGCTCTGCCGGTACCAGAACAGCGACTTGTGTGCGATCTTCAGCCAGCAGCCGTACAGGGTGCCGTCGACGCCGGCGAGGGAGGACCAGTAGTCCGGCAGGCCGGCGACGTAGGCGTCCGGCAGCACGACGAGGTGCCCGTCTTTCGCGTACCGGGTGATCAGCGACGGCTCGGAGAACACCGCGACGTCCGGCCGGTTGCCGGCGGCCAACCGGGCCGACAGCATCGCGTCGACACCGTTGCCGTTGGCGACGACGATCCGGACCGAGTGCCCGGTCCGGGCCGTGAAACCGGCGAGGACCTTCCGGAACGCGGCGAGTTCCGGGCCACCCCAGGCGCACACCACCTCGAGCCCGTGGCCGGCGCTGGTGCAGCCGGTCAGCGGCACCGTGGCGGCGGCCGCGCCGGCGGCGAGCAGGGTGCGGCGCCTCATGACGGCACCCCCGCGTCCGGCGGCACCGGGGCGGACGGCGCGGCGGCGTTCAGCGGTACCCGGACCGCCCGGCCCGGCGTGGCGGTGACCCGGACCCGGTGGCCGACCGGTACCGGCTGGGGCAGCCGCAGCAGCCAGTCGCGGCGGCCGCAGCGAACGGCGCGAACCCGCTGGAACCGCGGCCGTTCGTGCGGCCCGAGCACCTCGACGACGAGCTGGCTGCCGCGCGCCCGGCGGGCGGTACCGGTGGTGGACGCGGCCGGTGCACCGACCACCATCCAGTCGGCTCCCGGCGTCGGGGCCGGTGCGGGTGCGCCCCACTCGGCCGGCCAGTCGTCGACCGGCACGATCAGCATCGGGTCGCCGTAGAGCACCGCAGCGGCGTCGACCGAGCCCGGCCGCGCCACCGCCGCCGGCGGCCCCTGCGCGACCACGGCCCCCTGGTAACCGACCACCACCACCCAGTCGATCGCGTACGGATCGGTGCGGGCGCGCAGCAGCCCGGGGCGATCGGTGCACAGCAGCACGGCGAGGTCCGGCCGCTGCGTGCGGGCCTGGTCGAGCAGCTGGACGTACGCGTCGTCGGGTTCCTGGCCGCCGGTGGCGTCGACCACCAGTACCGGCCGGCCGTGCAGCAGCGCGCGTCCCAGCGCGGTGAGCATCCGCTGCGCGGCGCTGACCCGGTCGGGCACGTACCGCTCGACCGAGGACAGCTGGAAGGCGGTGAGCATCCGGTCGACCTGGTCCGAGTCCTGGCCGTACCGCCGCCAGCGGATCCGGCGGCGTTCCAGCCAGCCGGCGGTGGACTCCTCCCGGGCCCGGATCTCCTCCCGCAGCCGGGCGCCGAACAGCATGTTGCGGCGCAGCGACAGCTGCGGGATCAGCCCCCCGCCGGACGGTACGAACGCGCACGGCGCCTCGTCCGCCGACCACTGGTGCTCACCGAAGGTGATCCGGCCGCCCGCCGGTTCGTCCAGGCCGACGACCGCGCGGGCCAGCCGGGTACCGCCGAAGCCGGTCTCGCCGATCACGGCGACCACCTGTCCGGGGGCGACCGCGCAGCGCAGGCCGTCGACGGCCCGGCCCGGTACCCCGCCCGTCGCGGTCGGGGCCAACTCGAGATCGGTGAGTTCCAGGTCTGGGCACATGCCTCGCATCCGGCTCGGTGTGACTGAGCGGTCCCGACGGAGGGCCTGCCGGACCGTCCGGGCCTGCAACGCGTCCCACCCGAGGGTGTGACGTCATGGCCCACCACGCGGCTCGCCCGGGCGCAGCCATGCGGCACACCCTAGTCGAATATCGGACATCGTGGTGTCGACCGTGCGACGTCGACGATGCTGGATCCGCCCGGCGAAACCGGGCGGACCTGCGGAGACGGGATGTCGGCGAGTCGTCAGTGACAGGTGGGTAACGGAGCGAGTTCGCTGACCCGCACCAGGCTCGGTGCCGCGGTCGCCTCGCCCTTCGCGGCGGGGGCGTACCCGACCGCGAGCGCGTCGCCGCTCGCCTCGGTGTAGCCGTACCGCGGGGTCAGCTTGGTGAACGCGCCGGTGCGCAGGTCCGCGGCGAACTGGGCGGTACCGTCGTCCCACGTCACCAGCGGTCCCGCGGCGCGGACCCACTGCACGTTGCGGCCGGTCGACACGTGCCGCACCCGCACCGGGGCGCGCCAGCCGGGCCGCCACACGTACAGGGTGCGCACGTCGGCGCTCACCCACGCGGCCACGCCGCTGCCGGTACCGACGATGAACGCCGGTCCGCGTACCGCCGCGAGCGTGGCCGGCAGCCGCGCCGGTGCGCCGTCGGCCAGCCGTACCGCGTGCAGCCGGGTCAGCGCGTCCGGTCGCGGCGACTCCGGCCACACCAGGTCGCCCTCGAACAGGAACGGTGCGCCCGGATGCCCGGCCCGCACCACCTCGTCGGCACCGGTGGCGAACGTGTACCGGTGCAGCGCGGTGCTGCCATCGGGGCGCCCGGCCGTCCAGGCCGCCACCCCGCCCGCGACCACCGGATACAGCAGCGGGCTCGGCACCGGGTTGCCGGCGGCGTCGACCGCGTTGCCGGCCAGTCGCCGCGGCCTGCCCCCGGCGACGGAGTCCCAGCCGTACAGGGTCCAGGCGGACAGGTCGTTCGGGTTGTGGCTGACCGAGAAGACCAGGTACCGGCCATCGAACGCGGCGCCGTAGAGCTGGTCGGTGTCCGGGTGCGCGAGCCGTAGCACGCGGGTGCTGTGGCCATCGCGCCGGAACACCACGGTGCGCTCGTCGCCGGTCCGGTCGTCGAGTACCGCGGTCCCACCGTCCGCGCCGACCGCATGGACCACCAGGATCTCGCCGGCCCGCTGGGTCAGCCGGTCGCTGCGTAGCGCCCGCCGCCAGCTCGCCGGCTGCGGTACCGCGCAGAAGTTGGCCGCGGGTGCCGCGTCGGGTACCGCGGTACCGGCCGGGGGAGCGGGGCTCGCGCTCGGGGTGCGCGAGGCGGCCGACCCGGCACCGTCGTGCGGTGCCGGGTCGGCCGCGGTGTCGCAGCCGGCGAGCAGCAGCAGCGCCGCCCCCGCCAGCAGCCAGCGCCGACGGGTCGGTGCGCGATGGCCTGCCGAGGCGTTACCAGACGTAGCCACGGCCACCGTTGATCGTCGTGATGGTGGCCGACGACATGGTCGAGTACGCCGGTACGCCGGACGACCAGGAGATGCTCCCGGCGCCGTGCACCGAGTCCTGGTAGCGGGTGTACTTACCCGAACCGGAGTAGCCCCGCATCGTGTAGTAGTGGAAGACCTCCTGGTTGCCGGGGTGGCCGACCAGGTGCGGCCCGCCGGGTACCTCCCAGGCGTCGCCGATCAGATCCCAGCCGTTGTTGATGTCGGCGACCAGCCGGGTCTGGTAGGTCGACTTCTCCTTGCTGGTCGGGTCGTACGACAGCCCCACCGGGTAGTAGGTGGCGCCCTGCCCGTGCAGCTTGTAGGTGAGCACGTCGGCGACCGGATAGCCGGTCTGGTACGCCTTCGGTACCGCGGCGTTGCGTCCGGACCAGTCGGTGCCGTCGACCGTGGTACGCAGCAGCTTCGCGGTGCTGCTCTGGCTCAGCGACACCCCGCGCACCTTCAGCGCGCCGGACACCGCGGCCGGTCCGCACCAGTAGTAGGTCTGCTGGGCCTGCTGCGTGCCCTTCAACGACTTGGCCGTACTGGCCGCCGTCGCGCCGGGCCGCGCCGCCTCGGCCCGGACCCGGGCCATGGTGCGCTGCGCCGCCTCGGTCCGGCGCTGCAGGCCGGACCGCGCCGCCGCGCTCAGCGGTACGTGCGGGTCGTTGTCGTGCGCCGCCTTGTATGCGGCGGCCGAGTGGGTCGGCTGTTCCGGCGCCACGCCGATCGGCGCGGCCGCGGCCGGTGCCGCGGCCAGCGCCGCGACCAGGCCGGCGCCGGACATCACCGACAGCAGAAGTCGGGTACGAGCTGCCACAAGGTCCTCCCCCGGGGGCCGCCGGCACCGGGTGCCGGCACGCGGTCGTACGGTCCCGCCGAGACGCCGGCGGGCCGGCGCGAGGTCTGCGGTACGCCATGCGATCCCGCCGTCACCCCGCGTCCCTGACGCTAGACGTCAACTGAAGGTCGAGCCGGATCTTCCGGTTATTTCACCTTTGCGTGACGTTGCACACGGCGAGACGGCTTGCGTGCCGCACCCCCGCTCCGGCACTGGCACGACCGCAACGGTGTCTGACAAGCTGTGCTGCGATCGCGGCCGGGCCCAGCGCCGTCGCCCGGTCGCCGGAGCACGGTGCCCCGAGTCGGGGCGGTACGACGAAAGGCAGAACGACATGCTGGTGGACTGGCCACTGGAACGGCTCCGGGACTACCGCCCGGAGCGCACCGAACCCGCCGACTTCGACGAGTTCTGGGCGGGCACGCTCAAGCAGGCCAGGGCGAAGGCGAGCCCGCCCACGTTCACCCGGTACGACGCGGCGCTGGCCACCGTCGAGGTGTTCGACCTGACGTTCTCCGGCTTCGACGGGCAGCCGGTCCGCGGCTGGTTCGTGCTGCCGACCGGGGTCGAGGGCCCGCTGCCGTGCGTGGTCGAGTACATCGGCTACAACGGCGGGCGCGGCCTCGCGCACGAGCGGCTGGACTGGTCGTCCGCCGGGTACGCGCACCTGATCATGGACACCCGCGGCCAGGGCTCGAACGGGTCGACCGCCGGAGCCACCGCCGACCCCGACCCGGTCGGGCTGCCCAACACGCCGGGCTTCATGACCCGCGGCATCACCGACCCGGACAGCTACTACTACCGCCGGGTGTTCACCGACGCGGTGCGGGCGGTCGAGGTCGCGCGCGAGCACCCCCGGGTCGACCCGGACCGGGTGATGGTCGCCGGCGCCAGCCAGGGCGGCGGCATCACCATCGCGGTCGCCGGCCTCGTCGACGGGCTGTACGCGGCCATGCCGGACGTGCCGTTCCTCTGCCACTACCGGCGCGCCACCGAGATCACCGACAAGAACCCGTACCACGAGATCACCCAGTACTGCCGGACCCACCGGGACGCCACCGAGCGGGTCTTCGCCTCGCTGGCCTACTTCGACGGCATCAACTTCGCCGCCCGGGCGAGCGCCCCGGCGCTGTTCTCGGTGGCGCTGATGGACGCGATCTGCCCGCCGTCGACGGTGTTCGCCGCGTACAACCACTACGCCGGGGCGAGCAAGGACATCCGGGTCTGGCCGTACAACGAGCACGAGGGCGGCGCGGCGTTCCAGCGTGCGGAACAGTTGCGTTACGTTCGCGACCTGCTGCGCTGACCGCGCGCCGACCGTGGCATGGTGCTGGACATGATCCAATCCAGCACGCTGCCCGCCGGCACCTGCGGAGGCCGGGATGAGTGACGACATCCTGCGGGAACTGGCCCGTACCGGCCGATTCCGGTACGGCCTGCCGCGCGACGTGACCGTTTCGCCGGACGGCGGCCGGGTGCTGTTCCTGCGTGCCGCCTCCGGCCACGACGCGACCACCTCCCTGTGGCGACTGGACGTGGCGACCGGCGCGGAGACGCTGCTCGCCGACGGGGCCGGGCTGACCGGCGGGGAGCTGTCCGCGACCGAACGGGCCCGACGGGAACGCAGCCGGGAGAGCGCCGCCGGCATCGTCGCCTACGCCAGCGACCGCGCCGCGGACCGCACCGTGTTCACCCTGGACGGTCAGCTGTGGCTGCTGACCAACGGCACCCCGGTGCGGCTGCCCGCCACCGGTTCGGTGATCGACCCGCGGATCAACCCGGCCGGCACGCACATCTCGTACGTCTCCGCCGGCGCGCTGCGGGTCATCGGCGCCGACGGTACCGACGACCGGGTGCTCGCCGAGCCCGAGACGGCGGACGTGACGTACGGGCTGGCCGAGCACGTCGCCGCCGAGTCGATCCACCGTTACCGCGGCCACTGGTGGTCGCCCGACTCGTCCCGGCTGCTGGTGGCGCGGGTCGACCAGGCGCCCGTGACGACCTGGTACCTGACCGACCCGGCCGACCCGGCCCGGCCGCCGGCCGCGGTGCGCTATCCGGCCGCCGGTACCGACAACGCGATCGTCACGCTGTGGCTGATCAACCCGGACGACGGCGCGCGCACCGAGGTGGTCTGGGACCGGGAGGGCTTCGAGTACCTTGCCGAGGTCGACTGGTCCGGCCCGCTGACGATCCTGGTACAGAGCCGGGACCAGCGCGAAGTGCACGTGCTCGAGGTCGACGAGCAGACCGGCGCCACCTCACTGCTGCACGCCGACCACCACGACGACTGGTGGGAACTGGTACCGGGGCTGCCGGCGCGCACCGCGTCCGGCGCGCTGGTCTGGTCGGCCGACGACGGCGACACCCGCCGGCTGCTGGTGGACGGCGCCGCGGTGACCCCGCCCGGCCTGCAACTGCGCGCGGTGTCCGGGGTGGACGGTGACGCGGTGCTGTTCACCGCCGGTACCGAGCCCACCGAGGTGCACGTGTGGCGCTGGTCGCCGGACACCGGCCCGGTCCGGCTGTCCGCGGGTGCCGGGGTGCACCAGGGCGTCGCCGCCGGCGGTACCACCGTGCTGACCTCACGCTCCCTGGAGTACTCCGGTGCCCGGACCACCGTGCACCGCGACGGCGCGGTCACCCCGATCGCGTCGCACGCCGCCACCCCGACGCTGACCCCGCGGGTCCGGCTGTACGAGCTGGGCGAGCGCGAGCTGCGTTCCGCCCTGCTGCTGCCCTCCTGGTACCGGCCGGGGCCGACCGACAAGCTGCCGGTGTTGCTCGACCCGTACGGCGGGCCGCACGGGCAGCTGGTGCTGCACGCCCGCGACATGTACCTGATGTCCCAGTGGTTCGCCGACCAGGGGTACGCGGTGCTGGTCACCGACGGCCGCGGCACCCCGGGTCGTGGCCCGGTGTGGGAGCACTCGATCCGCGGCGACACGCTGACGTACGCGCTGACCGACCAGATCGACGCGCTGCGCGCCGCGGCCGAGCTGCACCCGGAGCTGGACCTGTCCCGGGTCGGCATCCGCGGCTGGTCGTACGGCGGTTACCTCGCCGCGGCCGCCGTGCTGCGCCGTCCGGACGTGTTCCACGCCGCGGTCGCCGGCGCCCCGGTCACCGACCCGACGCTGTACGACACCCACTGGCAGGAGCGGTATCTGGGCCATCCGGCCGAGGCGCCCGAGGTGTACCGGCGCAACTCGCTGATCCCGGACGCGACCGCGCTGACCCGGCCGCTGCTGCTGATGCACGGGATGGTCGACGACAACGTGGTGGTGGCGCACACGCTGCGGCTGTCCGGCGCGCTGCTCGCGGCCGGCCGGCCGCACGCGGTGCTGCCGCTCACCGGCGTCACCCACATGGCCGGCCAGGAGGACGTCGCCGCCAACCTGCCCCGGATGGAGCTGGAGTTCCTGAACCGCACCCTGCACCCGACCCGCCCCTGACCAGCGCCTTCCGCGGCCGACCCACACCCCCGATCCGATGGGTCGCCGACCGGTCGGCACCGACCCGGTTCGTCCCGGTTCCGGCTCCCCCGCGGCCGGTCCGGGGCGAACCCGCTCACTGGACGTAGTCGCGCAGGGCGCTGACGTTGTCCGGGCGGCGCAGCTTGAGCAGCGTCATCTTCTCGATCTGCCGGATGCGCTCCCGGGAGAGGCCGAACTCGCGGCCGACCTCGTCCAGGGTCCGCTGCCGGTCGTCGTCCAGCCCGTACCGCAGCCGGATGACCGCCCGCTCCCGTTCGGTCAGGGTGGACAGGACGCCTTCCAGCGCGTGCTTGAGAAACCCGTACGAGACGGTGTCGTCGTTGTCGTGGTGCGGCTGGACGAAGTCGCCGAGCGAGCTCTCGCCGTCCTCGCCGACGCCCTGGTCCAGGCTGACCGGGTCGCGGTCGTAGCTGATCAGCTCCAGCACGTCGGTCGGCGCTACGCCCATGGCCTCGGCGATCTCCAGGTGGCTCGGCTCCCGGCCGAGGGCGAGCGCCAGCTCGCGCCGGGCCCGTACCATCTTGTTCACCTGCTCGACCATGTGCACGGGCAGCCGGATGGTGCGGGACTGCTCGGCCATCGCCCGGGTCACCGCCTGCCGGATCCACCACGTCGCGTAGGTGGAGAACTTGTAGCCCTTGGCGAAGTCGAACTTCTCCACCGCCCGGACCAGCCCCAGGTTGCCCTCCTGGATCAGGTCGAGGAAGCCGATGCCGCGGTTGGTGTAGCGCTTGGCGATCGACACGACCAGGCGCAGGTTCGCCTCCAGCAACCGGTTGCGCGCCGCGACGCCCTCGGTGACGATCCGGGACAGCTCGTCGCGCAGCGAGTCCGGATCCGCCTGGTACGCGGCGGCCAGCGGGCCCTCGGTGGCCCGGCCGTGCAGGATCTCGGTCGCGTACAGGCCGGCCTCGACCCGCTTGGCGAGGGTGACCTCGTCGGCGGCGGTCAGCAGCCGGACCCGGCCGATCGCGTTCAGGTAGGTACGCACCAGGTCCGCCGAGTTCGCTCGATCGTCGGTGTCGGTCCGCGTCGTCAGGTATTCCTCGCTCAGTGGAAGGGCCACTGTCTTCCGCCTCCCGTGCCGGGCGCTGGGCGCCTGAGTGTGCTTGTCGATGCCGGCTCGGCGCGTCGGTCACCCGCGTCGTCCCGTGACGCCGATTCCACCGGGGGAGAAGCCCCTACGGGGAGTCGCGGGAGCCAGGTGGCACGAATCCGGGAACTGCCCGGCGGCGCCCGGGATCCGTTGGCACGAATGGGGGAGTCAGGGCCGGGGTACCCGACTGAACAACGGTGCGTGTCTGCGTCGTCACAGCCGATGGGCAACTGCCGATCGTGGCGCACGATCGTTACGATGTGGACCGCGGTGCAACCGGACCGCAACGCTGATGCGTTCTTGAGGTGTGGTGGCCGACGGGCCGCCAGCGCACCATCCGATGTCGGACTTCGCCGGCAATGCACCTGGCCCTGGCGATCGGCACCGGGTCACGGATGGCGCGCGGGGTGTCGACGGGGGAGTGGACGTCCCGCACCGGACACGCAAGGCAGAGCACTGGTCGACGACGGCCAGAGACAGGGGAGGCGGCATGCCACGTCATTCGTGGCGCGGCCGAGCCAGGATCGTCACGGCGCTGATGGCCACCGGCCTCGCGGCGACGATGCTGGCCGGTTGCAACAGCGGCGACGACAAGGCGTCGGCGGGCAAGGGGGACGACGGCCTCGGCGGCGGCAAGCCGGTGCCGGCGGCGACCGTGGCGATCACACCGACCACCGGCAGCGGCAAGGTGTCGCCCGGCGATCCGGTGGTGGTGAAGGCGACCGGTGGCACGCTCTCCGCGGTGTCGCTGACCAACGCCGCCGGCAAGCAGGTGTCCGGCACGCTGTCGAAGGACAAGAAGACGTGGACCTCCAGCGAGAAGCTGGGTTACGACAAGAAATACTCGGTCGCGGCCAGCGCGACCAACCCGGACGGCAAGAAGGCCGCCGCCAAGAGTTCGTTCAGCACCGTCAAGCCGGGCAACTTCACCCTGCCGTACCTGCAGAACGGCAACGGGAAGACCTACGGCGTCGGTGAGCCGATCATGGTGCACTTCGACGAGAAGATCCCGGACAAGGCGGCCGCGGAGAAGGCGCTGAAGGTCACCACCAGCCCGGCGATCGAGGGCTCCTGGAGCTGGATCAACGACCAGGACGTGCACTGGCGGCCGAAGACCGAGGCCGGGAAGTACTGGCCGGCCGGGACCAAGGTGACCCTGCACGCCGACGTGTACGGCGTGAACATGGGCAAGGGGCTGTGGGGCCAGGAGGACCGCAAGACCTCGTTCACCATCGGTGACCAGATCATCGCCAAGGCGTCGAACTCCTCGCTGCACATGAAGGTCTACAAGAACGGCAGCATGATCCGCGACATGCCGTTCAGCGGTGGCAAGGGCGGATACATCCAGGACAAGTACGGCAACAACGTCTCGCTGTGGACCCCCAGCGGGACGATGGTGGTGATGGACACCGAGCGCAAGGTGCACATGACCTCGTCGAGCTGGGGCATCGCCAAGGACAACCCGCAGGCGTACGACCTGTGGGTCGACTACGGCACCCGGCTCACCGGTGACGGCATCTACCTGCACGCGGCGCCCTGGAACGAGGGTCTGCACGGCGTGCAGAACGACTCGCACGGCTGCTTCAACCTCAGCAACGCCGACGCCGAGTGGGCGTACTCGCACCTGCGGCCGGGCGACATCGTGATCATGAGCGGGACCCCGGACAAGGTGACCTTGACTCGCGGCTACGGCGACTGGAACGTCGACTGGGACCAGTGGGTGAAGGGTTCCGCGCTGAACTGACCCGCGTACCGATGGCATCGGTGGCCGCCACCCCGCCCGGGTGGCGGCCACTCGTGTGTCGGGACGCGTCGGCCGGGCAACGGGGCGATTGCCGTGGTCCGGGCGTGTCGGCCAGGTTCCGAACCGTCCGGACACACGGGAGAAAACTTCTCGCGGAGGTGGTGATGGTGATCACAGGCGGCGATATGATCTCCATGGGATGGGCGTCTGTCCACCCCCTTCATCGAGGGGAGCCGTCATGCCCACTGAGAATGAGTCCGGAGGGTCCAGGATCGCCGATCCCGGCCCGCTCGGACTTGCCGCCTTTGCGCTGACCACGTTCCTGCTGTCCGCCAAGAACGCCGGCTGGACGAACGGTACCGATGCGTGGCTTGGTTACGCGTTCTTCTACGGAGGCACCGCCCAGCTGCTCGCCGGGATGTGGGAGTTCCGCAACCGCAACGTGTTCGGTGCCACCGCGTTCGGTACGTACGGCGCGTTCTGGCTCGGTCTCGGGTTCTACGCCAAGTTCGTGGCCCCGGGGGCCAAGCCCGACCAGATCGCCAACGACCAGGGTTGGATCCTGCTCGCGTTCGCGATCGTCAACCTGTACCTGTTGATCGCGAGCACCAAGTTGAACGTTGCGCTGTTCGCAGTGTTCCTGACCCTGCAGGCGACCGAGGTCCTGCTGTTCAGCGCGGAGTTCGCCGGCAGCGAGTCGATCGCCAAGATCGGCGGCTACGTCGGCGTGCTGACCGCGCTGGTCGCCTGGTACACCTCGTTTGCGGGCGTGTTCAACTCCGTGTCCGGCCGGGACGTGGTGAAGGTCGGGGGGCCTCTGCTGCGCACCAGGTAGCGGTCCACCCCGACAGCGGGCGGCCGGTGCACACCGCGCACCGGCCGCCCACTGTCGGGCGGTGACATCGCTCGGTTCAGCGGGTGGTCGGCGTTTCGGGCCGGCGAAACCGGCCGGCCGCCACCAGTTCCACCGCGACCAGCACCGCGATGCACTCCACTGCGAGCAGCGCCACCAGTACCAGCAGCTGGGCGGCGCCGGCGGCGACCGGGCTGGCGCCGCCGAGCAGCACCCCGACGAACGCGCCGGGCAGCGTCACCAACCCGACCGTCCGGGTCTGATCGAGCGCCGGTACCAGCGCCTGCGCCGCGGACGGCCGGCACACCTCCAGTGCGGCGTCGCGCCGGGTGAGCCCGATCGCCAGCGCCGCCTCGTACTCGCCGCGGCGGGTGGCGAGCTCGTCCAGCGCGCGGCGACCCGACAGCGACGTCGCCGTCATCGCGCCGCCGATCAGGATGCCCGCCACCGGGACCACCGAGATGCCCTTCAGCGGTACCAGGCCGGAGCCGAGCACGATCGCGAGCGCCGGCAGCAACCCCGACGCGATCGGCACCGCCGCCCACAGCCCGCTGCGTTCCACCCGCCCCGGCACGTGCTGGCCCGGTGGGCCGGGCCGGGCGGGCTTGTCGGTCGGTGACCCGGCCGGCCCGGGCGCTGGCAGTACCGGTGCGCTCGCGCGCCGCCGCCGTACCCGCCACCGCCCGGGCCTGCCGGCCGCCCGCGTCGCGTCGTGGGTGATGCGGCGGGCCGAGGTGACCGTGGCGATGCCGTACATCAGCGCCACGAACGCGGCGGTGAGCCACAGCGAGCGCAGTACCGCGGCGATGACCAGCGAGACCACGCCGAGCTGGATTGCGGCCCGTACCGACGCGGTCAGTACCCGCCGTGCGACGCCGAGTCGACCCAGCGCGGCGACCGCCGCGGCGAGCAGCGCCAGCACGGCCAGTACCGCACCGAGCAGCGGCGTGACCGGGATCGTGTTGCCGTCCATGGGTCCGATCTCACTCCACCCCACCGACGGTGTCGAGAGCGCACCCCGGTGACCGGTTCCGCCGTGCCAGGCTGGCGGGATGACGCAGCCGGTGGTGGTGGTCGACGCGGCGAACGTGGTGGGCTCGGTGCCGGACGGTTGGTGGCGCGACCGGGCGGGCGCGGCGGTGCGGCTGCGGGACGCGCTGGTACCGCTGGCCGCGGCCGGCCTGGCCGCGGACGCCGACGTGCCGGCCTGGGCACGTACCGGGCCGGTGCGGGTGGTGCTGGTGGTGGAGGGCGCGGCGCGGCGGGTCGCGGCGGTACCGGGGGTCGAGGTGGTGTCGGCGCCGCGGTCCGGCGACGACGCGATCGTGGCGCTCGTGCGGACGGAGCCGGCCGAGCACCGGCTGGTGGTGACCGCGGACCGGGAGCTGCGCGAGCGGGTCCGGGCGCTCGGCGCCGCGGTGGCCGGACCGCGCTCGGTGTACCCTCCGCCGAGTTCCTGACCCGGGCGGACTCCGAGGGCCGCCGCGCTCCTGAGGGGCGCGGGTAGGGACGGGCTCCGGGTCGAGCCGGACGGCGGAACGTGGCGGGTGGCTGGCCGTGCGCGGCCGACACCGCGGCAAGGCACCCGGTCCGGTACGGTTCGCCCGTGACCGTCAGAGCTGTGCACCGAATGGCGTCCGATCTGAAACGGCTCGGCGGGGTGGTTGCCGTGGGCGCGGTGCTGGCGGCGGCCGGCTGCAGCCCCGGCGGCGGCGGTGGGCACGCGGCGGCCGCGCCGGACGCGTCCGCGACCGCCGGCTCGACCCGCGCACCGTCGTCGTCACCGTCGGCATCCGCGCCCGAGGCGCTGGCGGGGCGGGTGATCGTCGTCGACGCCGGGCACAACGACGGCAACTTCGACCACACCAAGCAGATCGACCGGTTGGTGAACGCGGGCGGGTTCCGCAAGGCGTGCGACACCACCGGTACCGAGACCGACGCCGGGTACCACGAGGCGGCATTCACGTTCGACGTGACGAAGCGGCTCACCGCGCTGCTGCGCGCGGACGGCGCGAAGGTGGTGCTGACCCGTACCGACGACCACAGCGTCGGCCCGTGCGTGGACGAGCGGGCGGCGATCGGCAACAAGGCGCGCGCCGACGCGGCGGTGTCCATCCACGCCGACGGCGGACCGACCGGCGGGCACGGCTTCCACGTGATGTACCCGCCGTCGATGGCCGGCGGGAAGAAGGTGGCGACGGCGTCGCGCCGGCTCGCCGCCACGATCCGGGACGGGTACCGGTCCGGCACCGGCCTGCCGACCGCGAACTACATCGGTACCGACGGGTTGAACCGGCGCACCGACATGGCCGGCCTCAACCTGTCCACGGTGCCGAAGGTGCTGCTGGAGTGCGGCAACATGCGCAACGGCGGCGACGCCGGCAAGCTGGCCTCGGCGAGGTTCCGGCAGCGCATCGCCGTGGCGCTGGACGCGTCGATCCGCCGGTACCTGTCCTGAGCCGCTCCGAGGCGTCCCGGCCCGAGGCGCCTCAGGTCCGAGCCCATCAGGTCTGAGCCCATCAGGTCTGAGCCCCTTCGGTCTGAGGTGCCTCGACCGTTGGTCGGTGCGGTGCCGTGACCGGCGGGGCCCCGAAGCACTCCTCAGCCGAGTGTCGGCAGCACGCAGGCCGGGCTGGGTACCGGTACCGAGCCGGTCTGCCGCAGCGCGCCGGTGTCGGTGTCCCGGGAAAAGATCGTGACGGTGTCGGACTTCTGGTTCGCGACGTACAGATGGTCGCCGGACAGCACCAGGTGTCGCGGCCAGTCCCCGTCGGCGGGTACCTCGGCGAGCAGCTGGACCGCCTCGCCGGCCAGGCCGAACACCGCGACCGTGTTCGCGCCGCGGTTCGCCACGTAGCCGAACCGGCCGTCCGGGCTGGTCGCGATCTCGCTGGGGTAGTTGACCCCGTCGTGGCCGCTCGCCGGGACCGGCGAGCCGAAGCTCAGCGCGCCGGTCTGCGGCTGGTAGGTGGCTGGCGTGACGGTCGAGTCGAGCTCGGCGGCCAGGTAGAGGCGGTCGTCGCCGCCGAACGCGAGGTGCCGTGGCCCGGTGCCCGGCGGCAGCTGCGCCGCCCGTTGCTGCACCAGCCGGCCGTCCCGCAGCAGGTAGGTGGTCACGGTGTCGGTGCCCAGGTCGTTCACCAGCAGGTAGCGCCCGGCCGGGTCGAACCGGGCCTGATGCGCGTGCGGCCCCTCCTGCCGGTCGGTGTTCGGGCCGGACCCGGCGTGCCGCACCAGGTCGGTACGGTCGCCCAGGCTGCCGTCCGGCCCGATCGGGTGCACCGACACCGAGCCGGAGGTGTAGTTGGCGGTGACCAGGAACCGGCCGGTCGGATCGACGCTGAGGTGGCAGGGGTCGCTGCCGCCGGTCGGCTGCTCGGCGCCGAGCGGCGCCAGCCCGGCCCCGTCGACCGCGTAGCCGCGCACCGCACCGTCGGTCCGCTCGACCACCGCGTAGAGGTAGCGGCCGGTCGGGTGCCAGGCCAGGAACGACGGCCCGGGCGTGGCGACCGGTTCACCCGCGGCAGCCAGCGCGCCGGTGGCCGGGTCCTGCCGGTACACCGCGATGCCGGTGCCGTGGCCGCCGCCGCTGGAGTCCGGGGTGTAGCAGCCGATGATGATCAGCCGGTCGGTCATGCTGGTATGCCTCCTCGTGGGTGCCCTCCGCCATTCTGCCGGCCGGCGGTGCCCCGGTACCGCGATCGCGCCGCGCGGGTCCGCCGGGCGCGCCGTGGCCTCGTACGATGGTGGCGTGACGAACGTAGACGGGACGTCAGGGGAGGGCCCCCGTCCGACCGCGGTCCGCATCGGCGACGCCGAGCGGGAGTCGGCGGTGCAGGCGCTCGGTGAGCACATGAAGGCCGGTCGGTTGCAGGTCGACGAGTACAGCGAGCGGTCCAGCAAGGCGGCCGAGGCACGCACGGCCGACGAGCTGACCAGGCTTTTCACCGATCTTCCGGCGCCGCATCCGACGCTGCCGCAGGCCGGCACCGGGCCCTCGGCGCAGCCGGTCGCGACCGGCGGCGAGGTGGCCCAGCCCCGTGCGGGCGGGACTCCGGCGCAGCGTGCGGCCGGTGCGCTG
Organism: Actinocatenispora sera; assembly: GCF_018324685.1. Lineage (NCBI taxonomy): Bacteria > Bacillati > Actinomycetota > Actinomycetes > Micromonosporales > Micromonosporaceae > Actinocatenispora > Actinocatenispora sera. Next base: position 6,569,560 of record NZ_AP023354.1, on the reverse strand, counting down.
ATCGGGGTGTCCTGGATCGGCGCGGTCGTGCTCATGGTGACGACCGGGTTCGGCTGGTGGATGTTCGCGATCCCGATCGCGCTGTCGGTGGTGTTCGGTTCGGTCTGGGGCAAGGGCTGGCAGCGCGAGCTGAACGGGCGGGACGACCGGCGCGACCGCTGGGACGACCGGCGCATCCGCTGGGATCGCCGCGACATGCGGCGGGACCGCCGCGACGACCGGCGGGGTCGCGGCCACTACCACTGACCGATCGGTCGATTCAGCCGTTCGAGTGCCAAACAGGCGGAGTTCGCACATCCTGTCCGTCGCGCAACGCAACTCCCGGGGAATGCTCGTGGGGTGACCGGGGCCGGGCCGCCCCGGCAACGCGGGCCGGAGCCGGTGGGTGTAGCCGTCACCCCGTCGGCTCCGGCCGTCCACGCTCGACGCTGCCCCGCGCCCGAGGACCGGGACGGTTCTCCCGGCGGGCGGGACGCACGTCGTCAGAAATACCGGTAAATCCTCGATCACCGACCGGCGCCTCTTGCCCGGGACGCGACCGTCTTGCTACACCACTGGTACGTGTCGACCGGATCGGGCGGCGCCGGGCCGCATGTCCGTTGCCCGGTGGTCAGCTGGCGATGACGGCACGTCCCTGGGGAGGCGAGGCGTGCGGTCGGCACGAGAGCGCGGGTCGGTGGCCGACCCCGTCGTGCCTCCGAGCCGGCCGCCGAGCGGCTCACCGGCCCGATCGAACGGGTTCCTGCGCACGCTGCTGCGCGGCGGCGTCGCGGTGCTCGCGATCGGTACCGCGCCGGTCGACGGCGCCGCCGACCCGGCGCCACAGCCGGCCTGGCGGCGGGTGGCGATGCTGCTCGGCGCCGACGCCGCACCCGGCGGGCCGGACGCGCTGATGCACCGCTCCGGCCGGTACCTGCTGATCGCGCCGGCGGTGTTTCGCACCCTGGCGTTGCCGGTACCGGTGGGGATGCTGCTCGCCCGGTTCGGTGCGACCGCGCTCGGGCCGGTGCTGCCGATCGCGATCCTGCTCGCCGCCGGCAACATCGGGTTGATCGGTCTGATGCTTGCCCGGCCGGTGGTGACCGAGCGGCGGCTGCGGATCGGCCTGGTCGTCGACCTCGGGGTGGCGGTGCTGGTGAACGTGCTGGCCGCGCCGAACGTGCCGGGCGACCTGGACTCCGCGTACCACGCCGTGTTCTGGGGGTACCTGGTCGGCACCGTCGCGCTGTGGTCCGCGGCGCGGGGCGTGCAGGCGGCGGTGGCCGCGCTGCTGCTGTCGGTACCGGCCCAGCTGGCGATGGTGTGGCTCAGCCCGACGGGCCCGGGCGCCTCGTCGCTCGGCGGTGCGCTCGCCCGGTGCGCCGCGCTGGTGCTCGCGGTGGTGCTGACCGTACTGGTCCTGGCGCTGGTCGGGATGGGCATCCGGCTGGCGATGCTGATCGGGATGCGGGCCGGCCGGCAGGCGGAACGCGCCAGGATGCTGCGCGGCATGCACGACACCGTGCTGCAGGCGCTGGAGGCGATGGCGCTCAGCGCCGGGCTCGACCACGCCGAGCCTGCGAGCGCGCTGGCCGAGCTGCGGGCGACCGCGCGCAGCCAGGCGGGGCTGCTGCGCCGCACGTTGGACGAGCTGACCAACCACAGCGACCGGCGGCTCACCGACGATCTGGCCGAGGTGGTCGGCGAGGCGGTCGCGGCCGGCCTGCCGGTGGAGCTGGTCGTCGCGCACCTCGACGACGCGGGGCTGCCGGTCGACCGGCGCGAGGCGATGCGCGATGCGGTCCGGGAAGCGTTGCGCAACACCAGGAAGCACGCCGGCCGCTGCGACGCGGTGGTACGGGTGGACGAGGCGGACGAGGGCATCCGGGTGGTGGTGCGCGATCACGGCCGCGGGTTCGTGGTCGCCGCCGACACGCTCGGGTTCGGGCTGGCCGAGTCGGTACGCGCCCGGTTGGCCGAGGTCGGCGGGCGGGCCGAGATCGAGTCCCGCCCGTCCCGCGGCACCCGGATCACCCTCTGGGTACCCCGGTGACCCGGGGGCGGCCGGCGGCACGCGGCGGCCCGATGAGGTGGGGTGGCCCGGTGGCATGGGCGGGCGCGGTGACGTGGGCCCGCGTGGTGACGTGGGCCCGCGTGGTGACGTGTGCCGGCGTGGTGGCGTGGACGGGCGTGGTGGCGTGGGCGGGCCCGGTGCGGCGGATCGGTGCGGCGACCGGATCGTGGCGAGGGAACGGAGCGGGCGTGTCGATGCGATGGGTGGCCGGTGCGGTCGCGGCGGTGCTGCTGGTCGGCGCGAACCTGGCGGCCCCGGTACGGGCGGTCGCGGCGCCCGGTTGCGCCGCACCCACCGGGGTGTACGCGGACGCCGCGCCGTGGCCGCAGGGCCTGTTCGCGCCGAAGCGGCTCTGGCGGCTGTCCACCGGCGCCGGGCAGCTCGTCGCGGTCGTCGGTACCGGTGTGGACGCGAGCAACCGGCAGCTGTCCGGCCGGGTCGCGGGTGGCAAGGCGGTGGCCGGGATGACCGGCCCGGAGCAGGACTGCGACGGTCGCGGCACGCTCGCCGCCGGGATGATCGCCGCCCGGCCGGACGCGCACACCACGTTCGCCGGGCTGGCCCCGGGTGCGCGGCTGCTGCCGGTCAAGTACACCCAGACCACCAGCGGCGGTGACAGCGAACCGGATCCGGACGATCTCGCGGCCGCGATCAAGGCGGCGGTGGCGGCGCACGCGTCGGTGATCTGCGTGGCGGTACCGGCGGCGCGCGGCAGCCACGCGCTGACCACCGCGCTGCACGACGCCGCGGCCGCCGATGCGGTGGTGGTGGCACCGGCCCGGATCGGCTCCAGCGACCACCCGGCCGGCCGGTCGTACCCGACGTCGGCGCCCGGCGTGCTCGGCGTCGCGGTGGCCGACCGGAACGGCACCGCGGAGTCCACGGAGGACGGTGACTACCTGGACGTGGCCGCGCCCGGCGCGGACGTGGTCGGCCTCGCCGCCGGTACCGGCGGGGCGCTCGGCCACAAGTGGCCGGCGACCGATCCGGCCGCCGCGGCCGGCTACGCGGCGGGTGCGGCGGCGCTGCTGCGCGCCTACGCGCCGACGCTGACCGCGCCTCAGGTGGTGGACCGGATCACCCGTACCGCAACGGATGCCGGCGCCGCCTCCGATCCGCGGCTCGGCGCCGGGATGATCGACCCGGCCGCCGCCGTCGGCGCCCCGCTGCCGGCGCACCGCACGTCGCCGTCGCCCGGCCCGACCGCCATCCAGGCCGCGGTGGCCGCCGCACCGGCGGCCGAGCCGTACCGGAACCTGGTGGTGGCGCTGGGACTCGGCGCGCCCGGCGCCGCGCTGCTGTTGCTGCTCGCGGTACGCACGGCGCTGCGGGGCCGCCGCCGTGGCTGGCGCCCCGCCCGGCACACCTGAGCGTGCCGCACGCGAAGGCCAGGGCGGTCAGCGGGTCGGCACGTCCGGGGTGGCGCCGCCGACGACGAGGGTGTCGGCGGCGTGGTGAATGCCGAGCGCCATCCCGTCGCGCTGCAGCTGCACTGCCTGCTCGCGCGGGCCACTGCGGTCGGTGACCTGCCAGCCGGCGGCCCGGTACGCCGCGGCCAGCGCGACCAGCTCGACGCCGCCGGCGCCGGCGGCCCGCACGTTGTACTCCCAGCGCATCGCGTCTCGGCCGGACGCCAGCGCCTCGTCCCGGGTGACGGTGCCACCGGCCGCGCCGACGCCGAGCCGGACCAGGATCTCGCCGACCGCGGCGCGCAGCCGCGCCGCGGCCTCGGCCAGCTCGACGCCCGGCTCGCTCACGGGGTCACCGTCGTGACCGCTCCACCGGTGAACACGCCGTACATGTTCCACCATGCGTCGGAGTGGTACGTGAACACGTCGGAGTGCGCCGACACGCCGTGCAGCTCGGTGCCGTCGGGGTAGTTGCCGGTGGCCAGGTCGACGGTCCCGGGGAAGGTGTCCGGGTCGGCACCGTGGCCGAGGTTGCCGAGCTGCACGCCCTGCACGTACCCGATCGGGTCGCCGGGCGCGGTCATCGAGTAGTGCTGCACGTCCGGCCGGGTGTCGTGCAGGTCGGCGGGGCTCCACACGTCGTGGCCCATCCCGGCCGACTCGATCGACAGCACCCGGTCGGCGTCCAGCCCGTCGTGTTCGGCGAGGCCCACCACGGCACCCCCGTACGAGTGGCCGGCGACGGTGACCTGCACGTCGTTTCCGGCCGCCGCGGACGAGTCGATCGCGCCGCGCAGCTGGTGCGAGAAGCTCGCCAGCCGCGGCGACAGGTCCTGCGACCAGCTGGCGGACGCGGCGTCCACCAGGTTCGGCGGGAAGTCACCGTCCTGCCAGGTGACCATCGCCAGCCCGCCGGTCGGGTCGGCGTCCACGAACGACTTCGCCCGCTCGTACAGGCCGGAGTAGTTGTCCAGGTTGGCGAACGTGCCCGGGACCAGTACCCCGACGTCGTGGGTACCGGCGTCGAGGTCGCCGATCAGCTCCACGATCCGGCCGTTGCCGGCCGGGTCGAAGTCGAGGATCTTGCGGTTGTCGTCGAGGATCGACCGGTAGAGATCGACCCGGCTCTGCGCGCTGTCGATCTCGTCGCTCAGATCGTGCCCGCCGTCGAACAGCCGCTGGAAGAACGACTCCTGCGACCGGGCCCGCTGCGCGGCACGCAGTGTGGCGAGGGTGTCCTGCTCGCTGGTCAGCGCCGCGGCAACCTTGTCCCGGTTCGCCGCGATCAGCTGGTCGAACGACGCGCTGCCGGAACTCTCGCCGGCGAGCAGGGACCGGTAGCCGGTGGCCGCGTCGGTGTCCGCGGCGCGGTAGCCGGTCGCGCTGCCTCGTAGCCCGTCCGCCAGCCCGGTGAGTCCCTGCCGGCCGGCCCGGAGCCGGTCGCGCACGGTGCCGAGACTCTCCGCGTACCGCTGGTGCAGGGCGGCCGACTCCGGGACGCCGCCGAACGCACCGGCCGGCAATGCGGTCGCGGCGACCTCGGTGTCCATCGTGGACAGCGTGCCGGCCCGGTCGGCGAGCGTGCCGGCGGCCCGGGTGAGCGCGCTCGGCCGGGTGAAGAACGCGGTACCGCCGGCCGGGCCGAGCGTCGTGGCGCCGGCCGACCCGGGCGCCGCGCTGGCCGAGCCGAGCATCGTGGCGCCCGCCGACCCGGGCACGACGCTGGCCGAGCCGAGGGCGGTGGCGCCGCCGGGCGCCGCGGTGGCGGCGGGCGTGCCGATCCGGGCCGCGGTCGGCGACGCGGGGCTGCTCACACCGGGTCCTCACCGATCACCGACGGGGCGACCATCGTGGTCTCCCCCCAGACGTTCTCCGTCTCGACCAGCCACGGCGGGATGCGCCGGCCGGCGCCCATGTCGCCGCCGGCCATCCCGGCGCCCATCGGCATCATCGGCATCATCCCCATGCCCCTGGTGGCCGCGCCACCGGCCGCCGCGGCGCTCCCGCCGAGGCCGGCCGCGGCGGCTCCTGCGGCGCCCTCGGACGCGAGCGACGGGCTGGCCGCCGCGGCCGCGGTGTCCGTGCCGCCGCCACCGAGGCCACCGCCGCCGCCGAGCCCGCCGGTACCCGCACCGCCGCCGCCGCCGGTGACCGCGCCGGTCGCCTTCTTCCCGGTCTTGTCGCCGTTGCGCTTCATGAACCCGGGCAGCTTCGGCAGGATGCCGCCGAACCGGCCGGCGGTGGCAGCCGAGGCGGCGGCGAGGCCGGCGGTGAACATCCGGCCGAACAGCGGGCTGGTGGCCGCGACCGCGCCGACGCCGGCGATCACCGGCAGTGCGGCGGGCACCGAGCCGGTGTCCGCGACCGGCTCCAGCGCCGGGTTGAGCGCCGGCAGCGCGGTGGTCGTGGTCGTCGTTCCGTCCTGCGGTACCGTCGGCGCGGGCGCGGCGTCCGGCGCGATGGGCATCGACTGCTCGGCGGCGGTGTAGTGGCCGGCCAGCGTGGTCATCACCAGCACCGCCTGCTGGTGCGCCTCGTCGGCGGCGGCCGCCGCCTGCTGGTGCTCCTTGACCGCCTTGACCGCTGCGGTCTGCCGCTCCGCCAGCTGCTGCTGTACCTGCGGGGACAGCCCGGGGTCGGCGGACAGCGGGGTACTGGCGAGCTGCACGGTGCTGGCCGACAGGGCCGGCACCGACTGCGCCCGCGGCATGGCCTTGCGCGCCTTCTCCTGCGCCTCGGCCGCGGACGCGGTCAGGTCGCGCACGTCGTACGCGGTGCCGGCAACCTTGCGGATGCCGTTGGCCAGGTCGTTGATCATGGTGTGGTACTGCTGGGCGGCGCCGCCGGACCACTTGTCGGAGAACGACCGCAGCTGCCTCTCCAGGTCGTTGGCCCGGTCGTGCAAGGTACCGCCGGTCGAGTCCCAGGTCGCGCTGGCGGCCCGCACCGTCTGCGGATCACCGGCGTACAGCATGGCGATCAGCTGCGGGTGGCTGAACTTGCTGAAGTCGGTCATCGTCAGCCTTTCCCGTGGTAGCCGATGGCGTTGGCGATGTCCTCGTCGGCCTGCTTGTACCCGTCGGCGACGGTGTGCGTCACGTCGCCGGCGAAGCCGATCGCCTCGCGGACGTTGCCCAGCAGCGCGTGCATCTGGTCCACGGCTGCCTGGTGGCGTTGCGCGAGCGAGGTCGCCTCGGTGAAGTCGCCCAGCAGCATCGGGTGCTCGGCCAGCGCGGCCAGCCCGTTGGTGGGTTTGGTCAGCGCGTCGAGCTGGGTCTCCAGCTCGTGCGCGAAGTCCTTGAGCGACTGGAGGTGGACGCGGAACGAATGGTCGTGCATGCCGTCTCCCGGTATCGCAGGCGTGCGCACCGGCAGGCGGACCGGCGCAGGGTGCCGAACGACGTCGCCGTCGCCGACCGAACCGCCGCACCAACACCAGAAACCCGACCGGGTCCTCGTCGCCGTCGGCCTGCTGGCGGTCCGGCGACGAGAGCCCCGGCCGGGGCTCGAAGGCCCGTCAGGGCCTCCTCGGTGCGAGCCCCTGCCAGGGCTCCCGGGTGGCTCCCGGGTGCCGGCGGACGCTCAGTAGGGAGGACGCGCCCGCCGGCACGTGGGCGGCCGTTGCGCGAACCGAAGGGCCGGTTCGGTGGCGGCCACGGGTGATCGTCCGAAACGGATCGATCAGTTGAAGTATCCGGCGTTCTTGTTCTCCAGCGCCAACTGGAGATCGTGCGCCTCGTTGACTTTCCCGGAGAACTGACCGATCACGCCGACGATGTCGGCGATCGCGGCGCGCAGCCGGGTCTCGGACTGCTCGGCGGCCTGGCCGGCAGTGGAACCCGACGCGTACCAGGTCTGCTTGACGGGTGCCAGGTGCTGGTGCAGCTGGTCCATGTAGTTGTCCAACGCCTTGGCCTTGGCGAACAGTGCGTCCGCGCTGGACCGCAGGGCGCCGAACTCGACGTTGATGACTTCGGCCGACATGGTTACTCCGATCGGATCTGCGGCGCTGTCGTTGGGGGGTTGGGCGGACGTCTCAGTTGCCGGACAGCCGGCTCAGCACGGCGCCGCCGGAGTTGACCGCACCGTTGAGGTTGCGGAACGAGTCGGACACCGTCGAGTCGCCGCTGCCGTAGTTGTGGAAGCTCTGGTTCACCAGCTGCGACATGTTGTCCAGCTCGCGCGCGGCGACCTTCATGTCCTCCTGCAGCTTGCCGTGCAGCTGCCAGAACGCGTTGGCCTGGTCGCCGGCGTAGTGGCTGAGCACGGCGACGAGGTCGTTCTCCAGCTCGGTCATGGTCTTGGCCGCGCCGGTCGCGCACTCGTCGAACCCCTGCACCGCCTTGGTCATGGCGGTGGAATCTGACTGGAATCCCGGGCTACCCACGACGGGTCACCTCCTCGTTGATCAGTCTCTTCTGTTCGAAACCCTATGAGTTGACGGTCACCCCAGTGCACGGCACAACTACCGTTCGCGGTACGGCCGAATTACCCACATCCTGGTGGGAAACCGATGTCAGTCATCCAGCAGCGCCAGGTGGATCAGCTCCGGGGCGTACCGCCGGCGCACCAGCGTGCCGCGCCCGGGTGGCTGCGCGGACATCTTCGCCTCGCCGAGGATGATGCCCTCGTCCTTGGCGCCGGACAGCAGCAGGCCGGGGCTGCCGAGCTCCCGGATCCGGCCCATGATCGGCTCGTACAGCGCCTTCGAGGCGCCGCCGGCGTGCCGGGCCAGCACCAGGTGCAGGCCGATGTCGCGGGCCAGCGGGACGAACTCCAGCAGCGGTGCCAGCGGGTTGCGGCCGGACACCGCCACCAGGTCGTAGTCGTCGACCAGGATGAACAGGTCCGGGCCGGACCACCAGGACCGGTCGCGCAGCTGCTCCGGGCGCACGTCCGGGCCGGGCAGGCGGGCCTGCATCGCCTGCTGCACCTCGGCCACCACGCCGGTGAGCGTCGGCTCGGCCGCCGCGTACGACATCAGGTGGTCGCCGCCGACCGCGTCGAGCAGGCCGTGCCGGTAGTCGACCACCAGTACCGCCGCCTCGGCCGGGGTGTAGCGCTGGGTGATGCCGCGGCCGATCAGCCGCAGCAGGTTCGACTTGCCCGACTCGGTGTCGCCGAACAGCACGAAGTGCGGCTCGGCGGACAGGTCGATGCCGACCGGGCCGAGGTCGGACTCGCCGACCCCGATCGGGATCGTACGGCCCGGCAGGCTCGTGGCCGCCGGCAGCGCGGAGGCCGGGAACCGCCGCGGCAGCAACCGTACCGGCGGGGCCGGCTCACCCGGCCACGCCGCCCGCACCCGGGCGACCAGGTCGGCCGCGCCGTCGGTCAGATCGTCCACTGTGGACTTTCCGTCCAGCCGCGGCAGCGCGGTCAGGAAGTGCAGCTTCTCGGCGGTCAGCCCGCGCCCGGGCGCCGCCTTCGGTACGTTCTCCGCGGCCCGGCGGTCGATCGCCGAGTCGGACGGGTCGCCCAGCCGCAGCTCGAACCGGGTGCCGATGGCGTCCCGCAGCTGCGGCCGGACGTCCATCCAGCGGTTCGCCGACAGCACCACGTGGATGCCGAACCCGAGGCCGCGCGCGGCGAGGTTGGTGATCTGCTGCTCCAGGGCCTCGTACTCCTGGCGCAGCGTCATCCAGCCGTCCACGAACAGGAACACGTCACCGAACTCGCGCCCGTCCGCGCTGCGCAGCTCGGCGCGCCGGCGGCGGAACGTGGCCAGCGAGTCGATCCGGTGCTCGGCGAACAGCGCCTCCCGCTCGGTGAGCAGCGCGGTCAGCTCGGCCACGATGCGGCGGCAGCGTTCGGCGTCGAGCCGGGCGGCGGCGCCGGAGACGTGCGGCAGCCCGGCCATCGAGGCGAGTGCGCCGCCCCCGAAGTCCAGCACGAAGAACTGCACCTCGGCCGGGGTGTGGGTCAGTGCCAGGGCGGTCAGCAGGCCGCGCAGCAGGGTCGACTTGCCGGCCTGCGGCGCGCCCACCACGATCGCGTTGCCGGCCTGCCCGGACAGGTCGGCCCAGAGCAGGTCGCGGCGCTGCTCGAACGGCTTGTCCACGATCGCCACCGGTACCGTCAGCCGGCCGTTGCCGGCCCAGCCGGTGGGGCACAGGCCGCGCCGCCGGTCGACCGACAGCGGCGGCAGCAGGCCGTCCATGCTCGGCGGTTCGGCCAGCGGCGGCAGCCAGATCTGGTGCGCCGCCGGGCCCTTGCCGACCAGCGCGGCGACCATCGCGTCCATGATCGTCTCGCCGGCCGGCGCGGTACCGGGTGCGGCGTGCCCACGCCCGTCGCCGGGCGCCGGCAGGGCGTCCGGCTCCGGCACCCGGGCCAGCGTGAACGGTAGCGCCCGGTGCACCGGCGCCGGGCCGGTGTTCGCGTCGGCGCCGTCCAGCGGCGGCAGCTCGCCCGACACGTACGCGGCCTTGAACCGGATCAGCGTCGCGGTGTCGACCTTGAGGTAGGCCGATCCCGGCACCGGCGGCAGCTCGTACGCGTCGGGCACGCCGAGCACCGCGCGCGACTCCGAGGCGGAGAACGTCCGCAGCCCGATCCGGTACGACAGGTGCGAGTCCAGGCCGCGCAGCCGGCCCTCCTCCAACCGCTGGGAGGCAAGGAGAAGGTGGATGCCGAGCGAGCGGCCGAGCCGGCCGATCATCACGAACAGGTCGATGAACTCCGGCCGGTCGTGCAGCAGCTCGCTGAACTCGTCGATGATCACCAGCAGCGACGGCAGCGGGCGCAGGTCGGCGCCGCCGGCGCGGGCGCGCTCGTAGTCGCGCACCGAGGCGAAGTTGCCGGCCGCGCGCAGCAACTCCTGCCGGCGCACCAGCTCGCCGCGCAGCGCGTCGGCCATCCGGTCGACCAGCGGCAGCTCGTCGGCCAGGTTCGTGATCACCGCGCAGACATGCGGCAGCCCGGACATGCCGGCGAACGTGGCGCCACCCTTGAAGTCGATCAGCGCCAGGTTCAGCGTCTCCGACGAGTGCGTCACCGCGAGGCCCGACACGAGGGTACGCAGCAGCTCGCTCTTGCCCGATCCGGTGGCGCCGATGACCAGCCCGTGCGGCCCCATCCCGTTCTCGGCGGATTCCTTGAGGTCCAGCTCGACCGGGCGGCCGTCCGGGTCGATGCCGAGCGGGATCCGCAGCCGGTTCCCCGCGGTACGCGAGGCCCAGGTCAGGGCCGGATCCAGCTGCCGTGGGTCGCCGATGCCGATCAGGTCGGCCAGCCCGAAGGTGGCTGACAGCGGGAGATCGTCGCGGACGGCGGTGGCGACGTGCCGTGGGGTCAGCAGCCGCGCCAGCGCCTCGGCCGACGCGGCGTCCAGCCGGTCGGCGTCACCGGCGAACGCGACCCCGTCGTCGGTGACCATGCCGACCCGGCCGTCGGTGAGCAGCAACCGCAGCACCCCCGGCACCGACGGCGTCTCCTCGTCCAGCGGCGCGCCGATCCGCAGCACGGTGACGCCGCCGAGCGCGTTGTCGAACGGCGCCACCGGAGCGGTCGCGTGGTCGACGACCAGCAGCACGTGCGGCAGTTCCTGGGCGGAGCGGTGCCCGAACGCCGGCCGCTCACCCAGATCGGCACCGAGCAGCTCGGCCAGCCGGGCCGGATCGTCGGCGCAGAGCCGGATCGGGCCGGCCGCGTCGGCGGCACCGGTGGCGTGGCCGTGCGGCAACCACTTGGTCCACGTCCAGTCCGACCACCGGTCGGTCGGCGCGGCGACCGCGATGCGCAGGTCGTCCGGGGCGTGGAGGACGGCGAGCTCGGCGAGCAGCGAGCGGGTCAGATCCAGCGACTCGGCCCGCCCGCCGGACAGCAGTACGGTGTGGAAAGCGCGCAGCGAGATCGCCACCGGCAGCCCCGGTACGGTCGCGTACGCCCGGATGAAGTGGCGCAGCGAGGTGGAGCACAGCGGATCGAGGTCCTCCAGCGGTGCGGTCTGCGGCGCCCGCAGCGGGGTGGCGAGCCGCTGCGGGCCGGTACCGATGCGCACCCGGCCGAAGTCGGCGTCGTCGCGGCCGCGTTCCCACAGCCGCTCGGTGTCCACCAGCGTCCACAGGTCGGCCGGGTCGGGCGCGCCGGCCAGCGCCGACGCGGTCTGCGCGGTGGCCACCCGGTGCACCTGGCCGCGCAGTCCGGCGAGGTAGCGCAGGTAGTCCCGCCGCTCGTTGTTGATCTGCGCCTTCTTCGCCATCCCGCCGCGGGAGAACGACATCACCAGCATGCCGATCATCGCCCCGGCGTACAGCGCGCCGAACAGGTAGGTCATCACGCCGCCGGACCGTCCGATGTAGACGAACGACATGGCGCCCATGCCCAGCATCATCGGCAGCATGAACAGCAGCTGCATGCCGCCCTGGCCGGATCCGCGCGGCAGTACCGGCGGCGACTGCAACCCGATCTCGCCGGTGGGTGGCGCGGGCAGTGCGACCCGCCGACCACGGCGCCGTACGGTGTCGACCGTCATCGCGACTCCTCGCCTCCCCTGGGGTGCCGGCGCACCGCGCCGGAACTCGGCGACTGTCGGGCCCTCCGGCCCGATCGAGGGCTCCCGCACAGTCTCCCGGCCATCCTGCCCGGTCACATTGCCCATCGGTCAAGCCCTTCATGGTGGGTACTTTTGCCGTTCATTCCGTGCTCGGGCGGCACCTACGATGTGGCCGGAGCCGAGGGGGTGAGCGGGTGTGGACGGCCAGTACCAGGCGGCGCCGGAGGCGATGCGCGCCACCGTCGGTAACGTCAGTGCGATCCTGGTGCAGGCCATCAACGCGCTGCACGACCTGTCGGCGCTGATGGTCGAGCCGGAGTCGTTCGCGACCCTCGGCTCGGCGGTCGCCACCGCCAACACCGAACTGCAGGGCCAGCAGATCGTCGCGGTCCGTTCGCTGCTGGATCTGTTGGGCGACACCGCGGACTCGGTCCGGCGCAGTGCCGACGACTACGCGCAGGCCGACCGGCAGGTCGCCCAGGGGTACTCCGCTGGATCCTCGCCGCTGTGGCACGACGGGAGCGCCGCGCAGCTCGCCGGGCAGGCGGTGACCGACAGCGCCGGCGCCACCGGTACCCCGCACTCGGTCGACACCGTGCTGGGTTACCTGTCCGACAGCGGGCTGGGCGAGCTGGCCTACCGCCCGGCGCCGGTCGGCCGGTTCGCCGACGCGGCCGACTTCGCCGACTGGCTCGACGGCGACCCGGACCACCAGTCCCGGCTCGGCGTGATCGGGGTGTACAGCGGGCAGGCGGGTGGCCTGGCCGACGTGCCCGGGGTCGCGCGCGGCGACGTGGTGATCGCCTCACCCGCCGACGGCGGTACCGGGCCATCGATCATCGGCGTCGCCGGTGGCGACGGCCAGCTCTACAACCACGGTCCGGTGGGCCCGGACCTTCCGGACGAAAGCCTGGTCCGCGTGTACCGACCACTTGCCTGACCAGGCGCGATGACTTTGAGAGGTGCGTCGTGACCGCGTTTCCGAACTCCAGCGCGATGGATGCCACCGCGGCCGGCGGCGGCCCCATCACGATGCTGCCGCTGATCGTCACCGGCCAACCCGCGCAGATCCTGCAGCACGTCACCGAGGTGCTGGGCAAGGCGACCCAGTTCATCTCGCTGCTGGAAGACCTGGACAAGGCCCGCAAGCAGCTCGGTGAGATCTGGTCCGGGCACGCTTCGGAGAGCGCGCTGACCAAGATCGCCGAGTCGCTGCAGCAGTTCGAGAAGATCATCAAGGCGATCCAGGACGGCGCCAAGCTGCTGCAGGAGGCCGCGCACCTGGTCCAGACGGTGCAGACCGCGTACCGGTCGATCGTGTCGGCGGTCAACCCGACGGTCGCCGCGCTGATGTCGAACCCGTGGACGCACGCGGCCGCGCGTGCCCTGTCCACCGCGACGTCCGGCACCCTGCGGTCGTTCATCCAGGCCATCGGACAGCTGCTGAACGCGCTCGGGGTGACCAAGCTCGGCACCGTACTGACCGACCTCGGCACCGTGATCGGCACGCTGGAGCAGCTCTTCGGCGGCGGCTCGGCGGGTGCCGGCGGTGCCCTGCCCGGTGGCGGCGTCTCGGCCTCACCGGTCACCGCGCCGGGCGCGGTGACCACGGTCGCCTCCGGTACCGGCCAGCAGGCGATCGCCGGCGGCCTCGGCTCCGCCGGGCTGCCGACGATGACCCCGGTCACCGGCACCACCGCAGCGACCGGCCTGCAAGGGCTGTTGACCGTTCCCGGGCAGGTCACCAACGGCGTCACCGCCGGGCTCGGCCTGGGCAGTGTCGGCCTGGGTGCCGGCGTGCCGTCCTGGATGACCGGCTACAACCCGACCGCGCTCGGCGGGGCGGACAACAGCTGGATCCCGGTGGACGCCAACGGCGACGCGGGTGCGGCCGACACCGGCTCCACCGGTGACTCCGGCGGCGACTCCGGTTCCACCGGTGATTCGGGCAACGGCGACTCCGGTTCCACGGGCGACGGCGGGGCGGCCACGACCGGCTCCGGCGACGTGCACGAGACCACGATCACCGCCACCAAGGGCGACCTGTCGGTGACCGTCGAGGTACCGGTCGAGCAGGGGCACGCCACCGGCATCGACCTGAACGTCTCGTCCGGCTCCGAATCGATCGCCGAGCACGTCGACATCGACGCGAACGGCGCGGTGAGCGTGTCGTGACCGCCGACCCGCCCGAGACGGCCCGGAGCCGATGGTGACCACCGTCGAGCTGTCCGGCGTGCTCGCCGCGCTGCGCGAGCGGTACCGGTCGGTGCTCGCCGCGTACCGGCGGGCGGCGACCGGTGACCCGGTGGCGCTGCGGGCGGCCGGGTCCGGCCACGCCACCCGCGCCGACCGGCTCGGGCACCTCGCCGAGACGGTCCGTGAGACCGCCCTGGCCGACGACTGGACCGGGCCGGCGGCCGACGCGTACCGGCAGGCCGGCGGCGCCTGGTCGGGCCGGCTCGGCGACACCGCCACGCTGCTGCGCGCGCAGCGCGACGTGCTGTACGGCGCGGCCGACGCGCTGACCGATGCGGCGGCCGGCATCGACCGGCTCGGCGCCGGGTTCGAGCGCGACTTCGCCGCACTGATCGCCCGGTGCGGCGCGGTACCGGCTGGTCAGTGCGCCGCGGTGCTCGCGGCCGCCCGTTCGCTGGGGGAGACATACCTCTCGGCCGCCGGTAGCGTGACCAGCGCGCTCCGGTCCCACCTCGCCGGCCTGACGGGTCGCTGGACGATGCCTGCCGGGCCGCGCCACGACTCCGGCGCCGTCGTGCACCGAACCGTCAGCGCCTCCGCCGCGACCTACCAGTGACCACAGGGGATGCAGAGATGAACGCCGAGATCGACGACCTGCTCGACCGGGTACGCAAGCAGCAGGAGGAGGTCGAGCGGATCCAGAAGACGGTCACCGAGCTCGCCATCACCGGCTACTCGCGCAACAACGAGGTGAAGGTGACGCTGCGCGGCACCGGCCGGTTCACCGAGATCTCGATCGAGGAGGACGTGGCCCGGCGGCTGGACGCGGAGGCGCTCGGCGAGGTCGTACTGGAGGCGGTCAACGACGGGCTGCGCCGGCTCGGCGAGGCCAGTACCGCCAGGTTCCAGCCGGTCATCGACGCCGCCGGTACCGACATCTGAGCGGTCCCGGCCGCCGGGTGCCGGCGTGGACGGCGCCGTGCCGGTTGCCGCCGGCCCCGGACGGCTGGCGCTGAAGGGAGCACAACGCATGTCGGTGTCCTCGACGCCGCGCCGGGTCACGGTGGTCAGCCCGCGGGCCCGGGTCGATGTCGCGCTGCCGGTGGAGAGCACGCTCGCCGAGCTGTTGCCGCAGCTGGTCGCGATGACCGGTGCGCAGCTGCCGGAGCCGGCACCGGCCGGCGCGGTCACCGGCTGGTCGCTGGCCCGGCTGGGCGCCGAGCCGTTCGAAGCCGGGCTGACCATCGCCCGCGCCGGGGTGCGCGACGGCGACGTGCTCTACCTCAACCCGCGCCGGACCAGGATCACCCCGCTGCTGTTCGACGACGTGGTGGACGCGATCGCGAGCGCGGCGGACGGGCCGGGCGGCTGGCGACCCCGGTTGGCCCGGCGCGCGGCGCTGCTCGCCACCGCGGTCGCGGTGCTGTGCGCGGTCGCGCTGCTCACCTTCGCCGGGCCGGGCGCTCCGCTCGCGCCGGCCGCGACCGGCCTGCTCGCACTGCTGCTGGTGGTCACCGGCGGCGCGCTGTCCCGGGCGTACGCGGACGCCACCGCCGGCGCGGTGCTCGCCGCGGCGGGCGTACCGGCGGCGCTGGTCGCCGGCGCCACCGCGATCCCGGCCGTCACCGGTACCGCCCGGTTCGCGCTCGGCCTCGCCGCGGTCACCGTGTACGCGGCGCTCGCCGCGATCGCCGTCGCGGACCGGATCGCCTGGTTCGTCGCGGTCGGTGTGGCCGGCGCCGGCGGCTGCCTCGCCAGCTCGATCGCGGTTCTCGCGCACACCACTCCGGTGCGCGCCGCGGCCGTCGCGGCCGCCGTCGCCGTGGTGTGCTGCCCCGCGCTGCCGATGCTGGCGCTGCGGCTCGGCCGGTTGCCGCTGCCGCGCATCCCGTCCGACGTGGCCGCGTTCCGGGCCGAGGAGAGCCCGGTCGCCGGCCGCGACGTGGTCGACGAGACCGCCGCCGCGCAGTCCGCGCTGACCGGGCTGCTGTCGGCGCTGGCCGCGGTGGTCGCCGGTGCGGCCGTGGTGCTGGTACTCGGCCACTCCCGCTGGGGTTGGGCGGTGGCCGGCGTGGCCGGCCTGGCGCTGCTGCTTCGGTCCCGGTCCTACGCCGGTACCGGCCAGCGGATCGCGCTGCTGGTCGGTGGCGCGGCGGCGCTGATCGCGGTCGGCGCCCGGCTCGCCGCCGCGGGCGGTGACCCGCTCCGGCTGGTACTGCTGCTCGTCGCGCTGCTGGTGGTGGTCGGCTGCACCCTGGTGGCGCTGCGGGCCGGCGCCCGCGACCCCTCGCCGTACTGGTCCCGGCTGTTCGACGTGCTGGAGTTCCTGTCCCTGGTCGGCGTGCTCCCGCTGGCCGCGGCCGTCCTGGAGATCTACCAGCGCGTCCGCGACCTCACCGGCTGACCGTGGGACGGCGGATGATGAGGTGGTCGAGCCAGACCATCACGTGGCCGGCGTGTCCGTCTCGCCACCTGCCGGTCAGGTACGCCCAGCCGGGCGTTTCGCAGTGCCGGACCCACAGGACGGTCAGCACGTCCTCGCCGACGGCGAGCGGCGCCACGGCGGGGGTGATGGGTACCTGGTCGCCGGGAAGCGGTGTGGCCCCAGGTGGGATCGGGCAGCGGGCGCAGGTGCGCCACCGGTACCAGGTAGCTGGCCACGGTGATGACGGTGCCTTCGATGAGGTAGCCGTCGAGCCACAGGTGTCCGTCGATGCCGGGGTCGCGCACGCCCAGCACCCGGTACGGCCGGTCGGGCAGCCAGCCGGGCAGCCCGACCACGTCACCGATCTGTGGCCGGGTCACCGCGGTTGCTCCGGGGCCGCGTCGAGGCGGCGTACGGCGGTGGCCGGTGTCCACCAGGTGCGGCCGTCGGTGCTGGTGATCTGTACCAGGTGCGGGCCGTGCAGGTACGCCTCGGCGACGGTGAGGTCGTGCCGGCCGATGCGGACGCGGTCGCCGGGGATCACGACCATGGTCGGGCCCTGCGATGGGCGGCCAGTGCCAGCGCCGCGGCGTACGGGTCGAGCGGGTCGGCGTACCAGTCCAGTGCACGGCGGATCGCTCGCATCCGGCGAGTGCGGGCGCGGCGGGCGCGCCAGGCGGCGATCACCGCCACCACCCGTTCGGGTCGATCGGCCGGGCGGCGATCTCGTCGCGCCAGGCGGCAAGGCGCGCGCGTAGCCGCCGCAGCGCGGTCAGGGTAGCGTGAAGCAGCTCCATCGGTCTGGCCTCCAAGCTGACGATGGGGCGGGGGCGCGGTGCAGCCGGCAAGCACACACCGCGCCCCCACCTTTCTCTCTGACCCGCCGGGTACGACGACGAGCCGCCTTCCGCCGAACCACGAGCACTGTGCTTCCGTGCTCGCGCCCGGCTGCTCGTGACACTCGGTCATCATGAGCGAACCTGAGCGTCACAACCGACAGCTCCGATTATACACCCGAAAAATGGACGAGTCAAGAACTGCCGTCCAAAGTTCGTGCTTCCGTTGGGCTCGGTCGTTGTCTACGGTGATGGCGAAGGAAGGAGCCACCGTGGCAGAAAGCCCGACTGTGAAGCGACGGCGTCTGGGGATGCTGCTCAAGGAGTTCCGGGTCGCGGCCGGTATGACCACGGAGCAGGCAGCCGCCGAGCTGGATCGGACCGACTCATGGGTGTCCAAGATCGAGCGAGGCCGTTCCGGGCTGACACGTATCTACCTGGAGAAGATTCTCGATCTGTATCGGGTCGGCGAGGACGTGCGTGCCGAGCTGACAGAGTTGGCCAAGGGCGGCCGGCAGCGCGGCTGGTGGAGCAAGTACTCGAGCATCCTGTCCAAGCAGTACTCGGCATACATCGGCTTCGAGGCGGAGGCGTCGCGGCTGCTGATCTACGAAGGCATGGTGGTCCACGGGCTGTTGCAGACGTCCGCATACGCCCGAGCTGCCATCCGCGCTGGAAATCCCGACGACGCGACGGCCACCGTGGACCGAAAGGTGGAGGTCCGGCTGAACCGTCAGAAGCGCCTGGTGGCGGAGCAGCCGCTGCGTCTACAGGTCGTGTTCGACGAGGCGGTCCTGCACCGCATCGTCAGCGGGAACCGCCAGGTGCACCTCGCCCAGCTCGATCACCTGCTCGATCTGGCGGACGAGGACAACGAGTGCATCCACCTCCAGGTCATCCCGTTCGATGACAACAACTTCCCGGGCATGCTGCCGTCGTTCACGTTGCTGGAGTTTCGAAACGATCCGGAGCTGGTGTACATCGAGACCGTCACGGGCGACCTCTACGAGGATCCGCCAGACACTCATCGATATAGGATGACCTTCGAAAACCTCCGAGCAGCCGCACTCTCCGAGTCATCGACCCGCGAGTTGATCCGACGGGTCCGAGCAGAGATCGCGGCACGAGCATGAGAGGGGCACCCACGTGCCTATCGACAGCGAGTGGCGGAAGTCGAGCCGCTCGGCATCCAACGGGTCCTGCGTCGAGGTGCGTCTGGTCAACCTCGTGCAGGTGCGCGACACCAAGCTCGGCGAGCAGTCACCCGTCCTCGGATGTTCTCCGAGTAGCTGGTCCGCCTTCACCGCGAAGGTCTCCCGCGGCGAACTCGACGCCTGACCAGAGGGAAGGCACGGCATGCCTCTGCCAGACCTGAACCGCGCCACCTGGCGCAAGAGCGGTCGGTCCAGCGCCAACGGTAATTGCGTCGAGGTGACGGACAATCTGCCTGGCGTCGTTGCCGTGCGGGACAGCAAGGACCCGGAGGGGCCGGTGCTGGTGGTCGAGCCGGCCGCGTTCCGGGCGTTCACCGAAGCGGCCAAGAGCCTGTAACGACACCTGTCAGGGACCCCGGCCATCACGGTCGGGGTCCCTGCGTGTGCGCGGCTAGAGAGCCAGCGGGAGGGTGCGGCGGGTGGCGGGGGCGTGCTCGCCGTCCAGCCGGTACGCGGGCAGGTCGAGGTCGGCGACCACGGTGTCCGGGGTGATCCGGCCCTGCGCGGCGGGCGCGCCGGCGCGCAGCAGCAGCGACACGTCCGGCTCGGTACCGGTGTCCGGCCGGGTCAGGGTCAGCGACACGGCGGTGAACGCGGCGTCGTCGGGCGCCGGACGGTTCAGCGCGTCGGCCACGTCCACCCGGCCCGACAGCCGGTACACCGCCTGCTGGCCGCCGCCGACCTGCTGGCCGCGCCAGTGCTCGGCGATCGAGGTCGCCGCGCCCGGGGTGGCGCCGAGCGCCGCGGCGAGCTCCTCGCGCAGCGCGGCGCCGTCCAGTACGTGTGCCTCGATGCCGGCCTCGGCGAGCTGCAGGCCGAGCGCCAGCGCGCAGTTGGCGGTGGCGCGCAGGGCCCCCGCGGTGCCGCCGCCGCGCGCCTCCACCGCCGCCGGGCAGGCCGCCGGCGAGAACCGCACCGCGAGCCAGCTGGTGCGCACCTGCTCCTCACCGACCGGTACCCGCCAGGTCACCAGCTGCACCGCGGCCGGCGGCAGCTCGGCCCGCCGGTACCCGGCAAGCAGCGGGCCGATCAGCTCGGCCGGATCGATCCCGGCGTCGATCCGCAGCACCGCGGAGAAGAACCGGCCGTGCGCGGCGACGCCGGTACGGTTGCCGGCCCGGTCGGCGCACGTGGACACCGCGAGGCCGGGCAGTACCGTGTCGATCGCCTCGCTCGCCGCCGGTGCACCGCGGCGCGCCCGGTAGCGCACCAGCGAGCCGAGCCACTGGTAGCCGAACCTGCCCCGCCAGCGCGGCGCGGTCACCGCCACCGCGGCCAGACCCGTTGCGGCGACGGCGATCCCGGGCAGCTGCCAGGGCGCACCGGCAAGCACCGTGCCGGCCGCGGCGAGCTGCCAGGCGGCGACCTGCCCGGGCCGTACGGGGAAGCGCCGGCGGTGTGTCAGCCGGGCCGGCGCCGGTGCCTCCGGCAGGGTCGCGATCGCCACGGCTGCCCCACAATCGGTGTCGGTATTTCTACGGTGTCGGCGGTTCGGCGGGTCCACATATAGTGCACCGGGTACCGGCCGCCCGTCGAGGCCGGAAGGACCACGGGCCAGCGCCCGGGGCGGCCGGCGAGCGGCGGCGCCGACCACGGTCCCGGCAAACGCCGACGACCGGCAGACCGCGAGACCCGTGACACCGCAGCGACCGTGAGACCGCGAGGACGACAGCGATGTGGACCCAGCGCGACCAGGTGCAGGCGTACCAGTTCCTGCGCCGCCGGCTGGTGTCCGCGCTGGTGGCGGCGGACGCGAACCACCCGGTGTCGCCGAGCCGGCGGCTGATCCTGTCCAGCATCCTGGGGCTGGCCGCGGTGGTGCTCGTCGCCGGCGGCTTCGGGGTGTACGGGCTGCTCAAGCCCGGCGCCGGCGCGGACTGGCGGAAGACCGGCCAGGTGGTGCTCGCGACCGACACCGGCGCGAGCTACGTGCTCGGCGGTGACGGCCGGCTGCACCCGATGCGCAACTACGCCTCGGCCCGACTGCTGGCCGGTGGCAACGGATCCGCCACGGTCAGCGTGCCGGAAAGCGCGCTGCACGACGCGCCGCGCGGCGCCACGCTCGGCATCGCCGGCGCGCCGGAGGCGCTGCCGGCGGTCAAGCAGCTGCTGTCCGGACCATGGACGGTGTGCGCGCAGCGGCCGACCGGTGGCCCTGCCGCGGCCACCCCGACCACGACGGTGCTGGTCGGTGCCCGCCCCGCCGGTACCGCGGTGCCGGCCAGCCGCGGCCTGGTGGTCCAGGACCCGGACGGCGGCCGCTACCTGGTCGTCGCCGCCACCCGCTACCGGGTGGCGAGCGACCGCGCGCTGGTCGCGATCGGCTTCGACGCGGTCGATCCGGTACCGGTACCGGCGTCGTTCGTCGCCGCGCTGCCGGCCGGGCCCGACCTGGCCGCTGCGACCGTGCCGCACACCGGCAGCGCCGGGGTGCGAGTGGGCGGCAAGGACCGGCTGGTCGGCCAGGTACTGCGGGCGGCGACGGTGGGCTCCCCGTCGTACCGCTACTACGTGGTGCGCGCGGACGGGTTGGCCGCGGTGACCGAGACGCAGGCTGCGCTGCTGCTGGGGGCGCCGGGGGAGCGCGCCGCGTACGGCGGGACGGCGCCGAAGCTGGTCGACGTGGCCGGCGCGGACGTCGCCGACGCGAAGCGCGCGCACGCCGACCCGGCCGACTTCCCGGCCCGGCTGCCGCGCCCGGTGACCGGCGCGGACCGGCTTTCGGTGTGCGCCACCGGTTCCGGTGGTACGCCGAGCACGCTGCTGCTGGCCACCAGCCCGGCGCCGGCCGGGGCGAAGCCGGTGCCGGTCTCCGGCCGTACCGACCGGGTCGCGAACGAGATCTACCTGCCGCCGGGACGCGCCGCGGTGGTCTCCGCCGGTAGCGTGTACCTGCTCACCGACCAGGGCGAACGGTTCCGGGTGGCGGACTCCGCATCGCTCGCCGCGCTCGGCTACGGGTCGGTCCGGCCGGTGCCGGTGCCGGCCACCCTGCTGGCCCTGTTCCCGTCCGGGCCGACGCTGTCCACCGCGGCCGCGGCGAGTACCGGCTGACCGTGGACCGGTTCGTGGCATGGCTTCCTGGGGAGGGCCGATGGACGTGACGGTTCGGCAGATCGCGGTCTGCGTGGTGGAGGACCACCCGCTCTACCGCGCCGCGCTGGTGCGCGCGCTGTCCGAGGCGCCGGACGTGACCGTCGGGGTCACCGCCGGCTCGCTGGAGGAGTTCTCCGCGTACCGGCCGGATCCCGGCGGCGTGGTCATCCTCGACCTGCGGCTGCCCGGGGTACGTGACGCCGCCGCGGTGGTCGACGTGGTGGGCCGGGGCCACCGGGTACTGGTGGTGTCGGCGCACGGCGACCACCGCGACGTGCTGGCGGCGATGGCGGCCGGCGCCCGCGGCTACCTGACCAAGAACTCCGACGCGGACGAGATCCTGCGCGCGGTGCGCGAGGTCGCCGCCGGCAACAGCTACGTCTCGCCGACGCTCGCCTCGTTCCTGCTCGAATCGTCCCGGGAGCGGCAGGCCGGGGTGCGGCTGGAGCTGTCGGACCGGGAGCGCGAGGTGCTCGGGCTGGTCGCGGCGGGTGAGCGGGACCAGGACATCGCCGAGGCGCTGAACATCAGCGTCCGGACGGTGCGCTCGCACCTGGACCGGATCCGGGAGAAGACCGGCGCCCGCCGCCGCGCCGAGCTGACCGGTGAGGCGTACCGCCGCGGCATCGTGCCGCCGAGCTGACCGGCGCGGTCTCGCGGTCGCCGGTGAGCGGGGTCGGCCTGACGGTTGCCGGGCCGCCGGCGCGGCCGGGTGACCGGCGGATGGGGTGGTTGCGGCCGGCACGGGCGGTTACCCGCCGGTGAACTGGGCGGCTGTGTCACCGGGCGTCGGGCTGTGCGGTTATTGTCCGGCTGCGGCGGTAGGGTGGCCCAATGACCACTGCCGACCAGACGCACCCGCTGATGGACGCCACCTCGGTGCTCAACCTGGACACCCTGGCCGAGATGCTCGGTGATCCCCGAGCCGACCACAACGCGGCGGTCGCCGAGGCTCTACCGCCCTATCTGGCGGTGCTGCTGGTGCGTGGCGGTCCGCAGACCGGCGCCCAGTTCCTGCTCGACCGCGACGTGGTCACCGCCGGCCGGCACCCCGACGGCGACATCTTCCTGGACGACGTGACGGTGTCCCGCCGGCACGCCGAGTTCCTCCGGGACGGGACGAGGTTCTCGGTGCGCGATCTCGGCAGCCTGAACGGCACCCATCTCAACGACGAGCGGGTCGAGTCGGCGGTGCTCACGCATGGCGACGAGATCCGGATCGGCAAGTTTCGCCTGGCGTTCATCGCCCCACCGGCGCGGTCCTAGACCGGCCCGCATCCGGCTGGCGAGCCGCTCCAGTTCGGACCAGCCGTACGCGTAGACCTCGTCCAGGTCGACCGTGGCGCCTGACCGCGCTGTCCGACACCGGTTGACGGGCCTCAGCCGGTGGCCGCGTGCTGCTGCGCCTCGGTGCGGGCGGCGATGTCGGCGCGCACCCGCTTGGTGGTGACGTGCTCGGCGACGAACGACACGACCGGGATGGTGCCGCACAGCATCACCACGAGCATCCGGCCGTACGGCCAGTCCAGCCGGCGGGCCAGGTCGAACGTGAGGACCAGGAACACCATGTAGAGGAAGCCGTGCAGCGGGCCGACGATCGCGGACACGATCGAGATGTGCGCCAGGTGGTTGAGCGGCACCCCGATCCCGAACAGGACGACCAGGCCGACGCTCACCACGATCGCGATGATGCGATAGCGGGTGAGTGCGCCACTGACGGAAGCGTCCACGGTGCTGCCTTTCGTCGTGTCAGCCCGGGTAGTCCCGGCGGCTGCGGTGCGGGTTGGCATTCTGCCAGGCCAGGTAGGCGTTGTAGGCGGCGAGTTCGGGGTCGTCCTCGACCGTCGTGGCCGGTACCTGGCGCTCGGTGCGGCGGATCGGCCGCGGCGCGCCCGGCAGCACCGGTGCGGTGAGCCGCTCCGGTTCCGGCTGGGGCTCGGCGGAGATCTTGCGCCGCTCGTCTCGGATCAGCCGGGCCCAGAAGACCACGGCGAACACCCCGAACACCGGCCACTCGAAGGTGTAGCCCCAGCTCAGCGCGTTGCCGCCCTGGGCGCGGGTGAGCTGCCACCAGGACATGAACAGGCAGACACCGAACGCCAACACCATCAGCAGGTGCAGCGCCAGCCAGCGGGGCGACAGGAACCGTCGCATGGGCCAGAGACTACCCGCGGCTCGATCGGCATCCGCCGCCCCGGTACCGCGCCGCGGCCCGCCTTACGGTGCTCAGTGCACGTACAGCCAGTCCGCGTCGATGTTGATCTTGATGCCGCCGTGCGTCTCGGTGTGCGCCCCCCAGTACTGCTTCATCCGGTGCCCGGACCAGTACTTGCTCGGGATGTAGCGGCTGTTGACGGTCGGTTTCTTGTCCCACTGGGCGAAATCGATCGTCCCGGGCATCCGATACCGGCCCGCCTTGCGGGCGGCGACCAGCTCGTCGATCGCCGCGGCCCGGCTGGAGTACACCCCGGAGCGGTAGTGCAGCGCGTTGATCGTCGCGGTCCAGGTGGACAGGTAGCGCAGTACCGCGGTCGAGCAGGAGCCGCCGCGCGGGTAGAACTCCATGTCGTGGATGATGATCGACCCGGCGGCGAGGCCGTAGTGCTTCGCCTGCTGTACCGCGTCGGTGGCGTCCGCCTTCGCCTGCCCGGAGGCCTTCGCCGCGCTGGTGATCCGGTACGGCTCGCCCGAGCACGGCGCCTGGCGGCCGACGTACATGGCGAACACGTGCCAGCCCTTGCCGGTCTGCCGGGCCACCCAGGACGGGTCGAGGTTCGGCTGGTCGGGGCAGCCGAGATCGCCGCCGCCGATGTACACGCCGACCGCGCGGAACCGTGCCTTCGCGAGCCACGCGTCCATCGTCTTGGAGCTCGGCGCGGTGCAGGAGTCGAAACCGTACCCGTGGAACGTGCCGGGCACCTTGGTGCTCACCGCCGGCTCGTTCTCCGGTTCCCGGATCGCCCGCGGGCGCGCCTGCTCGGTGATCCGGGCGCTGGCCAGGACGGCGTCGACCAGCTCCGGCCGGCTGCCGTACGTGGTGGTCAGCTCGACGCCCGCGGCGGCCAGCGCGACCCGGCCGGTGTGGTCGGTGCTGCGCGGCGCGGCCTCCGGTACGCCGCGAGTCACGACGGTGCTGCCCGGTGCCGCGGTGGCCGCGGCCGGGCGCAGGCTGATCGTCTCGGTGCGGCCGAGGATGCGCGGCGGGCAGTCGGCCGAGTCGCCGGGGGTACCGAGGTAGACCGCGTGCCGGTCGAGGCGGGCGCAGGTGCCGGGGTGCCGGGCCAGGTCGATCACCGGCCAGGCGGCCGGTACCCGCAGGCTCACGCCGTGATAGGTCACGAGCTTGCCGGCCGGCGCGGCGGCACCGGTACCGCTGCCCAGCGCCGCCGTGGCCACCAGCGCGGCGGCGCCGGCCAGCGCCGAAACCTTCCGATGTTTCCGCTGCGTAGTGCGGTTGTTTCGGCTCATTGCGCGCACCGCGCACCCTCCCCCCGTCGGGTCCGCCAGCACCCGGGCCGTCCCATCGGCGTCAAGGCGCCCGCCGGGTACCGCAAGACATGTCTCTGCCTATCACTCGCATTTGTGTGCACGTCGACATTTCCGGGTTTGTCAGCCGGTGGCCCGACCGTGCGGCGGGTTCCGACGGCACGACTGGTACTCACTGTGTGTTCTGTGGCGATCACGCGGATCCGCCGGTTGTGCGCCTACTGTGCGCTTCGCGGTAGCCTCGCCGCGTGGCCAACCCCGACCGCGACCGGCATCCCCTGCTGAACCTCGCGTACCTGTTGCTGGCGAGCGTGCTCGCGGGCGTCGTCGTCGCCGCGGTCGCGTTCCCGGCGGTCGGTGCCACCGGCTTCGCCGCGAAGAGCGGCTCGGACACCTTCGAGGACCTGCCGACCGAGCTCACCATCACGCCGTCGCCGGAGAACTCCTACCTCTACGCGGCCGACGGCAAGACCGTGATCACCTCGTTCTACGAGGAGAACCGCAAGGACGTCGGGATCGACGAGATCCCGCCGGTGATGCGACGGGCCATCGTGGCCGCCGAGGACACCAGGTTCTACCAGCACCACGGGGTCGACATGCACGGCGTGCTCCGGTCGCTGATCGCGAACAACAGCGCCGGCGACGTCCGCCAGGGCGCCTCCACGCTGACCATGCAGTACGTCCGGAACGTGCTGTTCACCGCGGCGAAGACGCCGGAGCAGGCGCGGGCGGCCACCGCGCAGACCGCGGACCGCAAGCTGCGCGAGATGCGGTACGCGCTGGCGCTGGAGAAGCGGATGTCGAAGACCGAGATCCTGCGCCGCTACCTCAACATCGCCGCGTTCGGTCACCAGGCCTACGGGGTGTACGCGGCGAGCGAGCGGTACTTCTCGGTGCCGCCGTCGAAGCTGACGCTGCCGCAGGCCGCGCTGCTTGCCGGCCTCGTCAAGGCGCCCGACGCGTACGACCCGACGCAGGCCGACCCGAAGCCGGCCACCCAGCGCCGCAACTACGTGCTGGACCAGATGGTGGCGCTGCACTACGTCGATGCGAAGAAGGCCGCGGCGGCGAAGCGCAGCCCGCTCGGGCTGCACCCCTCGGAGGTACCGAACGGCTGCGTCGACGTGCCGGCCAAGCATCGCGACTGGGGCTTCTTCTGCGACTACTTCCTGAGCTGGTGGACCGCGCAGCAGCAGTTCGGCGAAACCCGGCAGGCCCGGCTGGACACGCTGAACCGGGGCGGCTTCAAGATCGTCACCACGCTGGACCCGAAGGTCCAGCAGATCGCGCAGCACGAGGTGTTGCGCCAGGTGTCGACGCACAACCCGTACGCGATCAGCATGGCGGTCGTGCAGCCGCGCACCGGCAAGGTGCAGGCGATGGCGACCAACCGCAACTACAGCCTGGACACCAGCCACAACGGCAGATCGACGCGGCACAACGGGCAGCGCGGCAACTATCCGAACACCACCAACCCGCTGATCTCCGGCGGCGGCGACATCTACGGCTACCAGGCCGGGTCGACGTTCAAGATGTTCACCATGCTCGCCGCGCTGTCCGCGGGCAAGCCGCTCGCCACCTCGTTCAAGGCGCCGGCGAAGCTGAAGACGAAGTACCCGGTCGGCGGCGGGCCGGCCAGCTGCGGCGGCTACTGGTGTCCGAGCAATGCCAACCCGTCCTGGATGGACGGCAAGCGGATGATGTGGGACGGCTTCGGCCGCTCGGTCAACACCTACTTCGCCTGGCTGGAACAGCAGGTCGGGGCGGAGAAGGCGGTCGCGATGGCGAAGAAGCTCGGCGTGCGGTTCCTCGCCCCGTCCGACGCGAAGCTCGCCCGCAACGCGCACGAGTGGGGCGCGTTCACCCTCGGCGTCTCGGCGGTGACCCCGCTGGACCTGGCGAACGCGTACGCGACGGTCGCCGCGGAGGGCGTCTACTGCGCGCCGCGCAGCGTGCTCGCCGTGACGAACCGGGACGGCAGGGCCGTCTCGATCCCCGGCGCCGACTGCCACCGGGTGATCTCGGCCGACGTGGCTCGCGCCGCCACCGACGCGGCCCGCTGCCCGGTCGGGCAGCAGAGCTACTACAAGCAGTGCAACGGCGGGACCGCGCCGAACGGGTTCGGCGCCTCGATCGGCCGGCCGTTCGCCGGCAAGACCGGTACCACCGACAACACCCAGACCGCCACGTTCGTCGGGTTCACCCCGCAGCTCGCCGCGGCGGCGATCGCCGCCGATCCGGACAACCCACGCAACGCGGTCGGGGATGCGTACGCGGACAAGGTCGACTGG
The DNA here is from genome assembly GCF_018324685.1 of Actinocatenispora sera. Lineage (NCBI taxonomy): Bacteria > Bacillati > Actinomycetota > Actinomycetes > Micromonosporales > Micromonosporaceae > Actinocatenispora > Actinocatenispora sera. The sequence goes on along the minus strand of NZ_AP023354.1, from coordinate 6,542,057 downwards.
GCGGTCGGCAACACCATCCGCCGGTCGCTTGCCGGGCATGCCGTCCGGCAGTTCGGCAAGCCGTCGAAGAAGATCGCCGGCCACCTGTCCAGCGGCAAGCACAAGCCCAGACACCGGCGCCACCACCACTGACCCCCGCCCGGCACGCCGCGGTCGTGCCGGTCACCGGTGCCGTACCTGCCCGGTGCCGGGGCGTGCGCCCCGCGTACGGTGGATCCGACGGGTACAGGGGGTGGGTCATGCCGGGAATGGGTCACATGGGACCGGAGCTCGCGCCCACCCTGGGTCGACTGCTCGCACCGTCCATGGACTGGTTCTTCCTGATCTGCTGCCTCGCCGCCGCCGCGGTGTACCTGGCCGGTGTGGTCCGGTTGCGCCGGCGCGGCGTGGCATGGCCGGTGCTGCGCACGGTGGCCTGGCTGGCCGGGATCGTCTCCATCCTGTTCGTCACCTGCACGGGGCTCGGCACGTACGGGATGGCGCTGTTCTCGGTGCACATGATCCAGCACATGGTGCTGAGCATGTTCTCGCCGATCCTGCTGCTGCTGGCGGCGCCGATCACGCTGGCGCTGCGAGCGATCCGGCCCGCGCCGCGCGGCAAGATCGGACCGCGCGAGGTGCTCGTCAAGGTGTTGCGGTCCCGGGCTGCCCGGGTGCTGACGTCCCCGGTCTTCACCCTGCCGCTGTTCATCGCCAGCCTGTACGGCCTCTACTTCACCCCGCTGTTCGACTTCGTGATGAGCAGCTGGCTGGGTCACCACTGGATGCTGGTGCACTTCATCCTGGTCGGCTGGATCTTCTTCTGGCCCGTGATGGGCAGTGACCCGGCACCGCACCGACCGCCGCACATCTTCCGGATGATCGAGCTGTTCCTGGCGATGCCGTTCCACGCGTTCTTCGGCATCGCCGTGATGCAGTCGTCGACGCTGATCACCAAGACGTTCGCGCATCCGCCGCTGTTCTGGGGCATCAACACGCTGTCCGACCAGCACACCGGCGGCGGCATCGCCTGGGCGTTCAGCGAGGCGCCGACGCTGCTGGTGGTGATCGCCCTGTTCGCGCAGTGGATCAAGGACGACGAGCGCCGGGCACGCCGGGACGACCGCGCCGCCGACCGGGACGGCGACGCCGCGCTCGCCGCGTACAACGCCTATCTGGCCCGGCTGAACCGCCAGTCCTGACCCACTCCGCACCGTTCGATCACGGTGCCCGGCGCCATTGATCATGCCGTGCTGTTGTGCGGCCCGCGTGTGCGCCGTACTGGGATTCATGACCCACGGTGCGCGGTCGGTGGTTGCGGACCGAAGCTGACCGCTGCGCGGGTCAGACTGGCGGCATGACGAACGACAAGATCGCCTCCGAGCAGCAGTTGCTGGTCCGGTTCCTCGCGGGGCAGCGGGAAGCGTACCGGCAGGCCGTGTCCGGGTTGGACGAGGAGCAGGCCCGCTCGGTGCCGTCGGCCAGCGCGCTGAGCCTGTCGGTACTGATCAAGCACTGCATCGACGGCGAGCGCACGATGATCAACCGGATCGCCGGTGCCGAGGAGGCCGCCGACCCGGTGGCGAAGTGGCAGGCCGGTTGGCAGCTGACCGACGCGGACACGGTGCCGGCGCTGCTGGCCAAGTGGGAGGAGGTGGGCCGGCGCACCGAGCAGGTGCTGCTGGCCGAGCCGGACCTGGATCGGGTCGTGGACATCCCGGCGAACGTGCGGCAGTGGCTGCCGAACGACACCGCGTACACGGTGCGCTGGCTGGTGCTGCACTCGATCGAGGAACTGTCCCGGCACGCCGGCCACGCGGATGTGATTCGCGAGTCGATCGACGGCGCGGTCGGGCACGGGGTCAAGCAACAGCCCGGCGCAGCCTGGGGCTGAGTCACAGCCCGGCGCAGCAGGGGGCTGGGCGCCAGCCCGGCGCGGCCTGGGAGCGCGCCAGGGTCTGGCTCGGTCAGGACCGAGCGACAGCCCGGGATGCTGGGGCTGGTCCACGCCGGCCGGAATGCCGACGGCCGGCCATGGTCCACAGCGGACGATGGCCGGCCGGATCGGCGCGGGACGCGGCGGGGGGAGTCGCGACCCGCGGCGGTACGGCGAACCGCACCGCGCCGGTGTCGGGCGCCGGGGGGATGGCGCACCGCACCTTCTTCAGGAGGTGGCGTGCCGGGCCGGGGGGGTGACCCGGCACACCGGGAGAGCGGGCTTGCGTCAGGCCAGGACGAGGACCTGGCCGGGGAAGATCAGGTTCGGGTTGCCGTCGAGCGTCGTGCCGTTGTTGGCGTAGAGCTCCTGCCACCCGCCCTTGACCTGGTGCTCGGTCGCGATGGCCGACAGCGTGTCACCGTGCTTGACGGTGTACTTCGGGCCCTTCTTCTGCGCGTGCGTGGCCGGCAGCCGCGAGGCGGAGCCACCCGCCGACGAGTTGCCCGTCGACGAGCCACCCGTCGAGGAGCCGCCGCCGGAGCCCTGGGTGTTGCTACCGGAGTAGTCGCCCGCGTCGCCGGCGCGCGCGCCGCACACCGGCCAGGCGCCGATGCCCTGGCTGGCCTTGACGCGCTCGGCGACGGCGATCTGCTGGCTGCGGCTGGCCTGGTCGGCGCGCGCCGCGTACTGGCCGCCGCCGTTGGCGTCCCAGGTGCTCTGGGAGAACTGCAGGCCGCCGTAGTAGCCGTTGCCGGTGTTGATGGCCCAGTTGCCGCCGGACTCGCACTGCGCGATCGCGTCCCAGTTGGTCCCGGACGCGCTCGCCGCCTCGGTCAGCCCGAACAGCGGTACCGCGGTGACGGCGCCGGCCGCGACCGCCGTGATGGCGATCTTGCGACCCAACCTGGCCCGGGGGGAAAGGGCACGGTGCTTCGCCATGGGTTGTCTCCCTCGACGCCTACGAGGTGAGCTGTCGGGTTCGGGCCGAGGGGTACTGGCCCGGCCGCGGGTTGCGGCTTCACCCCGAGGCACCGCCGTGTCGCGGTGCCGAGGAACCTGGGTCCCCCGCTCCATGCCTGGCAGGTACGTGGAACCACGGTGACGGCGGCATGGACTCGGCGTACCGGCCGTGGTTGCCCGCGACGGCGGACCGGCTGACCGTAGGTGCACCGGGTCCGCGGACGCAAAGTTCGGTGGGGCGATGGTGAAGAGGGCCACGTCCAGTCGGTGCGACACCACTCGGGACCGGACGAACCGCACCGCATAACCGTGTGTTTGCTGTACGAAGGCGGAACACACCGCGCGGGCGTTCAGAAACCCCGCACAGAGTGATCACATCATCGCGATGTGCAATATCGAGCGCGGTCTCGCGGCCGCCATGACCGCGTTCACTCCGGCCGACGGCGGCGGCCGACGGCGTGCGTAGTTCCATCACAATGGAACCATGTCGGCCGCCGGATCCACCCTCGCGCTGCGCCGCCGGTGGACCGACCTGATCGCCAGCGGGTACGACCGGCTCGTCGCCTCCGACCCCGGGCTCGCCCGGCTGCGGCTCGCGCTGGGCGTGCTGGTCAGCGTCGTGCTCGCGGTGGTGATCCTCGGCCTCGCCGGCTTCGCGATCACCGGCGCGCTGCTCGGCGCCAGCATCGCGATGGTCGCCTCGTCCGGCCCGGTGCAGCCCACGGTGCGCAAGCAGGCGGCGGTGATCGTCCTCACGATCCTGCCGGCCGCGGGCGCATTGACGCTGTCCGCGCTGCTCTCCGGGCACCACGTGGTGTCCGATCTGGTATTCCTCGTCGTCATCTTCGGCGCGGTCTACATCCGCCGGATCCCGGACTACGGCTTCCCGCTGGGGTTCCCGGCGTTCATGATGTTCTTCTTCGCCTCGTTCGTGGGCGCGAGCCCGGCGGCACTGCCGATGCTGCTGCTCGCGATCGCGGTCGGGCTGGCCTGCGCCGGGCTGATCCGGATCGTCGTGCTGCCACCGCGTTCGGCCCGCACCTTCCGCCGGGTCCGGCGCGGCTTCCAGGCCCGGCTGGCCCAGGTCCTCGACAGCGTCGCCGACCTGCTCGCCGACGGCCCCGCCACCGGTCGGCTGGACAGGGTGCGCCGCCGGGTCGACCGGATGCACGAGAGCGCCCTGATGGTCGAGGCGGAGCTGGACAGCCCGCTCGCCCCCGCCGGCGCCACGCTGCACCAGCGCCGGGTGCTCGCCGCCGAACTCGCCGCGGAGTCGCTCGCGCACGAGGCGCGCCGGGCCATGACGGCCACCGATCGGCCCAGCGAAGCCGATCGGGACCTCGCCCGCGCCCGGTTGGGGACGCTGATCGAGCTGATCCGGGTCGACCGGCAACGCGGCGGCTCGGGCGAGTTCCGGGTACCGGACTGGGTCTGCGACCGCGAGCAGCGGGTCGCCGGGGTCGATCCGGCGGCCCGCGGCCTGCTGTGGGCGATCGCCGAGGTCGGGGCCGCGGTCGCCCGCTCCCGCAAGGCGAACCATCGCCCGGTGCTCGGGCCGCCGGTGGACGACGAGGAGGACGTACCGGAACGCGCCGACCGCGATCCGGTGGCCCCGCCGGTACGCGGGCTCGTCGGCCGGCTGCTGCCGTCCACCCGGCAGGCGATCCAGGCGACGGTGGGCTGCGGGTTGGCCATCCTCGCCGGCGAACTGCTGTCCCCGCAGCGGTGGTACTGGGCGGTCATCGCCGCTTTCGTCGTGTTCGCCGGCACGTCCTCGGCCGGCCAGACGTTGATGAAGGGCTTCCGCCGGGTCGTCGGCACCATGATCGGCATCGTCACCGGTACCGTCGTCGCGCTGCTGGTCGCCGGCGATCTGCCGCTGGTCGCCGGACTGCTGTTCGTCTGCATCTTCGCCGCGTTCTACCTGATGGCGATCTCCTACAGCGCGATGACGTTCTTCATCACCGTGATGCTCGGCCTGCTCTACAGCCTGCTCGGTACCTTCACGCCAGGGCTGCTGGTGCTGCGGTTGGAGGAGACGGCGGCGGGAGCTGCCGCGGGCGCGCTCGCGGCGCTGGTCGTGTTGCCCACCAGTACCAAGAGCATGCTGCGCGACTCGGTGGCCCGCCTGCTCGACCGGCTCGCCGGGTTCGTCACGTCCACGGTGGAGCTGATGGCCGACGGTGAGCTGGTCGACCTGATCGACGCCTCCCGGGACGTGGACGCCGACCTGGACGCGGTACAGACCAGCGCCGAGCCGCTGCTGCACCGCATCAGCCCCCGCCGGGCCCGGCGCAGCGACACCCGGCACCTGGTCCGGGTGCTCACCCGGTGCGCCCACCACGCCCGCGGCATCGCCGCCAACGCCGAGGTGGCCGCGCTGCCGGCGGACCGGACGCTGGCCGAGGTCGGCGCCCGCGTCGCCGCGAACCTGCACCGGCTGCGCGCGGTGCTGCGGGACGAACCGCACCCGGAACCGCTGGTACGGGACGAGAACCCGGCCGCCGCGATCGGTCGCGGGGTGCCGGCGGGCCTGGACGAGCGAACCCGCCGCGCGGTGGATCACCTCACCCAGCTGGACCAGGCGGTCATCGCGCTGGCCCGCCCGCTCGGCGCCCGCCTCGCCGACCGCCCCCGGTGAGGCCGGCACCGGAGCGATCGTGATGGCGGCCCTGGGGCCGGAGCGATCGTGATGGCGGCTGGGCGCCGGTTGAGGTACCGTCTCCCCATGGACTTCGCTCAGCAGACGACGACGCCGGTGACCCGGCGCCCTCGATGCTGAGCTGATCTCAGCCAACGACCACGGCCCCGGGGTGACCCCGGGGCCGTCGTCGTGTCGGTGCGGGGGGTCGCGCCCGGGGCAGAAGGGAAACTCCGATGTCCATCGAAACCTCCGCACCCGCCGCCGACCTCGACCGTCCGGACCACCGGCGACTCGGTCGCGAGCTCGACCTGTTCGCCACCGATCCGCTGGTGGGCTCCGGCCTGCCGCTGTGGCTCCCGGACGGCGCGATCATCCGGTACGAGCTGGAGAAGCTCGCCGCCGAGTCGGCCGCCGCCGACGGCTGCCGCCGCGTGTACACCCCGGTACTGGCGAAACGCGAGCTGTACGAGCGATCCGGGCACTGGGCGAAGTTCGCCGACGACATGTTCCCGCCGATGCGCGTCGGCGGCGAGGAGTTCGTGCTGCGGCCGGCGAACTGTCCGCACCACGCCCTCGTGTACGCGTCGCGCCAGCGCAGCGTGCGCGACCTGCCGCTGCGGCTGAGCGAACTCGCCTCGATGTTTCGCAGCGAGCTGTCCGGCGTGCTGTCCGGGCTGTCCCGGGTGCGGCAGATCAACCTGGACGACATCCACGTGTTCTGCGCACCGGACCAGGTCGGCGACGAGATCGTCCTTGCGCTGCAGGCGATCCAGCGGGTGCACCGCCAGCTCGGTGTCGAGGTCGCGGGCTACCGGCTGTCCCGTCGCGGGTCCGGCACCAACTACCTCGGCGACGACGCCCTCTGGTCGGCCGCCGAGGGCCAGCTCGCCGACGCCCTCGACCGGCTCGGACTGTCCTATCAGGACGCCGAGGGCGAGGCGGCGTTCTACGGCCCGAAGATCGACGTCCAGGTCGCGGACGCCGCGGGGCGCGAGGAGAGCCTCGCGACCGTGCAGCTGGACTTCAACCAGCCGGAACGGTTCGACCTGCAGTACGTGGGGCACGACGGTGCGCGGCACCGCCCGGTGATGATCCACCGCGGCACCGTCGGCGCGATGGAGCGGCTCGTCGCGTACCTGCTGGAGCGGCACGACGGCGCGCTGCCGACCTGGCTGTCCCCGGTGCAGGTGGCGGTGCTGCCGGTCGCCGCCGACCAGCTGCCGGACGCGGAGCGGCTGCTCGATGCGTTGCAGGACAACGGCATCAGGGCCGAACTGGCCGGCCCGCAGGACAGCCTCGGTGCCCGGGTGGCGCGGGCCCGGCAGCGCCGGGTGCCGTACCAGGCGGTGATCGGCGCCCGCGAGGCGGTGGCCGACGCGGCGACCGTACGCACCCGCGACGGCGCCCGCCGGCTGCTCGGCACCGCCGACCTGGTCGCCGAACTGCGCGCCCACATCACCGCCCGCGACTGACCGGCGGTCGGCAGACCACGGCTCCGCGCCCGGCGACACCTGCTGGCTGCCGGGCTGGCGCTCAGCTGCGGGTGGGATCGGTGACGCGGGCGAGCAGGACGGGCTCGCCCGTGTGCCGGTCCCGGATCAGCATCAGGTACGGGTGGTCGAACCGCACCTGGCGCGGCGGCAGCTGGACGCTGGTGGCGGTGACGCCGACCGCCGTCGCCGCCGCGGCCTTGGTGCCCTTCTCGGCGACCGACAGCGTGGCGCGGTGCGCGACGAACGACAGCGCCCCCGCGTCCGGCGAGATACCGGTGAAGTCGGCGCCGGGCTCGAACGCGACACCCATCCCGAGCCCGGACAGCGTGCCGGACAGGCCCGCCGACCAGGACAGGTTCACCTTCGGCAGGTCCAGGCCGAGCGGGGTGTCGTGCAGACCGCCGGTCAGCGCGGTGAGCGTCGCCGGGGTCGGTACCCGCTGGTCGCCGTCCGGCAGCAGCGCGAGCATCTCCAGCCGCCCACCCCGGTACGGCAGCGCCACCGCCTGCCAGCCGTTCGCCGCGGCGTACCGGTAGCTCCCGTCACCGTGCAGGAAGTCGGCGTGGACGGTGCCGCTCGCGGTACGGAAGGCCGCCGGGTGGGTGTCGGTGGCCCGGAACGGCCGCTGCCACCGGGCATCCAGCGCCATCGCGTCGGTGAGCACCCAGCCGATGCCGTCCAGCTGGTCGGCCGACACGATGGCCGGGATCCGGCCCTTCGTCTGCGCCGACACGGTCTCGTTGATCGACGTGGCGCTCGCGGCCGGGTCGCTGCGCAGCGGTACCCGACGGACGCCGGCCCGGTAACCGGTGGCGAGCCGGTCCAGGTAGTCGCGTCTGGTCTGCTCCCGCCGGTCCAGCCACACCGTGTCGCAGACCTGAAGCCCGGGCGTGGACCGCAGCGCGTCGGTGCGCCGCTGCAGGCCGGCGAGCAGCGGTTCGCCGGTGGCCGGCAGCCGCAGTACCCGGGCCATCGCCGCCGCGGTCGGGCCGCGGGCACCCTGGTACGCCATGCCGAGGCCGGAGGCGAGGCTCTCCGGCGACAGCACCACGTTGCCCTCGGCCGGCTGCGCCGCCAGTACGGCGAGGCCGAAGCCGGTGTCCGCGCCGGCCAGCGCGGCGGCGCTGGGCGCTCCGGTGGCGGCGACCGGCCGGGCGGTACCGATCGCCAGCGGTGCCGCGGTGTGCTGCCGGCCGGAGGCGGCGAGGGTACCGCCGAGCAGCAGGACGACCAGCGTGCAGCGCAGCAGGCGGGTGGCGTACATGCCCGTTGGACGCGCCGCGACCGGCCCCGGTTCCGTACCGCCTGGGTCGGTCCGGGCCGCTTCGCCCGGTGATCGCGGCGTGGCTCAGTTGAGCGGGTCGAGGCCGCCGCCGTCGGTGCTGCCGGCGGTCGGACCGCTGCCGTCGGTGCCGAGGCCGCCGCCGTTCGGGTCGCTGCCGTTCGAGCCGTCGCCGGAGGTGCTGCCGAGGCCGCCGTCGCTCGGCGAGTACTCGGACGGGCTCGGCGACGGCGGGCAGGACGTGCCGTGCCGGGAGTTGTGGTAGCCGCCGTGGTACCGGGAACCCGAGCCGGACCCGCCGTCGTCGTAGTCGTGGTAGCCGGACCCGCCGTCGTCGTCGCCGTAGTCGTGATAGCCGGAGCCCGACCCGCCCTCGTCCCCGCCGGTGTGGCTGCCGCCCTCGGAGCCGCCGCCGTGCGATCCGCCGTGCGAGCCACCGTGGCTGCCGCGCGCCAGCGTGATGGTCTCGGTGCTGCCGAGGCTGTAGCAGTCGTCGGAGGTGCCCGAATCGCAGCCGGTGACACCGAGCAGGGTCGCGCCGGACAGTGCCGCGGTGACCGTCAGCCCGATCACCCGGCGCCGTACGGGGGAGGGAAAGTGGATCATGGGGGCAGGGTAGGAGCCACCACCAAACGACCAGCGACGCCTCGGTCTCAGGCTCGCTGCCGGCCGGGACGCGGTCGAAGCAGCCCTGGTCGGCGGCCGGCTGGCGACGGGCGCGGATGCCGTCGGCGAGGTTCGCGTCGACCTGCCGTTAATTCCGAAAGGGTAAATACGTCAATTGACGTGCTTGCGCCCCGCGGCGTGGTTCCGGCGACACGGACGCCGTCCCGCGAGCCGCCGGCTCCCGCTGCCCCGCGCCGCCGCCGCACCGGTCCGGCAGCGGCGTCGCACGACGCCGTGCGGGAGCGCGCACGCTGTGCATCCGGCCGTACCCACGCTGTACACCCGCCCGCGGCCGGCGCGTGCAGGCTCGGCCCATAGAATCGGCGGGACTCGACGGACCCGATTCAGGTGGGACAGATCTCGTGTTGACGATGCAGGACGCCCTGTTGGCCTTGCAGCGGTACTGGACCGATCGCGGTTGCATGATCATGCAGCCGTTCAACACCGAGGTCGGTGCCGGGACGATGAACCCGGCGACGATCCTGCGGGTGCTGGGTCCGGAGCCGTGGCATGTCGCGTACGTGGAGCCGTCGGTGCGGCCGGACGACTCGCGGTACGGCGAGAACCCGAACCGGCTGCAGACGCACACCCAGTTCCAGGTGATCCTCAAGCCGGACCCGGGCGACCCGGTCGAGGTCTACCTCGGCTCGCTGGAGGCGCTGGGCATCGACATCCGGGCACACGACGTCCGGTTCGTCGAGGACAACTGGGCGGCACCGGCGCTCGGCGCCTGGGGGCTGGGCTGGGAGGTCTGGCTGGACGGGCTGGAGATCACCCAGTTCACCTACTTCCAGCAGGCCGGCGGCAAGCCGGTCGAGCCGGTCTCGGTGGAGATCACCTACGGCATCGAGCGCATCCTGATGGCGCTGCAGAACGTCGGCCACTTCAAGGACATCGCCTACTCCGACGGCATCTCGTACGGCGAGGTCTTCGGCCAGTCCGAGTACGAGATGTCGCGCTACTACCTGGACGACGCCGACGTGGCGACCAACCAGGAGCTGTTCGAGGCGTACGCGACCGAGGCGCGGCGGATGCTCGACGCCCGGCTGCCGGTGCCGGCGCACAACTACGTGCTGAAGTGCTCGCACACGTTCAACGTGCTCGACTCGCGCGGCGCGATCTCCACCACCGAGCGGGCCCGCGCGTTCGCCCGGATGCGCGGCCTGGCCCGCGAGGTCTCGGCGCTGTGGGCGGAGCGGCGCGAGGAGCTGGGGTACCCGCTGGGTGTCGCCGCACCGCCCGCGCCGGCGGTGCGCGGCGAGCTGCCGGCGGTGTCCGGGCCGGCCACCGTGCTGTTCGAGATCGGCGTCGAGGAACTGCCGCCGCACGAGGTGACCCAGCAGGTCGCCGCGGTTCGCGTGGCGGTCACCGACAAGCTCGCCGCGACCCGGCTGGCGCACGGCGAGATCCGGGTCGAGGGCACCCCGCGGCGGCTCGCGGTGCTGATCGACGCGGTCGCCGACACCGAGCCCGACGCGCAGCGCACCCTGCGCGGGCCGAAGGTCGCGGCAGCGTTCGACGCGGACGGCAACCCGACGAAGGCGGCGGCCGGGTTCGCCCGTGGTCGCGGCGTCGAGGTGGCCGACCTGGAGCGCATCGACGTGGACGGCGTCGAGCACGTCGGCGTCACCGTCACCGACACCGGCCGGCCCGCCGCCGAGGTGCTGAGCGACCTGTTCGCCTCGGTGGTGGCGGAGCTGCGCGCGGACAAGAACATGCGCTGGCGCGACGAGGGACTGTCGTTCACCCGGCCGGTGCGCTGGCTGACCGCGCTGTACGGCGAGACCCCGATCCCGGTGGCCGTCTCGTCGCTGTCCGCCGGCCGCACCACCCGGATCCGGCGCACCGCGCCGACCCCGGTGATCGACGTACCGGCAGCACAGTCCTATGTGGACACGTTGGCCGGGCACGGGATCGTCCTGGCCGCGGCCGACCGACGTGCGCAGATCGTCCGGCGCGCCCAGCAGCTGGCCGCCGAGGTGGGCGGCACGATCGACGTCGAGGGCGAGGCGGCGCTGATCGACGAGGTGACCAACCTGGTCGAGGAGCCGAACCCGCTGCTCGGCAACTTCGACCCCAAGTACCTCGACCTGCCCTCGGAGATCCTGACCACGGTGATGCGCAAGCACCAGCGGTACCTGCCGGTACGTGCCGCCGACGGCACCCTGCTGCCGCACTTCGTCGCCGTGGCGAACGGGCCCATCGATGTCGACGCGGTCCGCGCCGGCAACGAGGCGGTGCTGCGCGCCCGGTACGAGGACGCCGCGTTCTTCTGGCGCGCCGACCTCGCCGTCGCGCCGGCCGACATGAAGGGTGGGCTGGACAAGCTCACGTTCGCCGACAAGCTCGGCTCGATGGCCGACCGGGCCGAGCGGATCGCCGCCACCGCAACCGATCTGGCCGACCTGGTGGGCCTGACCGGTGGCACCGCGGCGACGGTCCGGCGGGCCGGTGAGCTGGCCAAGTTCGATCTCGCGTCGAGCATGGTCATCGAGCTGTCCAGCCTGGCCGGCACGATGGCCCGGGAGTACGCCCGGCGCGCCGGCGAGCCGGACACCGTCGCCGCCGCCCTGTACGAGATGGAGCTGCCGCGCGGTTCGAGCGCGTTGCCGACCACCGTGGGCGGTGCGGTGCTGGCGCTCGCCGACCGGTTCGACCTGCTGACCGGGCTGTCCGCGGTGGGGGAGAAGGCCACCGGCAGCTCCGACCCGTTCGGGCTGCGCCGGGCCGCGGTCGGCGTCGTGTCCATCCTGCGGGCGTTCCCGCAGCTGTCGGCGATCACGCTGACCGCCGGGCTGCGTGCCGCGGCCGCGCACGCGCCGGTCCAGGTTGCCGACGAGGTGCTGGCGGAGCTGCACGACTTCCTGGTCAAGCGGTACGCGCAGCAGCTCGCCGACGCCGGCCACGACCACCGGCACGTCGAGGCGGTGCTGCCGCTGGCCGACGCGCCGGCGCACGCCGACGCGACGCTCGCCGAGGTCGGCAAGCTCGCCGGTGACGAGGGGTTCGAGGCGCTCGCCCAGGCGCTCGGCCGGGTGCGCCGGATCGTACCGGCCGACACCGCCGCCGGCCACGACGCCGCGGCGCTGGTCGAACCGGCCGAGATCGCGCTGGCCGAGGCGACCGCCGAGGTGACCGAGGCGCTGCCGGCCAACCCTGGGCTTGCCGGCTTCGTGCCGGTGGCGACCGCGCTGACCGGGCCGATCAACACCTTCTTCGACGACGTACTGGTGATGGCCAAGGAGCCGGAGCTGCGCGCCGCCCGGCTCGGCCTGCTCGCCACCATCCGCGACCTGGCCGCCCCGATCCTGGACTGGTCGGCCCTGTAACGGGATCCGTGCTCCGGTCACTCTCCGTCGACCGGAGCACGAACCCGACCCACCGCCGGAGCGGTGCTGGTCCGTCGACCTGCGCCGCCAGACGGGGTTCAGGCCGCGGTCAGCCAGTGACTCCTCACCACGGCCACCCCGGTCAAGCGTGAATGGCGTGGTTCGGGCCGTTTGCGCCGGCAGCTAAGCCAATCTCCGCACGAGCAAACCCGAGACCCTGCAGTAGAACACCCGGACCGGCGAGGCGCCGTCGATGTCGTCCAGCGGAGCGGCATGGACGTACACGGCGCCTTCGACGAGCGCCGGCGAGGTCTTGACGACCATGTGCCAGCCGGAGCCCCATCCGTGGACGCCGGCAGCCGGCGAGATCCACACGGCGTCGCCCGCGTGAACGTCCTTCGCGCTGGATATCCGATGTGCCTTGGTGTCGGACACACCCGCTCCCTTCACGAGCGGTCAGGAACCAGGTGAACGGGTCACTGGCCCTCGGTGATGTCTTGACCTGGATACACAGTGTATATCGGTAACACACATGACACCATGCCAGACCCAATCAGTCCTCATGAACCTACGCCGGACGATTTCGGTACACGCTCGTGGTGTGGTGAACCCGGATGTGCCCCTCTACGCGTGGGAGCAGATACGCGAGCTGATCCGTGGCCGTGTCGACGACGGCACGTACCAGGGCAAGCTTCCGGCCGAGGTCGACCTCGCCGCCGAACTCGGGGTGGCCCGCGGGACGGTGCGGCACGCACTGACGGATCTCGTCGCGGCCGGTGTCCTGGTGTCGGTGCGGGGGCTCGGTTACTTCGTGGCCCGAAACAGACCCTAGACGCGCCTGGTGTCCTCGACCCGCGCCGGCGCGGGTCGAGGACAGCGCCCGCGGCATCGCAGGCGAAGTCGGCGCTGTCAGGGGTCCGTGCTCCGGTCGCCTCCGGCGACCGGAGCGATGGCCCGGGGCTTCGGCCGGCTGGTGTGTCAGGCGGGCAGGTCGTGGTCGAACCAGATGCGGTGGATGCCGTCCGGATCGACCGCCATGCCGCCCACGCCGGAGATTCCGGTCAGCTCGCCGGTGCCGCTGCTCGGCACCACGACGAAGTGGTCGCCGTGCCGTCCGCCGTCGCCGCCGGTGGTGGCCGAGTGCGCGAAGTTGAACGCGCCGGTACGACCGCCGAGGGTGCCTTCGAACGACTCCATCGCGACGTACGTCCCGACGCCGCTGGTCTGGTCGAACGCGGCGACGGTGAAGGCCCCTGCTGCATGCATGCGGCGACCCTAGCCGCCGGGTCCGACATCGGCGGCCGGCCACCCGGCGCCGTCGCGCGTCACCGCTCGGACAGCGCCGGTACCCGGGCGAGCACGGCGCCGCGGATGCGCAGCCAGACCCGGGTGATCAGCTCCGCGAGCGGCCGCGAGAACCGGTTCTCCACCAGTACGTGCAGCGCCCAGGCGATGCCGCACACCCCGGCGATGGTGAGCCCGAGCACCAGGTACCGGTTGAGGCCCAGGTCGTGGTGCAGGAAGTCCAGCGAGATGAAGCCGACGTTCTCGTGGATGAGGTAGAGCGGGTAGGTCAGCCCGGCGAGCCAGGCGACCTTCGCCGCACCCGGGACCCGCAGGCCGGAGACGATCGCCGCGAAGATGGCGAAGATCGCGGTGATCACCGCGGCGACCACCCACGGGCTGAACAGCACGTGGTAGTAGTCGGTCTGCGCGTTGAAGTAGTGGATCGCGTAGCGGCCGCACACGCCGTAGGCGACCACCAGCGGCGGCACGTACTTCCAGCGCCAACGGTCCCGGGCGACCAGCGCGAAGAACATGCCGGCCACGAAGTACGGCGCCCAGGCGGGTACCAGGATCAGGTTCAGCCAGTCCGGCGCCGGGTGGTGCAGCGCGAACATCGAGATCGCGAGCCAGCCGAGGCCCAACGCGATGACCCGGTTGGTGGTGATCCCGATCCGCACGAACGCCAGGATGACCAGGTAGAAGGCCAGCTCGATGGTGAGCGTCCAGTAGACCCCGTCGACGTAGTCCACCCCGTACGCCTCGGAGGCCATGGACAGGTTCTGGATCCACTGCTGGAACGAGACGCTGAACCGTCCGGTGGGGTCGAAGGCCATGATCAGCGCGGTGAACGTGCAGGCGGTCCAGAAGGCCGGGTAGAGCCGCCCGATCCGGGACGACAGGTACCGGATCGGGGTGCGGTTCCAGGCGCTGTTGAGGATGACGAAGCCGCTGATGACGAAGAACAGCGGGACGCCGAGGTTGCCGTAGTGGAAGATCCCGCCCGGGTCGTGGAAGCCGGTGTGTGCGAACACCGGGTCGGTGGTGCTGGCCCGGAACAGGAAGTGGAAGCCGAGCACACCCAGCGCGGCGACCAACCGGAGCAGGTCGACCTCGTGGTAGCGGCGCCGTTGGCCGAAGCCGCCGGTCGCCCGGGCCGCGGCGGTGCCGCTCGCCCGGACCGCGGCCCCGGTGACGTCGCCGACAGGTGCGCTGTCGGTACCGATGCGGTCGCTGGTAGTAGTGCTGGAACTCATTGCGTAGTTGGTACCCAATCGACCTGAAAGGAAACTGAACGCGGTCCGGCCATGGTGCCGCCGACCTGCGGCGATGCGCTCGGCCCCCGGTACGGTCGTGGGGTTTTTCACAGTGGTTTGTCCTGGAAAGTACCTGCTCGCGCGGGCCTTGTCCGGCTCGCACCCGCCGTTCGTTAGGCTCGCCTGGGGCAACCGGGAACGCACCGTGTTCGCCCGGGTGCGGCGACCGCCGCACCGTCACATCCCGTGGGGAGGATCCGTGTCCGAGCGCACGCTCGTACTCATCAAGCCGGACGCCGTCCGGCGCGGCCTGACCGGCGAGATTCTCGGCCGGCTGGAGCGCAAGGGGCTGCGGATCGACGCCGCCGAGCTGCGCACCATGGACGCCACGCTGGCCGACGCGCACTACGCCGAGCACGTGGCCAAACCGTTCTACCCGCCGCTGAAGGAGTTCATGACCTCCGGCCCGCTGCTGGCGCTCGTGGTCTCCGGCGACGAGGCGATCGCGGTGGTCCGCGCGTTGTCCGGCGCCACCGACGCGCGGCAGGCGGCGCCCGGCACGATCCGCGGCGACCTCGGCCTGTCCAACCGGGAGAACCTGATCCACGCCTCCGACTCGACCGCCTCGGCCGAGCGCGAGATCGCCCTCTGGTTCCCGAAGCTCTGACACCCGGTTGCGTCCAGACCCTAGGTGCGCCTGACGGCACTCGGTCCTTGCGTCCGGGATCGGCCCGGCGGACCTGACAACACCTGTCAGGCCACCGGCCTAGCGTCGGTCGCATGCGATGGCAGGAATTCTCCGTACAGTGTCCGGAGCTCGCCGCGGCCGCGCGGGACCGGTTCGTCGCCGACCAGCTGGTACTGCTCGGCACGATCCGGTCCGACGGGGCGCCGCGGCTCAGCCCGTGTGAGGTCGACTTCGCCGCCGACGAGCTGATGCTCGGCATGATGTGGCGCTCCCGCAAGGCGCTGGACCTGCGCCGCGACCCGCGGCTGGCCGTGCTGAGCCTGCCGGCGGGCAAGGACAACCCCGGCGGCGACGTCAAGCTGGACGGGCGCGCCGTCGAGGTGGCCGACCCGGACCTGCGCGAGCGGTACTGCCAGGCGATCGAGGCGCGGATCGCCTGGCACCCGACCGGCGACTACCACCTGTTCGTGCTGGACGTCGAGCGCGCCGCGACGGTGCGGTTCGACCCCGCCGACGGGATGATGACCGTCCGCCGGTGGCGCCCCGGTACCGAGGTGAGCACCGAACGCCGCCCGGGCTGACGGCTCCGCGCCGGGATGCCGCCGTACCGGTGTGCTGCCCGGGCTGGGCATAGCGGTACGGCCGGGCTATATTGATGACTGGCTGGTCAGTCATCATGGAGGTGTCGGTGAGCCCGCGACCCGTGAACAAGGACGAGAAGCGCGCCGAGATCCTCGACGCGGCGATCCGGGTGTTCGCCCGCGCCGGCTTCCACCCGACCAAGATCGAGGACGTCGCCCGCGAGGCGGGAGTCGCCAAGGGCACCATCTACCTCTACTTCACCAGCCGGGACGACATCCTCGCCGCCGCGTTCGAACGGTTCGCCGACGAGGCGTTGCGCGGCGTCCGGGCTCTGGTCGAGTCGGCCGAACCGGCGCTCGACCGGCTGCACGCGCTGGTGCGCGCCATGGTGGCCGGGGCCACCGCCGAACCGGAGCTCGCCCGGATCGTGTTCGACTTCTGGGCCGTCCGCGGCCCCGGCGCCGCCACCGTCGACTTCGCCCGGATCTACGCGGAGCACCGCCGGCTCATCGCGCTGCTGCTCGACCGCGCCGTCGCCGAGGGTGCCCTGCCGGCCGACGTGCCCGAGCAGACCCCCGCGGTACTGGTGGGGCTGGTCGAGGGGGTCCTGCTGCAGTGGCTCGTCGACCCGGCCCGGGTGGCGCCCGGGCCGGCCGCCGACGCCGCCACCGACCTGCTGCTCGCCGGCCTCACGGCGCGCTGACCGAAGGAGCCGGAATGGACCACGACCCACGGGTGCTGGTCGCCGGGGCGACCGGGTACATCGGCCGCAACCTCGCGGTCGCGCTGCACGAGGCCGGGTTCCGGGTACGGGCGCTGGCCCGCGATCCGCGCCGCCTCGAACCGATCCGGGACGCCTGCGACGAGGTGTTCGTCGGCGCCGCGACGCGGCCGGAGACCCTGACCGGGCTCTGCGACGGCGTCGACGCGGTCGTGTCGTCGATCGGGCTGCGGACGTTGCGCGCCAAGCCGACGCCCGAGCAGGTCGACCTCGGCGCGAACCTCAACATCCTCGACCGGGCGCGGCAGGCCGGGGTGGGCCGGTTCTTCTTCGTCAGCGTGCTGCACGCCGCGGAACTGGCCCAGCGGGTGCCGATCCTGCGGCCGCGGGAGGAGTTCACCCGTCGGCTCGTCGACAGCGGTACCGGCTGGACGGTGTTGCGCCCGACCGGTGCTTTCAACGACATGGGCGAGATCTTCCGGCTCGCCGGCCGCGGTGCCGGCATGGTGTTCGGCGACGGCCACCACCGGATCAATCCGGTGCACCCGCGCGACATCGGCGACCTCGTCGCCGCGTCGATCCGGGACGACACCAGGCGCGACACCGAGTTCGGCTTCGGCGGCCCGGACACCTACACGGCCGCCGAGATCGTCGAGCTCGCCCAGCAGGTGCTCGGGCGCCGTCGCCGTGTCCTGCACATACCGTTCTGGCCGGTGCGGGCGCTGGCCGCGGCGCTGCGGCCGGTCAACCGCAACGCCGCGGGATTCCTGACGTTCTTCGGCGAATCGCTCCGCCGGGACATGGTCGGTGCCCCGATCGGTCACCGCCGCCTCGCCGACTACTTCGCCGCGCTGGCCGCCGGCACCGACACCGAGAGCCGCTGACCGGCACCCGCACCGGCAGCCGCTGCCCGGCAGTGGAGTCGCTGACCGGCAGTGGCATCGGGAGTCACTGGTCGGTACCGCGGGGCCGGGTCGGTCACCTGGCGCACGACCTCGGGCGTCGGGCCGCGTGCACCGCCCCCGACCGTGGCCCTTCCCGTTGCCGGCAGCACGTCCCCGCGCGCTAGAGTTGCCGCGGTTTCGGGTAGGGGAGGCGCGGTGCCCGAGGGACACACGATTCATCGGCTGGCGCGCGAGCACCGGCGGCTGCTGCGCGGGGTGCCGCTTGCGGTGTCCAGCCCGCAGGGCAGGTTCGCGGCCGGGGCGGCCCGGCTCGACGGGGCCACGCTGACCGGCACCGACGCGTACGGGAAGCACCTGTACCACCGGTATCGCACCACCGGCGGCGAGCTGCTGCGGCTGCACGTGCACCTGGGGCTGGCCGGCAAGTTCTTCACCGGCAGCGGGCTCGCGCCGGCGCCGACCGGGGCGGTCCGGCTGCGGGTGCAGGCCAGCGCCGGGTGGCTGGATCTGCGCGGCCCCAACGCCTGCGAGCTGCACACCCCGGCCGACCAGAAGGCGCTGTACGCGCGGCTCGGCGCCGATCCGCTGCGGCCGGACGCCGACCCGGACGCGGCGTACCGGCGGATCTCCCGGTCCCGGGTGCCGGTCGGCCAGCTGCTGATGGACCAGAGCGTGGTCGCCGGCGTCGGCAACATCTACCGCGCGGAGATCCTGTTCCGGCACGGCATCTCGCCGTACCGGCCGGGGCACGACCTGCCCGCCGACGCCTGGGCGCGGCTGTGGCCGGACCTGGTGACGCTGATGCGCGCCGGGGTGCGCACCGGGCGGATCGACACGGTGCGCCCGGAGCACGAACCGCGCGCGATGGGCCGGCCGCCGCGGGTCGACGCGCACGGCGGCGAGGTCTACGTGTACCGCCGGGCCGGCCAACCGTGCCACGTCTGCCGCTCCGAGGTGCGGGTCGCCGAGATGGCCGCCCGCAACCTGTTCTGGTGCCCCACCTGCCAACCCTGCTGACGCGTGGTCGGGTGTTGCGCGCGCCCGCGAAAATGGCCGCATGGCCGACACGAGCGAGCCGCCCCGCCGTGGCACGGCGCCGCCGGCCGGGTCGACGGCCGCCAGCGGCGCGTCGAACACCGGCCCGAAAACCACCGCCGATCCCCGGACCGACGCCAAGCCCGGTGCGAAGTCGGGGGCCGCGCCGCGGGCCAAGCCCGGCCCCACAGGACCTGGGGCCGAGCCCGGCGCGAGGTCGGGATCTGGATCCGGTTCGCTGTGGGCGTCGTTGGGGAAGATCGGCACGGTGCTGGGGTTGTGCTCGTTCGCCTTCGGCATCGGTACGTTCAGCGATCTACGCAACCGGTGGTTCCCGGCGCCATCACCGTCGGCCGGGATCGTCGCGAGCCGCAAGGCCTATGTCGACGCCTCCGACTACGTGTGCGTCAGATACGTCATCAGGGCCACGCCGGCGCCCAGCCCGTTGACCTACCGGTGGATGTCGGACACGTTGACGCTGCGCCGGGCCATGGCCCGGGCCTGGCCGACCCCGGACGGCAGCGGCTCCTGGGGTGCCGATGTGGCCAAGGCACAGTCCGACTTCATCGCCGCCGACGCGTACTGGGCGGCGGCGGCCGCTGCGCTCAAGGCTGACGACGTTGCCGACTACAACACCGCGATCGGCCTGTTCGACGCAGCGACCGGCACCGTCGTACGGGAGGTGCGACGGCTCGGGTTCCGCAACTGCGGCATGGGCTGGTACGGCGCACCCCCCTGGCAGCCCACCAACTGAGGGCGCGAAGCGCCCGGCCCCTGCGTCCCGGCCGGTACCGGCGCGCCGGGATGCGACCCGGTCGGATCGACACGGCGCGCCCGGAGGAGGAAGCGCAAGCTGGCCCGGTCGCCGCGGGCCGGTGCGCCCGGCGGTGAGGTCGGGCACAGCGGGTTCCGCCGCGGCCCACCCCGCGGCATGATCCGTGGCGTGACAGTGGTTGCTGCCGTGGCCTCGTTCGCCGTCGTGGCCGGCTTGTTGACGATCACGCCGGGCCTGGACACCGCGCTGGTGCTCCGGTCGGCGGTGGCGCGGGGACGGCGGTACGCCGCCGCCACCGCACTGGGCATCTCGACCGGTGCCCTGGTCTGGGGCGCCGGCGCCGCCGCCGGAGTGTCCGCCCTGATCACCGCCTCGCACCTGGCCTACCTGGTGCTGCGCATCGCCGGTGCGATCTACCTGGCGCAGTTGGGGATCCGGATGATCTGGTCGTCGTTCCGGCGCCGTGGCGCGGTCGTGGCGCCGGCGACGCCGGTGCCGGACTCGGCCCGGCTGGCCTGGTTGAAGGGCCTCACCACCAACCTGCTGAACCCGAAGATCGGCGCCTTCTACGTGGCGGTGCTCCCGCAGTTCCTGCCGCCGCACGTGTCGCACCTGGCGATGGGCGTGCTGCTCGCGGTCGTGCACGACGCCGAGGGGTTGCTGTGGTTCGCCGCCCTGATCGCGGCGGCCTCCGCATTCCGCCGGGTGCTCGACCGGCCGGCCGTGCACCGCTGGACGGACCGGATCACCGGCACCGTGCTGGTCGGCTTCGCCGCGAAGCTCGCCACCTCCCCGCGCTGAGGGCGTCACGGGTGCAGCGAGAGGCCCTTGAGCGCCTTGTCCACGTCGGCTCGGGGCCCGTACACGGCGATGCCGACCAGCCCGAGTTTCTCGGTCGGTACCGCCGCGACCGCGGCCCGGTTGTCGGCGTCGTTGTCGGTGCCGAACAGCTCCTCGGTGTACACGCCGACCCGCAGCCCGCGGCCGATCGCGCGGCCGTGCGCGCGGTTCAGCCCGGCGGCGTCGGCGGTGAACACGAGTACCGGCTGGCGGAACATCGGCAGGTAGTCGACCCCGGAGCCGTCCCGGTACGGCAGGCCGACGGTCTCGCCGACCGCGCCGGCGACACCGCTGGCCAGGAACGCGGTCACGTTGAGCCGCTGCCAGCTCGCCAGGTCGTCCCGGACCACGACGCCGATCTTGGTGGAGAATCGCATGCCGCCAGCCTCCCGCCGACCCGGCCGGGCCGTCTTGAACGCTGGTGCGTCGGCGCCGCCGGGCGAGGCAGGATGGTCGGGTGACGCACGACTGGTCCCGGTACTGGCGGTCCGACACCGGGCGCATCGAGGCGATGCACGCGCATTTCGAACGGCACGTGTACCACCGGCACAGTCACGACACCTACTCGTTCGGGGTGACCGAGACCGGCGCGCAGGCGTTCGCCTGTCGCGGTGCGTCGCGGGTGAGCGCGGCCGGCATGGTGATGGCGTTCAACCCGGAGGACCCGCACGACGGCCACGCCGCCGACGCCCTCGGTTTCACCTACCGGATCGTGCATCTGGGCCCGGATCTGATCGACGCAGCCCTCGCGGACCTCGCCGGTCGTCCGGTCGGCTCGCCGCTGTTCGTCGACCCGGTGCTGGACGACCCGGTACTGGCGGCCGCGCTGCGGCGGCTGCACCGGGCGCTGCTGCCCGACGACGGGGTCGGCATCGCCACCCCGTTGCGGCGCACCGAACTGGTCGACACCGCGGTACGGCTGCTGGTGGCGCGCGGCGCGACCGGCCGGCCGGGGCCGGCGACGGTGCCGGCAGCGCGCTCCCTCGCCGTGGCGGCCCGCCGGTACCTGGACGGCACGTACCTGAGCGGGCTGGACACCGCGGAGCTGGCCGCGGCCACCGGCGCCAGCCGCTTCGCCGTGTACCGGGCGTTTCGCGCCACGTTCGGCCTGTCGCCGAGCGACTACCAGCGCCAGTTGCGGCTGCGGTACGCGCGGCGGCTGCTCACCGCGGGCACCCCGGTGGCGCTCGCGGCCGGTACCGCCGGGTTCGCCGATCAGGCACACCTGACCCGCTGGTTCCGCCGCTGCTACGCGATCACCCCGGCCGCCTACGTGGCCGCCACCGGCTGACCCACCGCGACCGGGTCAGGTCGCCGCGTCCCGGGTGCGCGCGTAGTGGCGGGCGGCGCGTACCCGGTCGCCGCAGCGGGTGGAGCACCACTGCCGCCGGCCGTGCGTGCGGACCAGGAGCCGGACGCAGCCCGGTGCGCCGCACTCGGCGAGCCGGTCGGAGTCCGGGCCGACCAGCAGCGCCACCGCATCGGCGGCGAATGCGCCGAGCAGGTCGGCGAGCGGCGAGCCGGCCGCGGACTCGTGCCGGCTGCGCGGGCCGTCGGCGTCCCACACCAGCAGGTCGGCGCCGGGCGCGGCGCGTACGGCCTCGTTGACCAGCGTCACCGCGTCGGGAGCCGGCGCGGTGCCGGTGCCGGCTGCGAGCAGCACGTCGCGGACCGCGCCGCGCAGGGCCACCAGCCGGGTCAGCGCGGCCTCGTCCAGGCGTACCGGGTGGCCGCGCCGGCGCAGCCAGCCGGCCGCGGCGTCGGCGTCGGCGAGTTCGTCGCCGGTGCGGTGCCGGGTGTTGGCCAGGGCTACCGCCGGATGGTCGGCTTCGCCGGGTGCGTCCTCGATCACGCTCTCACGTTACTACGTTGACTTATCCGTGAGAATGGATCTAGCGTCGGCATCACGGAAAAGCAGCCACGAAAACGTGAGGTGGATGATGAGTGCGACCGGTCGGCAGTTGATCGACGCCACCAGTCACCGTCATGGCCCGGAGTCGCGCAACCGGCTCGCCGAGACCGGCCACGCCGGCGCGGACGGTGCTCGCGCCGCCCTGGAGACGTTCTACTACGCGCTCAACCAGCGCGATGCCGACGTGTTGCGGGCAGACTGGTCGGACGATCCACTCGCCCAGCTGAACAATCCGCTCGGCGGCATCCTGCGCGGCGGCGAGTCGATCACCGCGCTCTACGACCGGATCTTCACCGGCCCGGTCCGGGTGACCGCCACCTTCCGCGACATCGTCGAGTACCTGGGGGATGACCACGCCGTGTTCGCCGGCCGCGAGGTGGGCAGCTGGGCCGGGCCGGACGGCGTCGAGGTGCCGCTCACCATCCGTACCACCCGCTACTTCCGTTACGCGGACGGGCGATGGCGCCAGTTCCACCACCACGGCAGCATCGACGATCCGGCCGCCCTCGCCGCCTACCAACGGGCCGTCACCGGGTGACGGCCCGGGCGCCGTGGTCGCGTCAGACCCGGTCCAGCGGCCGGTGCGGGCCGGCGGGGAGCTGGACGGTGATCGCGTCGCCCGGGCGTACCGGGCCGCCGACCCGGACGATGCTCATCACCCCGGTTTTGCGCACGAGGTTGCCGGCCGCGTCCCGGTCGACCACCTGCCGGAGCAGCCCGGGCTGGAAGTCGTCGATCTGGCGGCACGGGTTGCGCAGTCCGGTCAACTCCAGCACGGCCGCCGGGCCGAGCCGCAACACGGTACCGACCGGCAGCCCCAGCAGGTCGACGCCGCGGGTGGTGACGTTCTCGCCCAGCTGGCCGGGCGAGACCGCGAAGCCGGCCGCGCCCAGCTCGGCGAACAGCTCCTCGCCGATGAGGTGGACCTGGCGCAGATTGGGCTGGCTGGGGTCGCGGGCGACCCGGGACCGGTGCTGCACCCGTACGCCGGCGTGCGCGTCACCCTCGACGCCGAGCCCGGCCAGCAGCGTGATCCGGTCCCGGTTCGGCTTGCTGAACGCGTGGTCGTCGTCGCTGCTGACGGCCGTCACGGTGCCCTGCATGGGCGCTGCTCCCAGGGTCATCAGAGGTCGCGGAAGGTTTCGATCTCGGCGCCGAGCAGGTTGAGCCGGTCGGCGAGCTGCTCGTACCCGCGGTTGATCACGTACACGTTGCGCAGCACCGAGGTGCCCTTCGCGGCGAGCATCGCGATCAGCACCACGACGGCGGGGCGCAGCGCCGGCGGGCAGATCACCTCGGTACCGGACCACCGGGTCGGGCCCTCCACGTACACCCGGTGCGGGTCGAGCAGGGTCACCCGGGCGCCGAGCTTGGTCAGCTCGGTGAGGTAGACGGCGCGGTTCTCGTACACCCAGTCGTGGATCAGCGTCTGGCCCTGCGCGGTTGCGGCGATGACCGCGAAGAACGGCAGGTTGTCGATGTTGAGGCCGGGGAACGGCATCGGGTGGATCTTGTCCAGCGGCGCGTGCAGCGTGGACGGGCGGATCGTCAGGTCGACCAGCCGGGTGTGCCCGTTGGCGGCGGGGTACTCGGCGGACCGGTCGTAGTCCAGGCCCATCTCCTCCAGCAGCGCCAGCTCGATCTCCAGGAACTCCACCGGTACCCGCTGGACCGTGATCTCCGACTCGGTGACCAGCGCGGCGGCGATCAGGCTCATCGCCTCGATCGGGTCCTCGCTGGGCGCGTAGTCGATGTCGCGCTCGATGTTCGGCACCCCGTGCACGGTCAGCGTGGTGGTACCGATGCCGTCGATCTGCACGCCGAGTGCGGTGAGGTAGAAGCAGACGTCCTGCACCATGTAGTTCGGGCTGGCGTTGCGGATGATCGTCACGCCGTCCCGGCGGGCGGCGGCCATCAGCGCGTTCTCGGTGACCGTGTCGCCGCGCTCGGTCAGTACCACCGGGCGGTCCGGCACGGCGTCGCCGTCCACCTCGGCGTGGTACGAGCCGCCGGTCGCCTTGACCTCCAGGCCGAACGGTCGCAGCGCGGTCATGTGCGGCTCGACGGTGCGGGTGCCCAGGTCGCAGCCGCCCGCGTAGGGCAGCTCGAACCGCTCGTGGTCGTGCATCAGCGGCGCCAGGAACATGATGATGCTGCGGGTGCGGCGCGCCGCCTCGGCGTCCATCGCGGCCAGGTCGAGCTGCGCCGGCCGGACGATCTCCAGGTCGTTGGCCTCGTTGAGCCAGCGGGTCTTGACCCCGATCGAGTTGAGCACCTCGAGGATCCGGTTGACCTCCTCGATCCGGGCGACCCGGCGAAGCGTGGTGCGGCCCTTGTTCAGCAGCGCCGCGCACAGCAGGCCGACCCCGGCGTTCTTGCTGGTCTTGACGTCGATGCTGCCGGACAGCTTGGCGCCACCGCGCACCCGCAGGTGCATCGGGCCGGAGTGCCCGAGCGACACGATCTCGGAGTCGAGCGCGTCGGAGATGCGGGTCAGCATCTCCAGGCTCAGGTTCTGGCCACCCTGCTCGATGCGGTGCACGGCGCTCTGGCTGGTGCCGAGCGCGGTGGCAAGCTGGGTCTGGGTCCAGCCGCGGTGCTTGCGCGAGTCACGGATGAGCCGGCCGATGCGCTGCAGGTACTGGTCGTCGGGCATGCCCGGGACCATATCTCATGATTGAGGTACGACGCGCGGCGGATCGCGGAGAAATATCGCTGTGATGGCGGTCAAACCGGCAGATACGATCCGTGTCATGACGTTTACCGGGGCCCTACCGTGAGTTGGCCGCGCGCTCAGCAACTCGAAGGTCCGGACCTCGTGGCCCGCGTCTCCGCGGCGACCGGCGTACCGCTGGGTTTCCGCGGGCGCTGCCCCGGCGGCGAGGTCGGCGCCGCGTACGTGACCTGGCCGGACGGGCGGCCCGGCGTACTGACCTGGCAGCCCGGGCCGCTGCTCGACCGGCAACGCCAGATCGCGTCGCTGCTCGCGCTGGCCCGCTCGCGCGGCGTGCCGGTCCCGGCGTACGAGCTGGTGGTGCCGTTGACGGTGGGCGGCGAGCCGGCGGTGGCCGTGGTGCAGGAACGGCTGCCCGGCAGCACCCCGGACCGGTACGACGAGACGCTTGTCACCGGGATGCTCGCCGCGCACGAACGGTTCGCCGGAGTGCTCGCCGACCGGCCCGACGTGCCCGCCGCCGCGCTGTACCTGACCGACGACGGCCCGGGCTTCTGCCTGCACGGCCCGCTCGCCGCCCACGACCGGCGTACCGCCCGGCTGCTGTCCTGGATCGAGGCGGTCGGTGCGGTGAGCCCGCCGACGATGACCGGCGACGACCTGGTGCACCTGGACTTCCACCCCGGCAACGTGCTGGTCGACGGGGCCGGCACGGTGACCGGCATCATCGACTGGGACGGCGCGGCCCGCGGCGACCGGCGCTTCGACCTGGTCACGCTGCGCTTCGCGATCCCACCGGGCCAGCCGGCGCTCGCCGCGCGGCTGGACGCCGACATCGCCGCCCGGCTGACCGTCGACGAGCTCCGGCCGTACTGGGCGTCGATGGCGTTGCGGCAGGTCGACTGGGCCATCCGGCACCACGACGCGGGCACCGTCGAGCGCTACCTGACCATCGCCGAGATCAGGGTGGACTGACGCCGCGGGCCGCCCGGACGGGCCTTCCGGGGGCGGCGGCCGGTGGCGGGAAAGCGTTCGCCAGCCGGTTCCGCGACCGCTAGCGTGGCCGGCGCCGACCACGACGACGGGACGAGAGATGAGCGAGCGCAGCGCCGTCGCGGGCGCCGTCGACCACCGCCGTACGAGTCGGGGCGGGTCGGTGCTGATCGCCGGGCTGGTCGTGGACGCGCTGGGCAACGGGCTGTTCCTGCCGCTGTCGCTGGTCTACTTCACCAGGCTGACCGACATCCCGCTGGCGCTGCTGGGCGTGCTGATCAGCGTCGGCAACGTGCTGACACTGCCGATCCCGGTGTTCGCCGGCGCGCTGGTGGACCGGTTCGGTGCGGTACCGCTGGTGGTCGGCGCGCAACTGCTGCAGGCCGCCGGCTTCCTCGCCTACGCGTACGTGCGCACCCCGGTGCCGGTGTTCCTGGCGATGACCGCCGCGGCGATCGGGGTGCGGTTCTTCTGGTCGGCGATCTTCACCGCGATCACCGACTACGCCGACGGCCGGCCGGGCGGCCGGCTGACCAAGGACGACTGGTACGCCTGGGCGAACATGACCCGCACCGCCGGGCTGGGCGTCGGCGGCCTGGTGACCGGACTGGTGGTCGGCGCCGACCGGACCGGCGCGTACCACCTGGTCGCGTACGCGACGGCCGGCTGCTTCTTCGCCGCGGCGGCGGCGATCGGGCTGTGCGTCCGGGCGCCGCGACCGCGGGCGCACGACGAGCCGGCCGGTGGCTACCGTGCGTTGCTGCGAGACCGCCCGTTCCTCGGTCTGACCGGCCTCAACACCATCTGTGCGATGACCTCGATGATGCTCGGGCTGGCGCTGCCGACGTTCGTGGCGAGCGGGCTGCACGGCCCCGGCTGGCTGACCGCGGCACTGCTGTCCGGCAACACCGTGCTGGTGTCGCTCGCCACCGCCCCGCTGGTACGCCGGGTCGCCGGCTCCCGGCGCACCCGGGTACTGGTCGGCGCGCTGCTGGTGTGGGCGGCCTGGGCGCTGCTGCTCGCCGCGCTGCGCCCCGGCAGCCTGCTGGTGCTGGTACCGCTGCTCGCGGTCGGCACGCTGCTGTTCACCGTGGCCGAGTCGCTGCACGCGCCGACCTCGATGGCGCTCGCCGCGGCGGTCGCACCGGCGGCCACCCGCGGCCGCTACCTGGCCAGCTTCCAGTACTCGTTCACACTGGCCGGGATCGTGGCACCGACGTTCTTCGCGACCCTGTTCGGGGTGCACCGGGCGCTGCCGTGGCTCGCCCTCGCGGTACTGGACGTCGCCACCGCAGCCGCCTTCACCCGGCTGGAACGCGCCCTGCCCCGCGCCGCCCTACGCAGCTGACGGCGCGCGGCGGGTGGATCAGAAGACCTCGACGGCGGCTGGTTCGCGGTGCCAGCCGAACGCGGCGGACAGCGGCGCGAGCGCGCCGTCGCGCAGCTCGGTGACCCGGCCGGCGACCGCGAGCGCCGCGAGCGACGTACCGCCGAGGTACGCGGCGCCCAGCTCGGCGATCGACAGCGCCACGTCGGCCGGCCGGTCGGTCCGCTCGCAGGTCAGCTCGTCGCCGGCGGCCCGCAGGTGCCAGCGCCCGGCGTTGCCGGGCAGCAGCTCGTCGGTGACGTCCAGTACGGCGTCCACCGCGACCGGATAGCTGCGGGCGGCGAGCGCCACCGGCAGGTCCAGGATGCGCAGCCAGACGCCGTCGGTGAGGCGGGCGCCGAGCCGGCGCGGGTCGCTGACCAGGTAGCGCAGCGGCTCGTCCAGTACCCCGTAGTCGTAGTGCACCTGCCGGGTCAGGTCGATGTCGAACAGGAACCGCCACAGCTGCCGGTACGCGTCGAGGTTGGTCGCGACCGCCTCCTCGACGTGCACCACCGCCTGCGGCCCGGTGGCGTCGCCGCCGCGTTCGATCCGAAACATCGCGTACCCGTCCGGCCCGTCCGGTCCCTCGTGCACGATCGTGCGGAGGGCGGAGCGGCCGTGACGCTGGTGCTCCAGGTCCGCGGTGACCACGCGCCAGCCCGCCGGGGTACGGCCGGACATGCCGGGCCGGTCCACCCGCGCCGCGTCGAACACCTCCGCCAGCACCTTCAGCGCGTCCGGCAGCTCCACCTCGCGCAGGAGGCCGGACGGCTCGGCGGCGGCCGGCAGCGCCAGCTCGCGGTTGTCGGCGTGGAACTCCAGCGTGTACGTGGCGGGGCCGTATCCGAACCGTCCGTAGATGACGGGCTCGCTCGGCCACAGCACGGCAATCGCCTCGTCGGTGCCCGCCAGGTCGGTCAGCTGGCGGGTCATCATCCGGCGCAGTAGCCCGCGCCGCCGGTGCGTACCGGACACCGCGACCAGCGTGACGTGCGCCGCCGGTACCGTTCCGCCGGGAATGCCCAGCTCGCGGCGCATCGAGACCGCGGTACCGACCACACCGTCGCGTTCGTGCACCACCGCGAGCGTGCGTCCCAGTTCGTACAGGTCGCGTTCGAGTTTCGCCTCGTCGTCGTGGTGGTCGTGCCCGAACGCCTTCCCGAAGCACCGCTGGAACGAGTACACCTCGTCCTCGGTGATGGGTCGCAGCTCGTAGTTGTCCATCACGCCTGTCTATCCCAGCAGCCCCCCGATCGGCCCCCCATTTCCTGCATGGGGCGGGTGCCGCGTGGCCGGCCCTCGCTACCCTCGATAGACCGGCATCGCCGAGGGGGCTCGCGTGCGGGCGGGCCCGGGTCGGGCGAGGCAGGCAGTCGAGGGGGTTGTGCGGGTGGCCGAGTTGCTCGATCTGGTCTGCGGCCCGGCGAGCCCGCTCCCCGAGACCCACCAGCGCTACCGGCTGGTGGCGCACATCGCCTCCGGCGGGCAGGCCGAGGTGTACCGCGCGGTCCGGCTGTCCAACGGGGTCAGCTCGGCGCCGCTGACCGTCAAGGTGTTCCGGCTGGACGACTCGCGGCCGCGCGCCGAGCAGCTGATGTCCTGGGACAAGGGCGACGCGGTGCTGATGGACCTCAACAGCCGCGGCGTGGCCGGCATCTGCCGGCGCGCGGACGGCTTCTACGGGCCGCCGCCGCACCCGCCGGGCAGCTCACCGCGCGGCGAACCCGAGCCGTACCAGGTGCTCGACTACCTGCCCGGCGTCAACCTGCGCGAGTACGTCCGGCAGCGCGCCGCGGGTCCCGCCGGCGGTGCCGAGGCCGGTGCGGGCGCCCGGCTCGACGCGGTGGGCACCCTGGACACGCTGGTCCGGGTGCTGCTCGCGTTGCACCACCCGAGCGAGCCCGGTGCCTCGCCGGTGGTGCACATGGACATCAAGCCGTCGAACGTGATCGTGCTGCCCTCCGGTGAGGCGCGGCTGATCGACTTCACCGGCGCCCGCTACCACCGCAGCGGTCACATCACCACGATCGCCTACACCCGCGAGGCGGGCGGCCCCGAGGCGTTCAGCGGCACCGTCGGCCCGGCGTACGACGTGCACGGCTTCGGCGCCGTCGCGTACTACATGATCACCGGGACCTTCCCGCGTACCGAGTCGCCGCAGCAGGCGATGGCGGGCGCCGAGCCGCTGCCGCCGTGGGCGGTGCTGCGCCGCCATCCGCTGCTGGAGGCGCACCCGGCGCTGCGCGACCACCTGCTGGCGCCGCTCGCCGACGACCCGGCCGACCGGCCCGGTACCGAGGAGCTGACCGCCTGGACCGCCCGGCTGGCCGACCTGGTCGACCGCGCCGGTACCCCGGACGTCGGCATGTACTGGGGCGTCTCCCGATCTGCCCGGGTGGTCGGCCGGGCCGGAGTGAAGCCCGGCCCGGTCGCCGCGACCGACGACTGGTCCCGGGTGGAACGGCTCGAACAGGAGGTCGTGGAGCTACGCGCCGCGCTGGGTGACTCCCGGAACGGTCGCGGCGGTGCCGCCCTCGGCGGCCCGGCGGCCGGCCTCGCCGCGGGTGCCGCGCTGGGTGCGGGAGCGGCCGCCGCCCACGGTGCGGCGCCGGCGGCAGCGGGCGGCAGGGGTGCGACGCCGGGTGCGGACGGCGCGCAGCAGGCGACGATGCGTGCCGGTGGTGGCGTGGGGGCCGCGTCCGGGGCGGCGGCGACCGCGCCGCTGGGCGACAGCCCGCTCTGGCCGGCCCGCTCGACGGTGCGCCAGCAGCGCGCCGGCGAGTCCGCCGGCGTCGACCCGACCGTACGCAGCGCGCCCGTCCCGGCGGGCGGCGCGAACGGCACCCGGGTGATGGCCGGCGACCGGTACCAGCAGGGCGCCGCGGCCCGGGCGTACCCGGGCGGGGGAGCGCCGTACCAGGGTGGCCAGCAGCCGGTGGAACCGCCGCGGGGCGAGCCGCAGCAGCGTGGCGTGGCGTCGGTCCCGCAGCCGGCCCAGCGGCCGTACGGGGAGGAGCCGGAGCAACCGCCGGCCGAGCCGGACCGCGACCGGCTGCGGCCGCTGCCCGGCGCCCGGCTGCACACGCTGCGCCGCGGCATCGGCCTGTCGATCACCGGCGCGCTGTTCGCGTTCGTGTGCTGGGGCGTCTTCGCGATCGCCAACCGGGACGCCCGGCTGGCCAACAACTTCATGATGTTCGTGCTGGTCCTGGTGATCGCGGTCGGTCTGTTCGCGCTGTGCCGGCTGATCGGCCGGCTGGTGATCGAGGGGATGATGCACCGGTCGCGGGCCAGCGCCCGGCTGTCGCACCTGGCCGTCGCCGCCTACCTGGTGGCCGCCGGCTGCAGCTTCGCCGCCCGGGTCGACTGGGTCAGCCAGGCCTACCACTGGGTCGTCGGCCAGCTGTGACGAGCGGGGCCGCACCGGCGCGCGGGCGCCCGATCCTCTCCTTCGCCGTCGCGTCGGGCCGTATCCTCCAGCCGTGACGAACAGCGAGCTCGCCGCGCGGGTGTACCGCACCGCGCACCTGACCGGGACGTTCCTGCTGCGCTCCGGCGCGACCAGCGACGAGTACTTCGACAAGTACCTGTTCGAGTCCGATCCGGCGCTGCTCGCGGAGATCGGTGCCGAGGTGTCCGCGCTGCTGCCGGCCGGCGCCGACGGGCTCGCCGGGCTGGAACTCGGTGGGGTGCCAGTGGCGGTCGCCGCCAGCCAGGCGAGTGGGCTGCCGGCGCTGTTCGTCCGCAAGCAGGCCAAGCCGTACGGGACGGCCCGGCTCGCCGAGGGCGGCGAGGTCGCGGGCCGGCGGCTGGTGGTGATCGAGGATGTGGTCACCTCCGGCGGCCAGATCCTCGCCTCCACCGCGGAGCTGCGCGCGCTGGGCGCCGAGGTCGACACGGTGGTCTGCGTGATCGACCGGGAGTCCGGCGGAGCCGCGAACCTGGCCGCCGCCGGCCTCGACCTGCGCCCGGTGTTCACCATGTCCCAGCTGGTCGCCGCCGCGGCCTGACCGCACCCGCCGGTGGGACCGTGCCGCCGGGGCCTGACCGGACGCGCCGGTCGGACCGTGCCGCCGGGGCCCGACCGGACGCGCCGACCGTGTTGCGGCCGCCGGTCTCGGCGGCCGAGCTGCGTCTCGGGAGGATCGGTGGTCAGCCGGGAGCGGCAGTCGGCGCCGGCGCGAGGCGGCGCAGCCCGGCGTCGGTCGGCCGGAACCCGCACCCCGCGTAGAAGCCGGTCAGGTGCGGTTCGTAGTCCACGTGCAGCCACTCCGCGCCGGCCGCGCGCGCCTGCTCGGTGGCGGCCCGTACCAGCCGGGTGCCGAGGCCGCGGTGCTGCTCGTCCGGGTGCACGGTGGTGTCGAGCAGGAACGCGTGGCTGCCGCCGTCGGTGGCCACGTTGACGAAGCCGACCAGGGTCCCGTCCCGCCGGGCGGTGATCCAGGCCAGGCTGCGGGCGAGGATGGGCGCCCAGCTCGTGTCGCTGTCACCGCCCCAGGCCGCCGCGAACAGCGTGTGCATCTCGCCGTCGGTCACCGCACCGCGCACGGCCAGCTCCGGATCCGTTGCCATGGACACCTCCATGGCGCATGATGCCGACCATCCGCGACCGCCCGCACCCCGATTGAGGACCTGGCCCACCACGGCGGACGGGTGATCGGCACGCCGATGTCGGACATGTGCCGGCACGGCGGACGGCGATGGGCGGCGGAGTCCTACCGTCCGGTCATGGAGATGATCGATGTCACCGCGGGGGTGGCCCGGCAGATCGCGCCGGGCTTCACCGGGGCCGGCGTGGTCGGCGGCGAGGAGGCGCATCTGGGCGTACTTCGGGTCGAGGCGGGCGCCGAGATCCCGCGGCATCCCGCCGTCGCGGACCAGGCACTGCTCGTCGTCGCCGGGCGCGGTGAGGTGTCCGGCGGTGACGGCGCCTGGCGGCCGATCGAAGCGGGCCAGGCCGCGATCTGGCGAGCCGGCGAACCGCACACGACCCGTGCGATCGAGGACCTGACCCTGGTCGTTCTCGAACTGCCCGACCTCCCGATCCACCCCCGCGCCGTCCGCCTGCCCTGACACCGGGGTCCGGTGCGCCACCCGCCCCGGCCGTGGCGTGGGTTATCGTTGTCGGCGCGAAGGGGAGTAGCCCCCAATGTCGCGGTCGACAGACTGGCCGCCGGTGTCGCACCGGTAGCCCGGCCGCGCGGCCCGATTCGTCGGGCGGGCGAGACCTTCGATCTGGCAACTGTGCCGGGTCGTGGTCTCGCATGCCTCGGTCCGGTGTGACCGAGAGGATGACATGACCGCTGTCTGGAGCGCGTTGGCGCTCAGCTTCGCGGTGATCTTCGTCGCCGAGCTGGGCGACAAGTCGCAGTTGATGGCGCTGACGTTCGCCACCAGGTACCGGGCCCTGCCGGTACTGATCGGCATCTCGGCGGCCACCGCCGTGGTGCACGCGGTGTCGGTGGGCATCGGGTACGGGCTGGGTGCGGCCCTGCCGACGGACTGGATCTCGCTGGTCGCCGGGGTGGCGTTCCTCGCGTTCGGGGCGTGGACCTTGCGCGGCGACAAGCTCACCGACGAGGAGCGGGAGAAGGCACAGAAGTCGACCCGCTCGGCCGTGGTGGCCGCCTCGGTGGCGTTCTTCCTGGCCGAGCTGGGCGACAAGACGATGCTTGCGACGATCACGCTGGCCACCAACCACGGCTGGCTCGGTACCTGGATCGGTTCGACGCTGGGCATGGTCGCTGCGGACGCGCTGGCGATCGCGGTCGGGCGGCTGCTCGGCAAGGCGCTACCGGAGCGTTTCATCCGGTACGGCGCCGCGGTGCTGTTCGCGATCTTCGGCGTGTGGCTGCTGATCGAGGCGCTCCGCGCCCTGGTCTGACGGCCCCGAACGGCGCCCCGGCCCGCCGGTGCGGGGCTGCGGCGCCGAGCGGGGGCCGGGTGCGCCCCGGCCGCAGCGGCGGCAGTGCGGTCGGGTCCGCCGCTGGTACCAGACGGTGCCGGCGGCGAGCCCGAGCCCCCACAGCACGTACGCCGGGATCGCGACCCAGAAGAACCCGAGCGGAAGGTCGTAGCCGGCGGTCCAGCCAGCGGGGTCGACGACCAGCTGCGCCAGGCTGATCCCGAAGTAGACGAGCAGGCCGGCCGCCAGCACGCTGGCCGGGCCGAGCACCAGCCAGCGCGGCACCCGGTGGCCGCGCAGACCGGGCAGCCAGCACGGCCACACCCGGCCCCAGCGGTGCACGGTCGCGAGCGGCAGCAGGGTCCCGGCGAGCAGGAAACCGACCTCGAAGGCGACCGTGGCCGGCGCGGCCTGCATCGGTCCGGCGCCGAGACCGACCGCCAGCTGGGCGGCGAGCCGGGTCAGGCAGCCCGCGACCGCCAGGTACGCGCCGAGCCAGGCCCAGGCGGGCACCCGGCCGACGTGCCGGCTCCGGTCGGTCCGACCGCAGCGCAGGCAGGCGCCGCGCAGCGTGCGGGTGCGGCGGATCGCGGCGACCGCGAGCAGCGCCGCGCCGAGCAGGTACCCGGCGCGGCTGAGGATCGAGACCGGATCGTACGGCAGCCCGAGGCCGGGCAGCACGGTGGCGACCAGGTCGAGCAGGACCAGCGGGCAGGACACCACGATCGTCGCGGCGAGCACCGCGCTGCCGACCGGTGGCGCCCAGCGGCGCGGCGCGGTCAGCATCGCCAGCACGGCGAGCAGCGCCGCGGCGCACACCAGTACCGGTTGCCAGGGGGAGACCAGCAGCAGATCCCAGCCGAGCGGCGCGAACGCGGGCCGGTGCCCGGTCGCCCACCAGACCCGCAGCCCGCCGTACCCGAGGGCCCAGGCGGCGGTGGCGGCGGCCAAGCCGAGCTCGAATCGGTTCCTCATGCGCCCAGGGTCGGCTCACTCGTCCGTGATCGCCTCGCTCGGCGGAGGGTACGAGCTCCCTCCGCCGGGGGAGCGCGCCCTCCCTTGACAAGAGAGTAAGTACTCACCCACCACGGCGATCCGCAGCGACGGGATCGTGACCTTCCGGGTGGAGGACACCGGCCTCGCCGAGCAGTGGTCGGCCGTCCAGTTCGGACGGTGAGGCGAGGCGCTACCGGGGCGGCCCCGGCGGGCCGTTCCGCTTGTCGGTGGAGTTCCTGCGGGTCACCAGCACCACGATCAGCACCACGACGGCGGCGACCACGGCGAGACAGCAGAACCCGGCGAGCACGTCGACCGGCCTGATCGCAACCATGGCCGGCACCGTAGCCGGTGTCGGCAACCGGGCGGTGGCGACCGTCGTACCCGGGGGTTAGCCTGCACGCCATGTGTGGCCGCTACGACTCGCACCGCTCTACCGACGACCTGTCCGCCTACTTCGACGCCGACGACGACACCGGCGGCGACGTCCCGGGTCGGTACAACACGGCGCCGACCCAGCCGGTCCGCATCGTGGTGTACGACCCGGAGCGCGAGCGGCGCGCGATCCAGGCGGCGCGCTGGGGGCTGGTGCCGTTCTGGGCCAAGGATCCGTCGATCGGCTCGCGCATGATCAACGCGCGGGCGGAGACCGTGGCGGACAAGCCCGCGTACCGGTCGGCGGTGCGGTCGATGCGGGCACTGGTGCCGATGGACGGCTGGTTCGAGTGGCGGGTCGGTGAGTCCGGCAAGCAACCGTGCTACCTGGTGCCGCGCGACGCCGGGCTGCTCACCGCGGCCGGCCTGTTCTCCTGGTGGGACGGCCCGGACGGCCGCCTGTTGAGCTGCACGATCATCACCACCGCGGCGGTCGGCGAGCTGCGCACCGTGCACGAGCGGATGCCGCTGTTGCTGGCCGGAGCCGATCGCGCGGCGTGGCTCGCGCCCGGCGCCGACGCGGCCGAGCTGCTGTCCGTGCCGCCGTCCGACGAGCTGGTTGCCGGACTGGAGGTCCGGCCGGTCGGGGCCGCGGTCGGGTCGGTCCGCAACGACGGCCCGCACCTGCTCGACCCGGTCCCGGTGGCGGCGCCCGCCACGCTGTTCTGAGCGCCGTGTGACCCAGGAGTCAGGTTCGCCGGGCAGGTCCCCGTTCGAGCGCACCGCGGTCATCATGGGCGAATGAGCTCACGGGGGACGGCACTGGTCATCGGCGGTGGGATGGGCGGGCTGGCCGCGGCGCTCGGGCTGCGGCAGGTCGGCTGGCAGGTCACCGTGCTGGAGCAGGCGGCCGAGTTCGCCGAGGTGGGGGCCGGCCTGTCGCTGTGGCCGAACGCGTTGCGCGCGCTGGACGAGCTGGGCGTCGGCCCGCAGGTACGGGCCGCGGGCGTCGCTGCGGTCTCGCGCGGCGGGCTGCGGCTGCCGTCCGGCGGCTGGCTGCGGCATGCCCGCCCCGACGACGTGCACGTGTTGATGGTGCACCGGGCGGCGCTGCACGAGGCGATGCGCGCGCCGCTGCCGGCCGACGCGCTGATACCGGGCGCCACGGTGACTTCGGTCGACCTCGCCGCCGGCACCGTGGCGTACCGGCAGGGTGGCGAGACGCGGCAGCGCGGTGCCGACCTGGTCGTCGGCGCGGACGGGCTGCATTCGGTGCTGCGGCAGGCGATGTGGCCGGGGCACGAGCCGCGGTTCGACGGCCGCAGGGTCTGGCGAGCGGTGGTCGGTGCGGGCGCGCCGCGCATCGAGGCGAGCCTGACGCTCGGCGCGGACCGCCAGTTCGGCATCCTGCCGCTGCCCGGCGACGCGGTGTACTGGTTCCTCACCGCGCCGGCCGCTCGCCCCGGCGAGCGGTTCGCCGACGAGCTGGCCGCGGTGGCCGACCGGGTCGCCGGCTGGCACCCGCCGATCGGCGAGCTGCTGGCGGCGACGACGCCGGGCAGCGTGCTGCACCACGACCTGTACGCGCTGGATCCGGTGCCCGGCTTCGCCCGCGGCCGGGCGGTGCTGCTCGGCGACGCGGCGCACGCGCAGACCCCGGACCTGGGGCAGGGCGCCTGCCAGGCGATCGAGGACGGGGTGGTGCTCGCCGCCGCGGTGGCCGCGCACGGCGACCTCGCCACCGCGATCGGCTCGTACGACCGTCAGCGGCGCCCGCGCACCCAGCTCGTCGCGCGGGCCGCGGCAAAGCAGGCCGAGCTGAACGCGAAGCACTACCGGGCGGTGACCCGGCTCGCCCGGATCATCCCGCCGCCGCTGTGGCGCCGCCAGGCGGCCCGCTTCACCGACTGGGTCCCGCCGGCCCTTCCGCACGACCTGTCGTCCACTGTGGACAGTTGATACGGTCCCCGAATGGACATCGAGCAGCTGCGCGAGATGGCGGTCCGGGTGCACGACCTGTACGACGAGCTCAACGCCCGCCGCGGCCGCCTGTGGACCCGCGAGGAGTTCATGTTGGGAATGGTGGGCGACGTCGGAGATCT
Organism: Actinocatenispora sera; assembly: GCF_018324685.1. NCBI lineage: Bacteria > Bacillati > Actinomycetota > Actinomycetes > Micromonosporales > Micromonosporaceae > Actinocatenispora > Actinocatenispora sera. Next base: position 6,505,353 of record NZ_AP023354.1, on the reverse strand, counting down.
GGCGAAGCTGGTGATGGCCGACTCCATCACCGTTCGGCTCGCCGAGCGAAGCTGAACCGTACCGACCGGGGCGTCGGTCCCGCATGCCGGTGTGCCGGATACTGGGGTGGTGGAGCAGGGGAGCAGGGCCGAGGCGGCGGCGTTTCTCGCCGACGTGCCCGGGGCGGCGGCCACACTGGAACCGTTGACCGGCGGCGCCTGGTCGTCGGCCTGGGCGTACCGGTCCGGCGGCGCGGAGCTGGTCGTCCGGTTCGGCCGGGAGATCTCCTGGTACCAGGCGGATCGCGCGGCGGTCCGGTTCGCCGGCCCGGACCTGCCGGTGCCGCCGGTGCGGCAGGTCGGTACCACCGGAGAAGGTCGGGCGTTCGCGGTGTCGGAACGCCGGTACGGGCGGTTCCTCGAAGACACCTCGGTCGAGGAGGCCGCCGCCCTCGAACCGACGCTGACCCGGCTGCTGATCGCGCTGTACCGGGCGCCGGCCGATCCGGACGCGCCGGTGGTCTGGCACCAGCCGGACGCGTCTCCGGCGAGCTGGCGCGAGTACCTGCGCGCCGGTCTCGTCGACGATCCGGACAACCTGGTGCACGGCTGGAGCGCCGCGCTCGCCGACGACCCCGAGCTGGCCGCGCTGTCGAGAGCGGTCGCCGACCGGGTGACCGCGCTGGCCGAGGCGTGCCCGGAGCGGCGCGACCTGGTACACGGGGACCTGTTGCACGGCAACGTGTTGCTGTCGCCGGACGCGAGCAGGGTGATGGCGGTGCTGTCCTGGAAATGCTCGGTGCGCGGCGACTTCCTCTACGACGCCGCGTGGTGCAGCTTCTGGGCGCCGTTCCTTCCGGGCATCGCCGCGGTGGATCCGTTGCCCGGCCTGCTTTCCGACCCCGCCGTCACCGCCGAGCACGGTGCGCTGGTCGACGCCGCGCAGCGGCATCACTGCTACGAGTTGTACATCGGGTTCACCCATCTCGGCTGGAACGTGTGGACCGGCGACCGGGCCACCCTGACCGCGACCGCGCGACGCCTCGCGGAGGTGCTCGACCGCGGCCCGGTCCGGCTGCCCGCCCAACCCTGACCGGCCGCGCCGCGCGATCTGACGTGACACCCGAGCCGGGCACGGCGCCGCGACCCGAGGTCGCGCAACGCCGATGGGTGGCGCTGCGTGCCGTTACCGGTGAGGTCGGTAAGGACCGGTGGCGGCCGGCAGCCATGGCTGGTAATCGCCAGCGGCCGTGCTGTCCGGCGCCCACCCGGCTCGGCTAAGAACAGGAGGACACCCCTCCGACCACTGGGAGTCCTGGAAGATGCCACTCTCGATCCCACCGCGGGTGGGCGCCGCGGCGGTCACCTCGCTCGCCGTCGTGGCCGGCCTGCTCACCGCCGTACCGTCCGTGGCCAGCGCGCAGACCCCGGCGGCCGGCACCGTCACCGGCATCGCCCCGGCCGCTGCCGATCGGGTCGTGTCGGTCGGCGGCACCAGGGTCGCGCTGACGCCGGTGGGCGACTCCGGTGCCACCGCGCTCGCCCCGCTGCCCGCCGCCGACGGGGCGACCCCCGGCCTCGTGGTGGCGACCGACAAGACCGGTACGACCGTGCAGACCACCGGTGCGGGCGGCGCCCCCACCGTGATCGACGGCCATGCCGCGCGGGCCAGCGCCGCCGCCGCCGACGCGGTCCCGCTGCACTTCTCCGCGCTGGGCCGGGACGGCCGGGCCGCCGAGGCGTACATCACCGTGTTCGACCTGGACCACGGGAACGCATGGACCCGGCAGCTGGCCGTCGATCCCGCGCCCGGCGACGAGTGCACCGCGGCGAGCTTCGCCCGGACCACCTGCGCGCTGGTCCCGCCCGGCCGGTACTCGGTGATGGCGTTCGTCTCCACCCTGCCGGCGCAGACGCCGAGCATCGGCAGCAGCCGTACGTACCAGAACATCTCGCTGGTCGGCCAGCCGGAGACGGCGGTGACCGGGGAGCGCACCTTCGCGTTCGACGCGCGCGACGCGCAGCAGCTCGCGATCCGGACCCCGGGCCGTACCACCAAGGTGCCGCCGCAGGGCGCCATGCTCCTCGGGTACGACCGGACCGCCGCCGACGGGTCCGCGCTGCACCTGGACATGCACCCGTCGTACCTGCTCGACCAGCACTTCTACCTCCAGCCGACGGCCACGGTGTCGGTCGGGGAGTTCCAGGCGCGCACCCGGGTCCGGCTGGAGGCCCCGGACATCACGCTGTCCGCGCCGACCGCGCCGAAGCTGCACCCGGAGTACGTCGACCGGACCTGGTTCTCCGACGTCGCCTCGGACTTCCCGGTGGTCGACGGCACCACCCGGCTGCGGGTGGTGGACGTCGGGCGCGCCACCGCGGCCGAGCTCGCCGGCCGGCGGCTCAACGGCGCGCTCGCGCTGGTCACGCACGACGCCGGCCTGTCGATCGCCGAACAGTCCAACAACGCCGCCGCGCACGGCGCCGCGCTCGTGGTGGTCCGCAACGACGGCCCCGGCGACATCAGCGATCCGGGCGGTACCGGCGTCAAGCTGCGGGCGCCGACGATCCGGCTGAACCGGGCGGAGGGGCTCGCGCTCGCCCACCTGCCGCGCGGTGCCCGGGTGACCGTCGGCGGCGAGCCGGCCAGCCCGTACGTCTACGACCTGTACCTGCGGGAGAAGCAGCGGATCCCGGCCCACCCGAGCTACGTCGCCACCCGCGGCCACCTCGCCACCCAGACCAACCGGGTGTACGGCCAGCCGTCGCAGCCCTCGACGTTCTCCGAGGCGGCGTACCCCTGGCAGCCCGGCGACGGGTTCGTCGTCTCGACCGTGTTCCCGTTCCAGGGCGGACCGCGTACCCGCACCGAGTACCGCGTCGCCGATCCCGACACCGCCTGGGCCTACGCCGTGTTCGCCCCGGGGACCAGGTACAACACGATGTTCCCGGCGGCGCCCGTGCAGTCCATGACGCTGTCTCGGCCGGGTCGAGAGTCCTACGCCGACCACGACCGGGGCCGGCTCGCCTTCGGCCGCGCGCCGATCGCGGCGGCGCCGAACCCGGCCCGTCCGGTACAGCGGTCCGGCGACCTGATGCGGGTGGCCGTCGACGGCTTCACCGACGCGGACGGCAACCACGGCTCCGAGTACACCGACCCGAGCGGCGTGCAGACCCACCTGGCGATCCGGGCCGACGGCGCGCTGGTGGGCCAGACCGACAACCTGCCTTCCGGTACGGTCCAGCTTCCCGGCGGCGCCTCGCGCGTCTCGATCTCGTTCACCGCGGACAACCCGCAGAGCTGGAACGAGCTGTCGACGCACACCGACACCGCGTGGAGCTTCCCGTCCGCGACCACCGACGCGGTACGGACCGTGCCGGTGCTGCTGCCCGGCTACGACGTCGGCGTCGACCTGCACAACCGGGTCCGGGCCGACCGGCACGGCCGGGTTGCCTTCGGCCTCGGGCTGCGGCGCCCGGACGGCACGTCGCCGGAGCTGAGCGACACGCCGAGCATCGACGCCTCGTACGACGACGGTGCGAGCTGGCGGGCGGCGCGAGTCACCCGCGACGCCGACGGCTGGCGGGTCGAGCTGCCGGCCGGCAGCGGCCCGGTGTCGCTGCGGCTGCACGCGCAGGACACCAGCGGCTCAGCGGTCGACCAGACGATCGTCCGGGCCTTCGACGTCGTGCGCTGAGGGCTGAAGCCAACCGAGCCGGGCCGCCTGCACGCCCGCCTGGAACCGGGTGCGGACGTGCAGGTGGTCCATCAGCTCAGCGATCCGCCGGCTGAGCGTGCGGGTACTGGTGCCGAGCCGGCGGGCGACCACGTCGTCCTTGGCGCCGGAGGCGAGCAGCGCCGCGAGCTGCCGGTCGCCGGTGGTGTCCGCCGGTGCCGGCAGCACGATCGGCGTCGCCTGCTCCCAGAGCAGTTCGAACAGCTGGATCAGCGCATCCAGCAGGGTGGACGGGCGGATACAGACCGCCGCATCGACGCCCGCACCGCCGAGCGGCAGGATGGCCAGCCGGCGGTCGCCGATCGCGAGCTTCATCGGCAGCCCGGCGTGCACCCGGGACTGTTCGCCGGCCCCGGCGGCGTCCTCGACCTCCGCCAGCGCGCCCGGCAGCTCCAGCGCCTCGGGCGCGTAGAGGCCGCGCACCCGCACGTTCGCGCGCAGCAGCCGGCGTACCGAGGTGTCGGAGCGCCCCGGATCGGCCACGTACGGCGGGCGGTCGATGACCATCAGCTCGTGCCGGGTGGTGCCGAGCAGCTGCTCGAACCGGGCCGCGGTCTCCGCCCAGCCGACCAGTACCTCGACGATCTCCTCCGGCCGGTACCGCTCCTCCGCCGGCATCTCGGTGAGCAGGGCCCGCGCGGCGAGCTGGGTACGGGCAAGCTCCTCGCGGCGCCGCTCGGCCAGCGCGTCGATCGCCACATCCGGCCGCGCCGCGCGCATCCGGGCCGGCTGGCCCGGCAGCTCGTGCACCAGGCCCAGCTCCGCCAGCCTGGCCAGCGAGGCACCGATGTCGGTCACGGTACGATCCAGCGCCGCGGCGAGGTCGTGCGCGGAGGCGTCCGGGCGAGACAGCAGCCGCCGGTAGACCGCCTCATCCTCGGGGCGGACACCGATCGGCTCGAGCACCCACCCATCTTGCCTGGTCACGAGCCCGGTCACCAGGCATCGAGCGGTAGCTCGGCGTCAGGCCCGGTACCAGTGGGTCGGGGTGTCGGTGCTGTCGGTGACGACGCCGGCCGTGCGCAGCTGGTACAGGTGGGCGACGGTCTCCGCGAGCGCCAGCCGGCGGGGCACCCCGACGAGCTGGTCCCAGCCGCGCGACCAGGTGATCCGCTCGGCCAGCTGCCAGGTGGTCGGCGCCGGTACCGCGTCGAGCACGGCGAGGATCTCCGCGGCCCGGTGGTCGTGGTGCGCGGCGAGCTGCCGGGCCCGGTCGGGCACCCCGCGGAACCGGTACTCGTGTGCCGGCAGCGCCTCGACCTCGCCGTACGCGTCCATCCGGCGCAGCGCGGCCAGGTAGTCGGTGAGCGGGTCGCCGTCCCGCTCGGTGTGCACCCCGATCGTCGGGCTGATCCGCGGCAGCAGGTGGTCGCCGGTGAGCAGCACGCCCGCCTCGGCGTCGTGCAGGCACAGGTGCCCCGGCGTGTGGCCGGGCGTGAGCACCGCCCGTACCTGCCGGTCCGGGATCGGCGCGAGCTCGCCGTCGGCCAGGTACCGGTCCGGTTCGGCCATCGCGAGCAGCGCGGCGACCTGCCCCGGGTCGACCGCGATCGTGTCGACCTCGCCCGCCGGTACCCCGTGGGTACGCAGGAAGGCCCTGTCGTCGTCGAGGGTGAGCCCCTGCCACAGCCGGGACGGCATACTCGCCGCCTCGTCCGGATGCATCGCGACCCATGCGCCCGCGGTCTCGCGCAGCCAGCCGCTCAGGCCGTGGTGGTCGGGATGGGTGTGGGTGATCACGACGCCGGCCACGTCGTCCGGTCCGGCACCGGCGGCGGCCAGCCCGGCGGTGAGCGCGGCGCGGCCGTCCGGGCTGTCCCAGCCGGGATCGACGAGCACCACCCCGCCGGCGCCCGGGAACAGGTAACACAGCGTGTACCGCAGCGGGTTGTGCGGGATCGGCACCGGCACCGACCACAACCCCGGCCGTACCTGCTCGACCGGTGGCAGCACGCGGCGCTGCCACGCCGCGTGCTGCGCGGTACCGGTGACGGTGACGGACGGGGTGACCGTGTCGGACGAGCTCGGCGGGGTGTTCACCGCCGTCACGTTACCCGCCGGTAATCGCGGCCCGCCACGACGCAGCCGCCTTGTCCCGCGGTGCGAGGAGCCGCACCGCTACCGGCCGGTGCGCCGCCGGCGGGCCAACACCAGCAGGACACCGCCGGCCGCCAGCAGGACCGCCGCGAGCACCCCGAAGATGGTCAGCGACGTACCGGTCACCGGCAGGCCGCCGCCATCCGACGACGGGCTCGCCGACGGCGGCGCCGACTCGATCGGCGACGCGCTCGCCGAATCCGACGGTGCGGTCGAGTCGCTCGGCTGCGCGCTCGGCGACTCGCTGGGCGAGTCGCTCGGCGGTGCGCTCGGGCTGCTCGACGCGGACGGCGACGGGCTCGTCGTGGCGTCCACCGCCAGTTCGGCCTGGGTCCGGCCGGCGTCACCGGTACCGGCCTTCGCCGTGACCGATGCAACCACCGTCCGCGACTCGGCGGCCTTGACCACGAACCGGAACGGCGCCTTCCGGTACGAGGTGCTGCTGCAGGTGATCGTGTTGGCCGCCGGGTCGGTGCGGCAACCGGCACCGTCAGCCGGCCTCAGCATGTCCGCCGGCACCGTCGCGGTGATCGTGATCGACGGGGTCGGCACCGACGGCTGGGCCGCCACGGCGGTCAGCACCACCGAGTCGCCCTGGTAGGCGAGCTTCTGCGACCACGACGCGGACACGGTGACCGGGTGGTGGGCGCCGGGATCGCCGGGGCCACCGGGTCCGGGCGGGTCGGCCGCGGCTGCGGTCGCTCCGGCCAACACGAGGACGCCGCCGGCGAACCCGGCGGCGAGCAGGGTGAGCTTCACGGAAACCCTTCCGGGGGTGGGAATCGTCGTCCGGCTCGCGCGCACCGGGCGCGGAACGCGAGGTGCCGCCAGTCTTGCGTACCGGTCAATACCGGGATCCGGCGCAAGACCGGACAGTGCGGACAGAAACCCGCCGGAAATCAGCCGAACGGCCGAAGGTCGGATCGTGCCGGACCTCACCGGACGGACCGTCGCGTTCCGGTCGGTGCCGACCGGTCTCGGTGCGCTCGGCGCCCGGGCGGTCGCGGCCGGCCCGGGCGGCAGGGTCAGCGGTGCTCGGCGAGGACCGCGAGGATGCCCTCGCCGTACTTGGCGAGCTTGTTCTCGCCGACACCGGAGACGGTGCCGAGCTCGCTCAGGTCGACCGGCCGGCGGGTGGCGATCTCGCGCAGCGTCGCGTCGTGGAACACCACGTACGCCGGGACGCCCTGCTCCTTCGCGGTCGCGCCCCGCCAGCTGCGCAGCGCCTCGAACACCGGCTGCGCCTCCGGCGCCAGCTCCGCGGATGCGGTGGCGCGCTTGGTCTTCGCCGCCTTGCGCCGCTCCGGCTCGGTGCGCAGCCGCACCGGGAACTCGCCGCGCAACACGTCGGCGCTGCGGCCGGTCAACGCCAGCGTGCCGTAGTCGCCCTCGACGTTCAGCAGGCCCTGCGCGAGCAGCTGCCGGGTCACCGTGCGCCACTGCGCCTCGGACAGGTCGGCGCCGACGCCGAACACCGACAGCTGGTCGTGCCGGTGCTGGGTGACCTTCGGGGTCTGCCGGCCGAGCAGGATGTCGATCGCCTGCCCGACGCCGAACCGTTGGCCGCGCTCGCGGTCCAGCCGCAACACCGTGGACAGCAGCTTCTGCGCCGGGACCGTACCGTCCCAGGAGGCCGGCGGGTCGAGGCAGGTGTCGCAGTTGCCGCACGGCTGCGCCTGCTCGCCGAAGTAGTCGAGCAGCCGCACCCGCCGGCACTGCACGGTCTCGCACAGCGCCAGCATCGCGTCCAGGTGCGCGGTCAGCTGCCGGCGGTGCGCGCCGTCGCCGTCCGAGTCGTCGATCATCTTGCGCTGCTGCACCACGTCGGCCAGCCCGTATGCGAGCCACGCGGTGGACGGCAGCCCGTCCCGGCCGGCCCGGCCGGTCTCCTGGTAGTACCCCTCCACCGACTTCGGCAGGTCGAGGTGCGCGACGAACCGCACGTCGGGCTTGTCGATGCCCATCCCGAACGCGATCGTCGCCACCATCACGATGCCGTCCTCGCGCAGGAACCGGGACTGGTTCGTCGCGCGGGTGCGCGCGTCCAGCCCCGCGTGGTACGGCAGCGCCTCGATGCCCTGGTCGGTCAGGAACGCGGCGGTCTTCTCCACCGAGTTGCGGGACAGGCAGTAGACGATGCCCGCGTCGCCGGCGTGCTCGCTGCGCAGCAACTGCAGCAGCTGCTTGCGCGGCTCGCCCTTCGGCACGATCCGGTACTGGATGTTCGGCCGGTCGAAGCTCGCCACGAAGTGCCGCGCGCCGGTCAGGTTGAGCCGCTGCGCGATCTCGGTGTGGGTGGCCGGGGTGGCGGTCGCGGTCAGCGCGATGCGCGGCACGTCCGGCCACCGCTCGTGCAGCATCGACAGCCCCAGGTAGTCGGGCCGGAAATCGTGGCCCCACTGCGACACGCAGTGCGCCTCGTCGATCGCGAACAGGCTGATCGTGCCGCGCTCCAGCAGCCGCTGGGTGGCCGGCACCCCCAGCCGTTCCGGCGCCAGGTAGAGCAGGTCGAGCTCGCCGGCGAGGAACTCCTGCTCCACCAGTCGGCGCTCGTCGAAGTCCTGCGTCGAGTTGAGGAAGCCGGCCCGCACGCCGAGCGCGGTCAGCGCGTCGACCTGGTCGGCCATCAACGCGATCAGCGGGGACACCACCACCCCGACGCCGTCGCGCACCAACGCCGGGATCTGGTAGCACAGCGACTTTCCGCCACCGGTCGGCATCAGCACCAGCGCGTCGCCGCCGCCGACCACGTGCTCGATGATGTCCTGCTGCTCGCCCCGGAACTCGTCGTAGCCGAACACCTTGCGCAGCACGTCGATGGCGTCGAGCCCCCGGAAAGACATCACCCGATCGTACGCAGCGCGGCACCGGCCGCCCAGCGCCCCGGCGCGTCGCGGCGTCGCCGCCGCCGGCCGCCGACGACGCCGCGCGGTCGCCCCGGCGTACGGCGACCCGCGCTTCGCGCGTGTGCCGTCGAGTCGGAATCACGACAGCCGTCAGCCGAGGCTGAAGGGGGACATTTCGCGGCATGATCGAAGACGGCATCGGTCATCACGTTCAGGGGGTTTCGTGTACCGGATCCATTTCACCGTGCACGACCTCGCCCGTACCCGGGTGTCCCCGGAACCGTTGCCGCTGCAGGAGTTGCACGTCGCGGTACGCGCGTTGCAGGACCGCGGTCAGCCGCTGCGGTTCGGGGCGTGGCGGCGGGCATGTGCCGGGGCCCTGTCGGAGCCGGCGCGGCTGGCGCTGTCGCTCAGCCGGCCGAACATGGTGGCGCCGACGTTCTGCTGGCCCGAGTTGCCCGGCGCCCCCGAACAGCTCCTCGAACAGGCACGTGCCACCCCGAACGACGTGGTGGCCGCCGAACTCGCCGAGATCGCGTGCCGCGATCCGTTGCCGTCCTGGGCTGCGGGGCTCGGTCGCGACGCCGAGCTGCGGGACCGGCTGCACACCGGTGTCGAGCAGTTGTTCGCGCTGCTGCTGGCGCCGTACTGGTCGCAACTGACCGAGGCGTACGCGGCCGACCGGGCGGTTCGGCTGCGCCAGTTCCAGGCCGGCGGCATCGCTGCCGTGCTGTCCGCGGCCTCCCCGGAGTGGCTGCGCTGGCGCCCCCCGGTGCTGGAGATCCGCATCCCCTCCGGCATCGAACACGACCTGTACCTGGAGGGGCAGGGGCTGCTGCTCGCGCCGTCCGCGTTCGCCACCCGCCCGTACGTCACCGTCGAGGTGGACCGGCAACCGGTCGTCGCCTACCCCGCCGGCGGGGGCGACGCGCTCGTCGGACTCACCGCACTCGCACCGCAGCAGCCGAACGGCACCGCGGTCGCCGCCCTGCTCGGCCAGACCCGCGCCACGATCCTCACCACGATCGCCGCCCATCCCTCCTGCACCACCACCGAACTGGCCCGGCTGGCCGACGTGTCGCCGGCCGGCGCGAGCCAGCACGCCACGGTGCTGCGGGCGGCCGGCCTGGTGCACACCGTCCGGTACCGCAACTCCGCCCTGCACACCCCGACGCAGCTGGGCCTCGCCCTCCTCGACACCCCCACCTGACCCGCCGGCCGGCGGCCGGAACCGAACGACGCGCCGAGCCGGCAGAAAGCGCAGGGAGCTACTTCGCGGGTTGCGGGACGTGGCAGCTGATCTTCGGGTTGACGCCGAGATAGTTGAGCGGGCCGGCGATGATCGTCACGACGGTGCTGCCGACCGTCCCGCAGTGTGCCTTCGGACTGCCGAAGTAGCCGCGCTGGGCCGCGGCGATGGCGCCGATGATGAGCCAGACGAGTACCACGACGATGCCGATGCGTCCGATGCGCACGTCGCCTCCAACGTCCTGTGCCGGCGACCTCGCGTCGCCGACGCGTGACCGCTGCCTTGCCGTTTGGACGACATTTCAACGATCTGAACGTTTTCTACCCGCGAGCGAACGCCCCGAAACGACGATGCGGCCCAAGCCCGCCCCGACGACCCGCATGCCGCCGGCAGCACCGAGCCGACCACCGTTTCGCCGCTCGGGAACAGCCCCGGACCGAGCCCGGTCCGGTCCACTCTGGATCGCAGGAGGACTCGTGGAAGAGACAGGTCGCATCGTCATCCTGAACGGTCCGCCGCGTTCGGGGAAGTCGAGCATCGCGGCAGCCATTCAGGATCGGTTCGCCGGGGTCTGGATGAACCTCGGCGTCGATCGGTTCAAGCACATGGCACCCCAGCGGTGGCAACCGGCCATCGGCCTGCGCCCGGGTGCTGAGCGGCCCGACCTCGAACCGCTGATCGTGACGCTGTACGACGCGATGTACGAGTCGATCGCGGCGCACAGCCGGCTCGGCCTCAACGTCGTCGTCGACGCCGTCCATCACGACAGCTATTCGGTACCGCGCAACATCCTGTCCCGGTGCGCCCGACGCCTGCACGGCCTGCCGGTCTTCTTCGTCGGAGTTCGCTGCCCCCGAGAAGTGCTCCTGCAACGCCGGCGAGCCACCTGGGGTGGCGTCGGCTATCAACGCCTCGGTTCGGTGGCCGATCCGGTCGGCCTGTGGCAGCGGGCGGTCCACGACCCCGGGCACTACGACCTCGAGGTCGACACGTCGGTGTCCAGCCCGGCCGAGTGCGCCGATCTGATCGAACGCCGGATCGAAGAAGGGCCCGGGTCGGCCTTTCCGCGGCTTGCCTGAGCGCCTTGGACCGACCGGCACGGTCTCGACGTCGAACCGATGGCCGGGCGGTACCGCCGACCCTGCACGCCGCCCGCCGACACCGTGTTCTCCGGCTCGCCGAGCTGCCGGCGGAACGGTCGGTGACCAGGCGCTCGACCCCGCCGTACGGTGAGCGTGTTCGGTGTCCGGAGCGACGGCTACGAACCTCATCGGAGGTGGGGGGCGGTTTCCGGCTGGCCGCGTACCCGGCGTGCAGGGTGATCCCGGCCGCCGAGAGCCGGCGCGGTTCGGAGCACCAGAACGTGGGCGTCTTCTACCAGGTCGGGATCACCGGCGACACGCTGCGACCGGAGCCGAACGGTGAGGCCTCCGAGTCGGTCTGGACGCCGATCCCCGACGTCGTCGCCCTGCGCCGCTCGTCGCTCGTCGACGTCGGCCTCGCACTGGCCCGTACGCGCCCCGCCGACGGCCACGTTCCGCCGGTTCCGGTCGGCGGCCTCGTGCAGCACTGACCGTGCCGACCGGCTGCAGGGCCGTGACGCGGTCGCGGACCGAGGTCAGAGGGGCCCGAGGACGTCGTGCGGGTCGGCGTCCAGCGCCAGCGATTCGAGGACCGCGAGCAGCTGGCGCTCCTCGTACCGGAAGTGCGACTCCATGATGGCGGCGATCCCCTCGAGGTGCCGCCGGAGAGCGGCCGGCGAGCCATCCCGTTCGACCGCCGCCTGCAGGTCGGCCATCAGCTGGCCGATCATCGTGTGATCGTGGGTCAGCTTCCGCAGCGTCTCGCGAAGTTCCGGATGAGCGGCCGCGATGGCCGGGAACAGTTCGCGGTCCTCACCCTGATGGTGGCCGGTCAGCGCGGTGCAGAAGCCGTGGCAGAACAGCAGCAGGTCGGGTGCGATCGGATCGTTCGCGGCCCCGCCATCCAGTGCCGCGCGGGTGACTCGTAGCGCCTCGCGCAGCCGCTGGTGCACGGCTCGCAGTTCGGTGCTCCAGGCGATCAGCCTGGTCTTCTCGCCCTCAGCCATGTGAGGGCGAAGGGAACGACGTCATCATCGTCGTACTCCTTCGGATCCCACGCCTCCATGCCTGGCACGGCCTGCCACCGACACGCGACGCTCGCGCCACCGTACCCGAACGTGGCGGAGTGGCTGGCCTCGGCCGGGCCCCGGGGAGCGGGTGACGGGAATCGGACTCGTACCGCCGGCTTGGACGGAGCTCCCGATCTGATGATCATCCCGCGGGCTCGGGCATTCACCCCCGGTGGGCCATCTTGACTGGCCTGCACCGCCCCGGCGCGGACGGGGTGGTGTTGCGGTGGTACGGAGCTCCGGCGCGTCTCCGGCGTGCCGCGGCCCGGCTCTCGGCGGAGCATCACGTCGTGGAGTGAGTACTCACTCCAATCTTGACGGAGTGAGTACTCACTCCGTACGGTGGTCGTCATGACACCACCGAAGGAGACCCGGCGCCGCGCCCCGGGGATGAGTCCCGAACAACGCCGCGTGATGATCATCGCGGCCGCGCTGCCCCTCGTTGCCGAGCACGGCGCGAAGGTCACGACCGGACAGGTTGCCCGCGCTGCCGGCATCGGCGAGGGCACCATCTTCCGCGCGTTCGCCGACAAGAACGAGTTGCTGGATGCCTGCATGGCCGAAGCGGTGCGGCCCGACCACGCCGTCCGCGAGATCGCGTCGATTCCCACCGATCTGCCACTGGCCGATCGGCTCACCGGAGCCGCCGACGCGCTCGACGCCCACCTCGACCGGATGGGCGCCGTCGCCGGGGCGCTGCTCGGTTCCGGTCACCGCAGTCGGGCCGAACGCCCGCCCGCCGACAGCCGGGAGCAGTCCGTCGCCGCCATCCGGGAGGCGATCACCGACCTGTTCGGCGACGACGCCCCGCCCCTCCGGGTACCCCGGGACCAGGCGGCCGCGGTGTTCCTCGGACTGCTGTTCGCCCGGCCTCGTACTCCACTGTCGACCGGCGACCTGGTGGCGGTGTTCCTGCACGGCGCGCTCGCGGAGCCCTCGTGAGACGGGCCGCCATCCGCGGCAGCGTGGTCATCGCCGCCGTGGCGGTGCCGGTATTCGTCTGGATCGTGACCGTGCCGCTGCTCGGCCACCGGCTTCGGGTCGAAGGGCCACCATCGCTGGAGATCCGCGTCGGCACCGTCATCGTGCTCGCACTCGCCGCGGCTCTGGCCGGGTGGGCGCTGCTGGCGGCTCTGGAACGTCTCACCCGACACGGCCGTACGGTGTGGACCGTTGCCGCGCTGGTCACGCTCGCGGGATCGTTCGTCCTGCTGACCGGTCCCATGGCAACCGCGACGCGAACCAGCCTGGCGCTCATGCACCTCGGCCTCGCGGCCGTCCTCATCCCGGGGATGACCCGAGCCCCGGTAGCGCTGGAGAAGCGTACCTGACAGGCGCACCCCGGGGCCGTCGAACCGCCAGCACGAGGACCGCCACCCAGAGGGCTTGGAATTGACCCCTGTTGGCTACAGCCTCGGGCACGTGCGGGGCATGGTCTTGAGGAACCAACTGCTTGCACGACGGTCACATCGGCCTGCTCATCAGATCGGATTTGCTATTACGAGCAGGAGGTCCAACAGCCACATGACGCTCACCACTGCGCCGAGGATGATGAGGGCCGGCAGCGCCCAGCGCGCACCTCTTGACGATCCGCGCGCCTGGCACAGCACCAGTGATCCGACGATGAGTACCGGTATCACGGCACAGCCGAAGACAAGGGCCAGCGTGAATAGGTTGATTTCGCTAAATCCACTCATTCGACCGGTCCCCCGTCTGGAGTTCGTGCGGAAAGTGTGCCGCCGGAAAGTTGCTGCACGATCACGGACCCGGCTCGGTGGGACCGGCACGGACGTGCTGCTAGGCCGGTTATCCCTTACGGACAATATGAGCCGGGAGCCATCCCGTCATCGCCATGCCCCTCCCGGCGGCAGCCTGCTCGGCTGTGCCTGGGGCGGCGCCTCCCGGTGGCCCGTCCGGCGACCGGGGCGTGCCCCGCGTCCCCCGGCGTGGCAGTGACCACCCGGCCACCAGCAGACCGCCGGCCTGGCCGGAGCCCCCGGGCCACTGTGTGCGGTCGGTAGTGAGCAGACCCGACGCGGGTCGTTGATCTCGGTGAGACTCCGGGTTCGGCGGTCCGCCTTTTCGTGCGCGCCGGCTGCGGGCCTTGAGCGTCCAGTCGCGTAGCGACAGCGGAGCGGGGCCAGGCGCGTGCCCGAACCGCCGGCGCCCGCCCATCCTGTGCCTGACGGGCCCATCTACTCTCCCGTGGCGTCTCTGCGACCACGGCTGCCAAGGCGTACCGCCTGCTGCGTGCCGTCCTGAACACCGCCGTGGATGACGAACTGATCCACTGCTCCCCTGCCGGGTCAAAAGGCGGTCCAGGAGAACACTCGTGGGTGTCCCGCCGCCACCGTCGAACAGGCCGGTGGGCAACTGGTCTACGAGTTCACCGCTACCGACCCGGACGCGCCGGTCTTCACGGGCGCCCACGGCGCACCGCTCCGACGCGGGAACTTCCACCGCTCTACCCGGTGGGGAGGGCGTCGGTCGGGCACGTAAGGGGCACGGCCGGAAGAAGAAGGGTGCCTGATGGTTGTTGGTCCAGGTCTGAAACACCCTGTGACCTGGTCCGGGACAGTGGAGCGGGTGACGGGAATCGAACCCGCATGACCAGCTTGGAAGGCTGGGGCTCTGCCATTGAGCTACACCCGCGACGCCGACCCCGGCGGTACGGGGCCTGCCGCATCAGGGTACATAGGGAGCGGCGGGGCAGTGTGCGCGGCTCGGCGGACCGACGGCCTACACTGTCGCAGGCACCCGGGGTGTGGCGCAGTTTGGTAGCGCACTCGCTTTGGGAGCGAGGGGCCGTGGGTTCAAATCCCGCCACCCCGACCCGGTGACCCCGACCCCGGCCCGCGATCGTGCGGCCGGGGTCGTGTCGTGTCCGGGGACGGCCCGGTTCAGGTCAGGGGCCGGGCGAGGCGTCGGGTCGGTGGTTCGGGTTGTTGGGGCTGACCCAACGGCGTGCGCTGGTGGGACGGGCGGCCGGTGTCCTGGCGCCCGCGGCCGCGCCACGATGGGTACACGATGAGCGGTGCAGGGGTTTCTGAGGTGGTGGCCTGGCGGGCCGCGCGGGAGTTCGCGAGCCGGCTGCGGGACCCGATGTTTCGGTGTTTGGCCCGGTCGGTCACGTTCCGCGCCGGCAGCCACCTGGTACTCGCGCTGGCCGAGGAGTCGCTGTCGTCGATCCTGGACCGGGTCGGCCCGGTGCGGCCGGAGTCGCCGGTGACCGTGGTGGTCTACCGGCCGGGTGCGGAGCCGCCGTTCACCTTCATCGACCTGCACGCGACCCCGGCCGCCTGAGCAGGCATGAGGCGGCGCCGGGGGGACGGTGGGTCCGGCGTACGCTTGGTGGCGTCGTGCCATCCGGCCGGTCGGGCGCCCGAGTCCTTGCGTTCCGTGGCGCTCGCCTAGACTCGGTCGGTCAGCGGCGGGTCTGCCCGCGTGGGCGCACGTCCAGAACACCAGACCGCCGTGGTTAAGCACCCGATCACCTGCCGAGGAGTACCCCTGTGAAGAGCGCCGTCGAGACGTTGAGCCCTACCCGGGTGAAGGTGTCGGTCGAGGTGCCCTTCTCCGAGCTCGAGTCGAGCGTGAAGAAGGCGTATCGGACCATTGCCCAGCAGGTGAGCATTCCGGGCTTCCGGCCCGGCAAGGTGCCGACCCGGCTGATCGACCAGCGGGTCGGTCGAGGTGCGGTGCTGCAGGAGGCGGTGCAGGAGGCGCTGCCGGAGCAGTACATGGCGGCGATCAAGGAGCACGACGTCAAGGCGATCGGCCGCCCCGAGGTCGAGGTGACCGAGCTGAACGACGGTGACAAGGTCACCTTCACCGCCGAGGTCGACGTCCGCCCGGAGATCACCCTGCCGGACCTGTCCACGATCACCGCGACGGTCGACGAGATCACGGTGACCGACGAGGACGTGGACGCCCAGATCGCGCAGCTGCGCGACCGGTTCGCCACCCTCAAGGGCGTCGAGCGGCCGGCGCAGACCGGCGACTTCGTCTCCATCGATCTGGCCGCCACGGTGGACGGCAACCAGGTCGAGGGCGGCACCGCCAGCGGCATGTCGTACGAGATCGGCTCCGGCCAGCTGCTCGACGGCATCGACGACGCGATCGTCGGCCTGAGCAAGGACGAGACGACCACCTTCACGAGCAAGCTGGTGGGCGGCCCGAACGCGGGTGAGGACGCGCAGATCGAGGTCACCGTCCGCAGCGTCCGGGAGAAGGAGCTGCCCGAGCTGGACGACGAGTTCGCCCAGCTGGCCAGCGAGTTCGACACCCTGGACGAGCTGCGCGCCGACAGCCGCGGCCGGGTCGAGCGGCAGAAGAAGCTCGACCAGGCGTACCAGGCGCGGGACAAGGCGCTGGAGGCCCTGCTCGCGGCCACCGACGTGCCGATCCCCGAGGGCGTGGTGACCGAGGAGGTCGACTACCGCAAGCAGAACATGTCCGAGCAGCTGGAGCAGATGGGCTCCAGCCTCGACCAGTACCTCGCGGCCGAGGAGAAGTCGGCCGAGGACTTCGACGCCGAGCTCAAGGGCAACGCCGAGGAAGCCGTGAAGACCCAGCTGGTCCTGGACGCGCTGGCGGACGCCGAGGAGGTCGGCGTCAACGACCAGGAGCTGACCGAGGAGGTCGTGCGCCGGGCGCAGCAGGCCGGCGCCCCGCCGCAGCAGTTCGCCGACCAGCTGGTGCGGTCCGGCCAGCTCGCCGGTGTGGTGGCCGACGTGCGCCGCGGCAAGGCGCTGTCGATGGTGCTGGAGCACGCCAAGGTGACCGACTCGGCCGGCAACGAGGTCGACCTGACCGCGGTGCTCAACCCGGCCGGTGAGCCGCGCGCCGAGGGCGACACGGCCGAGGGCGACGCTGCCGAGGGCGACACGGCCCAGGCCGAGGCGCCCGCCGAGGGGGCCGAGCAGGAGGCTGCGGCGAGGGCCGAGTGAGCTGATTCCGTTCCGTGCCGACCGGCCCGTCACCCGTGTCCCGGGTGCGGGCCGGTCGCCGTTCGTCGTCCGGTTGTCGTGGCGGGCGCACGGCGATGCGCTGAGAGCGAACACCCGGCCCGTCGGCGGCGGTTGGGCGCACGTACCGGCTAGGGTCGATGACGAAACCAGCGCCGGGCCGGCAGCATCGCCACCGGCGCCGTGTGGGCCGAGAGGATCGCAACATGACTGACCTGTACACGCCTTCCGCGCGCTCCGCGGACACCGGCGGTGGCGGATTCGACGACCTGGTCTTCAACCGGCTGCTGCGGGAGCGGATCATCTTCCTGGGCAGCGAGGTCAGCGACGAGTCCGCGAACCGGGTCGTCGCCCAGCTGCTGCTGCTCGCCGCCGAGGATCCGGAGCGCGACATCTCGCTCTACATCAACTCGCCGGGTGGCTCGGTCTACGCGGGCATGGCGATCTACGACACCATGCAGTTCGTCAAGAACGATGTGGCGACCTACGCGCTCGGCATGGCAGCCTCGATGGGTCAGCTGCTGCTGTGCGCCGGCACCACCGGCAAGCGGTACGCGCTGCCGCACGCGCGGATCATGATGCACCAGCCGTCCGGTGGCATCGGCGGAACGGCGGCCGACGTCGCCATCCAGGCCGAGCAGATGGTGTACACGAAGAAGATGTTCCAGGAGTGCGTCGCGCGCCACACCGGGCAGACGCTGGAGCAGATCGAGACCGACTCCGACCGGGACCGGTGGTTCACCGCCGAGGAGGCGAAGGACTACGGCTTCATCGACCACGTGGTGACCGGCGCCGCGCAGGTCCCCGGTGGCGCCGGGCTGTCCTGAGTCAGCAGTCGTCCCCGAGTCAACGCCCGGCCTCAACGAAGGAATTCACCATGAGTCTTTCCACACCCGGCAGCCCGTTCGGCGGGGTCGCCATGCCGACCGGTTTCGCGCCGGTGCAGAACCGCTACATCCTGCCGTCGTTCGTCGAGCGCACGTCGTACGGGGTGAAGGAGTCCAACCCGTACAACCTGATGTTCGAGGAGCGGATCATCTTCCTCGGCGCGCAGATCGACGACGTGTCGGCCAACGACGTGATGGCGCAGCTGCTCGCGCTGGAGTCGATGGACCCCGACCGCGACATCACCATGTACATCAACTCGCCGGGTGGCTCGTTCACCGCGATGACCGCGATCTACGACACGATGCAGTACATCCGGTGTGACATCTCCACCGCCTGCCTGGGCCAGGCCGCGTCCGCCGCGGCGGTGCTGCTGGCGGCCGGTGCGCCCGGCAAGCGGATGGCGCTGCCCAACTCGCGGATCATCATCCACCAGCCGGCGACCGAAGGCGGGTACGGTCAGGGGTCCGACATCGAGATCCAGGCGCGGGAGATCATGCGGATGCGCACGCTGCTGGAAGACCTGATCTCCAAGCACTCGGACCGCGACGTCGAGCAGGTCAAGCGGGACATCGACCGTGACAAGATCCTCACGGCCGACGAGGCGATGGCGTACGGGCTGGTCGACCAGGTGCTGCCGAGCCGCAAGAAGAACGCGGCCGCGGCGGTGGCGGGCTGAAAGCCCCGCTCGGGGGTCCGTTTCGGGCCTCCGAGCGGGTACGGTCGAAGAGTCTGTTCGACAGGTACGGCGCTGGAGCAGGTGCAGCGCGAATCAGTCAGGAGCGGTCGGGTGCCCCGGCCGCCGGTGCAGGGGAGTCGTAGGTGGCACGGATCGGCGACGGCGGTGACCTGCTCAAGTGTTCCTTCTGCGGGAAGTCCCAGAAGCAGGTCAAGAAGCTCATCGCGGGCCCTGGGGTCTACATCTGCGACGAGTGCATCGACCTGTGCAACGAGATCATCGAGGAAGAGCTGAGCGAGTCGGGCGACGTCAAGTGGGACGAGCTGCCCAAGCCCAAGGAGATCTGCGAGTTCCTCGACCAGTACGTGGTGGGTCAGGACGGGGCCAAGCGCGCCCTGTCGGTGGCGGTCTACAACCACTACAAGCGCATCCAGGCGGATGCCGCCGGGCACCGCACCTCGGGCGCTGACCCGGTCGAGCTGGCCAAGTCGAACATCCTGCTCATCGGGCCGACGGGCTGCGGCAAGACGCATCTGGCGCAGACCCTGGCCCGGATGCTCAACGTGCCGTTCGCGATGGCGGACGCGACCGCGCTGACCGAGGCCGGCTACGTCGGCGAGGACGTGGAGAACATTCTCCTCAAACTCATCCAGGCGGCCGACTACGACGTCAAACGCGCCGAAACGGGCATCATCTACATCGACGAGATCGACAAGGTGGCCCGCAAGAGCGAGAACCCGTCGATCACCCGCGACGTGTCCGGCGAGGGCGTCCAGCAGGCGCTGCTGAAGATCCTGGAGGGCACCACCGCGAGCGTCCCGCCGCAGGGCGGCCGCAAGCACCCGCACCAGGAGTTCATCCAGATCGACACCACCAACGTGCTGTTCATCTGCGGTGGCGCGTTCGCCGGTCTCGAGAAGATCATCGAGCAGCGGGTCGGCCGCAAGGGCATCGGTTTCGGCGCCCAGCTGCACAGCAAGGAAGAGCGCTCCACCGACGACGTGTTCGCCGACGTGATGCCGGAGGACCTGCTCAAGTTCGGCATGATCCCGGAGTTCAACGGCCGGCTGCCGATCGTCACCAGCGTGCGCAACCTGGACCGCGACGCGCTCATCCGGATCCTGCAGGAGCCGAAGAACGCGCTGGTCAAGCAGTACGTGCGGCTGTTCGAGCTGGACGGTGTCGAGCTGGCGTTCGACCCTGAGGCGCTCGCGGCCATCGCCGACCAGGCGATCCTGCGCGGCACCGGCGCCCGCGGACTGCGCGCCATCATGGAGGAGGTCCTGCTCCCCGTGATGTACGAGATCCCGTCCCGGCTGGACGTGGCCCGCGTGGTGGTGACCCGCGACGTGGTGCTGGAGAACGTGAACCCGACGATCGTGCCGCGCGAGGCGCGCGAGACGCGTACCCGGGAGCGCCGCGAGAAGTCGGCCTGACCGACCAGACGACGAAACGGCCCGGGCGATCGCCCGGGCCGTTTCGTCGTCTCCGTGTTGCCGGTGCACTCGGCCCGGTCGGTCCGACGCCGGCTTGGTCGGGCGCGGTCGGCGCGGTCGGCGCGGTCGGTCTGGCGCCGGCGCGGTCGGCCCGGTCGGCTTGACGCCGGCGCGCTCGGCCCAGGTTCGCGGGCGGTCGGAGCGACGCTGGTTCGTGGGGCGGTCAGCTGCCGCCCTTGTGTACGACGTCGGGGAGAAGCTTGCCGGCGAGCGTCTCGACGGTCGGCTCGTCGCTGGTCAGGCTCATCACGCCGACGAGGGCGACCCGGTCGGCCCAGGCGCAGACCCCGCCCTTGGCACCGGACGACCCGAAGTCGACCTTGGCGCATTCCATCGACCCGCCGACCGCGGACGGCGGGTCGACCGAGTGCTGTCCGCTGACCGTCACCGAGTCGCCGGACAGGCCGGAGAAGAAGTCGTCGAGGTGGTTCTCGACGCTGTCCAGCGAGCTGTCCATGGTGCCGCCCCACACGTAGACGGTGGTGTCCGAGCCGTCGGTGTACGCGGCGCCGATGGTGGTGGCGAACTCCTCCTCGCCGTCCAGCTCGCGCTTCATCGACGCGGCGACCGTGTCGCCGGGCTTCTTGGTCAGGCCGTCGGCCGAGTCCGGGGTGGACAGCGTGGTGGCGGAGTTCTTGGCGCCGAGGCCGATGCCGACCGTGCCCTGCACCGCCGCGTACCCGCCGATGCCGCACAGGACCAGCAGCAGGGCGCCGACACAGGCCAGCGTGATGATCAGCCCGGTCCGGGACTTCTTCGCCGGTACCGGTGGCGCGGGCGCCGGATACCCCGGCGCCGGGTAGCCCGCGCCGGGGTATCCCGACGCCGGGTAGTCCGGAGTCGGGTAGCCGGGCCCGCCGGCGGGCGGCACGCCGTACGCGGTGCCGGGCGCCTCGGCCCCGTACGGCCCCGCCGGGTACCCGCCCGCGCCGTACGGCGATCCCGGTGGCTGCCCTTGGCCGTACTGCGGCGCCGCCGGCTGCCCGCCCCCGTACTGCGGCGCCGCCGGCTGCCCGCCCCCGTACGGCTGGCCACCGGGCTGGCCGCCCGGCTGGCCCCGGTCGCCGAACGGCGACACCTCGTACTGCTGTGGCTGCCACTGCGGATCCGGGCCGGGGGGACCTGGGGGGTACGGCGAGGACATCGGTGCTCCGATCGGGATGCGGGTGCCGCCAGGGTACGACCCCCGGCCAGCGGTCAGTCCCGGTGCACGATGTCGGGCAGCACCCGCCTGGCGTACCGGATGGTTTCGTCGACGTCGTGATCGACCGTGAACAGTTCCACCACCGCGGCTCGGTTCACCCAGACACAGAATCCGCCGTGTGCCGCGGTCCCACCGCCCGTGACGGTGATCGCGGCGCAGGTCATGGAGCCGTCGACGGGGCGTGGTGGGACGACAAGACGCCTGCCGCTCGCCCGCACATCGCTGTACGACAGGGCGAGGAACAATCCGTCGACCGCATCGTCGGGTTCGTCGGTGGCGGGATGCGCGAACAGACCGCCCACGACCGCGACCGGTCCGTCGCTCGTGCCGGGGACGCCGTACACGGCGGAGATCCTGCTGCGGAGAGTGGAGAGCATCGCAGGATCCGCCCCGGCCAGGAGGTCTGGGGCATCGGTCCTGCGTAGCCCACCAGCTCGGGCCGGTACGGTCAGCCTGGTGCCCGCGTCCGGGTTGAGAGCGGCCCGGATCTTCGGCCAGGTCAGGAACCCGCCGGCGCCGAGGAGCAGTACCGCGACGACCGCGATCCGAAGCCCGGTCAGCAGCCTGCAGGGGAGCTTCCGTCGCGGCTCCGGCTGCGCCCCGGGACTCGCCGGGTCCGGCCACACCAGGGGAGCGGCCGAGACCGCCGACCCCGGAGGCGCCGGGTCCGGGGCTGGGGAGGGAGTCGCCGCGCTTGGCGCTGGGTCGGAAGTCGCCGCGGCCGGTGGAGCCTGCGGGGTCACCGACGATGCCGCACATCGCGGCGGTCCGGGCGACGCGGCAGGCCCGACGGTCCGCGGCATCCGGCCCGGCTCCGCGGGTTGCGCGCCGTCGGTGAGCGGTGCGGGGTCGTCTGCTGAGGCCATGCTGCTCCTACGATGCGGCGGCCCCGGGGCGTGGAGGTGTCCGGGGATCGGCGCAGCGGTACGGCAGGGTCGTACCGCCGGGGCCGCCGGTGATGGAGCTGGCGTGGGGCCGAGACACGTTATCGTCCGTTCCGGCGTTACGGCCTCGGCCTTTCGGTGGATCGGGACGCCCGGTACGAAAGGCCGACGGCCTGGGTGGAGCCGGGCGGCTATCTTGCGATCATGGCGTACCAGCCGTACCAGCCCGCGACAGCGGCCCCGATGCATTCCCGACCGCGTGGCGTGACCGGCGCCGCGATCGCGCTGATCCTGTCCGGCGGCGCGAGTTTCGTCTGCGCGGCGATCTGGATGGCCGCCGGCCTGTCGGAGCTGCACGACGAGGTGCAGGAGGTGAGCTTCGGCGGCAGCGACGTCGTCGCGTACGTCATCCTCTTCTCGCCGGTGCTGACGGTGTTCCTGTCGCCGGCGACGATCATCGGCGGGGTGCAGATGCTGCGCCGCCGCAACCGCCGGTTGTCCACGGTGGGTGCGGTGCTCGCGATCGTGCCGTTCACCGGGTGCTGCCTGCTGGCCGGCATCCCCTGCGGCATCTACGCGCTGTTCGTGCTGCGCCGGCCGGACACCATGGCCTGGTACCGCTCCGGCACCGTGCTGCAGCAGCCGCCGCCGGCCGATCCGTACGGGCAGTACGGGTACGGGCCGGGGCAGTACGGGCCAGGGCAGTACGGGCCCGGGCCGCACGGCCCCTGGCAGTGAAGGCGTTGCACTCGGTGCGCCCGCGGCGCGTGCGCGGGCCTTCTGGTAGGGGCCGGTGGTGGTGGCGCGAGGCCTGACCGGGCAACGACCGGAAGTGACGAAGCCCGACAGGCCGCATTTGCCGTGATTCGTCCCGCCTCGGCTCGCCCGCCCCGGCAAGTCCGGCCCGGCAAGTCCGGCCCGGCAAGTCCGCCCTGACTCGTCCGCCCCGGCTACCTGTCCACGTTTACCTGTCCACGTTTACCTGTCCACGTTGCGTACGCGGGTCCGTGGTCGGTCGTTCGGCGACCGCGCCCGTGGTCGGCCGGCGGCGGCCGGGTCTCGAAGCCCGTCCGCCCGAGCATCGCCTCGCTGACGGCGGCTGCGCAGACCTCGGGCGGACCGGTCGACGGCGGGCGCCCCGTGGCATCGCGTGACGTGGGCTCCGTAGACTCGTTGGGGTGACCGTGACTCCGCAGACCCAGCCCGACCTGTCCGCTGCGTACCAGCCCGGCGAGGTAGAGGCCCGCCGCTACGAGCAGTGGGTATCGGCGGGGTATTTCGGGGTGGACGCGGCGTCGCAGCGGCCGCCGTTCTCGATCGTGATCCCGCCCCCGAACGTGACCGGTTCGCTGCACATGGGCCACGCGCTCGACCACACCATCCAGGACTCGCTGATCCGCCGCCGCCGGATGCAGGGCTACGAGGCGCTCTGGATGCCGGGCATGGACCACGCCGGCATCGCCACCCAGAACGTGGTGGAGCGCCAGCTCGCCGAGCAGGACGGCAAGTCCCGGCACGACCTCGGCCGGGACGCGTTCGTCAAGCGGGTGTGGCAGTGGAAGGAGGAGTTCGGCGGCCGGATCCTCGGCCAGATGCGCCGGCTCGGCGACTCGGTCGACTGGAGCCGCGAGCGGTTCACCATGGACGCCGGGCTGTCCCGCGCGGTGCTGACGATCTTCAAGCGGCTCTACTCCGAGGGCCTGATCTACCGCGCCGAGCGCATCATCAACTGGTGCCCGCGCTGCCTGACCGCGCTGAGCGACATCGAGGTCGAGCACTCCGACGACGACGGTGAGCTCGTCTCCATCCGGTACGGCGAGGGTGACGACGCGATCGTGGTGGCCACGACGCGGGCCGAGACGATGCTCGGTGACACCGCGATCGCGGTGCACCCGGACGACGAGCGCTACGCGCACCTGGTCGGCCGCACCGTGGAGCTGCCGTTCACCGGCCGCCGGATCCCGGTGGTGGCCGACGGGCACGTCGACCCCGAGTTCGGTACCGGTGCGGTCAAGGTGACCCCGGCGCACGACCCGAACGACTTCGAGATCGGGCGGCGGCACGACCTGCCGTCGATCACGGTGCTCGACGAGCACGGGGTGATCATCGCGCACGGCCCGTTCGAGGGGCTGGACCGGTTCGAGGCGCGGCCGGCGATCGTGGCGGCGCTGCGCGAGCAGGGCCGCATCGTCGCCGAGAAGCGGCCGTACGTGCACGCCGTCGGGCACTGCTCGCGCTGCAACACGACCGTCGAGCCGCGGTTGAGCAAGCAGTGGTTCGTCAAGGTCGAGCCGCTGGCCAAGGCGGCCGGCGACGCGGTGCGCGACGGCCGGGTCACCATCCACCCGGTCGAGCAGCGCAAGCGCTACTTCGACTGGGTCGACAACATGCACGACTGGTGCATCTCGCGGCAGCTGTGGTGGGGCCACCGGATCCCGATCTGGTACGGGCCGGGCGGCGAGATGGTGTGCGTCGGTCCGGACGAGGAACCGCCGACCGGCGACGGCTGGACGCAGGACTCCGACGTGCTGGACACCTGGTTCTCGTCGGCGCTGTGGCCGTTCTCGACCCTCGGCTGGCCGGCGCAGACGCCGGAGCTGGCGAGGTTCTACCCGACCAGCGTGCTGGTCACCGGCTACGACATCCTGTTCTTCTGGGTCGTCCGGATGATGATGTTCGGGCTGTACGCAATGGACGGCCGGCAGCCGTTCGATCAGGTGGTGCTGCACGGCCTGGTGCGCGACCAGTTCGGCAAGAAGATGTCGAAGTCGCGGGGCAACGTGGTCGATCCGCTGGAGTGGATGGACTCCTTCGGCGCCGACGCCACCCGGTTCACCCTGGCCCGCGGCGCGAACCCGGGGTCGGACGTGGCGGTCAGCGAGGAGTGGGCGCAGGGCTCCCGCAACTTCTGCAACAAGCTGTGGAACGCGACCCGGTTCGCGCTGCTGTCCGGCGCCACCGTCGAGGGCGACCTGCCGGCGACGGCCGAGATGTCCACTGTGGACCGCTGGGTGCTGTCCCGGCTGCAGCGCACCGTGTCGCAGGTCGACCGGCTGTTCGAGTCGTACGAGTTCGCCAAGGTCTGCGACCTGCTCTACCACTTCGCCTGGGACGACGTCTGTGACTGGTACCTGGAGCTGGCCAAGCCGGTGCTCGCCGCCGACGGCGACGCCGCGCGGGTGACCCGGCGGGTGCTCGGGCACGTTCTCGACACGCTGCTGCGGCTGCTGCACCCGGTGATGCCGTTCGTCACCGACGAGCTGTGGTCGACCCTGACCGGTGCGGACAGTGTGATGGTGGCGAGCTGGCCGACGGCCGACGAGTCGCTGGTCGATGCCGCCGCCGAGGCCGAGGTCGTCACCCTGCAGCGGGTGGTCACCGAGATCCGCCGGTTCCGCTCCGACCAGGGGCTCAAGCCGGGGCAGCGGGTCGCGGCCCGGCTGGCCGGCCTGGCCGAGGCCGGCATCGGCGGCCACCACCAGCTGATCGGTTCGCTGGCCCGGCTCAACGAGCCGTCCGACGGCTTCGAGCCGACCGCGAGCGTCACCGTCACCGGCGTCACGGTGGAGCTGGACACCCGCGGCAGCATCGACGTGGCGGCCGAGCGGGCCCGGCTGGAGAAGGACTTGGCGGCCGCCCGTAAGGAGCTCGACGGGACGACGAAGAAGCTGGCGAACGAGGCGTTCCTGGCCAAGGCGCCGGAGCCGGTGGTGGCGAAGATCCGCGACCGGCAGGCCGTCGCGACCGCCGACATCGAGCGTCTGACCGCCGCGCTGTCCGGGCTGGCCGGGCGTGGCTGATCGCGGCGACGAGTCGGCGGACTTCGCGGCGGTCGACGCGGAGCTGCTGGAGCGCGGCTTCACCCGGATGGTCTTCGAGCCCGAGCGCATCATCATGCTGCTGGATCTGCTCGGCAACCCGCAGCGCGCGTTCCGGGCCATCCACCTGACCGGCACGAACGGCAAGACCTCGAGCGCTCGGATGATCGACTCGCTGCTGCGCACGCACGGCGTGCGCACCGGCCGGTACACCAGCCCGCACCTGGAGACGGTGCGCGAGCGCATCTCCATCGACGGCGAGTCGATCAGCGAGCGCCGCTTCGTCGAGGTGTACGAGGAGATCGCGCCGATGGTGGCGATGGTCGACGCCGAGTACCCGGAGCCGGTGACCTACTTCGAGCTGACCACCGCGATGGCGTTCGCGGCGTTCGCGGACGCGCCGGTGGACGTGGCGGTGGTCGAGGTGGGGCTCGGCGGCGCCACCGACGCCACCAACGTGCTGCACGCGCCGGTGTGCGTGCTCACCCCGGTCGGGCTGGACCACTCGGAGTGGCTGGGCGACACGATCGCCGAGATCACCACCCAGAAGATGGGCATCGTGCACGAGGGCGCCACGCTGATCGCCGCCGCGCAGGCCGAGGAGGCGGTTCGGCCGATCGTCGAGCGATGCGCCGAGGTCGAGGCGACCCTCGCCCGGGAGGGCAGTGAGTTCGGCGTGCTGCGCCGGCAGGTCGCGATCGGCGGCCAGCTGCTCAACCTGCAGGGCCTCGGCGAGGTGTACTCCGACGTCTTCCTGCCGCTGCACGGCGCGCACCAGGCGCAGAACGCGGCGGTGTCGCTCGCCGCGGTGGAGGCACTGTTCGGCGCCGGCGCCGGCGGCCGGGCCCTGTCCGCCGACCTGGTACGGGACGGGTTCGCGCAGGTCAGCTCACCCGGCCGGCTGGAGCGGGTACGCACCTCGCCGACCGTGCTGCTGGACGCGGCGCACAACCCGGCGGGGATGACCGCGACGGTCACCGCGCTGACCGAGGAGTTCGAGTTCCGCCGGCTGGTGGTGCTGGTCGCCGCGCTCACCGACAAGGACGTCGGCTCGATGCTGGAGCTGCTCGAGCCGGTCGCCGACGAGATCGTCGTGAGCCGCAACTCGTCGTCGCGGGCGATGCCGGTGGCGCAGCTCGCCGCGCTCGCCACCGAGATCTTCGGCGCCGACCGGGTACACGTCGAGCCCGAGCTGCCGGACGCGATCCAGGAGGCGGTCGGCCTGTCCGAGCAGGGCGAGGATCCGGCACTGGGCGGCCTCGGTGTGCTGATCACCGGGTCGGTGGTCACCGTCGCCGACGCGCGGAAGCTGCTGCTGCGATGACCGACGAGCGCCCCGACCAGGCCCGCGATCCGGGCACCGCCGGCGCCCCCGGCACCCCCGCGAACGGCACCCCGGCCAACGGCATGCGGGCCGAAGCTGCGGAGCCCGCCGGGCCTGCGGATGGCGCCAAGCCTGCGGGTGCCGCCGCTCCAGCGGGCGCCGCCGAGCCTGCGAGCGGTGCCGAGCCCGCTGAGCACGCGGATGGCGGCGAGACCACCGACCGGTCCGAGCCCGCCGAGCCTGCGGGTGGCAGCGAGTCCACCGAGCCCGCGGATCGCACCGAGACCGCGGAGGGCGCCGAGGCGGTCGACGGTGCCGAACCGGCCGGGGCCGGTACCGACGGGGGCTGGGCGCCGGTGTCGGGGTTGCGGAACCCGGCCGGTGCGCTGCGCGGCGCCGGCGCCGGGGTGCTCTCGATCGAGGCACTGGTGCTGCTGCTCGCGGTGTTGCCGCTGCGGATGCTGAAGGCGCCCGGCTGGGGCATGGCGGCGGTGGCGATCCTGGCCGCGCTGGCGATCGTGCTGATCGGGCTGCTCAAGCGGCGCTGGGCCTGGTATGCCGGGATCGTGTTGCAGGCGCTGGTCATCGCGACGGGCGTGGCGCACTGGGCGATCGCGGTGATCGGCTGCCTGTTCGCCGCGATCTGGCTGTACGTGTTGCACGTGCGCCGCACAGTCCTCGGACGCATCTGAGCCCAGCGCCGGAGATCCGGGCGACCGGTTGCGCGGGCGGCTACCGGGGCCGGAGCCCGTCGACCGCGATGGCGATGGCGTGCGACCGCTCGGCGGCGTTCCAGCGGTAGTGCTCCGCGGCGGCGCTGAGCCCGTACAAGGTCTGCAGGATGTCGGTGGGCCCCAGATCGTGTCGGACCGCGTCCGCCTGCTGGGCCCGGGCGAGCAACGTCGCCAGCGCCGCCGTGAGGTCACCGGCGATCTCGGCCATGGGCTCGGCACCGGCCGCGGCGGAACCCGTCTTGTCGATCGTGACGCCCAGATGCATCTTGACGATCGCCTCGGCCATCACCCGGTTCATCACGTCGAACAGCCCCGTTCGTGGATCGCCTTGGGCGGCAAGGATCCTGGCCTCGTCCACGACCCTGCGCATGCGCCGCGCGACGATGGCCTCGACCAGGTGCCGCTTGGTCGGGTAGTGCCGGTAGACGGTGCCGACGCCGACACCGGCGGCCTGCGCCACCTTCTCGACCGGTTCCTCGATGCCGCGTTCGGTGAACACCGTCTCCGCGGCTTCCAGGACTCGGATCCGGTTGCGTGCGGCGTCGGCGCGGCGCGGTCGGTCCGCGGTCATGACGTGGGCCGATTGACAAACGGAATGCAAGTTCCGTATATTCTAAGCGGAATCACGAGTCCGATTGTATCGACCGAGGACGCCACATGGACTTCCAACCGCTGGGCCGCTCCGGCCTGAAGGTCTCGAAGCTCGCGCTGGGCGCGATGAACTTCGGGGCGTCGGCATACTTCGCCAGCAGCGACGAGACCGAGGCGCGGCGCATCATCGACCGGTTCCTGGCGGCAGGGCACGTCATGATCGACACGGCCGACGGCTACACCGGCGGGGAGTCCGAGCGCATCGTCGGGCGGGCGATCCACCGGCGGCGCGACCAGGTGGTCCTCTCGACCAAGGCGTTCCTGCCGCAGGGCGACGGGCCGAATGACCGCGGCCTGTCCCGGGTCCACCTGACCAGAGCGTTGGAGGCGAGCCTGCGCCGCCTCGACACCGACTACCTCGACATCTACTACTGCCACCAGTGGGACGGGGTGACGCCGATCGAGGAGACGATGGCGACCCTGGACGGCTTCGTCCGCGCGGGAAAGGTCCGGTACCTGGGTGCCTCGAACTTCACCGCCGCGCAGATCGTCGAGTCGCAGTGGGCCGCGCAACGGCTCGGTGGCACGGCGTTCACCGCCCTGCAGGCCCAGTACTCGTTGGTTGCCCGGACGATCGAGGCGGAGATCCTGCCGACCTGCCAGCGGCACGGGCTGGGCGTCACGGCATGGAGCCCGTTGGGGTCCGGTGTCCTCACCGGTCGCTACCGCGACACCAGTCCGTCCGGCGACACGCGGCTGGGCCGGCTGTTCGCCTCGCCCGTACCCGAGGCCCACCGCTGGGCGGCCGGCCTGCTCAACGAGCGGACGCTGCGCATCGCCGAGGAGGTCGGACGGGTCGCCGTCGAACTGAACACCTCCACCGCCGCGGTCGCGCTGGCCTGGATACACGGCCGGCCGGGCATCACCTCGACCGTCGTCGGCCCGCGCACTCTCGACCAGATCGAGCAGAACCTCACCGAGTTGGAGCTTCCCGCCGAACTGGCCGAACGACTCGACCGGCTGTCCGTCCCCATCGACGGTGCGGTCAACGGCATGCGCAGCGACAACGCGGCCTGACGGTCGTCGACCGGCCGGGGCGCCGTGGCGGTTACCGGATGCCGGTGCAGAGGGCGCCGAGCACGCCGACGGCGATGGGGATCAGGCACCAGTACACGGTCGGCCACGAGCTCAGCTCGACCGCGACCGGCCGGTACGGATTTTTCGGTGACACCGCGAGCCGGACCGCGCTGCCCTCCGGTAGCCCGGCGTTCGAGGTGTAGTTGGCCAGTCGCGCGTCGTACCGGTGGCCGTCGAGGGTGTAGCCGACGGTCGGGACCCGCCAGCTTGCCCCGTTGCCGACCCGCTTGATGTCGTTGCCGGTCACCGATCCGGTCACCCGGGTACCGGTGCGCCGCACCGCGGCGCTGCGCAGGATCGGCACCAGCGTCGCCACCAGGAACGCCACGCCGACGGCGGCGATGGTTAGAAACATGATCAGCACCGGCACGACGGGCAGCCTACCGCCCGCCGCCCGGGCGGGCGGGGGTCAGCGGCTGCCGAGCCGGGCGCGGAACCGGTTGCTGAGGACGACCTCGTGCGGCAGCCGGGCCAGCCGGTCTGCGTCGACGGTGACGCCGGCCCGGCGCAGGACGTCGGCGAGGTGCGCCCAGTGGTCGGCGGCCATCTCCGCCGCGGTGTGCTCGGCGAACGGCTCGTCCGGGCCGACCACGGTCCGCGCGGTGGCCTCGACGTCCGCCACGCTGGTCGCCGCCCAGCTGTCGGGTGGGCCGGAGGCGCCCCAGCCCCGGTCGTCGAGCAGCAGCACGTGCCGCCCGTCGGCCAGTACCGCCTCGTGGCGCGCGGTCGCCGACAGCGTCCGCGCGGTCGACCCCGCCTCGTCCAGGTCCACGATCGTGCGCAGTCCCACCACCGCCGTCATGGCGCCATCGTGCCAGCGCGCCGGCGGCGCCGGGTCGCGAGCGCCCGATCGCCGGTCCGCGGTTGTGTTCGCGGCTACTTTCGTTCAAGATGGCAAAAGTTGGCTTGCGTACGACCGAAGGGGCGGCGGTGGCGGAGGGGCTGGCGTACCAGGTGCTGTGCCTGCTGCGGGAACACGGGCCGCTGTCCAGGGTCGAGCTCGCCGACCGGCTGGCGGTGCCGCGCGCCAGGCTGCTGTCGGAGCTGACCCGCCTCACCGAGACCGATCGGGTACGGGAAGCCGGGCCCGCGGCGTCCCGCGGTGGCCGGCGCTCGACCCTGATCGAGCTGTCGCCGCGGCACCGGTACGGCGCCGTCGACCTGGGCGCCACCTCGGTACGGATCGAGGTCACCGACCGCAACCTCGATCCGGTCGCCGCCGTGGAGGAAGCGGTCGACATCCGGTCCGGCCCGCGGCCGGTCCTGCGGGTGGTCACCGACCTGCTGGAGAAGCTGCGCGCGGAGGGTGCGTACCGCCAGCTCGACGGGCTCGGTGTGGGACTGCCCGGCCCGGTGAGCTTCCGCGACGGGGTGCCGGTGTCGCCACCGATCATGCCCGGCTGGGACGGCTTCCCGGTGCGGGAGATGCTGGCGCACGAACACAACTGCCCGGTCGTGGTCGACAACGACGTCAACATCATGGCGATCGGGGAGGGCTACGGGGGAGTGGCCCGATCGGTCGACGACTTCCTGTTCGTCAAGCTCGGTACCGGCATCGGCTGCGGCATCCACCTCGGCGGCGAGGTGTTCCGCGGCAAGGACGGCTGCGCCGGCGACATCGGCCACATGCAGGTCGTCGCGCACGGCCCGGTCTGCGCCTGCGGTAACACCGGCTGCCTGGAGGCGGTGTTCGGCGGCGCCGCGCTGGCCCGGGACGCGGTCGCGGCGGCGCGGGCCGGGCGGTCCGAACCGCTCGCCGCCCGGCTGGCGGAGCACGGCACGCTCAGCGCGTACGACGTGGGGCAGACCGCGGCGGCCGGCGACGCGACGAGCGTGGCGCTGATCCGGGCCGGCGGTGCCGCGCTCGGCGGGGTACTGGCGAGCCTGGTCAGCTTCGTCAACCCGTCGATGATCGTGATCGGCGGCGGCCTGGCCGGGCTCGGCCACCGGCTGCTCGCCGAGGTCCGCGCCGTGGTGTACGGGCGGTCGTTGCCGCTGGCCACCGGCAACCTGCCGCTGGTGGTGTCCGAACTGGGCGAGCGGGCCGGTGCCCTCGGCGCCGCGAAGCTCGCCAGCGACCTGGTCTTCCGGCAGTCGTGATCGAGCGCATCGAGGAAAGGCGGGCCGTGTGTCCA
Source organism: Actinocatenispora sera (assembly GCF_018324685.1). NCBI lineage: Bacteria > Bacillati > Actinomycetota > Actinomycetes > Micromonosporales > Micromonosporaceae > Actinocatenispora > Actinocatenispora sera. Next base: position 6,473,439 of record NZ_AP023354.1, on the reverse strand, counting down.
GCGTTGACGGAGTCAACCGCGTGTCCACTGTAGACGGGGTCGGCCGGAGCGGTGCCGGCGAAGTCGACCGGGCTCGCCGCAACGTCGCAGCCGGCGGGGATCGGGCGGGCGACGAGGGCGCCCGGGGCCGCACCGTCGGCGTCGGGATGGTCGGCACCGCGTTCATGGGTGCCGCGCACTCGCAGGCCTGGCGTACCGTCAACCGGGTCTTCGACCTGCCGGTGACCGCGCGGATGGCGGTGATCTGCGGCCGCGACCCGGCGCGTACCGAGGCGGCGGCGAGCCGGTTGGGTTGGGCCGCCACCGAAACCGACTGGCGCGCCCTGATCGACCGGGACGACGTCGAGCTGGTCGACATCTGCACGCCCGGCGACACGCATGCCGAGATCGCGATCGCCGCGCTGGCCGCCGGAAAGCACGTGCTGTGCGAGAAGCCGCTCGCGAACACCGTGGCCGAGGCCGAGGCGATGGCCGCGGCCGCCCGGGATGCGGGCACCGTGGCGATGTGCGGCTTCACCTACCGGCGGGTGCCGGCCGTGACGCTGATGCACGATCTCGTTGCGGCGGGCCGGATCGGCCGGATCCGCCAGGTACGCGCCTGCTACCTGCAGGACTGGCTGGTCGACCCGGCCGCGCCGTGGACCTGGCGGCTGTCGGCGGACCGGGCCGGTTCCGGCGCGCTCGGCGACCTGGGCGCGCACGTGATCGACGCGGTACGGTTCCTCACCGGTGCCGAGTTCGAGTCGGTGAGCGCGCTGACCGAGACGTTCGTGACCGAGCGACCGCTGCCCGGCGGTACCGGCAACGCTCCCGTCACCGTCGACGACGCGGCGCTGTTCCTTGCCCGGCTCTCCGGCGGTGTCGTCGGCACGTTCGAGGCGACCAGGTACGCGACGGGGCGCAAGAACGCGCTGCGCATCGAGGTCAACGGCACCCTCGGTACCCTCGCGTTCGACCTGGAACGCCTCAACGAGCTGGAGTTCTACGACGGCGGCCAGCTGTCGGCCGAGGCGGGCTTCCGCCGGATCCTCGTCACCGAGCCCGACCACCCGTACCTGTCGGCCTGGTGGCCGCCGGGGCACCTGCTCGGCTACGAGCACGCGTTCACCCACCAGGCCCGCGACCTGCTCGCCGCGGTGGGCGGTGGCGATCCGGTACGCCCGTCGTTCGAGGACGGCCTCGCCGCCCAGCGCGTGCTCGACGCCGTGGGCCGCAGCGCCCGCGACAGCACCTGGACCAACACTGTCCACTGAGGACTCCCGACTCCCGCGAGTCGACCGTACGAAGGGAGCACGCGCCATGGCGCGACCGATCACGCTGTTCACTGGCCAGTGGGCGGACCTGCCGTTCGTCGAGGTGTGCCGGCTGGCCTCGCAGTGGGGCTACGACGGGCTGGAGATCGCCTGCTGGGGTGACCACTTCGAGGTCGACAAGGCGCTGTCCGATCCGTCCTACGTGGACGGACGGAAGCGGATCCTCGCCGAGCACGGCCTCTCGGTGTACGCGATCTCCAACCACCTGGTCGGCCAGGCGGTGTGCGACTTCCCGATCGACGAGCGGCACCAGGCGATCGTGCCGGCCGCGGTCTGGGGCGACGGCGACGCCGAAGGGGTGCGGCAGCGGGCCGCGGAACGGATGAAGGACACCGCCCGGGCCGCCGCCGCGCTCGGCGTGTCCACCGTGGTCGGCTTCACCGGCTCGTCCATCTGGTACACGCTGGCGATGTTCCCGCCCACTCCGGATTCGATGATCGAGCGCGGTTACCAGGACTTCGCCGACCGGTGGAACCCGATCCTGGACGTGTTCGACGCCGAGGGGGTGCGCTTCGCGCACGAGGTGCACCCGACCGAGATCGCCTACGACTACTGGACCACGGCCAAGGCGCTGGAGGCGATCGGGCACCGGCCGGCGTTCGGGCTCAACTTCGACCCGTCGCACTTCATCTGGCAGGACCTCGACCCGGTCGGCTTCCTGTGGGACTACCAGGACCGCATCTACCACGTGGACTGCAAGGAGTCGAAGAAGCAGTTCAACGGCCGCAACACCCGGCTCGGTTCGCACCTGCCGTGGGGCGACCCGCGGCGCGGCTGGGACTTCGTCTCCACCGGGCACGGCGACGTGCCCTGGGAGGCGTGCTTCCGCACCCTCAATGCGATCTCCTACGACGGGCCGATCTCGATCGAGTGGGAGGACGCCGGCATGGACCGGCTCACCGGCGCACCCGAGGCGCTGGCGTTCGTCCGCAAGCTCGCCGCGATCGAGCCGCCGGCCGCCTCCTTCGACGCCGCCTTCGGCTCGAACGACTGACGACACGCCGACCGCCGGCCGGGGCGGCGGGGCGTGCCCAGCCGGCCCGACGAGGACGGCGCCACCGCCGCCCGCCGGTCCGGGCGGTGTCATCGCGCCCGTCGGTCCGGGCGGTGTCGTCGTGCCCGCCGGTCCGGGCGCTGGTGCGCTGGTGCGCCGTCGGGCCGACGGCGCCGCCCTGGGCAGGCTCCGCGGGGCCGGTGACCGTCGGTGCCGCGGGTCAACCCGGCAGCGGTGGCCGGTCGGCCGGAGGTACGACCCGGTAGCGGGCGGAGCCGTCCCGGGTGACGCGACCGAAGTCGGCGAGCAGCCGGCGCAGCGCGGCGTGGTCGTCGTACAGCTCGTGCAGCGCGGCGTTCACCTCGGTCTCGGTCAGCGTGGTGTCCGGTGGCAGCAGGGTGGCCGCGAGGTCGGCGAGCCGGTGCCGCAGCGCGAGGTCCTCCGGGACGGCGCGGAGCCGACCGTGTCGGAAGTGCCGCGCCAGCACCGGGTCGTCGGCCAGCAACGCTGCCGTCGGCTGCGCCGCGTCCAGCGCGTCGGCGGCCCCGGCCAGTACCGCGAGGTCGGCGGACACCCGCTGCCCGTCCAGGCGCAACAGTCCGCAGTCGGCGAGGCGGGCGGCCTCCTTGAGCACCCGCCGTACCGGCAGGCCGGTCTCGGCCGCCGCGTCGGTGACCGTGCCGGCGCGGCCGGTACCGACCGCGGTGAGAAGGGCGAGCCGGTCGGCGGAACCGAGCGCGGCGAGCAGCGCCGCCGCGGTACTGATATCGCGCATGGCAGCCGACGCTAGCCGCGCCGGCGAACGCCTTCAACGCGTTTCCGCCGTCGCTGTGGCAACCTGGGCGGATGGGTGCGACACCGGCGGAGCTGGCGCGGGCCACCGAGCAGCGGCTCGGCACGGACGAGATGGTGGCGCGCTGCGTGGCGCTGCTGCAGCACGGTGACCCGTTCGCCGAGGTCGAGTTCATCGTCTGGCTGGCCGGTGCGTCGGCCGAGAACGAGATGCGGCTGCGCACCCCCGAGGACGACCCGTCCCTGCTGTACTGGCCGCGGGTCTGGGCGGCGCGTGCGCTGGTCTACGTGTGGGACGACGCGGCGATCCCGGCGGTGCTCGACGCGCTCGGTGACCGGGCCTGGCGGGTACGGGAGATGGTGGCGAAGGTGGTCATCTCGCACGAGATCGGCGCGGCCGGCGATCGGCTGGTGCCGCTGCTGTCCGATCCGGTACCCCGGGTGCGGATCGCGGCGGCGCGTGCCCTGGGCGTGGTCGGCGAGGCCGAGCATGCGCCGGCCCTGCGGGAGGCCGTCGCGGACGACCAGGATCAGGTGGTCGCCCGGGCCGAGGCGGCGCTGCGGGCGATGTCCCGGCGGCTGGACCGTAACCTGCTCGACTGACCGCCAGTCCACTGTGGACAAAGGCGACGCCGCGGGACCATGCCAAGCCGGATCAGTGCCGACTGGCCACGCCACGCCGGCTCGGTTGCGGCCGATCGGATCGAGCGGCCACGCCGTGCCGGCTCGGTTCCGGCGGATCACGTCGAGGCGGATCGGTGGCGGGTGGCCACGCTGGCTCGGTTCCGGCGGATCACGTCGAGCCGGATCGGTGGCGGGTGGCCACCGGATCGGTGGGGCGCGGTCGGTCGGCCCGACCCGTGCTCGACGGGCCGGGCCGTTGGTCACAGCGTCGCGGTGTACGGGTCGAACTCGTCCGGGAGCAGCGCCGGCGCCGTGCAGGTGGAGTCGATCGGGACGAAGGCGCCGTCCTCGGCCGAGCGCGCGATCGCGGTCATCAGCTCCAGTACGTGCAGCGCCAGCTCGCCGGACGCGCGGTGCGGCGTGCCCGCCCGCAGCGCGCGGGCGAGGTCGAGCACGCCGAGGCCGCGGCCGGCGTCCGGCCCCTTCGCCGGTACCGCGGACCAGTCGTCGTCGCCGGCCCGGCGCAGCCTGATGGTGCCGCCGAACGTGTTGGGGTCGGGCAGCGCCATGGTCGCCTCGGACCCGGTGATCTCGACGAACCCGGCGCGGGCGAGCGGCGAGTCGAAGCTGAGCACGCTGGTCGCGGCCTGGCCACCGGTGAAGTCGAGCAGCGCCGCGACGTGCGTCGGCACCTCCACCTCGAACGCGGTACCGGCGAGCGGACCGGAGCCGACCACCCGGCTGTTGCGGGCCCGCCGGCCGACCGCGGCCACCGACCGGGCCGGGCCGAACGCACCGACCAGCGTGGTCAGGTAGTACGGCCCGATGTCGAACAGCGGGCCGGCGCCGCGCTGGAACAGGAACGCCGGGTTCGGGTGCCACGACTCGGGTCCGGGGCTCTGCATCAGCGTCAGCGCGGTCAGCGGGGTACCGATGGCGCCTTCGGCGATCATCCGGTACGCGGTCTGCAACCCGGCGCCGAGGAACGTGTCCGGTGCGTTCGCCACGCGGACTCCGGCGGCGTCGGCGGCGGCGAGCAGCGCGGCCCCGTCGTCGGGCGCCAGCGCGAGCGGCTTCTCCGAGTACACGTGCTTGCCGGCGGCGACCGCGGCGCGCGCGACCTCGGTGTGTACCGCGGGGATGGTCAGGTTGACCACGATCTCGACGTCCGGGTGGCCGATCACCGCGGCGGTGTCGCCCACCACCGGGATGCCGTACCGCTGGGCGGCGTCGCGGGCTCGCGAGAGCTCCAGGTCGGTGCAGGCGACCACCCGGACGTCCGGGAACGCGGTCAGGTTGTCCAGGTACTGGGTGGAGATCGTGCCGCAGCCGACGACCGCGACGCCGACCGGTCCCGCGGTCACGAGGCCACCTCGCGCAGGTAACCGATGCTGTCGGCCAGCGCGGCGAACATGTCGGTGTCGCACCGGTCGAGCTCGACGATGCGGCGGGCCTGCGGCGCCGCGGCGAGGATGGCCGGGATGTCGAGCGTACCGGCGCCGACGGCGGTCATCGCGGCCTCGGGCGTGGTGGCCGGGCCGTCCTTGACGTGCAGGTAGCGGACCCGCTCGCCGAGCCGGCCCAGCAGCGCCGGGACGTCGAGCCCGCCGACGGTGGCCCAGTAGACGTCGACCTCCAGGAACACCTCGTCGTCCAGCGCGCCGGCCAGTACCTCCAGCGCCGGCCGCCCGTCGACCTGCTGCGCGGGCTCGAACCAGTGGTTGTGGTAGCCGACCGCGATGCCGCGCTCGGCGGCGCGTTTCGCGGCGTCGTTGAGCCGCTGTGCGGTCTGCTCGACGGCGGCGCGGTCGGCGAACCGGTCCGGGTCGAGCCACGGGACGACGACGGTGTCGGTGCCGACCGTGGTCGCGGCGTCGAGGATCGCGTCGGCGTCGTCGAGCAGCGGCGCGTGCGTGCTCCACACGGTCAGGCCGTGCCGGGCGGCGAGGGTGCGCAGGCCGGCGGGATCGTCGGTCGGGTTGAACCATTCGACCGCCTGGTAGCCGAGCTCGGCGACGCGGCGCAGCGTGGCGTCACGGTCGGCGGCGAGGCGGTCGCGGACTGAGTACAGCTGGACACCGAGCATGGTGCCTCCGTAGGACGTCGTGGCGGACTCGGTAACGCTAAAAGCCTTTTGCTGTCGAGGTCAATAACTTTCGATGATTCCGACAGAAGTCACCCGGCGTGCGACGCCCACGAGGGGTGCCAGACCGGTTCGGCCGGCGGTGTCAGCCCGGCCAGGTGGTCGAGTATCGGCCGCAACCCGGGGTGCGGATCGGCGCTCGGTACCAGCAGCGAGAGCGGGTACGCCAGGGTCGGGCCGGCGACCGGGATGCGGCGCAGGTCGTGGCTCGCCGGCCAGGCGTACCGGTCGCGCGCGCCGACGAGGGTCGCCACGTCGGCGGAGTCGGCGATCGCATCGAGCAACACCTCGCTGCCGAAGTTCGGCCCGGTCGGGTCGATGCGCAGGTCGAAGGCGGCGACGAGTTCGTCGTAGAACCTCTCCCACTCGCTGCGCGGCTTGATGCCCGGGAGCCAGATCCGGTACCCGCGCAGCTGCGCCGGGGCCAGCGTCCGCGCACCGGCGAGCGGGTGGCGCGGGCCGACGAGCAGCTCCAGCGGCGAGTCGAACGCGGGCACCTGGCGTACCTCCGGCGGCAGTCCGGCGCGGTCGGTCACGGTACGAAAGGACGCGTCCACGTCGCCGGTCCGGACCGCATCGACCGCCACCTGCGGGTCCTCGACCCGCAGCGTCACCACGTCGAGATCGAGGCCGGGATGCGCCCGCCAGTAGTCGTGCAGCACCACCGCCTGGGCCGACCGCAGCCCGAGCACGTCGATCCGCAGCGCCCGCGAGCCCGGCCGTACCGCGGTGACCGCGCGGTCGACGCCGCGGACGATGTCCCGCGCGTGCGGCAGGAACGCCTGGCCGTCCAGCGTCGGCTCGACGCCCCGGGCGGTACGCACGAACAGCCGGACGCCGAGTTCGCGTTCCAGCGCGGCGATCCGCTTCGACACCGCCTGCTGGCTGACCCCGAGCTCGTCGGCGGCGCGTTGCAACTGCCCCAGCTCGGCCGCCCGTACGAACGACCGCATCGCTTCGGTGTCCACCGCGGCAGCCTACGGCAGGGCGCACCGCCGCCCGTCCTGTTCGGATCCAACCAACGGTTGTGGCTCGCCGGGACGACGGTTGTTTGATCCCGTGCCGGCGCTGCTGATCTGATCCGGGCGCACGAACGTCGGTTGTGGCAGGGGAGCGGGATGCGGGCACGGGTGGGCAACGAGGTCGGCCGGTTGTGGGCGGCGTACGCGGTGAGCACGTACGGGACGTGGCTCGCCTTCGGCGCGTTCCCGCTGATCGCGGTGCGGGTGCTGCACGCGCCGGCGTTCGCGGTGTCGCTGCTGGAGGCGGCCGGCCTCGCCGTTGCGGCCCTCGTGGCGTTCCCGCTCGGGCCCTGGGTGGCGCACCACGCCAAGCGACCGGTACTGGTGACGATGGACCTGGTCCGGTTCGCGGCGCTGGCGAGCATCCCGATCTGCCACCTGTTCGGCCTGCTCTCGTACGGGCAGCTGCTGGCCGTCGCGGTCGTCTCCGGCGCCGCCGGGATCGCGTTCACCGCCGCGTCCGGTGCGTACCTCAAGCACCTCGCCGCCGGTACCGCTCTGCTCGACGCGAACGGGCGGTTCGAGGCGACGAGCTGGGTGGCGACAGCGGTGGGACCGCCGCTCGGCGGGGCGCTCGTCGGGCTGCTCGGCCCGGTCGCCACCGTCGCCGCGGACGCGCTCAGCTACCTGCTGTCCGCGCTCGGCGTGCTGCGCATCCGGGGCGGCGACGTCGTGACGCCCCGCGGCACGGCCCGCGGCGCCGACCTGCTCACCGGCGCGCGGTCCATCGCCGGTGACCCGGTGCTGCGGCGGCTGTTCGCCAACTCGGTACTCGTCGGCGGGCTGATCGTGGCCGGGATGCCGCTGCTGTCCGTGCTGCTGCTCGGCCGCTACCGGATGCCGGTCTGGCAGTACGGCCTCGCCTTCGGTGTGCCCGCGCTGGGCGGGTTCCTGGGCGCCCGGCTGTCCGCCCGCCTCGCCGCCCGGTTCGGCCGGTACCGGGTGCTGCGGGTCGCCGGCTGGCTGCGCGCGCTGTTCCCGGTCGGGCTGGCGTTCGTGCGGCCCGGGCTCGCCGGCCTGCTGGTCGTGATCGCCGTCGAGGCGTTGCTGATCACCTGCATGGGCGTGTACAACCCGATCCACGCCACCGAACGGTTGCAGCGGGCGCCGACCGGCCACGCCGCCCCGCTGCTCGGGACCTGGAGCGCCGCGGGCAAGATCGTCCAGGCCGGCCTGACCGCGCTGTGGGGAATCCTCGCGACGGTGACCAGCCCGCGCACCGCGATCACCGTGGCGGGGGTGCTCCTACTCGCCACCCCGCTGCTGCTGCCCACCCGGGCCCAGCTGTCCGCCCGGGAGCCGGCCGCCCCACCGCCCTCCCCGCGCGCCGGCCGACCCACCGCCCGAAGCGTCGGCGAAGCCCGGCGTGGTTGATCGAGCCTCCGCTGGGCCGAACGCACACCGGGCGGATGGGTCAGCTGTCCGCTGCGGGGTTCGCCGGGGATGCCGAAGGGCCGGCTGACGCGGCACCTGCGTGCGGCGTGGCGGGGCGGGCCCGGCTCGGGTCGGCGGCGGTGGCGTCGCGTTGCCGGTACATGGCGACGAGGAGGCCGTGCCGGGGCGCTTCGGCACCGTCGTCGGTGGCGCTCTCGGCGATCTCCGCCAGCGCCGCGCGCAGCCGGTGCGCCTGCGCGTCGGTCAGCCGTACGTGCCGGAGCACGAGCAGCGGATCGTCGTCGGCCACGGACAGCTCGTCGGCGAGGCCGGTGAGCATGGCGGAGGTGGCGGCGTGGCTCGGGTCGTCGAGGTCCATCCGCCGGGCGGTGCGCTGGTAGTACTGCTCGGTGCCGCCGCGCACCTGCCGGGTCTCCACGACGCGAACCAGACCCGCCTCCCTCAAGGTCTTGAGGTGGTGGCCGACGCTGCCCTTCGCGATGCCGAGCGCGGCGGCGAGCTGGCTGGTGGTCGCGGGCTGCTGGCCGAGCGAGAACAGCAGCCGCTGGCGGAGCGGATGTCCCAGAGCCCGGTGTTGGGCGGCGGTCTCGATCCGCAGGGAGTCCTCGGGTTCGATCACCAGGAAAGTGTCCGGAAGTCTTGACGCTTTGTCAACCGGTCTGCTCTACTTGCCGCGGCCGGGCGTCGCGCCGGGCCGGCACGACCAACGGAGGAAGCCATGGAACCCGCGGACATCGACCGGATCCTGGCCGAGGTCGGCGAACTCGTCGCCACCCGGTACGTCTTCGCCGAGCTGGGCGAGAAGATCGCCGCGCAGCTGGCCGCCGCGGCCGCGGCCGGCCGGTACGCCGCCGCCACGGACGAGGCGACCCTCGCCGAGCTGGTCACCGCCGACCTGCAGCGCGGAAACGACGACGGGCACCTGCGGCTGATCCACCACACCGAACCGATCCCCGAGGACGGCGACGAGCACGCCATCGCCGAGGCGCTCTACGAACGCCGGGTCCAGCGCACCATGAGCGGCATCGGCCGGATCGAGCGGTTGGACGGCAACATCGGCCTGCTGGAGATCTCGCCGGCGCTGTTCGGCGTGCACCTGGTCGGTGACGAGATCACCGCGGCGATGCAGATCCTGCGGTACACCGACGCACTCATCCTCGACCTGCGGGGCTGCACCGGCAGCGATCCCGGCTCCGTCGCGTACTTCCTCACCTACCTGCTGCCGGCCGAGACACACCTCAACGACGTGTACGACCGCGGCACCGATTCCACCATCCAGTTCTGGACGCTGCCGCACGTGCCCGGCCCGCACTACGGCACGCAGCGTCCCGTGTACGTACTCACCAGCCACCAGACGTTCTCCGGCGGCGAGGAGCTCGCGTACGACCTGCGCCACACCGGGCGCGCCACCCTGGTCGGCGAGACCACCGGCGGTGGCGCGCACCCGCGCATCGGGGTCCGGCTCGGGCCGCACCTGGAGGCGAGCATCCCCACCTGCCGCGCGATCAACCCGATCACCGGCACCGACTGGGAGGGCACCGGCGTGGTGCCGCACGTCGCGACCGCCGCCGCCGACGCGCTCACCGTCGCGCACGAGCACGCCCGTACCCGCCTCGCGCAGGCCCGCGACGTCGATCGACCGACCGCGGAGCCGGCCACGGCGCCTTGAGATCGCCGCGGGGCCGCCCGGGAGGCCGGGTTCGAATCCGCGCGCTCCTCGATCGATGCCGGCTGCGGCGAGCCGGTGGCCGGTCCGGGCGGTCAGATGTCGGCGGTGTGTGCCACGTTCGCCGCGTCCTCCGGATCGCTGCTCGGCGCCCCGGCGAACCAGGCGTCCAGGATCTCCACCAGCGTCGGCTCCGACACCGTACGCAGGCTCAGCGCGAGCACGTTCGCGTCGTTCCAGCGGCGGGCTCCGGTCGCGGTGTACGCGTCGCCGCACAGCGCGGCGCGCACCCCTGCCACCTTGTTCGCGGCGATCGACGCGCCGGTGCCGGTCCAGCAGCAGACCACCGCCTGCTCGGCCCGGCCGGCGGCCACGTCGCGGGCCGCCGCCTCCGCCGACCACGCCCAGTCGGCCCGGTCGCCGGCCGCGAGCGCGCCGTGCACGAGCACCTCGTGACCGCGCCGGCCCAGCTCGTCGACCAGCATCGCCGCCACCCCGTCGGTGGAGTCGGCCGCCACCGCAATCCGCATTCCCCGAGCCTACGTCGGAGCGCCCGCCCGGCGACCGGCGCCGTTCCCGGACAACCCGGGCGCGACGACTCACCCCGCCGGTACGACGGGCGCGACGATTCACCCCGCCGGTACGACGGGCGCGACGATTCACCCCGCCGGTACGACGGGCGCGACGATTCACCCCGCCGGTACGACGGGCGCGACGATTCACCCCGCCGGTGCGACGGGCGCGGCGGTCACCCTTCCGCGAGGACCGAGCCCGGCGATCAGCCCTGAGGACGGAGCGCGGCGGTCCACCCCTCCCGTACGACCGCCGCGCCGCGCCAGGCTCTGTGTCCGAATCCCCCTGGCCGGTGCGCCGCGCGACGGGCAGGCTGTGGTCATGACACGGGTGTACCGGGACGAGGACGTGACGGTGTTCCGGCAGCGGGCCGGTGACTGGCTCGCCGCCGACCCGGTGCTGCACGCGGTACCCGCGTCGCTGGTCGGCCAGCGCGTCGACGGCACCGTACCGGTCGAGCCGGACGCCTGGTGGCTGCGGGTCTGTGCGGACGACGGCGGATTGCTCGGGGTGGCGGTGCGGACGCCGCCGCACGAGTTGCTGCTCGCCGCGATGCCGGCCGAGGCGGTCGCCGCGGTGGCCGACTGGTGCCTCGCCCGGCCGGCCCGGCTGGGCGGCGTGGTCGGCCCGCGCGTGTCCGGTGACCCGTTCGTCGCCCGATACTCGGCGGCGACCGGCGTCCGGGCGGAACTGTGGATGGCGCAACGGATCTACCGTCTCGACGCCGTCACGCCAGCGGCCGGCGCGCGCGGCGCGGCCCGCCCGGCGGTACCGGCGGAGCTGCCGGTGCTGTCCGGCTGGGTGTCGGCGTTCGCGGCGGAGACCGGCACCGAGGTGCCGGACGCGCGGCTGGCAGAGCGGGTCGCGGCGGGCCGGTTGTGGGTCTGGACCGACGAGGACCGGGCCGGCACCGGGCTGGGCGTTCGGCCCGTCGCGATGAACTGGACGTCGCCGCCGGCGGCGGGCGTGGTCCGGGTCAGTGCCGTGTACACGCCGCCGGAACTGCGCGGCCGCGGCTACGCCAGCGCGCTGGTCGCGGCGACCAGCCAGGCCGCGCTGGATGCCGGCGCGGCGGCCTGCACGCTGTTCACCGACCTGGCCAACCCGACCTCGAACGCGATCTACCAGCGGATCGGCTACCGGCCGGTGGCCGACGCCGGCCGCTGGCGCTTCATCACCTGATCGTCCACAGTGGACTGTGTGGTCACCGCTGGTACGCGGTGGGGTGGGTCGGCTGGTAGAGCAGCATGTCGCCGGCGCCGGGCACCGCGACGCGGGCGGTGCGGCCGAAGCTCTCGGTCTCGACCTGCTGGGTGAACCGGGCGCCGCGCGCGGTCAGGTCCGCCACCGCCTGCTCGATGTCGTCGCACATCAGCGTGATCTCGTGCAGCGGTTGGCTGCCGTCCTCGCGGGTGGGATGCACGCCCAGCTCGGACGGGCCGGTACCGAAGATCAACCAGCCACCGTGGGCGTCCACGTACGGCCACTCCAGCACGTCGCGGAAGAACGCCCACGCCGCCTCCGGATCGTCGGCGTAGACCAGCGTGTGCACCCCGATGATGTGCCCCATCAGGTCACCTTAGGGCTCCGCACGCAAAGGTGGGGGACGACCGTCGAGGCTCCGGGCGGTGCCGCCAACCGGGTCTGCCGGCCGTCACCGTAGGCGCGTCGCAACCGGCGGCGGGCCCGAGTGCATACCGCCTGTTTGGTGGGCCTCGCCCCAGGTGGGCGAATCGCGATGACCGGCGGTACCGCAAGCAGGATCAGGCGGCGGGCCGGGCCGCCGCCGATGATGGACTCATGTCGGATACGGGACGAGACCGGCTCCGCGACCTGCTCGACGTGATCGTCGACAGCGTCGCGGACCAGGCCGGCGACGAGACGGACGGCGCGGCGCTCGCGGCCCGCGCGTACCTGTCCCGGTACCACTTCGATCGGCTGGTGTCAGCGGCGATCGGGGAGGCGCCGGGCGGGTTCCGGCGGCGGCTGCTGCTGGAGCGCGCGGCGTGCGAGCTGCGCGACGGCGCACCGGTCACCGAGGTCGCCTACCGCGCGGGCTACGGCTCGCCGGAGGCGTTCACCCGGGCGTTCGGCCGGGCGTACGGGCGGCCACCGTCGGCGTTGCACGGCGACCCGGGCAGCCGGGTACACCTGCCCGCCCCCAACGGCATTCATTTCCATCCCCCGGGCAACCTGCGGGTGCCCGGCGACCCGAGGAGGTCCAGCATGGACGTCACCACCACGATCCTGGCCCACGACAACTGGCTGGTCGGCGAGATCCTGCGGCACGCCGAGACGCTGCCGGACGAGGTGTTGGATCGGCCCATCACGATGAGCGTCGACGCGCTGGACGCCGGCGACGGGCTGCGCGGCCTGCTGCACACCCTGGTGTCCACCAAGGAACGGTGGACCGCCGCGGTGCAGGGCCAGCGGCCGCCGGGCGGCGACCCGATCGGCTCCGAACTGCCGGACTCCGAACGGACGCTGCCGGCGCTGCGCCGCCGGTACGCGGTGGCGGGGCCGGCGTTTCTCGACCTGGCCAACGGGATCCGGGCCCGCGGCGAGGAGGACACCACGTTCGTCGACGTGACCTGCGATCCGCCTCGTACGTTCAGCTACGGCGAGATGATCGCGCACGTGCTGAACTTCTCCGCGTACCGCCGGACGCTCGCGGTCGGCGCGCTGCACGAGTACGGCATCGACGCGCTCGGCTTCGGCGACCCGGTGACCTTCACCGCCGACAGTCCACAGTAGACGGTCGCCGCCAATGCGGTTGATCAAGGGATCGGTGCAGATCCTGCTGGGATTGCGTGCACCGATCCCTTGATCAACGAGAAGCCGGGGGCGGTCAGCCGGCCGCCACCGCGAACACGTGGATCGCGGACTGCGCCGGCAGCGTCACGCTCGCCACCGTCTTGTCCGGCGGCAGTGCCACCCCGACGTAGAAGATCCGGTACTGCACGCCGAAGTTCGCCGGGCCGGACTGGGTGTTGCGGTGATCGACGGTGGCCACGATGTCGTAGCCGGTGGTGTCGCTGCAGCACCAGTTCGGGAACGACAGGTCGGCCTGCTGGGTCGTCCCGTCGGTGAACGTGATGGTCACCGAGCCGGTGACGAAGCCGGCCTCGGAGCCGAGGAAGCCCAACGTGCCGGTACCGTCGACGGCCACCTTGCGGGCGCCGCCGGCCACGTTGTCCGGTGTACCGGCCGCAGCGGACGGCCAGTGGAAGGTCAGCCCGTCGTGCGTGAGGCTGGCGCCCGGCGTCAGGCCAGCCCCGGCCAGCGCCTGCGCCGAGTAGCTGTTCCCGCCGCCGTCGAAGTTGCCCGGCGCCGGGTTCGACTCGTCGGTGATGCCGACGTTGTTCGCCGCCGCGTCGATGCCCGGGTACGGCGTCGGCGAGGCGAAGTCCAGCCCGCCGGACACGCGCTGCCCCGACCCCTGCCAGCGGTACCCGGCGCTCCCGGTCAGGTGCAGCATCGCGCCCGGTGGCGGGGTGTTCGGCGTGACGTCGAAGTGCGCGGTCGACGACCCGCCCGGCGGTACGGCCCGGGCCGGCGCACCGTCGGTGCGCCTCGCGGTCCACCCGTCCGGTACCTGCAGTCGCAGCGTGACGTCGGTGATCGCGCTGGTGCCGTTGTTGGTCAGCGTCACCGTGGTCGGCGTGGTCGTGCCCGCGGCGTACCCGTGCCCGTCGACACCGACCACTGTGGACGGTGGGACGCTCGGGGAGGCGTTGCGGTGCACCCGGTACAGGATGGCGGAGCGGCCCGGCACCGAGGCGGCGATCGTACCGGCGGTCGAGGTGACCTGTTTGGACCACAGGTCGGTGAGCCGGTAGCTGTGCGCGGAGCCGGTGAAGCCGGCCTGTGCCGCGGTCACCGACGCGGTCTGCTCGTCCGGGCCCTTGTTGAACAGCACCACGGCCCGGTCACCGTTGGCCAGCGGCCGGGACAGGATGTCCACGTCGCCGGTGGACTTGACGATCGTGCCCTGCACGCCGAGCCGGTCCTGGTCGACCGCGATCACGTCGGCGTTGGACAGGATGCGGACGGTGTCGGCCGACGCGCCCTTGAGCGCGGTGGAGAACAGCAGCGGCGAGGCCAGCACCGACCACACCGACATCTGCGCCTGGTACTCGTTCGTGGTCATGCCACCGTTGCCGACCTCGAGCATGTCGGCGTCGTTCCAGTGGTTCGGCCCGGCGTAGGCGGCCAGGCCCGGGGTGTTGCCCTCGGCGTAGTTGCGCAGCACCGAGTCCCAGTTGTCGGCGATGTCGGAGCCGTAGCGCCACAGCTGGCCCTCGTCGGCCAGCCAGCCCAGCTCGTCGTCGAAGTTCGGCCCGGAGCAGCAGACGTACGCCGGGGCCGACTCGCTGAACACGATCTTGCGGCCGGTGTTCGCGAGCGCCTGGCTCGCCTCGTGGTACACGATGTGCGCGACCTCGGCCGCCGACTTGCCGGGGAACTGGTCGGTCGGCTGGTAGCAGTAGTCGAGCTTGAGGTAGTCCACGCCCCATGCGGCGTAGTCGTCGGCGTCGGTCTGGAAGTGGCCGTAGCTGCCCGCCGCGCCCTGGCACGTCTTGTACCCGGCGTCCTCGTAGATGCCGAACTTCAGGCCCTTGGAGTGGATGTAGTCGCCGAGCCACTTGAGCCCGTGCGGGAACCGGGTCCGGTCGATCTGCAGGTGACCGTTCGCGTCCCGGTCGTGCTGCATCCAGCAGTCGTCGATGTTGACGTAGTGGTAGCCGAGCTTGTCCAGGCCGAGCCGGACGATCTCGTCGGCGGTGTCGACGAACAGCTGCTCGTTCATCTGGTTGTTGCACTCGAAGCCGGCCCAGTCGTTGAAGCCCATCGGCGGGGTCGGCGCGAGGTCGTCGCCGTTGGTGGCGTGCGGTACCACCGCGGGTGCGGGCGCGGCGGCCGCCGGTGCGGTGGCGCCCACCAACGAGCCGGCGGCGACCACCACCGCGCTCAGGGCGGTCAGCAGGCGGGATCTCTGTGCGCGTGCGGTACGGGAACGCATGGATTGCTCCTCTCCACGCGGGCTGCCCAAAGCTGGTCGCATCAGGCAATGATTGAGCACAATTGCGCAGTCAAAGGTCGGATGTCAAGGCTCCGGCACGCTCGTACCGGTGCCGGGAACGTTCCGGCCCGGTACCACCGGTCCGGCCGCGCACGGCGGGCAGAATGCGGCCATGGACGCTCACCCGCACGGTGCAACCGACAGCTCCCCCGAGCCCGGCGCAACCGACAGCTCGTCGGAGCCGGGTGCCACCGCCAGCTGGTCCGAACCGGGCGCTACCGCCGGCTCGTCCGAGTCGGGCGCTACCGCCGGCTCGTCGGAGCCGGGCGCTACCGCCAGCTGGTCCGAGTCGGGCGCTACCGCCAGCTGGTCCGAGTCGGGCGCTACCGCCAGCTGGTCCGAGTCGGGCGCTACCGCCGGCCCGTCCGAGTCGGGCGCTACCGCCAGCTGGTCCGAGTCGGGCGCTACCGCCGGCTGGTCCGAGTCGGGCGCTGTCGACAGCTCGTCCGAGCCGGGTGCTGTCGACGGGTCGTCGGAGGCCGGCGCTCACCAGCGCGGCGGCCTGCGGCGGCACGGCCACGGCGGCGCCCCATCCCGCGGTCACGGCGGCGGCGCCCCATCCGGCGGCCGCGGGCACGGGCACGGCCACGGGAACGGCGGGCACCATCCGTACCTGCCGGTGCACATCGACCTGACCGCGCTCGCGGTGCCGGACACCATGGCGCTGCTGCGACCGGTACTGCCCGAGCCGCCGGCGGCAATCTGCGAGGTCGGTGCCGGGCTCGGTGCGCTGGCGGCCGCGCTGGCCGGTGCCGGCTACCGGGTCACCGCGATCGAACCGGACCCGGACTCCGCGGCGACCGCGGCCGAGCGCGGCCTGGAGGTGGTCAACGCCGAGTTGCGCGACCATCGGGCGCCCGGCCGGTACGACGCGGTGCTGTTCACCCGCTCGCTGCACCACATCGAGGACCTGCCCGGCGCGATCGAGCACGCGCTCGACCTGCTGACGCCCTCCGGCGTGCTGGTACTGGAGGAGTTCGCCCGGGAACGCGCGAACGAAGCGGCCGCGCGGTTCCTGTACGACGCGGTCGACCTGCTCGCCGCCGCCGGCGTCGCCGCGGCCGAGCCGGAGGACGACGAGGGACGGCCACGGCCGACCGACCCGTGGCAGCGCTGGCAGGACAGCTTCGTACCGAGCGGGCACGAGTCGCCGGAGGAGGCGGCGCACCGGCCGCTGCACACCGGTGCCGACATCGTCGCCGCGCTGCAGGCCGCCGGGCTGACCGTCACCGACCAGCCGACGATCGGGCTGTGGCGGATGGTCGCGCAGCGGCTCGCCGACACCCCGGTGGCGAACGACGTCGCCCGCCGGGTGCGCGACACCGAGGCGCGTCGGCTCGCCGACGGCAGCCTGCCCGCGCTCGGCCGCTTCCTCGTCGCCCGCCGCTGACCCCACCCGCCCGCTCGACGCGTTGATCAAGGACCCCGGTAGTTGATCAAGGGATTGCGGCGCGCAGTGGCAGCACGACGTGCCGCGAGCCCTTGGTCAACGACGTGAGCCCTTGGTCAACGACGTGAGCCCTTGATCGACGACGCGAGTCCTTGATCGACGATGCCTAGGCCCTTGGTCGACGACGTGAGCCTTGGTCGACGACGCGAGTCCTTGATCGACGACGTGAGCCCTTGATCGACGACGCGAGTCCTTGATCAACGACGCGAGTCCTTGGTCAACGAGGTGAGCCCTTGATCGACGATGCCTGGGCCCTTGATCGACGAGGCGGGGGCCGGCGACGAAGCGCCGGCCCCCGCCCGTGGGGGAGCGGATCAGGACGCGGTGGTGAACGCCACGTCGTCGATCAGGAACGAGGTCGCCAGGTACGAGTCCTCGGTGCCGCTGAAGGAGATCTTCACCGACAGGCCGGACGCGCCGGTCAGGGTGAACGACTTCTTCACGTAACCGCTGGTGGCGTTGGCGTTCGAGTACGTCGCCACGGTGACCGAGTTGGCCTTGACGGTCAACGTGTCGTACGGGGTCGAGCCGGACTCCTGCGTGGAGATGTACACGTAGAAGGAGAACGACACGGTGTCACAGCCGGCCGGTACCTGGACCGTCTGGCTCACGGTGTCGGTGTGCGACGTGCCGTAGCCGTCCAGCCAGGCGTAGTAGTTGCCGGAGTGTGCGACGCCGCCGTCGGCGTTCGACGACACGACGCCGGACGAGGCCGACCACGGCGATGCCGAGCCCGTCTCGAAGCCCGGGTTGCCCAGCAGCTGGCTACCGCAGGTGCCGCCGCCACCGCCGGTGGTGATCGCCCAGGAGAATGACGCGGTACCGGTCTTGCCGGCGGCGTCGGTCGCGGTCGCCTTCACGGTCGAGGTGCCGGCCGTGGTGGGGCTACCGGTGATCTTGCCGGACGAGGAGGCGGACAGGCCCGCCGGCAGCCCGGTCACCGACCAGGTGTACGGCGCGGTGCCGCCCGACGCGGACAGCTGGAGGCTGACCGAGTCGCCGACCTTGTTGCTCTGGTTGCCCGGGTTGGACACCGTCACGTCACCGGGCGGCGTGGTGCCACCCGCCGCGAACGCGGCGGTGCCGTTCGGCGTACCGAGGCCGGTCGGGCCGTCCCAGCCGGTGCCGGCCGAGCACATCGGCGAGCCGCAGCTGCCGTTGTTGCCGCTGGTCACGTCGTTGAGGCTCGACGCGTGCGCGTACGGGTAGCTCGCCGGGTAGTCGCTGGCGCCGGGCGTGCCGGCCAGCGCGTACACCGAGGCGATGATCGGCGCGGACGCCGACGTGCCGCCGTACACGGCCCAGCCGCTGCCGCCGTAGGTCTGGTAGACCGCCACGCCGGTGTTCGGGTCGGCGACCGCGGACACGTCCGCCTCCGCCCGGTTCGAGCATCCGGTGTTGACGTTCTGCCAGCTGGCCTTCGAGTCGTAGGACGAGCAGCCCGAACCGGCACCGCTCCACGCGGACTCGCTCCAGCCGCTGCCGGACCGCGACAGCGAGGTACCGCCGACCGCGGTCACGTACTTCGACGTGGCCGGGTACTCGGCGCCGTGGCCGTCGTCGCCGGAGCTGACGGTGATGGCGACGCCGGGGTGGTTGAAGTGCTGGTCGTCGGAGGTCTGGCCGGACGACTCGCCGCCACCCCAGGAGTTCGAGACGTACTTGGCGCCCAGCGCCACCGCCTCGTCCTCCGCCTGGTACAGGTCGGTGTCGCTCGGCGCGTCCGCCTCCACCAGGATGATGTTGGCCTTCGGCGCGATCGCCGAGACCATGTCCAGGTCGAGCGAGATCTCGCCCGCCCAGCCCTGGTCGGGCGACGGCAGCGGGCTGGTCTGCCCGTTCTGGTTGACCTTCCGGAACTGCCCGGAGGTCAGGGCCGGCAGCCCGAACGCCGACCGGTACGCGGCGAGGTCGCTGGCCGCGTTCGGGTCGTCGTAGGCGTCCACGATGGCGATGGTCGTGCCGGCGCCGCCGTTGGCCGGCAGGCTGTACGCGCTCTGCAGATCCGTCGGCCCGTACCCGGACGGCAGGTCCGGGTGGATGCCGGTGCGCTTCAACGCCATGCAGTGCATGGTGTGCGGCGCGGCGGGCGCGTCGCAGACCCGCTGGACACCGGAGGTCGTGCTGCTTGCCGGTGCGGCCCAGGCGGACTGGGCGAGGCCGAGTGAGGTCAGGGCGGCAGCCGACAATGCGGCGACCGAGACGACCATGGCTCGGCGCAGGGGAACACCCATGGTGCTTCCTCTCGCTGGGGCAGGCCGATGCCGAGCGGCATCGGCGAGGCTGCCGGTGCCGTCGACGGCACCGGCGTGGGGGTAAGCCGGTGCCTCGGTCGAGGTCCGGCGACCGGTGCGGAGGGACGCACCGGTTAATACGGGTGAAACCTCCTCAATCCCAGATGGTCGGGAAGGATCGAGCTTGACACCCATAAGGCGCCATTAAGGATCTACACGAAAACAACCCCGCGCGATAGGGGTAATTTCGTCGGTTCACCCGACGTGGATGGCGTAATTACGGCTTGCGGCGGGAACCCGCCACACTGACCCGGTTCGGGCGGTTCGTCAGCTCGGCCGGTACCAGGTCGTCGGGTCGGTCGGTACGACCAGCGGGTACTCGCCGCTGGGGCCGGTGTAGCGGCGCCCGTGCGGGTACGGCCACGGGTTCGGGGTGCAGCCGTGCAGCCCCAGCGTCTGCTGCTCCATCGTCGGGGCGGGCTTCCCCTTGCCCGGGCACAGCTCGTGCCCGTGCCCCAGCCGGTGCCCCACCTCGTGGCTGACCGCGTAGTCCCGGTAGGCGGTCAGGTCGTGGTAGTAGGGGACGCCGTGCAGCCAGCGGGACACGTTGATCACCACCGCGTCGCCGTTGCGGCACGAGGTGTACCGGTCGAAGGCCGCGCCGCACAGCACGTCCCGGGTCGCCGGCGTCGCCAGGTAGAGCACGAAGTCGTGCGGCTGGCCCGGCCCGACCCGGCGCAGCCGCCAGTCGCCGCCGGCCGTCCATCCCTGCGGGTCGCCGAGGATGTCCACCACCTGGTCGGCGAACCCGGACACGGACAGGTTGTCGATGCCGTGCTCGACCGCCACCTGGAAGCGCAGCAGCGTCCCGTGCCGCCCCAGCGTCGCGCTGTGCCCCGGCGCGATCGCGTACGAACCGGTGCCCCGCAGCGGGTAGCTGACCGGGCTGGGCGACGGGCTCGGTGACGGTGTGGGCGAGTGCGTGGATCGGCTCGCGGCCGGCCGGGACGACGGGGTGCGCGAGCCGCCGGTGGCCGAGTCGGCCGGCCCGCTGCATCCAGCGGGCAGCCCGATCGCCGCCACGGCAAGCAATCCGGCCACCAAACCCCGCACGGTACGCACCGGCCCAGGCTACGGCACCGCGTCCTGCCGTGTTGATCATGGCGGGGTATCGCCCGGCAATCGATGTCGGATCGGCCACGTCGTGATCGGCCGACCCGGTGACCGACGAAGCGACGGGGCGCCGTGGTCAGCCGGCCGGGAAGGTGACGCGGATCAGGCAGCCGACGCCGCCGCCGACCACCCGGATCGTGCCCCCGTGCAGATCGACCGCCCAGCGCGCGATGGCCAGCCCCAGCCCGGTACCGCCGACCCGGTCACGGAACGGCTCGCCGCGGGTGAACCGTTCGAAGACGCGCTCCCGGTCCTCCGAACGGATCCCCGGCCCCTCGTCCTGCACCTCCAGCACCACCTCGTGGTCGTGCCGGCGGGCGCGCAGGCTGACCAGCCCGTTCGGCGGGCTGTGCCGGCAGGCGTTCTCGACCAGGTTGGCGAGCACCTGGTGCAGCCGCTGCGGGTCGGCGTGCATCGTCAGGTCGGCCGGCGTCACGTCGACGGCGAACCGTACCGGTGGGCCGGCCACCGAGGTCTGCGCCACCACCTCGGCGAGGAGGTCCTCGGCCGCCACCTGCTCGCGGCGCAGCGGCACGACCCCGGCGTCGAGCCGGGACATGTCGAGCAGCTCGGAGACCAGCCGGCCGAGCCGCTCGGTCTGCGCCAGCGCGGTCTTCAGCTCGGACGGCTCGCTCACCCCGTCCACCACGTTCTCCAGCACGGCCTGCAGCGCCGAGATCGGGGTACGCAGCTCGTGCGAGACGTTCGCGATCAGCTCGCGCCGCTGCCGGTCGGCCACGGCGAGATCCTCGGCCATCTGGTTGAACGCGCGGCCCAGCTGGCCCACCTCGTCCGACGAGGTCGCCCGTACCCGCCGGGTGTAGTCGCCACGCGCCATCGCCTCCGCGGCGGTGGTCATGTCCCGCAGCGGCGAGGTCATCCCGTGCGCCAGCAGCTGGGTCACCGTCAGCGCCACCGCGACCGCGAGCACGGCGAGCAGCACGCCGAGCCCGTTGGTACCGATGCCGAGCCAGAACACCCCGGACGCGGCGCAGATCGAGGCGGTGACCAGGACCCCGATCTTCAGCTTGATCGAGCCGATCCGGTCCAGCGGCCGGATCACGGCGCCGGCTCCAGCGCGTAGCCGACCCCGTGCACGGTACGGATCAGGCCCGGTCCGAGCTTGCGGCGCAGCGCCTTGACGTGGCTGTCCACCGTGCGGGTGCCGGAGCCGTTGGCCCAACCCCAGACCTCCTCCAGCAGCTGCTCGCGGCGCAGCACCGCGCGGGGCCGCTCGGCCAGCCGGGTGAGCAGGTCGAACTCGGTCGGCGTCAGGTGCACCTCGGCGCCCGACCTGGTCACCCGGCGTTGCGCCCGGTTGATCGCCAGCTCGCCCACGCTGAGGATCTCGTCGCTGGTCTGCGCCGCCCGGTCCACCCGGCGCAACAGCGCCTGCACCCGCGCGCACAGCACCCGCATGCTGAACGGCTTGGTCAGGTAGTCGTCCGCACCGACGCCCAGCCCGACCAGGTGGTCGGTCTCCGAGTCACGCGCGGTGAGCATCAGCACCGGTACCGGGCGGTCGGCCTGGACCCGCCGGCACACCTCCAGCCCGTCGAAGCCGGGCAGCATCACGTCGAGCACGATGGCGTCGGGTGGTCGCCGCCGCGCCGCGTCCACGGCGCTCGGACCGTCGCCGGCGAGTTCCACCTCGTACCCCTCGGCGCGCAGCCTGGCGCCGACGGACTCGGCGATCGTCGGCTCGTCCTCGACGACCAGGACCCGTCGCTGCTTCATGGTTGGGCAATCTATGCCGCTCCCGTGGTGGTACGCGATGCGCGCGGTGAAGATGTTGTGCCCGCCGCAGCGCCGCCCGGGGGCTCAGGCCCGCAGCATCGGGTACAGCATCGCCAGCATCGAGAGGCTCATCAGCAGCTGGCAGGCGGCGGTGGCGCGCGGTGCCGGCGCGGTACCGGGCAGGATCGGCGCGGCCAGCCGGGTGGCGCCGAGCACCGTGAGTACCGCGGAGCCGGCGACGAAGCCGATCAAC
This sequence comes from Actinocatenispora sera, assembly GCF_018324685.1. Lineage (NCBI taxonomy): Bacteria > Bacillati > Actinomycetota > Actinomycetes > Micromonosporales > Micromonosporaceae > Actinocatenispora > Actinocatenispora sera. The sequence continues at coordinate 6,450,987 of NZ_AP023354.1, read as the reverse complement.
ACCAGGTCGGCAGCCACCAGGAGCGCGGCCGGGACCGCGCCGGTTGCCGGCAGGACCGTCCCGTGCATCGCCGTACCCTCGCTGAACTGCGGCAACGTCAGCAGGTAGGCCATCGCGGCGGCCCCCGCGAGGTGGTGCAGCCGGTGCGCGGCATGCCCGCCGGCGCTCGCTGCCGGCGGGCGGGACCCAGCGTGCCGCGGCCAGCGGTGACGGGCGAGCAGTGCCAGCGACCAGGCGGATCCGGCGGCGAGCAGGGCCGGGCCGCACCAGCGCGGTACCGCGTCAGACAGCGCCATCGCCGCCATCGCGGCGGCCATCCCGATCCGGGCCACCTCGACGTCGCGGCCGGTGCGGTCGCCGCGGAGCAGCCGGACGGCCCCGATGGCGACCAGCGCCGCGGCGGCCGACCCGGTCCACCAGGCCGGCACGCCGGTGTCGGTCACCGACAGTGTCCGCCGCACGTGCACGAGCCGCCGGACTGGCAGCCGCAGCCGCAGCCGGACCCGCAGCCACAGCGCGTCGCGGCGCGCGGTTCGGCCAGCCCCACCCGCGGCTCGGACCGCCCCATCCGCGGGTGGGCGGGTCGGGTCGGGGTGGCCGCGGGGTGCAGGCTGGTGGGGTGCGCGATCGTGTGTTCGGACATCGGAGCCTCCCGGTGACGGTGGTCACGGACCCCCACATCATGATCCGGGAAACCGGACGAATCGCCGACGATTGGTGCCGTCTAGTGACAGATCACGGACACTGTGTCATCGCGAGGTGCGCTAGCGCTCGGGTGGTGCGCTGATGTGCACCGTGCTGGCCAGTCTGCGCCCGGATGCGGACTGGCCGGTGCTGGTGCTCGCGGTACGAGACGAGATGCTCGGCCGGCCGTGGCAGCCGCCGGCCCGGCACTGGCCGGACCGCCCCCGGCTGCTCGGCGGCCTGGACGAGCAGGCCGGCGGCACCTGGCTCGCCGTCGACCCCGCCGCCGGCCGGATCGCCTGCGTGCTCAACGCGTCCGGGCGGCCCGCCGATCCGGTTGGCCGCACGTCGCGCGGCGGGCTGCCGCTGGCGGCCGCTGCCGGCGAGGCCGCACCGGCCGAGCTCACCGGGTACGACCCGTGCCACCTGCTGGTGATCGACGGCGGTGTGCTGTGCGTGACGACCTGGGACGGCTACGAGCCGCACCGGTACCGGCTGACCGCCGGCGACCACCTGTTCGTGAACCAGGGGCGGTGGCTCGGGCCGGCGGACCGGCGATCGCCGCGCGCCGCGCACTTCGGCCCCCGGTTCGCGGCGGCGGAGCGTCCCGAACCCGCGCCGGGCAAGCCGGTGGCGGACGCGTGGGCGCCGTGGCTCGCGCTGCTCGACGGACCGGACGTGCCGGCGCCGAGCGACCCGCGCGCGCTGCTCGCCCGCTCCGTCCAGGACGACGGAACCGTCTGGGGGACCAGCTCGGTCACGTTGCTCGGGTTGTCCGCCACCGGCGAGCTCCGCTACGACTTCCGGCCCGGAGCCGAGGCCGCAGCGGGTTGGTCGCCGATCGAGACGGGCTGACGGCTCACCGCCGGCGCGTGGCGACGCCTGCTCCGTTCGCCAGGATGGGCGAACGGTGTCGAAGGATGTGCGCTGCGCTGAATTGCAAGAAACGGATGCGGCACTGTGGCGCCGCGCGGCACACCCCCCAGTTGCCGCGCGACGCCACCGCCGCCCGCGCCGGGCGTCCCGGCGCGGAGTTGCCCGTCTCCGTGCGGCGGTAACGGACTCGCTCAGTGAACGCCGATCCGGTAGTCCACGTCACGACCCATGATCAACAATCACTCTCTGGTGTTAACGTGAGGACACGGAACGTAGTCGGCGTTCCGGACGCTCGATGGGCTACGCCGGCAGCAGGCCGATCGCCTGCTTGGCGGTACGAACCTTGCGCTGGGCGATCTCCCGTGCCCGGGCTGCCCCGGTACGCAGCACGCCACGGACGTGTGCCGGGTCGTCGGACAGCTCCAGGTACCGCTTGCGCAGCGGCCCGAGCGTCTCCACCACCGCGTCCGCCACCGCGCGCTTGAGCTGCCCGTACGAGTCGAAGCCGGTGGCCAGACCGACCGGGTCGGTGCCGGTGCAGCCGGCGAGGATGTCGAGCAGGTTCGCCACCCCGGGCCGCCGGTCCGGGTCGTACACCACGTCGCGGCCGTCGTCGGTGACGGCGCGCATCACCTTGCGCCGCAACGTGTCTGGGTCGTCGGCGAGCCGGAGCGAACCGGCCACCGAGGAGGCCGACTTGCTCATCTTCGTGGTCGGCGCGGTCAGGTCCATGATCCGCGCACCGACCGGCGGGTGTACCGCCCGCGGCACCGTGAACGTCTGGCCGTACCGGGTGTTGAACCGGTAGGCGACATCACGGGCCAGCTCGACGTGCTGGCTCTGGTCGTCGCCGACCGGTACCTCGTCGGCGTCGTAGAGCAGGATGTCGGCGGCCATCAGGATCGGGTAGGTCAGCAGCGACATCCGGATCTGCTCCTGCCGCCGCGACTTCTCCTTGAACTGGATCATGCGCTGTGCCTCGCCGTACCCGGTGGTGCACTCCAGCAGGTAGTGCAGCTCGGCGTGCTCGGGAACGTGCGACTGGACCAGGAACAGGTGCCGGTCCGGGTCGGCGCCCGCGGCCAGCAGCAGGGTGGCGAACTCGAGCGTTCGCTCGCGTACCAGGGCGGGGTCGTGGTCGAGGGTCAGCGCGTGCAGGTCGGAGATGAACACGACGGTGTCGGTGTGCCCGGTGCCGTCGACGATCGGCCGGATCGCACCCAGGTAGTTGCCCAGGTGCAGGACGCCGGACGGGGTGAATCCACTGATGCGGCGGGTCATGGTGGTGGCTCCTTGTCGGTGGGGCCGACCGGCCCGCGCCGCCGAAGCGCGTACCCACGCGAAACGGCCGCCCGAACCGGGCGGCCGCGTGCTTGCTGAGCAGAGTGCGCGGAGTGTGGTGCCGCCCGTCAGGGGCGCCACCAACCGAGACAGCTGAAGCTCGTGCGCATGCCACCACTCTAACTCACCGCGGCCCGGACGAGCTGTTCGACTCGTCACCGGTCGGCGTCCGGGCCGGCCGGCGGGCGCCGGTTCGTGAGTGTTGGACCGCCCATCGTGACCAGCTGATGCGGTACTGTCTGCGGGCCACGGCGGGGGCCGGGAGGTGGTGCATGACCAGGGTACGGGCGGTTTTCGGGCAGGCGGTGGGCGCGCACCGGGAGGCGGTGGCGCAGCTGCGCGCGGCGCGTACCGCGCTGGACGTTGCGCGCTCCGGCGACTCCGCGGCCGAGCGCGCCGCGCTCGCCGAGCAGGCCCGGCGAGCCGCCCGCCGGCTGGCGCCCGGCTGGCTCGGTGCGGACTGGGCCGACACCGCGGAGCTTCCGGTCGGCCGGGACGCGTCCGCATCCGCACCGGTACCGGTGCGGATCGGCACCGCGGTGCCGGCAGACGACCTCGGCTACCCCGCGGTGGTGCCGTTGCTCGGTGCCGGACACCTGGCCCTCGACGCCGGGTCGCCCGGGCTGTTCGCCGGCGTCCTGCTGCGGCTGGTGGCGGCGGCACCGGCCGGGCTGTTGCGGGTGTGCTGGCTCGGTGCCGGTCTGCCGGCGCCGTTCCGGCCGTTGCGTGCGGCCGGGCTGCTGCTCGAGGCCGACCCGGACACCGCGCTCGCGGCCGCCGACCGGCAGCTGCAGCACGTCGCCGCCGCGGTCCGGGCGGGGCAGGATCCGGCCGGCCTGCCGTACCTGCTGCTGGTCGTCGCGCAGCCGCTGCCGCCGGCGCGGCTGCGCCCGCTGGCCGAGCAGGGCCCGGCCGGCCGGCTGCACCTGCTGCTGGCCGGTCAGGCCGCGCCGCTGCCGCACACCGTCTCGGTGCGTTCCGCCGCCACCCGGGCCGACCACAGCGGCACCGCGGACGGTGCCGGGGCGGTCCCCGGTGAGTGGGTGGCGGTCTCGTACGGCGAGGTGACGGCGCCCGCGGTCCGGCTGGATCCGATGCCACCGGACGAGCTGGTCGCGGCGGTGTGCCGGCGGTTGGCCGATTCGCTGCGGCCGGGGTTCGGGCAGCTGGTGCCGGCGCAGCGATGGGCCGAACGCTCCGCGACCGGGCTGCGCACGCCGATCGGCGTCGGCGCGGGCGGTGCCGTCGAGCTGGTCTGTGCCGAACGGACCCCGCACTGGCTGCTGGCCGGATCCCCGCGGGCGGCCGGTGCGGTCGCGCTGACCGCCGTGTACGGGCTCGCCACCCGGTACTCGCCGGACGAGCTCGCGGTGTACCTGCTGGACGCGACCGGGTTCGCGCTGTTCGCCGAGTTCGCGCCGAGCCGGGGCGACCCCAGCTGGCTGCCACACGCCCGCCACGTCGACGCGGTCGAGTCCGCGGCCGACCCGGCGCCCGTACTGGCGGGGCTGGTCGCCGAGGTCGCCGAGCGGCGCCGGCTGCTGGATCACGCCGGGCACGCCGATCTGGCCACTGCTCTGTCCACAGTGGACAGGGCAGTGCCGCGGATCCTGGTCGTGCTCGCCGGCGCCGATCTCGCGCTGGCCGCCACGTGCATGCCGCCGGTACCGGGGGCCGATCCGGACGGCGCGGCAAGGCCGGAACCCCGCGCCGAGGGCGGGACGGTGCCGCGGATGCGTGGCGACGGCGCACAGCGGGCGTCCGACCACGGCGAACCCGGGCCGGCACCCCGCCGTACCGGGGAACCGGAGTCCTTGCCGGTCGAGGCGATGCTGGCGGAGCTGGTCTCGACCGGGGGAGCGGTCGGGGTGCACCTGCTGCTGTCCGCGCAGCGGCCGGCGGCGCCGGTGCTCGGGCGGTTGCCCGGGCGGCTCACGGTGTCCGATGTGGACGGTACGGCGGTGCTGGGTGAGCGGACCGTCCGGCTGATCGACCCGTACGCAGATCCGGCGGCCCGGGCCCGGCTGCGCGAGGCGCTGTGGCAGGCCCGTACGCCGGGTAGCGCGCCGCCGGAGGTGCCGCACGCGACCGAGCCGACCAGCCTGGCGGGGGAGTGAGCCGTGCCGGACTGGGACGACTACCTGGCGGCGACCCGGCGCCTCGGCGTCGCCGCGCCGATCTCGGCCGAGGCGGCCGCGGCGCACCAGGAGCGGATCGTCGCGCTGTCCGACCGGGCGCTGACCCAACGAGACGAGCTGATCGAACGGGCCGCCCGGTTGCGCTTGCCGGCACCGGACTTCGCCGCCGCCGGCCCCGGTGAGCTGCCGGATCTGCTCGAACCGGTACCGGTGCCGGATCGGCTGGCGCGGGCCGACCGCCGCCTGGCCGACGCGACCGCCGCCGGCGCCGAGGTCGACCGGCTCGCCGCCAGCCCGCCGCTGCTGCCCGCGTGGCGGCCGCGACCGCGCGCCGCGGTGGTGTACGCCGCGTGCTCGCTCGCCGGCCTGATCGGCCAGCTGGTGTTGATCTCGGTGGCCAGCCGGCGTGGCGTGCTCGGCCAGATCTCCGTGTACGGCTGGACCTGTTGCGGTTTCCCGCTGCTGGCGTTCCTGGCCGGCGTACTGCTGGTCGGGCTGCTGTGCCGGCCGCGGGTCGGCGGCGCGGTGCAGCGCACCCCGCGGCTCGGCGCGCTGATCTGCATCGCCTCGCTCCCGGTGTACGTCCTGGTGGCCACGCTGGCCGGCAAGCTGTTCTGACCGGGCCCGGTCCGCGGTGTCGGCAGCGGACCGACCGCGGGCGTGACCGGCCGATCGCGGGCGTGAGCGTGGGCCGTCGGGCGCCGTCGAGCGGGCGGGGGTGGGCGGGTACCGGCATGATGAACGGATGCCGTCTTTGACCCAGGCCGAGGCCGTCCGGCGGGCAGCGTTGCTCGCCGTCGAGTCGTACGCCGTCGAGCTGGACCTGACCCGTGGCGCCGAGGTGTTCGGCTCGGTGAGCCGGATCCGGTTCCGGTGCACCGAACCGGGCGAGTCCACCTTCGTCGAGCTGACCGGCCGGCCGATCGCGGCCACCCTCAACGGTGTGCCGATCGACCTGGTCTGCGCCGACAACCGGATCACGTTGCCGCCGCTCGCTGCGGACAACGAGCTGGTGGTGACCGCGGAGGGGACGTACACCAACTCCGGCGAGGGGCTGCACCGGGCGGTCGATCCGGCCGACGGCCAGGCGTATCTGTGCGGGTCGTCGTCGCCGGACAACGCTCAGCGCATCTTCGCCTGCTTCGACCAGCCGGACCTGAAGGCCACGGTGACGCTGACGGTCACGGCGCCGGCCGACTGGACGGTGCTCGGCAACGGTTCCGGTGCCCGCAGCGCCCCCGAAACCGGCGCGGGTGCGGCGGCCCGGTGGGAGTTCGAGCCGGTCGGGCCGATGTCGGTGTACCTGTTCACCGTCTGCGCCGGCACGTTCCACTCGGTGTACCACGAGCACGATGGCATCACCTACGGCTGGCACTGCCGGGCGAGCCTCGCCGACCACCTCGACGAGCAGGCCGGCGAGCTGTTCGAGCTGACCGAGCGGGCGATGGACTGGTACCAGCGCGCGTTCGCGATGCGCTACCCGTTCGGCGACAAGTACGACCAGGTGTTCGTGCCGGAGTTCCTGTACGGGGCGATGGAGAACATCGGCTGCGTCACCGTCCGGGACGAGTGGCTCTACCGGTCGGCGGTGCCCGACTCGGAGCGGCAGCTGCGGGCGATGGTGATCGCGCACGAGATGGCGCACATGTGGTTCGGTGACCTGGTCACCCTGCGCTGGTGGGACGACCTGTGGCTGAACGAGTCGTTCGCCGAGTTCCTCGGCTTCCGGGTGGTCGGCGAGGCGAGCCGTTACGTCGACGCCTGGGGCTTCTTCAGCGTGTTCCGCAAGATTCCCGGCTACCGGGCCGACCAGGGGCCGGCCACGCACCCGGTGGCGCCGACCGACGTACCGGACGTCGCGCACGGGCTGCTCAACATCGACTCGATCTCGTACCCGAAGGGCGCCTCGGCGCTGCGCCAGCTGGCGGCGGTGCTCGGCGAGGACACCTTCTTCGCCGCCCTGCGCGCCTACTTCTCCCGGTACGCGTACCGCAACGCGACGCTGGCCGACCTGATCGGCACGATGTCGGAGGTCAGCGGAGCCGACCTGACCGCGTGGGCGGACCGCTGGCTGCGGACCACCGGGGTCGACCTGCTCACCGCCCGCACCGAGCTCGACGCCGAGGGCCGCTACTCGTCGGTCGAGGTCGCGCGGTCCGCCCCGGCGGGCGGCCCGGTCCGCCCGCACCGCATCCGGGTCGGCTGGTACGCGGCGACCGGCGAGCACGACAGCATCCCGGTCACGCTGCCGGACACCGACGACGCCGCCGTTGCGGTGCCGGAGCTGGTCGGCCGGCCGGCGGCGGACCTGTTGCTGCTCAACGACGCCGACCTGACCTTCGCCCGGGTCGACCTGACGCCGGCCGAACTGGGCCGGCTCGCCGAGCTGCTGCCGACGATGCCGGACGCGGCGTCGCGGGCGGTGGTGTGGACCAACGCCTGGGAGCTGGTGCGGGCCGGTCGGTGGCCGGCGGAGCGGTTCGTCGAGCTGGCCGCGGCGGCGCTGCCGGCCGAGCCGTCGCCGGGCGTACCGCCGTCGGTGCTGCGGCTGTGCGAGCAGGCCGCCGACACGTACCTGCCGGCGCAGCGCCGGGACGCCACCCTGCACCGGCTCGCCGGGCTGGCCGGTGCGTTGCTGTCCGGCCCGCACCGGCTGCTCGCGGCGTCGGTACTCGCGCGGTGCGCGGTCACCGACGACGAGCTGGCGCTGCTCACCTCGTGGCTGCGCGGCGAGCGGGTGCCCGACGGCGTACCGGTCGATGCGGAGCTGCGGTGGGCGATCCTGGGCCGGCTGGTCACGCTCGGGCTGGCCGGGCCGGCCGAGATCGACGCCGAGCTGGCCGCCGACCACACCGCGGCGGGCGAGGTGGCCGCGACCCGGTGCCGGGCCGCGCTGCCGGACCCGGCGGCCAAGCAGGCGGCGTGGCAGCTGTTGATGGCCGATCGGTCGATCTCCAACCGCCAGCTGGCGGCGGTCGGGGAGGGGTTCTGGCGGCCCGAACACGCCGCGCTGACCGACGGGTACGTGCCGCGCTACTTCGCCGAGCTGCCGGGGACGGCGGCCTGGCGAAGCCCCGGCCTGCTGCTCGTCGCGGTCGGCTTCGGCTACCCGTCGACGGCGGTGTCCGAGCGCACCGCCCGGCTCGGCGCCGACCTGCTGGCCCGGGACGACCTGGCGCCGATGGTGCGCCGCAAGGTCGTCGAGGCCGACCACGAGATCCGGGTCGCGCTGGCCGCCCGTGCCGCGACACCCTGACCCGCAGGCCGCCATGAATCAGGGTGCGGTGGGTCCAGCAAGCGCTTTCTCGCTGGACGACACCATGATCGGCCCTACCGGGACGTGATCGACTCCGGGTGGGCATGATGGCGGGATGCCGAGCCTGACCCATGCCGAGGCGCGAGCGCGCGCCGAACAGCTGACCGTTCGCTCCTACCGGGTCGAGTTGGACCTGACCAGGGGCGCGGAGCGGTTCGGGTCGATCTCGACGATCCGGTTCGGCTGCGCCCACCCGGGTACCGACACGTTCGCCGAGCTGCGCGGCACGCTGCGCAGCGCCACCCTGAACGGCCGGGAACTCGACCCGACGCTGCACGACAACCGGCTGCCGCTGCCGGCGCTGGAGGCGGAGAACGAGCTGGTGGTCGTCGCCGACGGCGACTACTCGCACACCGGCGAGGGGCTGCACCGGTTCGTCGACCCGGCCGACGACAACGTCTACGTGTACGCGATGAGCTTCCTGGACTGCGCGCAGAACATCTTCTGCTGCTTCGACCAGCCGGACCTCAAGGCGCCGGTGACGCTCGCGGTGACCGTACCGGAGGAGTGGACGGTGCTGGCCAACGAGCGCGGCGTGCACGTCGGGGCCGGGCGGTGGGAGTTCACCGAGACGCGCCCGATCGCCACCTACATGACCACGGTGTGCGCCGGGCCGTACGTGTCGCGGTACCGGGAGCACGACGGGATCCGGCTCGGCTGGCACGCGCGCGCCTCGCTGGCCGAGCCGCTGGCCGCCGCGGCGGACGAGCTGCTGACGCTGACCGCGCGTTGCTTCGACGCCTACCACGCGCTGTTCGGCGTGCGGTACGGGTTCGGCGACACGTACGACCAGGTGTTCGTGCCGGAGTTCAACGCCGGCGCGATGGAGAACCCGGGCTGCGTCACGCATCGCGACGAGTTGCTGTACCGCTCCGCGGTGACCGACGCCGAGCTGGAGACGCGGGCGGCCATCGTGGCGCACGAGATGGCGCACATGTGGTTCGGCGACCTCGTCACCATGCGCTGGTGGGACGACCTGTGGCTGAACGAGTCGTTCGCCACCTACCTGTCCTACCGGGTGCTGCCGGTGGCGAGCGCCTACACCGATGCGTGGGCCAGCTTCGCCGGGCACAACAAGCTCGCCGGCTACGCCGCCGACCAGTCCAGCTGGACGCACCCGGTCGCGCCGGACGAGGTGACCGACGCGGACAGCGCGCTGGTCAACTTCGACCAGATCTCGTACCCGAAGGGCGCGTCGGTGCTGCGCCAGCTGGCCGCCTGGCTGGGCGACGAGCCGTTCCTCGCGGGCCTGCGTGACCACTTCGCCCACCACGCGTACGGCAACGCCACGCTGGCCGACCTGGTCGGCGCGCTGGCCGCGGCGAGCGGCCGGGACGTCGCCGACTGGGCCGCGCGGTGGCTGCGCACCGCCGGTACCAACCGGCTCAAACTATCCACTGTGGAGGGTCGAACCGTCGTCCGGCAGGACGGGGTGCACGGCGCGCCGCTGCGGCCGCACCGGATCGGCATCGGCGGCTACCGGCTCACCGGCGCCACGCTGACCCGCGAGTACCGGGTCGAGGTGGAGATCGCCGGCGCGCACACCCCCGTACCGGAGCTGCCGGGCGACGCCGACCTGGTGCTGCTCAACGACGGCGACCTGACCTTCGCCACGGTACGGCTGGCGGAACCGGCGATGCGCGAGCTGCCCCGGCTGCTGCCGGCGGCAACCGAGCCGATGACCCGCGCGCTGTTGTGGACCGTCGCCTGGGACGCGACCCGCGCCGCCGACCTGCCGCCGGACGCGTTCGTCGAGCTGGTCGCCGCGGCGGTACCGGGCGAGGCGTCGGCGACGCTGGCGGCCACCATGCTGGCGAACGCGCGGACCCAGGTCGCCGACCGGTACCTCGATCCGGCTCGGCGACCGGCGGCGCTGCGTACCCTCGCCGGCACCTGCCGGGCGATGCTCGCCGACGCCGCCCCGGGCAGCGGCCGGCAGCTGACCGCGCTGCGTACCCTCGTCTCCTGCCTGACCGAGCCGGCCGAACTGACCCGGCTGCTGGCCGGCGAGGTCCCGACCGGGGTGCTGCTGGACGCGGAACTGCGCTGGCGGCTGCTGCGCCGGCTGGTGGTGCTCGGGGCGGCCGGCAGCGCCGAGATCGACGCCGAACTGGCCCGGGACAACACCGGGCAGGGCGCGGTACACGCGACCGGCTGCCGGGCCGCACTGCCCGACGCCGCGGCGAAGCAGGCGGCCTGGCGGTCGATGATGACCGACGAGACGCTCACCAACCGGCACCTGGAGGCGCTGTCCCGCGGCTTCTGGCAGCCGGAACAGGCCGAGCTGACCGCGCCGTACGTGCCGCGCTACTTCGCCGAGATCCTGCCGGCCACCGCCGGCCGCAGCGGCGAGCTCGCCGGTCGGCTGGCCGGCTGGTCGTTCCCCGGCTACGCGGTCTCCGCGACCACGGTCGCCGCCGCCGAGACGCTGCTGGCCCGCGACGACCTGGTCGCGGCCGTACGCCGCGCCCTCGCCACCGGCCGCGACGAAACGCGCATCGCCCTCGCCGCCCGCTCCGCCTGAGGTTCGCGGGGGAGCGCACGGCGTCACGCGTGCGTGGCGCGCGGGGGCTGGCGCACAGCAACGATCGGTGCGGCGTGCGTCGGGTGGTATGAAGAGGGCCCGCCGCCAGGGAGGATCACCGATGATCTTCGATCGCGCCGAACGGATGTCCACCGACGAGCGTGCCGCGCTGCAGCAGCGCCGGCTGCGCACGCTGGTCGACCGGTTGCTCGCGGCCGACGGGCTGCAGGCCACCCGGTTGCGCGCGGCCGGCGTGGCGAGCGGCGCCGAGCTGACCCTCGCCGACCTGCCCGGACTGCCCGTGGTGCGCAAGGCGGACCTGTGGGAGCACTACCCGTACGGGATGCTCGCGGTGCCACGGACCGCGCTCGCCGGCCTGCACGGCTCGTCCGGTACCTCCGGTCGGCCCACCATCGTCGGCTACACCGAGTCCGACCTGCGGCTGTGGGGGCAGGTGATGGCCCGATCGCTGGCCGGCGCCGGCATCACGCCGGACTCGCTGATCCACAACGCGTACGGGTACGGCCTGTTCACCGGCGGCCTCGGGGTGCACCACGGTGCCCGTACCCTCGGCGCGACGGTGCTTCCGATCTCCGCCGGCCTGACCTCCCGCCAGGTGCGGCTGATCACCGACCTGGCCCCGGACGCGCTGACCTGCACCCCGTCGTACGCGGTGTACCTGGGCGAGGCGTTCGCCGCCGCCGGCGTCGGGCCGGACGAGATCAGCCTGACCGTCGGCGTGCACGGCGCGGAGCCGTGGACCGACGCGATGCGCGACAAGATCGAGGCGCTGCTGGGCATCCGCGCGCTGGACATCTACGGCCTGTCCGAGATCATCGGCCCCGGCGTGGCCTGCCAGACGCTGGATTCGGGCAGCTGGCTGCACGTCCAGGACGACCACTTCCACGTCGAGGCGCTCGACCCGAACGGGAACGAGCCGGTGCCCGACGGTCAGCTCGGCGAGCTGACCTTCACCACGTTCACCAAGCAGGCGCTGCCGCTGCTGCGCTACCGCACCGGTGACCTCGCCCGGCTCGACCGCACGCCAAGCCCGGACGGGCGTACCTCGGTGAAGATGAGCCGGATCGTCGGCCGCGCCGACGACATGCTGGTGGTCCGCGGCGTCAACGTGTACCCGAGCGAGATCGAGTCGGTGCTGCTGGCCGACCCGGCGGTGGCGCCGCAGTACCTGCTGGTGCTCGACACCCGCACCGCGCAGACCCGGCTGGTGGTGTGCGCCGAGCTCGCGGCCGACGGCGACCCGGCGCCGGTCGTCGCCCGGTTGTCGGCGGCCCTGCACGACCGGCTCGGGCTGCGCTGCGAGGTGCGGGTGGATGCGCCCGGCGCGCTGCCCCGGACCGAGGTCGGCAAGGCGGTCCGGCTGCGTCGTTGGGAGTCCGGCGAGCCACCGCTGCCCGACCTGGCGTGAACGTGGCTGGTGGCCGGGATTGACGGCGATCCGTCCGGAACCCGCGCGTGAGCAGCAGCCGCGCGCTCGACTTGTCGAGGGACTCCTCGGTCGCCCGGCGCGATCCGTCCCACCAGCCCTGCCGGGCCGGCGAACGGCGGCCGCCGGACCTGGCCCGACGCGGTCAGCCGGCGACGGTGACGGGCCGCACGGGCTCGGTGCGACGGGGCAGCGCGGCGAGGACCAGGATGCCCGCGAGCAGGTAGCCGGCCCCTGGCTGGCGATGACCGGCACGATGCCCAGCACCGCACCCAGCGTGCCGGCACCGACCGTACCGAGCAGGGCACCGAGGCCACCGACCGCGCCGACGGCCCCGAACACCCGGCCGCGCTCCCCGTCCTCCGTCGCGGTCTGCAGCACCGTCAACGCGCCTGCCACGACGCACGCGCCCGGCAGCCCGACCAGCGCGATCAGCACCCCGGCCGGCCACACCGCCGGCGCCACCAGCGGGTACAGGAACAGCGCCAGGTCGCCGAGGCCGAACAGCACCGCGCCGGCACCGAACAGCAACCTCGCACCGATCCGGTGCCCGAGCGTCGCGGCGACCACACCACCGACGATGCCGCCGGCCGCCTGCACCGCCATGATCAGCCCGTACGCCCGGCCGGTGCCGTGCAGCACGTCGCTGACCCACGGCGCCATCAGCGTGCTCATCACCCCTTCGCCCAGCGCCGTGACGGCGAAGAAGATCAGCACCACCCGTACCGTCGGTTCGCGTACGGCCAGCCGCAGGCCGGCGAGCCAGCTGCGCAGCGGCGGCTCGGGGTCGGTGCGCGGCAGCGCCCCGGAGGTACGGATCAGGGCCACCAGCGCCGCCGCGACCAGGAAGCTGGCGAGGTCGGCCAGCGCCACCGCCGGCAGCCCACCCAGCCCGGCGGCGACCCCGCCGAGCGCGGCGCCGACCAGCCGGGCGATGTTGCGGTTCTGCCCGTCCAGCGCGTTCGCGGTGACCAGCTCGTCCTCGACCACCAGCCGGGGCAGCAGCGCCGCCTCGGCCGGGGTGAAGAACTGCTCCACGCAGGTCTCGACGAGCAGTACCAGGTAGACGATCCAGACCTGGCCGGCGTGCCGGACCAGCAGTAGCGGGGTCAGGCCGGCGGCCAGCAGCAGGTTGGCGACGATCATCGTGGTGCGCCGGTTCCACCGGTCGACCAGCGTGCCGGCGACCGTACCGAGCAGCAGCTGCGGCGCCCGGCCGGCGAGCACCGCGAGCCCGCTCGCCACGGTCGATCCGGTCAGCCGGTACACCTGGTAGGCCAGGCCGGTCAGCAGGATCCAGTCGCCGGTGACGGAGACCAGCCCGGCGGACAACAGCAACCGCAGGTCTCTGCGCGTGGCGAGGACGCGCAGCAGCGGGTGCACCGGTCAGCCGCCGTTCTCGGTCGGTGGCAACGGGGTGACCACGTAGGTGATGTCGACCGGTACCGCGTCGTCCGGACGGGCGGCCCGGTCGCCGATCCGCCGCCGCTCGACCAGCGGTGCGACCAGCGCCTGCATGCCGTCGATGAACTCCGCCAGTTCCTCCCGGGTCAGGTAGACCAGGCTGTGACCGGTACCGGTCAGCTCGTACCAGGCTGGGTCCCAGTCGGCCCGCCGGGTGTTCCAGTCCAGCAGGTTGGCGAGCGCCCGCTCGACCAGTACCTCGTCGAGGACGCCGCCGGCCGCGGCCAGCTCCGGGTCGTGTGCCACGTCGGACAGGCCGAACGAGGTCGACGCCACGCGCCAGGGGCGCTCCCGGCCGTCGCCCGGTTCGGCCGGGACGACGAAGCCGTACTTGGCGAGCTGCCGCAGGTGGTGTGACGCCAGTGCCTGGCTGATGTCCAGCTGCCGCCCGGCCTCCGCGGCGGTGATCGGGCCGTCCCGGCCGAGCAGCAGGTACAGCGAGAGGCGGGTGGGGTGGGCGAGCGCCCGGATGGCGAGCGGGTTGTCGTAGAGCCGCGGCCGGGTGTCGGGCCGGTCCGCCGAGCCGGATTCCAAGGACATGCTTGGAATCATCGGGCCGCCGTTTCGACAATGTCAAGCACTTGTTGGGGGGTACCGGACCGGCGACCGGGCCGGGCGCTGGTCCGAAGACTGGGAAACTGCTGGGCCGTCGAGGCCCGAACGCTGGTTACGATGCGCGGATGCAGCAGCAGAGTGGGCGCCGGGTCGGGATCATGGGCGGGACCTTCGACCCGATCCACCACGGGCACCTGGTCGCCGCGAGCGAGGTCCAGGACCGCTTCGGGCTCGACGAGGTCGTGTTCGTGCCGACCGGCCGGCCGTGGCAGAAGGAACACGTGCGGGTCAGCCCGGCCGAGGACCGTTACCTGATGACCGTGGTCGCGACCGCCTCCAACCCGCGGTTCGCCGTCAGCCGGGTCGACATCGACCGGCCGGGCCCCACCTACACCGTCGACACCCTCAACGACCTGCGGGAAAGCTACGGCCCGGGGGTCGAGCTGTACTTCATCACCGGCGCCGACGCGCTCGCCGCGATCCTGTCCTGGAAGGACGCCGAGCGGATGTTCGAGCTGGCGCACTTCGTCGGCGTCACCCGCCCCGGGTACGAGCTGTCCGCCGAGCACCTGCCCCGGGACAGCGTGTCGCTGGTCGAGGTGCCGGCGATGGCGATCTCCTCCAGCGCCTGCCGGCGCCGCGTCGTCGACCGCAAACCCGTCTGGTACCTGGTACCCGACGGCGTGGTCCAGTACATCGCGAAGCGTAAATTGTACCGAAATGGACCGGTCGACCCGCCTCGCTGATGTGAGAGGCTTGAAGGCGTCACCCGCAGTACGGAAGGGGATCCGTGGCCGCCACCGAACACGCCCGTGAGCTGGCGCTCTCCGCCGCCACCGCCGCCGCCGACAAGAAGGCGGAGAACATCGTCCTCATCGACGTCAGCGAGCAGCTGGTGATCACCGACGTGTTCCTGCTCGCGTCCGCGCCGAGTGACCGGCAGGTCAAGGCGATCGTCGACGCGATCGAGGAGCGGCTGCTCGCCGCCGGGGAGAAGCCGATCCGGCGCGAGGGCCAGCGCGACGGCCGCTGGGTGCTGCTGGACTACGCCGACGTCGTCGTGCACGTCCAGCGCAACGAGGAACGCACCTACTACGAGCTCGACCGGCTCTGGCGCGACTGCCCGGTCATCCCGTTCACCGACCCCGCCGTCGTCGCCGAGGCCGGAGACCTCGGTCGGTGACCCGACTGCTGATCTGCCGGCACGGCCAGACCGGCTGGAACGCCTCCGGTCGCATCCAGGGGCAGACCAACATCGAGCTGTCCGAGATCGGCCACGCGCAGGCGGAGAAGGCCGCCGACCTGCTCGCCGCCCGGCATCCCGACGTGCTGGTCGCGAGCGACCTGCAACGCGCCACGCAGACCGCCGCCGCGATCGCCACGGCCACCGGCCTCACCGTCGCCACCGACCGCCGGCTGCGGGAACGCGGGTACGGGCCGTGGGAGGGGCTGACCGACGACGAGCTGGCCCTGCGGTACCCGACCGAGTTCGCCTGCTGGCGTGCGGGTGAACCGATCCGCATCGACGGCGTCGAGGAACTCGCCGAGGTGTCCGAGCGGATGTCCACGGCACTGCTCGACGCCGCCGCCCGCGCGCCCGGCGGCACGGTCGTCGTGGTCACCCACGGCGGCGCCGCCCGGCGCGGTGTCGGTGCGCTGCTCGGCTGGCCGGACCACATCGTGTCCACCCTCGGCTCGCTGGCCAACTGCCACTGGACCGAGCTGCGCCGCGGCCGGGCTGGCTGGCGCCTCATCGCGCACAACCTCGGCGCCTGAACCCGCCCTGGCACGTCGTCGCCGGCTGAATCCGGCAGGATCGAGCCGGCGAAACCGGGGGATTCGCACGGAACCTCCCGGGCGTCTCGCGCGTCCAACCGACATGAGCGTTGACGCGAGGAACCGGCCCGGGGAAACGGCGACGACACGCGTCCGGACCGGCCACCGACATGTCCGTACGGCAGGGTTGGCGCTGCTGGTCGCGGCGCTCGGCGGGATGCTGCTCACCGGCTGCAAGTCGAGCGGTACGCAGGCCGCTGGATCGCCCTCGCCCAGCAGCTCGGGTTCGCCCAGCGGATCGGTCGCGCCGAGCCCCTCCGGGAGCAGGTCGGCCGCGCCTTCGCCGACCCCGTCGACCGGCGCACCGCGGCCCAGCCAGCCCGCGCCGACGAAGAGCGCACCCGCCAGCGGCACGGTCCGTACCTTCACCGGGACCGTGACCCGGGGCGTCGAGCCCGGCTGCACGATCCTTCGCAGCTCGGGCGGCACGTACGAGCTGGTCGGTGCCGACGCGGCGGCCAAGAAGGTGCTGCAGCCGCAGGCATCCGTCGAGGTCCGCGGCTACCTCGAGCACGGACTGATGAGCCACTGCATGCAGGGCCCGATGCTCAAGGTGGTCTCCGCCAAGGCCCGCTGATCCACCGCCCGCCAGTGCCGGCGGGCGGACTCCGGCGGGCCATGCAGCCGGGCCCCCACCTGCGCCACCCGATGTGGCGTCGCCGCGGACACGTGGACCGGCGTGGACCTCGGTGCAGAGAGCGGTACCGACACCGAATGCGGACGGCCGGGTGGCGGTCCTGCGGCGGGTGCGGGGGCGCCGTCGGCTCGAGGCGATGTAGCACGCGTGGGCCGAAATGGCGAGCTTGTCCACAGCCCCCTCGGTTGTGCACAGATCTCGTGCCGGCGGCGGCCGCCGGCCGTGCCGGCTGCCTAGGGTCGCCGCGTGTTCGCCTCCCGCCGTGCCGAAGTTCTCGCCGACACCACCCGTCTCCGACTGCGCCGACTGCTGCCGGTCGCACCGGCCGCACGCCCTGGATCGCCGCCGGACAGGGCGATCGGGCCCGGGAGCGGATCGCTCGTCCCGACGCCACGAGCACCGCTGCCACTCAAAACAGGGCGCGGCTTGCCACCGCTGGATCCGGGGCGCGACACGCCGCGCGCTCCCGATCCGGGCTCGCCGCTGCCCGGGGCCGGCGACGGTGGGACGCCGCCGGCCCCGGGCGCTGTCGCTGCCACACCGGCGACCACGACCGCCCGCGCCGATCCTGGCGACGATCGGGTCCGAGCCGCGGTGACGGGTCGTTGGACCGTCGTGGGCTCCGTCCCGTACCGACGGCATCTGCACTTCGACCGCGCCACCCCGGCCGACCCGTCGACTCCGGTCGGACACCCGGCCCCGGCCGACGAGCATCCCCGCGGGAACGTGCTGATCGGCTCCCCGGCCGCTGCCTCCCCACCGACGGTGCCGGGGCCGGTCGGAGCCGAGACGGCGGTCGGGTCCGCTGGCGCCGAGACGGGGTCCAGGCCGGCCCGATCCGAGCGGCCCGCCTTCGTCGAATCGGCCGATCCCGCTGAACCGGCCGGCGCCGAGCCGGCCCCGTCCGCCCCGGCTGAGGTCCGTGCATCCACCCGGCCCCAGCCGATCGCGGCCGGCGTTGACGAACCCGCTGGCTTCGGGCCGCATGCGGCCGATTCGGTCGACCCTCATGGACTCGCCGAGTCCGAGCTGGTAGCGGCCGACACCCGTGACCTCGCCTCGGCCGAGCCGACCGGGGTTGGCTCGGCCGGCGACATCGAGGTGGTCGACCTCGACGGTGCGGGGCCGAGCGAGCCGGCCGGTGCCGCGGCGGTGTCGGCGCGACCGGACCGGTGGTACGACCGTTCGGCCCGGCTGCTCGGCGTCCGACGCGCGTTGCTCGATCCCGGGCGGCGCGGCCTGCGAGCCCTGGTCGTGCTGGCCGTCGTCGCAGTGGTGGCCGCCGGGGTGGTGGCGTGGCGACTGCGGCCGGTCACCGATCCGGTCGAGCCGCCCCGAGCGCCGGCCGCCGCGCCCACCGCCCCACCGTCCGCGTCTGCCGGCAGCGAGCTGGTGATCTCCGTGGTGGGCAAGGTGCGGCATCCCGGTGTCGTCCGGGTACCGGCGGGATCCCGGGTCGCCGATGCGGTGCGGGCGGCCGGCGGTGTGCTCCCGGGCGTGGATCTCGGCCTGCTCAACCAGGCTCGCCGGCTCGTCGACGGCGAACAGATCGCGGTCGGCGTCACCCCGCCGCCCGACGCCGGTGGTGCCGGTGTCCCGGGTGGCTCGGCGAACCCGGCGAGCAAGGTCAACCTCAACACCGCCACGGCCGACCAGCTCGACACGCTGCCCGGGGTCGGTCCGACGCTCGCCGGTCGGATCATCTCGTTCCGCACCGAGCACGGCGGCTTCCGCTCGGTCGAGCAGCTCAAGCAGGTCAGCGGCATCGGAGACGCCCGGTACGCGGATCTCAAGGATCTGGTGACGGTCTGATGGGCGCGCCGTCGGCCGGCGATCCGGGGAACTCGCCGGGGCCGGCGCCCCGCGGCCGTGCCCGTGGCGCGGGGCATGAGCACGGCCCTGTGCCGTCCGATCCGCAGCGGCCGCGTCGCGGGCCGGATCTGCGGCTGGTCGGATTGGCGGCCGGCTGCTGGTTCGCCGTGTTGGTGGCGATCCGGCTGCCGGCGTCGGCAGCCCTGGCCGGCGCCGCGCTCGCGTTCGCGATGGCCGGCGCGGCCGGGATCCTCGCGCATCGACGCACCCGCCAGGGTGCTGCCAGCCGGCCGGACGCCGGCCATGCCGGCCATGCCGGCCATGCCGGCCATGCCGGCCATGCCGGCCATGCCGGCCATGCCGGCCATGCCGGCCATGCCGGCCATGCCGACCATGCCGGCCATGCCGACCATGCCGACCATGCCGGTCGACATGACGCTGGCGGTCCGGCTGCCGCTCGGCCCGATCCCGGCCCGCATGGTCCCGGCCCGCATGGTCCCGGCCCGCAGTTTCCCGGCCCGCATGGTCCCGGCCCGCATGGTCCCGGCCCGCAGTTTCCCGGCCCGCATGGTCCCTGCCCGCATGGTCCCTGCCTGCAGTTTCCCGGCCTGCATGGTCCTGGCCAGCATGGCCCCGGTCCACGTGCGGCCCCGCACGATATCGGCGCCCACGGCCCTGGCCGGCCCGGCTCCGGCCCGGGCGGCCGTGCCCCGGGCTGGGTCGCGGTGGCGCTGCGGTTGGTGGTGTCGGTGCTGCTCGGTGCGGGCTGCGGGGCAGCGACGACCGCGGCACGCACCTACCCCGCGCAGCTCGAGACGCTGGCGAACCCGATCCGGAAGCACCGGCTGGTACACGCCGAGCTGACCGTCACCGGCGATCCGCATGCCATCGCCGGCAGCGCGTTCGGCTCGACCTGGCTGGTTCCGGCGACGATGACCAGCTTCGAGTCGGTGGCGGGTGGCCCCACGGTCCGGGCGCATGCGGCCGTCATCGGGTTCGGCAACGACCCGACCTGGCGCAGCGTGCTGCCGGGACAGCGCCTCGCTGTCACGGCACGGCTGACGCCACCGCAGCGTGCCGACGGCACCGTCGCGGTCCTGTCGATCACCGAGTCGCCCCGGCGCATCGGCCGTCCACCGTGGTACCAGCTGGTTGCCGCCCGGCTCCGGGGCGGTCTGCAGGCCGCGTGCCGCGGTCTGCCGGCGGCTCCGGGTGGCCTGCTGCCGGGCCTGGTCGACGGAGACACCAGTCGGCTCGATCCGATCGTGCACGCCGACTTCACAGCGGCGGGCATGACACACCTGACGGCTGTCAGTGGCTCGAATCTCGCCGTCGTGCTCGGGTTTGTCCTGCTGGCGGCGCGGTGGGCGCGGGCCGGGCCGCGCGTCGCCGCCCTGGTCGGCGCGGCGACCACGGTCGGGTTCGTGGTGCTTGTCCGGCCTGATCCGAGCGTGCTGCGGGCCGCACTGATGGGCGGCCTGGGGCTGCTCGCGCTGGCGCTGCACCGCCCCCGGGCGGCGGTCCCCGGCCTGGCGGCGTCGGTCCTGCTGTTGCTGCTTGCCGATCCCGCGCTGGCGCTGCGACTCGGCTTCGTGCTCTCCGCGCTGGCCACGCTCGGTCTGCTGCTGTTCGCGCCGGCCTGGCGGGATGCACTGCGCCGACGCCACGTGCCGCGCGGAATCGCCGAGGTGGTCGCGGTGTCCACCGCCGCACACGTCGCCTGCGCGCCGGTGATCGCCGGCTTCTCCGGCACCGTAGGCCTCCTTGCCGTGCCGGCGAACGTCTTGGCCGAACCCGCGGTGGCACCGGCCACGGTGCTGGGGCTGGCAGCCGCGGTGGTCTCGCCGATCTCGCCGACGGCGGCGCATGCCCTCGCGTGGCTCGCCGCGTGGCCGTGCCGTTGGCTGGTGCTGGTCGCGCACACCACGGCAGGTGCCCCGGCCGCCGTGGCGCCGTGGCCGGTCGGTGTCCTCGGCGCCGTCCTGCTGGCCGCGATCCTGGTCGCCGCGATCGCTCTCGCCGGACACCGCACCGCCCGTCGCCTGCTGCTCGTCCTGGTCATCTGCGTGATCGTGGGCGCCGCCCCGGTGCGCTGGGTGGCCGGTGGCTGGCCGCCGGACCGCTGGGTGTTCGTCGCCTGTGACGTCGGCCAGGGCGACGGGCTGGTGCTTCGGGTGGCGCCGGGTCAGGCCGTGGTCATCGACAGCGGTCCGGAACCGACGGCGATCGACGGGTGCCTGCGCCGGCTCGGCATCAGGTCGGTACCGCTACTGGTGTTCACGCACGACGACGCCGACCACGTCAGCGGGGTCGCGGGTGTGTTCGATGGCCGGCGGGTGGGCGCGATCGGGGTGTCCCGCTTTCGCGGTACCGGCGGCGGACGGGCCCGCATCGAGCGGGTCGCCGGCGCGCACGGGCTGCGGCCGTTCCCGGTCCCGGCCGGCTGGCACTACCGGGCGGGCATGCTGGCGGTGACCGCGCTGGGCCCGCCGGAGCCGATGACCGGCACCGAGTCCGACACGAACAACAACTGCGTGGTGTTGCGGGCGGTGGTCGGTTCGGTGTCGATCCTGCTGACCGGTGACGCGGGCCCGGAACTCCAGCAGGAGCTGCGGGTCGACGGTGCGCCGCTGCATGCCGACGTGCTCAAGGTGCCGCACCACGGGAGCAAGCATCAGGATCCGGGCTTCGTCGCGGCGGTGGCTCCCGAGGTCGCGGTCGTGTCGGTGGGGGTGGACAACGACTACGGGCACCCGAACCCGGGACTGTTGTCGAGGATCTCCGGGGCCGGCATCCGGGTGCTGCGCACCGACCGGGACGGCGACGTGGCGGTCGTCGACACCGGGCACGGGCTGGCCGTCGCCCGACGGGGCCCGCCACCGGGACGGCAACCACCCGCCGACCGAGCGTTGCCGCCGGCGATGACGCGGCGTGCCGGCCGCTCGTCGCGCCGCCGTCGCTGCCCGCGTACCGGGCCATCGGCGGCCGGGTCGTCCGTCGCCGGGCGCACCGGCGGAGTCGCGGGAGGGTGTGACGCGCCGATCACCCCGCTCGGGTCGGCGGTCAGCATCCGGGCCGGTCGGCGGCGTGCCAGGATGGGGCCGTGAGCCAGACACCACCACCGATCCGCCTGATCCTCGGCGACGAGGAACTGCTCGCCGCGCGCGCCGTGACCGACGTGATCGCCGCGGTCCGAGCGGTCGAGCCCGATGCGCAGCCCGCCGAGCGAGACGCCAGCGCGCTCACGGCGGGTGAGCTCGCGGCGTTGACCAGCCCGTCGCTGTTCGGTGGCCGTCAGGTCGTGGTGATCCGCGGTGCCCAGGACGCCAAGAAGGACCTGGCTGCGGCGCTGCTCGGCTACGCCGCCGCGCCGGCCGACGATATCTGTCTGGTGCTCACCCACGCCGGCGGCAACAAGGGCAAGGCACTTGCCGACGGGCTGCAGAAGGCGGGCGTCGAGGTGGTCCGCGCCGCACGGATCACCCGGCCGCGGGAGCGGGTCAGCTTCGTCCGCGACGAGGTGCGTGGCCTCGGCGGCCGCTGCCCGGAGGATGCGGCGGAGGCGTTGATCTCTGCGGTGGGCAACGATCTGCGCGAGCTGGCCTCGGCGTGCGCGCAGCTGGTCGCCGACACCGGCGGGCGGCTGACGGTCGACATCGTCAACCGCTACTACCAGGGACGGTCGGAGGTGACCGGGTTCACCGTCGCGGACGCCGCGATGGTCGGCGATTCGCCGGCGGCGTTGGAGTCGCTGCGCTGGGCGCTTGCGATCGGTGTCGACCCGGTGCCGATCGCCGATGCACTGGCCGACGGGGTGCGCACGGTGTCGCGGGTGGCTGGGGTGCGGGGCAACCCGTACCAGTTGGCGTCGAAGCTGGGCATGCCGGCATGGAAGATCGAGCGGGCCCAGCGGCAGGCCCGGGGCTGGTCACCGGAGGGGCTGGCGCAGGCGATGCATGCCGCTGCCGCGGCGAACGCCGAGGTCAAGGGCGGTGCCGACAACCGGGGGTACGCGCTGGAACGCGCCATTCTCGCCGTTGTCGGCGCCCGCAGCCGCTAAAGGTTGTCCCGTAATGATCTTGATGGGTTGACGCGGAAGGACTTCACGGCCGCGTCGGGCCGGTCATACGACCATGGTCAGGTTGCGCATCAACGCGATACCGGCGGCGGCGTACCAGACGCCTCGTTGTTTGCGGCGGCAGTCGCGGAGGATCTTCCAGGACTTCATGTGGGCGAAGCAGTGCTCGACGCGGGCGCGGATACGGCGGTGGACGGTGTTGAGGTCTTGTTTCCACTGCGGCAGCGGCGGTTCACCCTCTCGGGGCTTGCGGTAGGGCATGATTACCTCCGGGTTGCCTTGGTAGCCGCCGTCGGCCATTACCGCCGCGCCGGCGCACTGTTGGTCGACGCCGGAGTCGGTGTAGGCGCGGCAGTCGTTGCGGTTGCCGGGCAACGGATCTCCGACCGCGACGGTCAGGCGGGTGTTGGCGTCGATGGCCACTTGCAGGTTGGTGGAGTACCGGTAGTTCTTCGACCGGGCCGACATGTTCCGGTCGTGGGTGGGCGCCAGCGTGCCGTCCACGATCAGGACCGTGTCGGGTCGGTGCCGGCGGCTCTGGGGCTCCAGTACCAGGTGTGGGGCCAGGTGATCGACGATGCGCCCGGCGGCCGACTTCGATACTCCGAACAGCGGCGCGATCTGCCGCAGGGTCAGGTTGGTGCGGTAGTAGGTGGCCACCAACAGCACCCGGTCGGCCAGCGGGAGCCCCCACCGGCGGCCAGCGCCGGTCTGCTGTCCGCCGCGACCAGCCACGATGGCCACCAGCTTGCCGAACTGCCGGGCTGACAGGCCGGTGAACACCGGGATCCACTGCGGCTGATCGGACCTGATCGTCTGCTCCACACCAAGGTCAACGACCGAGCGGACCAACGATTACGGGACAACCTTTAGCCAGCGTCGAGACCGTCGACGAATGTGCAACGTCGAGACCGTCGACGAATGTGCAACGTCGAGACGGTCGACGGGCGCGCCCGTCGAGACTGTCGGCGAGTGTGCCGGTCGGGAGCCTCGGCGAGGGCGCCGGTCGGGACCGTCTGCGGGTACGCCAAAAGCGGGGTCACCGAACACCGCTGGTGTCGGTCGGCCCCGCTGGGCGTGCCTGGGCGTCGCCGCTGTCAGGCGGAGATCTGCTGGAGCTGCTTGGCGATGGCCGACTTGCGGTTCGCCGCCTGGTTCTTGTGGATGACGCCCTTGCTCACGGCCTTGTCCAGCTTGCGCGACGCGTCGCGCAGCGCGGTCTCGGCCTTCGCCGAGTCGCCGGCGCTGGCCGCCTCATGGAACGAGCGAATCGCCGTCTTGAGCGACGACTTGACCGCCTTGTTGCGCTGGCGGCGCTTCTCGTTCTGCCGGTTGCGCTTGATCTGGGACTTGATGTTCGCCACGCGACAGCCTTCAGTCTTGGTCGGTACGGATCGGGGTCTGCCTGCCGGCAGAAAGTGCACGCGCGTCCACGACGCGGCGGCACACACGAAGCATCAGGCTACCAGCCGCACCGTCTGCTGCCACAGCGGCCATGGTCCGGCCCGGTGGGTACCGTGATGGGGGACACCGACGTGAGCGACCGCTTGTCCGACGAATGCGGCATTGACCGCGCATTCACCCGAATCAGGAACGTACCGCTCGGTCGGTGCGCCATCGCCGGGCCGGCACCGTACCGTCGGGCCGGCACGGCGCCGCTGCCCGGTGTGCCCTCCGGCGTTCGTGGGAGCATGGACGGCGCCGGCACGCCAGCCCCGACGGCGCCGGTACCGCAGACCGGCCACGGCGTGCCCGAGACCCACGACGTGCCTCGAACAGAACGGACTCCGCGTGCCACACCAGCTCGATCCCGGTGTCACGGATCCGCAGCGGATCCGCAACTTCTGCATCATCGCGCACATCGACCACGGCAAATCCACCCTGGCCGACCGGATGCTGCAACTGACCGGAGTGGTCGACGCGCGCCAGATGCGGGCGCAGTACCTCGACCGGATGGACATCGAGCGCGAGCGCGGCATCACGATCAAGTCCCAGGCCGTCCGGATGCCGTGGACGGTGCGCGAGGGCGAGCTGGCCGGCGAGCCGTACGTGCTGAACATGATCGACACGCCCGGGCACGTCGACTTCACCTACGAGGTCTCGCGCAGCCTGGCCGCCTGCGAGGGTGCGGTGCTGCTGGTCGACGCCGCGCAGGGGATCGAGGCGCAGACGCTCGCCAACCTGTACCTGGCGCTGGAGAACGATCTGCACATCATTCCGGTGCTGAACAAGATCGATCTGCCCGCGGCGCAACCGGACAAGTACGCCGAGGAGCTGGCGCACCTGATCGGCGGCGACCCGGCGGACTGCCTGCGGGTGTCCGGCAAGACCGGCGAGGGCGTGGCGGAACTGCTGGACGAGATCGTCCGCCAGTTCACCCCGCCGACCGGTGACCCGGCCGCGCCACCGCGCGCGTTGATCTTCGACTCGGTGTACGACATCTACCGCGGCGTCGTCACCTACGTCCGGATGGTCGACGGCCGGATCGAGGCGCGTGACCGGCTGACGATGATGTCCACCGGCGCCACCCACGAGCTGCTGGAGCTCGGCGTGATCTCGCCGGAGCCGACCAAGTCGCCGGCGTTGGGTGTCGGCGAGGTCGGCTACCTGATCACCGGCGTCAAGGACGTGCGGCAGTCGAAGGTCGGCGACACCGTCACCGCGCTGGGCCGGCCCGCGGCCGAACCGCTCGGCGGCTACTCCGATCCGAAACCGATGGTCTACTCGGGGCTCTATCCGATCGACGGCTCGGACTATCCTGCGCTGCGCGACGCGCTGGACAAGTTGAAGCTCAACGACGCCGCCCTCGCGTACGAGCCGGAGACCTCGGCGGCGCTCGGGTTCGGTTTCCGCTGCGGCTTCCTCGGCCTGCTGCATCTGGAGATCATCCGGGAGCGGCTGGAACGCGAGTTCAACCTCGACCTGATCTCCACCGCGCCCAACGTGGTCTACCGGGTCGAGCTGGAGGACAACACCGAGCACATCGTCACCAACCCGAGCGAGTACCCGACGGGCAAGGTCGCCGCGGTCTACGAGCCGGTGGTGCGCGCCACGGTGCTGACGCCGAACGAGTTCGTCGGCGCGGTGATGGAGATCTGCCAGAACCGGCGCGGCAAGCTGCTGGGCATGGACTACCTGTCCGCCGACCGGGTCGAGCTGCGCTACACGCTGCCGCTGGCGGAGATCATCTTCGACTTCTTCGATCAGCTCAAGTCGCGCACCCGCGGCTACGCGTCCCTGGACTACGAGCCGTCCGGTGAGCAGTCCGCCGACCTGGTGAAGGTCGACATCCTGCTCAACTCCGAGCCGGTCGACGCGTTCAGCGCGATCGTGCACAAGGACAAGGCGTACTCGTACGGCGTGCAGTTGACCACCAAGCTGCGCAAGCTGATCCCGCGGCAGCAGTTCGAGGTGCCGATCCAGGCGGCGATCGGTACCAAGATCATCGCTCGGGAGAACATCCGCGCCATGCGCAAGGACGTGCTCGCCAAGTGCTACGGCGGTGACATCACCCGCAAGCGCAAGCTGCTGGAGAAGCAGAAGGAGGGCAAGAAGCGGATGAAGATGGTGGGCCGGGTCGAGGTTCCCCAGGAGGCCTTCATCGCCGCGCTGTCCACCTCGGACGGTCCGGAGCAGCCGAAGAAGTAGGTGCCGCGCCGAGCGGCGGGGCCGGAGCAGTCGAAGGCGCGCGAAGAGGCCGCACGCGCACCGGTCGACTGTCCACTTCGGATGGCGGGGCCGGCGCGGCTGGTGGTCTGATCCTCGCTGCGGGGCACGCGTCCCGACGCGCCCGGTGCCCTCCGCCGAGCCGCGGGCGGCGGCATCGATGAGTTCTGCGGGCGGGCGCCGTCGACACAGGTACCGGTACGACGATCACCGCTGGGAGGACGACGATGGGGACCATCGGGGTACACGAGTTCATCACGATCGACGGCATCATCTCCGAGCCGACCTGGACGATGGACTACCCGTTCGATCCGAAGATGGGCGACGCGATCGGCGCGATGATGGCCGGCTGCGAGGCGATCCTGCTCGGCCGTACCACGTACGAGGGGTTCGCGCCGGCCTGGTCGTCCCGGACTGCGGAGGACGACCCGGGTGCACCGTTCTTCAACGACACCCCGAAGTACGTGGTGTCGGGCACGATGACCGACGCGGAGTGGCGCCACTCGACGGTGCTCGGGCCGTACGAGCCGGCGACGATCCAGCGGCTCAAGGACCGGGTGGACGGCGGGATCTACGTCAGCGGCTCCGGTCGGCTGGTGCGCGCGATGCTGGCCGACCGGCTCGTCGACGAGCTGCATCTGTTCGTCTTCCCGCTCGCGCTGGGTAGCGGGCAGCGCCTTTTTCCGGCGGCGGGCGGGCCGGAGCGGCTGGCGCTGGCCGGCTGCGAGTCGTACGACAGCGGTGTGGTGCACCTGACGTACACGGCGGCCTGACGGCCCGATCTGTCGGCACCGTACCGGTTCGGGCGATTGCCGCGCCGGCGCCGTCATGATCCACAGTGGACGGACCGGGACCCTCCACTGTGGATGTGTCGACCACTGGATCGTGTCGAACCGAATACGTTCAGTGAGTGGTTTTTGCCGCTGGCTCACCTGCCGGTAGCCTGTGGTGCCTGTTCGGACCGCGGTGGTCGGGTGGGGGTGTGGCAGGTGACGGTACGGCGCGACGGCGCGCGCGCAACGCGGGCGTGGTGGCCGGTGCTGGTGGCGGTGCTCGCGATGCTCGGTGCGGTGCTGGTGGCGCCGGGTCCGGTGGCGGCCGACCCGGACGAGGGCGGCAGCGCCTCGGTGTACAAGAAGCTCGACTCGGCGGCACGCAAGTACAACAACGCCAAGGCGAAGCTGGACGCCACCAAGAAGAAGCAGAAGCAGCTGACGAAGAAGATCGCGGCCACCAACCACACGGTCGACACGCTGTCCGACGAGGTCGGCAAGATCGCCGCGGTGCGCTATCGGCAGGGCCCGACCAGCCTACTGACGCTCGCCCTGGACCAGCAGTCCAGTACCGATCTGCTCGCCATGGCCGACACGCTGACCTATCTGGGCCGGCAGGACACCCGCAAGATCGATGCGCTGGTCGCCGCGCGGCGGGACCAGAAGGAGCAGCAGCAGGAGCTCGCCGAGACCGCGGCCAAACAGCGCAAGCAGGTCGCCGAGCTGAAGAAGAGCCGGGACGCGGCGCAGAAGGCGGTCGACAAGATCAGTTCCGGCTCGTCCAACGGGTACGGCGGCCAGTCCGCCTCGGCCGAGCCGGCGCCGCGCAACCCGGACGGCAGCTGGCCGCCCGAGTCGTGCTCGGTGGACGACCCGACCACCGACGGATGCATCACGCCGCGGTTGCTGCACGCGTACCAGGAGGCGCGCAAGGCCGGCTACACCCGCTACACGGCCTGCTACCGCTCCAACGAGGACGGCGGCGAACATCCACGCGGTCGGGCCTGCGACTTCTCGGTGACCCCGGATGGCTTCGGCGACGCGGCGACCGGTGAGGCGAAGACCTACGGCGACAACCTGGCCGCCTGGTTCATCGCGAACTCCGGCCGGCTCGCGGTGCTGTACGTCATCTGGTACCGGCAGATCTGGATGCCCGGGGTGGGCTGGCAGCACTACGACCCGACCGGCGCGCCGTCGGTCGAGCACACCAACCACGTGCACCTGTCCGTGCAGTGACCTGGGTGCGCGCGGGGACCTAACGCCCGCCGCGTACGACAGGATCGCCGACCGGTACGGGCGCGAGATCCTCGGCCCCGACGACACGCGGGTCTGCGGGTGCGGCGTTTCCGGGAGTCCGGCGGCGAGGTGCCCACCGTGCTGTCCTTCCGCGCCACCCGCGCCGGACGACCGGCACCCGCCGACCTCGACCGCGCCGCGGGCGGTCCCTGGTGCCGACCTGCGGTGGCGTGGCGGCGGGTGCCGGTGCCGGCCAGGGTCTGTTTCGGAATCCCGCGTGCGGGCGGGGGCTCCGAAACAGATCCTAGGCGGCGGCGTGTGCCGCAGCGGCGCGGAGCAGGTCGGCGCCGGTGCGGTCCAGCCAGGTGTCGAAGGTCGTCAGTCCCGGGTACCGGCGGCGAAGCGCCGGGATGTCGGCCTGCCAGCCGGCGAACGAGCTCCCGTCGGTGCGCGCCTGCTCCGGCAGCGCCAGCGGCGTGATGTCGATCGGGTGCCCGACCGCCGCCTCGATCCCAGCGGCGATCTGGGCGCCGGTCACCTCGTCGCCGGCGATCTCCAGCTCGACCCCGCGGTACTCGTCGGGTCGGGTGAACGCGAGCGCGGCGAACGCGCCGATGTCGTCGACGGCGATGATCTGCACCCTGCCGTCCGGGGTGATCATCCGGATCAGCGGCGTCTCGCCAAACGCGCCGTACGGTCCGTGGCTCGCGTGGTTCTCCATGAACATCACCGGCCGCAGCATCGTGTAGGGCAGGTCGAGGCTCCGGATGTACTGCTCGATCTGCCACTTGGTTTCCCAGTGGTCGATGCCGGTCGCGCGGTCGGCGCCGCCGACCGAGGTGTACACCAGGTGCTCGGCGCCGGCGGCGACCGCGGCGTCGGCGACGTTGCGGCCCATCCGTACCTCCAGCGGGTCGTGCCGCGGCTCGGGGACGGCGGGCTGCGCGCTGAAGACGCCGTACGCACCGGCCGCGGCGCGGTCGAGGCTGTCTCGGTCGGTCATGTCGCCGGCGACGAGTTCGGCGCCGGCGGCGGCCAGCCGGGCCGCCGCCGGGCTGTCGGTGTCCCGGACCAGGGCGCGGACCCGCCAGCCGGCGGCGAGCAGGTGCCGGGCGGTCGCGCCGCCCTGCTTGCCGGTCGCGCCGGTGACCAGGACGAGGTTGTCGGACATGGTTTCCCCCTACGATAAAGTGGAGCAGTGCTCCGAATGGAGCATCGCTCCAGATAATACGGAGCGGTGCTCCTCTTGTCCATGTGGGAGGCTGCCCGGCATGACCGACACTCAGCGCGCGGACGCCCGCCGCAACCGCGACCAGTTGCTCGCCGTCGCGCGCGAGTCCTTCGCCGAGTACGGCACCGCGACGTCGCTGCGCGAGGTCGCCCGCCGTGCCGGTGTCGGCATCGGCACCCTGTACCGGCACTTCCCGACCCGCGAGGCGCTGCTGGAGGCGCTGCTGTCCGACCGGTTCGACACCCTGCGCCAGGACGCCGCCGATCTCGCCGCCGAGGAGGATCAGCGCGCCGCGCTGCTGCGCTGGCTCAGCCGGGTCGCGGCCGGCGCCGGTACCTACCGGGGGCTGCCCGAATCGGTCCGCACCGCGCTGCGCGACCACGACTCCCGGCTGCACGACAGCTGCGACGCGATGCGGACGGCGGGCGGGGATCTGCTGCGCGCGGCCCAGCGGGCCGGGACCGTACGAACCGACGCGACCATCGAGGATCTGCTCGCCGCCGCCACCGGCATCGCCTGGGCCAGCGAGAACTCCGCCGACCCGGCCGCGCTCACGGCCCGCCTGCTCGACTACCTGATGCACGGCCTCGCGGTCGGCGAGCGCTGAGCCGTCACGCCGGCCGGTTCAGTCGGCGTCGAGCTGGTGATCGGCCCAGACGTAGGTCTCCGGCAGCAGGTCGACGATCGGGACGCCGCGCACCTGCTCGCCGTGGCCGACGACGACCGTGATCTCGGGGAAGTAGTCGAGCAGCACCTGCCGGCACCGGCCGCACGGCGGGATGACGCCGCGGCCCCGGTCACCCACCGCCACGATCGACTCCAGCTCGTACGCACCCTGCGCGGCCGCCGAGCCGATCACGACCAGCTCGGCGCACGGCCCGCCCGTGAAGTGGTACGCGTTGGCCGCGGTGACGATCCGCCCGTCCCGGGCCCGCGCCGCAGCGGCCACCGTGTGGTTGTCGCCCCGGCAACGGGTCGCGGCGACCCGCGTCGCCGCCTCGACGAGCTCGTGATCCACCACGGCAGGAGAGGTCATCGTCTCGCTTTCGGCTTCGGTGGGCACCGATGCCCGGGGTCAGTTCTTCTTCTTCGGGCCGTACACCTCGACCTGGACCGGGGGTGGCGTGTCGGACGCCGCCTGCGCGGCGCCGACCGACTTCCACTCGCCGGAGTCGACCGTCCACCGCTTCGAGCCGTACTGCACCTGCTCGATGCCGGTCTGCGACGCGTACGCCACCAGCCAGTGCGCGAACTGCCAGCCGGAGCGCTGCCCGTCGGTCGGCACGGTCAGCCCGGTAGCCCCGGAGTTGCGGGTGATCAGCGAGTTGCCCCAGTCCAGCCGCATCGCGGCGACCACCGCGTCGCGGGCGGCGGCGCCGCGCTTGGCCGGTCCGTCGTGCAGGCTGCAGGACAGCGCGCCCCCGGCCGAGCCGACCAGCGCGTTCGCCACCGTCTCGGCCTCCGGCGCCCACTTCTGGTACTCGTCGGGAGCGGCGGAGCGCTGCACCGCCTGCGCCGCCTCGGTCACCGACATGTCCTGCCAGCCGGGCACCGTGACCAGGTGGTCGTAGAAGGCACCCGCCGCGTACCGCGGGTCCTGGAGCTGCTTCGGCTCGCCCCAGCCCTGGCTCGGCCGCTGCTGGAACAGACCGACCGAGTCGCGGTCGCCACTCTCCAGGTTGGTCAGCTTGGACTCCTGCAGCGCGGTGGCGAGCGCCACCACGACCGCCCGGTCGGGCAGCCGGCGGCGCACCCCGACCGCGGAGATGGTCGCGGCGTTGGCGGTCTGGTCCGGGTTCAGCTCGAACTTCCCGTCGCTGGTGTGCACCTGGCAGGTCGACAGCAGCGGCGGATGGTACGTCTTGCCGCTGCACGCGGCGATCGCCAGACCGGTCGCGACCGCGACGGCGCCGGCGAGCACGGCTCGCCCTTGCACCACCCGACCTCGCACAGCGTCTCCTTCGAGCCGAGCGGGGTCGACCCCGCGAGCCGCGGGCGACGGTGCTCGTCGCCGCCCGTGTCCATTGTGCCGGGTGCCCTCGGTCACCGAGCCGGTACCGAAGACCGGAGGGCACTCGGGTGCTCCGATGCTAGGAGCCGGACCCTATCGTCGGCGTACCGAAAACCGCGCCGAGCAGGGCAGCCGTTGCCCCGCGTGAATCCGGACACGTGGCGCCGAACGAATGTGCCCGCGGCGTCCCGCCGCCCGCCGGCCCCGCGGCGCCTAGTCGCGGCCGGGCGGCACCCAGCGGGGCGCCCGCTTCTCCCGGTACGCGGCGACGCCCTCGCGCCCCTCGGCGGAGAGGAAGTAGCTGCCCGACAGCTCCGCCAGCGCGTCGAGTTCGGGCCGGATCGGCGGCCCGCCGTGCAGCAGCGCCTTCGCCCCGGCCAGCGCCCCCGGCGCGCCGCGCACCAGCGACGACACGTACCGCTCGACGGTGGCGTCCAGCTCGTCGGCCGGCACCGCGGCGGTGACCAGGCCCAGTGTCGCGGCCCGGCTGCCGTCGAACGTGTCGCCGGTCAGGTACAGCTCGGCCGCGGCCCGGGACGGCAGCCGGCGCAGCACCGGCGCCGAGATCACCGCCGGGATCACCCCGAGCCGTACCTCGGTGAACGCGAACGTGGCATCGCGCGCGGCGACGACCAGGTCGCAGGCCGCGATCAGCCCCAGCCCGCCGGCGCGGGCCGCCCCGCCGACCCGCGCGACCACCGGCTTCGGCGCGTCCCACAGCGCGGCGAGCAGCGCCGGCATGTCCCCGGCGGGTACCTCGCCGGCCTCGCGGGCGGCGGCGGTCTCGGCCAGGTCGGCGCCGGCGCAGAACACCCGGCCCACGTGGTCGAGCAGCAGCACCCGTACCGCGTCTTCGGCCAGGGCGCGGTCGACGGCGTCGAGCAGCTCGCGGATCAGCCGGCGAGACAACGCGTTGCGGTTGTGGTCGCTGTCCAGGGTGAGGGTGGCCACACCGTCGGCCACCGCGTACCGCACCAGCGGTCGGGTGTCATCGGTCACCGCGTCAGACTAGTGGGATGGCCGCAGCTCTCCCGGACGCAGAACCGATGCCCGACGACGGCGCGCTGCCCGACTCCGCCCTCGCCGGGCGGCGGGAGCGCCCGTTCGGCATCTACGTGCACGTGCCGTTCTGCGCCAGCCGGTGCGGCTACTGCGACTTCAACACCTACACCGCCGACCAGCTGCCCGGCGCGAGCCGGGACGACTACCCCGACCTGGTACTGGCGGAGCTCGCCCAGGCCCGCCGCGTGCTCGGCGCCGACCCGACGCCGGTGCGGACGGTGTTCTTCGGCGGCGGCACCCCGACCCTGCT
Source organism: Actinocatenispora sera (assembly GCF_018324685.1). Lineage (NCBI taxonomy): Bacteria > Bacillati > Actinomycetota > Actinomycetes > Micromonosporales > Micromonosporaceae > Actinocatenispora > Actinocatenispora sera. Next base: position 6,418,050 of record NZ_AP023354.1, on the reverse strand, counting down.
GCCGCCCGACGCGCTGGCCCGCATCCTCGCCGGCATCGACGCGACGTTCGGGCTGGCGCCGGATGCCGAGGTGACGACCGAGGCCAACCCCGAGTCGGTGACGCCGGCGTCGCTCGCCGCGCTGCGCCGGGCCGGGTTCACCCGCATCTCGCTGGGCATGCAGTCGGCGGCCGAGCACGTCCTCGCCGTCCTGGACCGCCGGCACACGCCGGGCCGTGCGGTGGCCGCCGCCCGCGAGGCGGCCGCGGCCGGGTTCGACCACGTCAACATGGACCTGATCTACGGCACGCCGGGGGAGACCGCGCAGGACTGGGCCGACAGCCTCGACGCGGTGCTGGCCGCGGTCGCCGACGGCGTCGTCGACCACGTCTCGGCGTACTCGCTCATCGTCGAGGACGGCACCCGGCTCGCCGCCCGGATCGCCCGCGGCGAGCTGCCGACCCCGTCCGACGACGTGGCCGCCGACCGCTACCTCGCCGCCGAGAAGCGGCTCACCGCCGCCGGGCTGACCTGGTACGAGGTGTCGAACTGGGCGGCCGACGACGCGGCCCGCTGCCGGCACAACCTGCTGTACTGGACCGGCGGCGACTGGTGGGGCCTCGGCCCCGGCGCGCACAGCCACGTCGGCGGGGTCCGCTGGTGGAACGTCAAGCACCCCAGCCGGTACGCGCAGCGGCTGGCCGCCGGGCTCTCCCCGGGCGCGGGCCGGGAGATCCTCACCGCCGCCGAACGGCACACCGAGGACGTGCTGCTCGCCACCCGGCTGCGCACCGGCCTGGACCTGTCCGTACTGCCCGAGCCGGCGGTTGCCGCCGCGCACCGCGCGGCCGCCGACGGCCTGCTCGCCACCGCCGACCTCGCCGCCGGCCGCGCCGTACTCACCCTCGACGGCCGCCTCCTCGCCGACGCCGTGGTCCGCGACCTCCTCCCCGACTGACGCTCGCCGGCCGGACCCGTCGCCCGCGGCATCGCGCGTCAGGCCGGCGGCGCGTCACCGGTCCGGGTACGACCGGCGTCGTGCCGCCGGTCTCGCTCGCCGGGCGGGCAGACAGGCGCGGCCTACTTGACCAGCGGGTAGGAGAGGGGGTGGCGGTAGCACTCGCCGTTGTTGGCCTTGACCAGGGCGATGATGTTGAACACGAACGGCACCACCGGGATAAGCCGCAGCAGCCAGGGCAGCGGCCACAGGTGGACGAATCCGGCGCACCCGGCGAGGATCACCGCGACCAGATCGATGATCGCCCAGGTGAGGTTGAAGTTGAGGGCGGAGACGGCGTGCGCGCGCAGTTTCGGCGATGTGTCGCCCTTGCTGAGCAGCGTGACCAGGGGTGCCACCCAACCCAGCAGGCCGCCGAAGAAGATGCCGACGGCGGCGAGGGCGTGGGTCAGGACCGCCCAGTTGCGCTCTTCGGTGCTGTCGTAGCCGGGCGGGGCGGGAGACGGTCCGGTCATGCGAACACGGTACGCAACTGCCCGGTGGGGTGGTATCGCACCGGGCGGGAAGGCGACGCCAAGATCGGTAACGAGCGGGTCGGGCGGTCGGGGTCGTAGACTGGCACTCAGTGGTCAGGAGTGCCAGTGTGACGTGGCCGGGTGCGAAGGAGGTGGTCGGTGTGAGTCTCGATGAGCGCAAGTTGGAGGTTCTGCGCGCGATCGTCGAGGACTACATCGCCACCCAGGAACCGGTCGGCAGCAAGAGCCTCGTCGAGCGCCACCAGCTCCGCGTCTCCTCCGCTACGGTGCGTAACGACATGGCGGCGCTGGAGGACGAGGGCTACATCCACCAGCCGCACACCAGCGCCGGCCGGGTGCCCACCGACAAGGGATACCGGCTGTTCGTCGACCGGCTGTCGACGGTCAAGCCGCTGTCGCCGGCCGAGCGGCGGGCGATCCAGCGGCTGCTGTCCGGTGCGGTCGACCTGGACGACATCGTGCACCGCACGGTGCGGCTGCTCGCCCAGCTGACCCGGCAGGTCGCGGTCGTGCAGTACCCGAGCCTGGCCCGCAGCACGGTGCGGCACCTGGAGCTGGTGATGCTCACCCCGACCCGGTTGATGCTCGTGATGATCACCAACACCGGCCGGGTCGAGCAGCGGCTGGTCGACATGCCCGTCCCGCTCGACGAGGAAGACGTGCTCGACCTCCGCTCCAAGATCAACGACAAGCTGGCCGGCTGCCTGCTCTCCGACAGCCCGGTGCTGATCGAGACGCTGGTGGACGAGACGCCGCAGCCGATGCGGTCGGCGATGGCCACCCTGTCCAACGTGCTGCTGGACACGCTGATCGAGCGCCGGGAGGAGCGCATCTCGCTCGCCGGCACCGCCAACCTCGCCCGCGGCACCGCGCTGGACTTCCCCGGCTCGTTCGGCGGCGTGCTGGAGGCGCTGGAGGAGGAGGTCGTGCTGCTCAAGCTGATCGGCGAGGTGGAATCGCCGACCACGCTGCGCATCCGCATCGGCGACGAGAACGAGTTCGAGGGGCTGCGCACGACCTCGGTGGTCAGCACCGGCTACGGCCCGGGCGCCGTCGTCGTCGGCGGCCTCGGCGTGCTCGGCCCGACCAGGATGGACTACCCCGGCACGATCGCGGCCGTGCGCGCCGTGGCACGCTACGTCGGCGAACTGCTGGCGCAGAATTAGTCGGCGAACCGCTGGCGCGAAACCGGGCCGCCGGAACCCCACCGGGCCGGCCTACCGTTACGACACGAAGGACACAGGACACCGCAGTGGCCAAGGACTACTACGCGATCCTCGGCGTGGGCCGCGAGGCCACGCCGGACGAGATCAAGCGGGCGTACCGGAAGCTTGCGCGCCAGTACCACCCGGACATCAACTCCGAGCCGGACGCGCAGGACCGGTTCAAGGAGATCAACGCCGCCTACGAGGTGCTGTCCGACCCGCAGAAGCGGCAGATGGTCGACATGGGCGCCGACCCCCTCGCCCCCGGCGGTGGGGGGCCCGGCCCTGGCGGTCCGGGCGGACCGTTCGTCGGCTTCCAGGACATCATGGACGCGTTCTTCGGCGGTGCCGCCGGCGGTGCGAGCCGCGGCCCCCGGCCGCGTACCCGGCCCGGCTCCGACGCGCTGATCCGGCTCGACCTGGATCTGGAGGAGACCGCGTTCGGCATCGAGGCGCCGCTGACCGTGGACACCGCCGCGGTCTGCGAGACCTGTCACGGTGAGGGCACCGCACCCGGCACCCACCCGGCCACCTGCGACATGTGCGGCGGCTCCGGTGAGGTGCAGAGCGTGCAGCGCACCTTCCTCGGCCAGGTGATGACCACCCGTCCGTGCGGCAACTGCCAGGGCTTCGGCACCGTCATTCCGAACCCGTGCCCCACCTGCGGCGGCGACGGCCGGGTGCAGACCCGCCGCACCGTCACGGTCAAGATCCCGGCCGGGATCGAGGACGGGATGCGCATCCGGCTCGCCGGCCAGGGCGAGGTCGGCCCCGGCGGCGGCCCGCCCGGTGACCTGTACGTGGAGATCCACGAGCGCGCCCACGACGTGTTCAGCCGCAAGGGCGAGGACCTGCACTGCCGCGTCGTGCTGCCGATGACCGCGGCGGCGCTGGGCACCCAGATGACGCTCAAGTCGCTGGACGGCGAGGAGAACGTCGAGGTCAAGCCCGGCACTCAGCCCGGCGCCACCATCAAGATCAAGAACAAGGGCGTACCCCGGCTGCGCGGCGGCGGCCGCGGCGACCTGTTCGTCCACCTGGACGTCAAGACGCCGACCCGGCTCGACGCCGAGCAGGAGAAGCTGCTCAAGGAGCTGTCCAAGCTGCGCGGCGAGGAGACCATCGAGCCGGCCCGGCCCGGCGGCGGTTTCTTCTCCCGGATGCGCGACGCGTTCAACGGGCACGCCTGACCGCCGTGCCGAACCCGATCCCCACGCGGGTCGGCGCGGCCGCGTCGAGTTCGATCCGCGCGGTGCGCCGCCGGCGGCTGCGGTGACCGACGCACTGTTCCTCGTGCCGGCGGTGCCCGAATCCGGCCGGTACCGGCTGGACGGTGCCGAGGGCCACCACGCCGCCGACGTGGTACGGCTGCGGGCCGGCGAGACGCTGCTGCTCGGGGACGGCGCCGGCACGGTCGCCGACTGCGTCGTGACCGCCGTCGCCAGGGGTGTCCTCGATGTCGAGGTCACCCGCTACCGGCGGCTACCGGCCCGCGAACCGCGGCTGGTCGTGGCGCAGGCGCTCGCCAAGGGCGACCGGGGCGAGCTCGCCGTCCAGACGATGACCGAGGTCGGCGTGGACGAGATCGTGCCCTGGCAGGCGGCCCGGTCGGTGGTGCGCTGGCAGGGTGACCGCGGTGCGCGCTCGCTGGCCCGCTGGCGGATCACCGCCCGGGAGGCGGCCAAGCAGTCCCGCCGCGCGTTCCTGCCCACCGTCGCCGACCCCGTCGGTACCGCGGCGCTCGCCGCGCGCCTCGCCGGGGCCTCGGCGTACGTGCTGCACGAGGACGCGGACACGCCGCTCGCCACCGCTCCGGTGCCGTCGACCGGCACCGTACTGCTGGTGGTCGGGCCGGAGGGCGGCGTCGCCCCGGAGGAACTCACCGCCTTCGAAACCGCCGGTGCCACCCCGGTCCGCCTCGGCCCCGAGGTGCTGCGTACCTCCACCGCCGGCGTCGCCGCCCTGGCCGTTCTCTCCGCCGCCACCGGCCGCTGGCACTGACCCCTGGGCCCGGCGACGTGGCGCCCGGTGCCCTGGCACCGGACCCGCTGACCTGGTGCGGGACCCGGCGCCGGCCGCGGCCTAGGATGCAGGCGTGACCGACTGCCTGTTCTGCAAGATCGTGGCGGGGGAGATCCCGGCGAAGGTCGTGGACGATGCCGGGCGCACGCTGGCGTTCGCCGACATCGAGCCGCAGGCGCCGACGCACGTCCTGGTGATCACCCGAGACCACCATCCGGACGCCGCCGCGGCCGCCGCGGCCGACCCCACGCTGGTGGGTGAGATCGTCGCGACCGCGCACCGGGTGGCGCAGGCGGCCGGCGTGGCCGAGTCCGGCTACCGGCTGGTGTTCAACACCGGGCCGGACGCCAACCAGACCGTGCCGCACGTGCACTGCCACGTCCTCGGCGGCCGCACCATGACCTGGCCGCCCGGCTAGCGGGCACCGGCCGCCGCAGGACGACCGGGCCGCGCGGTCGGCCCCGAGCACCACGGGTACGGGCGGTGCTGCCGGTCGTGCCGGACCCCTTGTCGAGATGGAGCAACAGCGTGAGCGCAACCGATCAGCGGGCGACGCCGGCCGAGGTGGCCCGGTACTACGAGCGGACGGTGCGGCGCGCCCAGCGCACCGCGCGGGTGCCCGCGGTACAGGTCGCGCTGCACCGCGCCGACCGTCCACTGTGGACTTTCGAGGTGGGCGAGGCGGGCGGCGGCGCCACGCTCGACGCGGACACCCAGTTCCGGATCGGCTCGATCACCAAGACCTTCACCGCGGTACTGGTACTGCAGTGCCGCGACGACGGCCTGCTCGACCTCGACGACCCGGTATCGGCACACCTGTCCGTCCCGGCACACGGCGACCTGACCATCCGCCGGCTGCTCAGCCACACCGCCGGCCTGCAACGCGAGCCGTACGGCGACATCTGGGACACCCTCGCCGTCCCCAGCCTGGCCGAGACGCTCGCCGGGCTGGAACAGGCCGAACGGATCCTGCCGCCCGGCCGCCGGTTCCACTACTCCAACCTGGCGTTCGCGCTGCTCGGCCACCTCGCCGCGGCCAAGCGCGGCGGCAGCTGGGCCGAGGTGCTCGCCGACCGCATCCTGACCCCGCTCGACCTGCCGCTGACCCTGCAGCCCGGCCCCAACGCCGCCACCGGCTACCTGGTCGACGCCTGGTCCGACCACGCCCGCCCGGAACCGCGCACCGACCTCGGCGGTGTCGCGCCCGCCGCGCAACTGTGGGGTACCGCGGCGCAGCTGGCCCGGTGGGGCGCGTTCCTCGCCGACCCGACCGCGATCGACCCGGACGGCAAGGTGCTCAGCGCCGACACCCTGGTCGAGATGCGGCACCCGACCGTGCTGCGCGACGAGCAGGTCTGGACCGCCGGCTGGGGCCTCGGCCTGATCGTCCGGCCCGGCCGCGACCGCGGTACCGATGTCGGCCACGGCGGCGCCATGCCCGGCTTCCTCGCCGAGACGTACGGCCGGGTGTCCGGCACCGACGACGACGTGCCCGGCGCGTTCGCCGCCGCCGTACTGCTGTCCGCCGGCAACGGCGACCGCGCGCTCGGGCTGTCCACCACGCTGCTGGACGCCGCGGTCGAGCGCGACCCGGCCGACATCCAGCCGTGGCGCATCGGTACCCCGGTGCCGGACGAGTGGGCCGGCCTGCTCGGCCACTGGTGGGGCGAGGGCTTCGAGTACGTGTTCCGCTGGCGCGACGGGCACCTGGAGGCCAGCGGCGCGGACGACGCGCCCGGCGTACCGCCGGCGGTGTTCGGGATCGAGGGGCCCGACCTGCTGCGCTCGGTGTCGGGCCGTGAGATCGGCGAGCCGCTGCGGCTGACCCGGGACGAGCAGGGCCGGATCGTGCGGCTGCACTGGGCGACGTACCGGTTCACCCGCGAGCAGCAGACCTTCGACGGCGTCTGGGCCAGCCGCCCCTGACCGGCACCGGGAACCGGCCTCGCCCGGGCGGGGGCTTGACGATCGCTCGTCGTGCGGGAGAAACCGGCCAGGTTGGCCGGACCTTTCCGGCAATCAGGGAGACATGCGGGCAAAGCCCGCCGGAAACGCGACGCGGTCCGGGCGCCCCGGCGGATACCATGGTGACCAGTAGCCACCCGAGACGTCTGGAGGCATGGCCCGCAGCGGCCAACCCATGACCAGTAGCGCAGCCGACCTGCGGCACGCCCGGGTAACGACCAAGATCACGGTCCCCGACCCGCACACCATGGTGAGCCTGCTCGGTGCCCGTGACGAGCTGCTCAAGCTGGTGGAGCGCTCGCTCAAGAGCGACGTGCACGTCCGGGGCAACGAGATCACCCTCACCGGCGAGCCGGCCGACAACGCCCTCGCCGAGCGGCTCTTCGCCGAGCTGCTGGAGCTCATCGAGAAAGGCGAAACGCTGACCGAAGACGCGGTCCGGCGCACCGTCGGCATGCTCGAACAGGGCACCGAGGAGCGGCCGGCGGAGGTGCTGACCCTCAACATCCTGTCCCGGCGCGGTCGGACGATCCGGCCCAAGACGCTGGGCCAGAAGCGCTACGTGGACGCCATCGACAACCACACGATCGTGTTCGGCATCGGCCCCGCCGGTACCGGCAAGACCTACCTGGCGATGGCGAAGGCGGTGCAGGCGCTGCAGGCCAAGCAGGTCAACCGGATCATCCTGACCCGACCGGCGGTCGAGGCCGGCGAGCGGCTCGGCTTCCTGCCCGGCACCCTGTACGACAAGATCGACCCGTACCTGCGCCCGCTGTACGACGCGCTGCACGACATGGTCGACCCCGACTCGATCCCGCGCCTGACCACCAACGGCACCATCGAGGTGGCGCCGCTGGCGTATATGCGGGGTAGGACCCTTAATGATGCTTTTATCGTGCTCGACGAGGCGCAGAACACGACTCCCGAGCAGATGAAGATGTTCCTCACCCGGCTCGGGTTCGGGTCGAAGGTCGTGGTGACCGGTGACGTGACCCAGGTCGACCTGCCCGGTGGCACTCGCAGCGGGCTGCGGGTGGTGCGCGACATCCTGGGCGACCTCGACGACGTGCACTTCTCGACGCTGGGTTCGGCGGACGTGGTGCGGCACAAGCTGGTCAGCCAGATCGTCGACGCGTACGACAAGTGGGACGCCGAGCACGGCGAGGACGACGACCGCCCGGCCCGGCGCCGGCGCTGACCGAGACCAGTAGAAGAGGACCCGTGTCCATCGAGATCAGTAACGAGTCCGGGGTCGAGGTCGACACCGACGCGGTGCTCGACGTCGCCCGCTACACCCTGGACCAGATGCAGGTCAACCCGCTCGCCGAGCTGTCGGTGCTGCTGGTCGACGTGCCGTACATGACGGAGCTGAACCACCGGTGGATGGGCGGCGACGGCCCGACCGACGTGCTGGCGTTCCCGATGGACGAGGTCGGTGCCGGTCCGGATCGCGGCCCGAGCGCGCCGGGTGCGGAAGTGAGCGAGCCGGCGATGCTCGGCGACATCGTGTTGTGCCCGGAGGTGGCGGCCAAGCAGGCGGCCGCGGCCGGGCACAGCGCCGCGGACGAGATGCACCTGCTGACGGTGCACGGCGTGCTGCACATCCTGGGCTACGACCACGCCGAGCCGGAGGAGGAGCGGGAGATGTTCGCGTTGCAGAACAAGCTGCTCAGCCGCTGGCAGGCCGCCCGGGACGGGCGAGAGGTGCCGGAGCAGTCCTGATGGTGGCGGGACACGGCGGCGCGCGGCGGCCTCGCGGGCGCGGGGTGCCGGTCGGGTGAGTCCGATGGTCCTGTTGGTGGCCGCGGCGCTGGTGGTGCTGGCCGGCCTGATCGCAATGACCGAGGCGGCGCTGTCCTCGGCGTCGAAGGCGCGGGCCGGTGAGCTGGTCCGGGAAGGCGGCCGGGGCGCCCGTACCCTGGTCTCGATCCTGGGCGACCTGCCCCGGCACCTGAACCTGCTGCTGTTGCTGCGGCTGGTGTGCGAGCTCGCGGCGACCACGGTGGTGGCGTTCGTGACCGTGGATGCCTGGGGGACGGGCTGGCTTGCGGCGCTGGTGACCGCGGGGTCGATGACGGTGGTCAGTTTCGTGCTGGTCGGGGTGGGCCCGCGCACGCTGGGCCGGCAGAACCCGTACCGGGTGGGGCTGGTGGCGGCGCCGATCGTGCGGTGGCTGGGCCGGGCGCTGGGGCCGCTCGCGACGCTGCTGATCCTGGTCGGTAACGCGATGACGCCGGGCAAGGGGTTCCGGGAGGGGCCGTTCACCACCCAGGTGGAGCTGCGCGAGCTGGTGGATCTGGCCGAGCAGCGCGGGGTGGTGGAGCACGACGAGCGCGAGCTGCTGCACTCGGTGTTCACCTTCGGTGACCGGATCGCGCGCGAGGTGATGGTGCCGCGTACCGAGATGGTGTGGATCGAGGCGGGCAAGACGGCGCGGCAGGCGCTGGCGCTGGCGCTGCGGTCGGGGTTCTCCCGGATACCGGTGATCGGCGAGAGTGTCGACGACGTGCTCGGGGTGGCGTACCTGAAGGATCTGGTGCGGCGCACGCAGGGGCAGTCGGGGCAGGTGCCGGTGGCCGAGGTGATGCGCCCGGCGGAGTTCATCCCGGAGTCCAAGCCGGTGGACGATCTGCTCAGCCAGATGCAGGTGCAGCGGATCCACATGGCGATCGTGGTCGACGAGTACGGCGGGACGGCCGGGCTGGTGACCATCGAGGACATCCTGGAGGAGATCGTCGGCGAGATCACCGACGAGTACGACGTGGAGCGGCCGCCGGTGGAGCACCTGCCGGACGGGTCGGTGCGGGTCAGCGCGCGGCTGCCGGTGGAGGATCTGGGTGAGCTGTTCGGGCTGGATCTGGTCGGCGACGACGTGGAGACCGTGTCCGGGCTGCTCGCGCAGGAGTTGGGCCGGGTGCCGCTCGCGGGTGCGTCCGCGACGGTGGCCGGGTTGCGGTTGACCGCGGAGGGGACGAAGGGACGCCGCAACCACATCGATACCGTGCTGGTGCGCCGGGTGCAGCCGCCGGCGACCGATGACAACCGTGAGGAACAGACAGCAGATGCCTGAGACGTTGCGGCCGGCGGCGGCCGAGCTGGATGCCGAGGACGCGAAGCTGGTCACGTTGAGCCGGGCGGCGCGTGGCCGGGTGGGTTCGGCCGAGGGCGCGGCGGTGCGCGACACCGACGGCCGGACGTACGCGGCGGCCAGCGTGACGTTGCCGTCGCTGGCGCTGTCGGCGTTGCAGGCGGCGGTGGCGCAGGCGGTGTCGGCGGGTGCGGCGGGGCTGGAGGCGGCGGCGGTGGTCACCGCGGCGGATGCGGTGGACGAGCCGGGCCTGGCCGCGGTGCGGGATCTGGCGGACGCGGCGCCGGTGCTGCTCGCGGGCGTCGACGGCACGGTGCTCGGCGCCTACCGTGGCTGAGCCGGAGTTCCGGGCCGGGTTCGGCTGCCTGGTGGGCCGGCCGAATGCGGGCAAGTCGACGCTGACCAACGCCCTGGTGGGGGAGAAGGTCGCGATCACCAGCGAGAAACCGCAGACGACCCGGCGGGCGATCCGCGGCATCGTGAACCGCCCGGGCGCCCAGCTGGTACTGGTGGACACGCCGGGGCTGCACCGGCCGCGGACGCTGCTGGGCGAGCGGTTGAACGACCTGGTGGCCGAGACCTGGTCGGACGTGGACGTGATCGGCCTGTGCGTGCCGGCGAACGAACCGATCGGCCCGGGTGACCGGTTCATCGTGCGGGCCCTGCAGGGGGTGCGTGGGACGAAGCTCGCGATCGTCACGAAGACCGACCTGGCCGATCGCCAGACGGTGGCGCAGCAGTTGCTGGCGGTCTCGGCGCTGGCCGACTTCGCCGAGGTGGTACCGGTCTCGGCAGTGTCGGGTGAGCAGGTGGAGCTGGTGGCGGAGCTGATGATCGGCCAGCTGCCGCCCTCGCCGATGCTCTACCCGGACGACGTGGCGACCGACGAGCCGACCCGGGTCCGCATCGCCGAGTTCGTCCGGGAGGCGGCGCTGGAAGGGGTGCGGGACGAGTTGCCGCACTCGATCGCGGTGCTGGTCGAGGAGATGACCGAGGAGACCACCCGCGGCGGCGAGCCGCTGACCCGCATCTACGCCGACCTGTACATCGAGCGGCCGAGTCAGAAGGCGATCGTGATCGGCCGCGGTGGGGAGCGGTTGCGGCGGGTCGGTGCCGCGGCGCGGACCCAGATCGAGCAGTTGCTGGGTACGAAGGTGTTCCTGGACCTGCACATCCGGGTGGCGAAGGAGTGGCAGCGCGACCCGAAGCAGCTGCGCAAGCTCGGATTCTGACGACTGTCGGTAGTCTGCAGTAGCACGTTTGGTGACCATTGCTTGCGGTCTGGGGCGGTGGTGCGGTTACTCGTATCATCGAGCGCGTATGTCGCCAGACCCGCCCGCCCCCGGACGGTATCGGTGATCGTCGATCGGTCGGTCCGGGGCGCCCCGTCGAGGCAACGAGGAGCGTACGCATGCGACGTCGCGGAGCAACCCAGCCGCCGGCGGGCCGCCTGCCGTCCAGGCGAAGTGGCGGGTTCATCTCGGTCGGTCTGGTGCTGGCGATGTCGGTGGGCCTGGTCGGCACCGTGCTCGGGGTCGGCGCGACCAGCCGCTCGCTGGACGTGGCGGACGGCAATGTGTGGCTGTGGAGCAGCAAGCCCGGCCAGGTCAGCCGGGTCAACGCGAACTCCGGTCGGGTCGACCAGAACCAGCCGCTGACCGACTCCCGCGGCCACCGCGTCGAGATCACCCAGAACGACAAGTACCTGCTGCTGCACGACCTGGACTCCGGCAAGGTGACCTCGGTCGACCTGACCCGGATGGGCTTCACCGGGTCGCTGCAGGTCACCAAGGGCTCCGGGGTGCGGGTCGCGCTGTCCGGTGACCGGGCGGCGCTGATCGACCAGCGCACCGGCGAGATCCGCGGCTTCGACCCGGCGACGTTGCGCACCACCGCGGCGACGCTGCACCTGCCGGCGCCGCTGGCCGGCGGCGACTTCGACGCCTCCGGCAAGCTGTGGGTGGGGGTGCCGTCCCAGGGCACGGTGGCGTCGGTGTCGCTGTCGGCCAAGAAGGCGGCGGTGGCGCGGACCGAGTCGGCCACCCCGCCCGGCCACCCGATGGCGGTGTCGGTGCTCGACCACGGGGTGCTCGCGGCGGACACGTCCGGCCGGGACATCGCGGTGGTGACCGACAAGGTGACCACGCTGACCGCGCCGCAGCCGCTGACCGGCGCGACGGTGCCGGCCCGCACGGTCGGGAACCTGGCCGTGGTGACGCTGCCGAAGTCGGGGCAGGTGCTGCCGGTCGGGCTGAGCAAGCCGACCCGGCCGACCGCGTTCGACCTGCCGGACGGGGTCACCCCCGACCCGGCGACCCCGTTCTCCGGCCGCATCTACGTGCCGGACGCCAAGCACCACCAGGTGCTGGTGTTCGACAAGTCCGGCAAGAACCTGGGCACGCTCGGCCTCGCCGGCGCGCAGGGGCCGCTGGAGCTGCAGGTACGGGAGGGGCATCTGACCATCAACGCGCCGGACGCCTCGGTGGCGCGGGTCGTCGACCCGGACGGCGTGACCCGGGTGGTCGACAAGTACCGCACCGACGTGCCCGGCGGCGACGGTGACCTGTCGGTGATCGCCGCGCCGGCGCCCGGCGACCACGGCAAGCACGGCGGCAACGGCGGGCACGGCCGCGGCGGTGACGGTGCGCACGGCCCGGGGCAGCAGCACACCGGGCCGCCGAGCCCGCCGATCCCGGTGACCGCGCTGGCCGGCGACCACCAGGTGTCGCTGTCGTGGCCGCAGCCGGCGGTCAACGGCGCCCCGATCCAGCAGTACGAGGTGAGCTGGGACGGCGGCCACCGCACGTTCGGTGCCAGCACCCGGACGGCCTCGATCACCGGGCTGCACAACGGCCAGTCCTACTCGTTCGCGGTGACCGCGACGAACAAGTTCGGCACCTCGCCGGAGGCGCTGTCAGACCGGGTGACTCCGGGCGGCAAGACACCGGACGTGCCGCAGAACGTCAAGGCGACGGTGACCGACAAGGGTCAGGTCACGGTCAGCTGGGACAAGGCCGACCAGGCCCGCGACTACGTCGTGCAGCCCTCGGGTGGCGCCGGCAGCCAGATCGTGAACACCACCTCGGCCGCGTTCGACTCGTTGACCGGCGGGCAGTCGTACACGTTCACGGTCACCTCGCGCGGCGCCAACGGCCGCGCCAGCGACCCGAGCAAGCCCAGCAACGCGGTCACCCCGTTCACGGCGCCGGGCGCTCCGCAGGTCTCGGTCAGCGGTACCGACCAGAGCAGCGTGACGGTCAGCTGGCCGCCCGCCGCGGACAACGGCAGCAAGATCACGCAGTACTACGTCCAGCTCGACGGCGGCACGGCCGAGAAGGTATCGGCAACGTCACACAAGTTCGGCAACCTGCAGCCCGCGACGAAGCACACCGTCACGGTGTGGGCGGAGAACGCCGCCGGAACCAGCGAGAAGACGAGCGTGACGGCGACCACCGGCAAACCGGCGCCACCCACCGTGTCGGTCTCGGTGACCGGCAAAACCACCACCTCGATCACGGTGCGGGTGGTCGCGAGCCAGTCCGCGACCAAGTGCACCGTCGCGCTCAACGGCGGCAGCAGCCAGTCATGCGCGACTGGCACCAGTTCGCACACGTTCTCTGGGCTGCACCCGTCGTCGAGTTACAACTTCACCGCGACGGTCACCGACGCCTATCAGCAGTCCGCCACCGGCCCGGCCTCGGGCACCACCACGGTGGTCAGTACCAAGAACGCGTGCCAGAACGCGCAGCCGGACTGCACCGTCGGCATCTACCCGGCTCCGAACCAGAACGGGACGAGTGTGGGCAGGTGGAAGCAGGGTTCATCGGTCAACGTCGAGTGCAAGGCGACCGGCCAGAGCATCTACGCCTACAACCAGAACGGTGATCGCCGGAGCGATGTCTGGCTCAAGATTCCGGGTAGCGGCTACGTGCCGTGGGCCTATTCGGACATGAGTACCGGCACCCGCGACTCGTTGCCGACCTGTTGATCGACAAGACCGGGAGTACGTGAGTGAGTTACCCGCGGCAGGACGGGCCGCCGCAGCAGCGTGAGGTGGCCGGCTTCGTGTCGGTGTTCACCGCGCTGCAGCGCAACGTCGAGCAGGTCGTGCTGGGCAAGCCCGAGGTGGTACGGCTGGCGTTGACGGCGCTGTTCGCGGGCGGCCACGTGCTGATCGAGGACGTACCGGGGACGGGCAAGACGACGCTGGCCCGGGCGGTGGCGGCGAGCCTGTCGGGTGAGGTGCGGCGGCTGCAGTTCACCCCCGACCTGCTGCCGTCCGACGTGACCGGCGTGACGATCTTCAACCAGGCGTCCAAGGAGTTCGAGTTCCACCCGGGCCCGGTGTTCGCGAACATCGTGATCGGCGACGAGATCAACCGGGCGTCGCCGAAGACGCAGTCGGCGCTGCTGGAGGTCATGGAGGAGCGGCACGTCACCGTCGACGGGCTGCGGCATCCGGTGCCGAACCCGTTCCAGGTGGTGGCGACGCAGAACCCGGTCGAGATGGACGGCACGTACCGGCTGCCGGAGGCGCAGCTGGACCGGTTCCTGATGAAGCTGTCGGTGGGCTACCCGGACGAGGCGAGCGAGATCGAGGTGCTGCGCGGCGGCGCGGCGCGGCGCTCGCCGGACGACCTGTCGCCGGTCACCGACACCGACACGGTGGCGGCGGCGTCGGCGCTGACCCACCGGGTCTACCTGCACGAGGCGCTGTACGCGTACGCCGTGCAGCTGGCCGCCGCGACCCGCAACCACGCCGACGTCCGGCTCGGGCTGTCGCCGCGCGGCGCGATCGCGCTGACCCGCGCCGCCCAGGCGTACGCACTGGCGTCGGGCCGCGGCTACGTGCTGCCGGAGGACTTCAAGGCGCTCGCGTCGCCGGTGATCGCGCACCGGCTGGTGCTGACCCCGGACGCGCAGCTGCGCGGCGGGTCGGCCGACGACGTGGTGGCGCGCGCGCTGGCCGAGGTGCCGGTGCCACAGCCAGCCGGCGGCGGCAGCCTGGCCCAGCCAGCCGGCGGGAGTCTGGCCCAGCCCGCCGGTGGCGGGAGTCCGGCCCAGCCCGGGGGTCCGGCCCAGCCGGTCGGTGGCGCCGGGTCGGCAGCTCAGCCGGCCGCGGCACCGACCTCGGGGGCCACCGGCGCCTACGGTCAGCCGGTCTCGGGAGCGGGCACGTACGGCCGGGCGGCCGGCGGGGGTGGCACGTACGGCCAGTCGACGTCCGGCGGGACGTACGGGCAGCCGGTGTCCGGGGCGGCCGGCGGCACCTACGGCCAGCCGGCGCCGGGCGCGGCCGGGCAGGCCGGCGTGACCGGGCAGTACGGTGCGTCCGGCTACGCCACCGAGGGCGGCCGGCCGGAGCAGCCCGGGTACGGGCGGTTCGACGGTGGCCCGACCGAGCAGCCCGGGTACGGGCAGTCCGACGGCGGCCAGTCCTTCGGGCGCCGCTGAGCATGCCCACCCGGCGAGGGATCGCGGTCGGCGCGATCGGGCTGGTACTCGCGGTGGGCGGCTTCCTGGCCGGCTACCGGGAGCTTGCGGCCCTCGGTGTGGTCGCGGTGCTGGCGCTCGCGATCGCGCTGGTGTGGGCCGGCTGGCCGCCGCGGCTGACCGTCGAGCGCGAGATCGAACCCGACCGGGTGGTCGCCGGCGAACCGTGCCGGGCGACGGTGGCGATGACCTCGACCGCCCGCTTCCGGGTGCAGGGGCTGACCGGCGCCGAGCGGCTGGTGTCGCAGCGCCGCGAGCACAGCGAGGTGGCGGTCCCGCCGGTACGGTTGCCGGCCGGGCGGGTGGCCCGCACCGGCTACCTGCTGCCGACCGACCGGCGCGGCGTGCTCGACGTCGGCCCGCTGGAGGTGGCCCGGCAGGACCCGCTCGGGCTGGTACGCGCGGCGAAGACGTTCGGCGACAGCACGAGGGTGTGGGTACATCCGCGCTCGTACCGGCTGTCCCGGGTCCCGGTGGGCGCGGCCCGCAGCCTGGACGGCGTGGTCGACGCGGTCCAGTACGGCTCGATCACGTTCCACGCGCTGCGCGAGTACGTGCCGGGAGACGACCTGCGGCACGTGCACTGGCGGACCTCGGCGCGGGTGGGTGAGCTGATGGTGCGCGAGCACGTGGACACCAGCCTGCCGCGGATCGTGATCCTGCTCGACGACCGGGAGTCCGCGCACACCGAGCAGTCGCTGGAGGAGGCGGTGTCGGCGGCGGCGTCGGTGCTGCTGGCGGCGCTGACCGCGGACCTGACCGTGGAGCTGCACCTGGTCGGCGGGCGCAGCCTGACCGGCGCCGAGGCCGGGGGCGGCGCCGGCCGGGCCCGGCCGTACCTGGATCTGCTGGCCGAGGTGGCGCCCGGCGACGGCGCGCTGCCCACCGCCGTGCAGAAGCTGCGGCAGCGGCACCGCGGCGACACCCTGGTGCTCGTCACCGGAGCCGGCGGCGCGGCGTCGCTGGACTCGATCGGGCTGCTGCGCGACGTGTACCCGACCGTGGTGGTGGCGGTGCTCGGCCACGGCGCGGTCGACCGGCTGTCGGCGCGGGCGCTGCCCGGCGTGATCACCCTCGCCGCGAACGACGCCGAGGAGTTCGGCGCCCGCTGGGATGCGGTGTCGGCATGGTGAGCCCGCCGCTGGAACGGCCGCACCCGGCCGCGCCGGCCACGACGCGCCGGACCGGCGAGCGGCTGCGGGCGACGCCGATCGTCGTGGCGCTGGTCGCGATCGTCGCGGCGACGATGGTGGCGGGGCTGCTCGCGGCGCGGATCTTCGCCGGCACCCAGCTGCCGGTGCTGCTGGCCGGCGCGACCCTCGGCGCGGTGGCGCTGACCGTGCTGCTGCGGCTGGTACGGGCACCGGCGCTGCTCGCACTGCTGGCCGGGCTGGCCGGGTTGGCGGCCTGCCTGGTCGGTGCGACGGCGGCGCTGCGCGACCCGACCAAGGGGGTCGGCGACGCGTTGTTCGACGCGGTCCGCAACTCCGGCGCCCGCATCCTGACCTCGGCGATCCCGGTACCGCCCGAGCCGGACACGGTGCTGCTGCCGATCGCCGCGTGCTGGCTCGCCGCGGCCGTCGCGACGGTACTGCTGGGCCCGCTGCGGGCGGCCCCCGGCGCGCGGCGCCGCCCCGGGCTGGCCGCGATCCCGCCGACGGTGCTGCTGGTGGGTGCGCTGGTCCTGGTCGGCCCGAACGGTGCGGTGTCGTACCCGGCGGTCGCCGGCTTCGCGGTGGCGCTGGCGGTGCTGCTGGCCGCGGCGGCCCGCCCCTGGCAGGTACGGGCCGAGCCGGATCCGGCGGCGGCCGGGTTGCCCGCGGCGGGCGGCAGCCGGCTCGCCGTCGCCCGCCGGCTCGCCTCGGCGATCGTGGTGATGGCGGTGCTGGCCGCGGCGGCACTGTTCGGCGGACCGGTGGTGGCCTCGGCGATCCACCGGCAGCCGGTCGATCCGCGCAGCTACGTGGTGCCGCCGAAGCAGCAGCTCGACCAGCTCAACCCGCTGGGGATGCTCGGCGCGTGGGCGCTGGATCCGCACCAGAACCTGCTGCAGGTGACCACGAACAAGCCGGCCCGGATCCAGTGGGCGACGCTGTCCGGCTTCGACGGCATCAACTGGCAGCCGGACCGCACCTACCGGTCGGCCGGTGCGGTGCTGCCGCCGCCGACCGGCCTCGACGACGCGACCACGACCGTACGGCAGCAGGTCACGGTCGACGCGCTGGGCGGCAGCTGGCTGCCGGTGGTGGCCGCGCCGCGCGAGGTGCACGGCGTCCGGGTCGGCTACGACGCCGCCGCCGGCGCGGTGCTCGCCCCGGACGGTCTGAAGCCGGGCCTGACGTACCAGACCGTGTCGGCGGTGCCGCGGCAGGACCCGGACATGCTCGCCGCGGCCAGCGTGCCGCCGGGCATCGCGCAGCGGTACCTGACGGTGCCGCCGGGGGCGCCGGCGGACCTGGTGACGCTGGCGCAGCGCACCGCCGGCAACGCCGGCCCGTACCGGAAGGCGCTGCTGCTGGAGCAGCTGCTGCGCACCAGGTACGAGTACTGGTCGAAGGCGCCCAGCGGCAACGGGTACGTGACGCTCAAGCACTTCCTGCTGACGAAGAAGTCGGCCGGCGGCGGGCGGGGCACCTCCGAGCAGTTCGCCTCGGCGTTCGCGGTCATGGGCCGGGTTGTCGGCCTGCCGACCCGGGTGGTGGTCGGCTTCCACGCCGGCAAGCGGATCGGCGCGCACCGGTACCAGGTCACCTCCGGTGACGCGTTCGCCTGGCCGGAGGTGTACCTCGCCGGGCACGGCTGGGTGGCCTTCGACCCGACGCCGGTGGCGAAGAAGGGTGCGACCCCGCCGGACGAGGACACCCCGCAGGCCAAGAGCGAGCAGAGCAAGAAGAGCCAGCAGCTCGACCAGGGGGCGCCGAGCGCCGCACCGAGCCAACCGGCGCCGGGGCCGTCCGGGTCGTCGAAGGCGGCCGCCGCGGCGGGCGGGCCGGCGCTGCCACCCGGCGCGTACGGCGGGATCGCGGCGGCGCTGCTGCTGGCGCTGCTGGTCGCCGCGGTACCGGTGCTGCGGTCGCGCCGCAGCGGCCGGCGGCTGCGTACCGGGACCCCCGCGCAGCGGGTGCTCGGCGCCTGGACCGAGATCCGGGAGGCGCTGCGGTTGGCCGGGCACCGGCCGCCGGCCGCGGCCAGCGCCGCCGAGGTCGCCCGGCTGGCCGCGACCGGGGTCCCCGACCGGCCCGGTACGCCGCCGCTGCCGGACCTGCGGCCGCTGGCCGAGGTGGTCAACGCGGTCGGGTTCGCGCCCGAGGTGACGTTCGCGCCGGCCGACGCGGATCGCGCCGCGGAGCTGGCCCGCGACTACCACCGCGGCCTGCGGTCCCGGCACGGCCTGCTGTCCCGGCTGCGCTGGCGCCTCGACCCGCGCCCCCTGTTCTGGCGCTGACACCCGGGCTCCCCGACTGGGACCATGCTGTCGCAGCAGCTCCCGCCGAGGTATCCGGATCCGTTGACGCAGGACGTATCCGACCAAGCATCCTGGCTGGATGCTGCGAGCGAGTGACGAGGAGCAGATCAGGACCGTGTCGATCGAACGGTTCCGCCGGCCGGCCACCGACATCGTGCTGTCGGCCGAGCAGCTTCGCGAGGTGCGTGGTGCGCTTGCCCAGATGCTCATCGTCTGACCACCTCGCGGCGTCGGGTCAGCCGGTGTAGCGCAGGTCGACGACGTCGCGGCGCTGCTGGTCGAGGTTCCCGTCGCTGACCTGCGCCAGATCCAGCGTGACGGGCAGGACGCCGGTCTCGCCGGGCGCCAGTTCGCCGAGTACCTCGCCGTGCGGGGAGATCGCCATGGTCGGGCAGTGCTGGTCGGGATCGGCGAGGTTCGCGGCGAGCAGGTACCGCTGGTTCTCCGCGGCGCGGCTGATCAGGTGGCTGCGCCACACCCCGGCCGGCGCGTCGCGGTGGGCCGCGTTGGTCGGGTAGACGAAGACCTGCGCGCCGGACCGGGCCAGCTGCTGCCACTGCTCGGGATAGCGGATCTCCCGACACAGCTGCACGCCGATCGCCACGTCGGCCTCGCCCCGCCGTACGGTCAGCAGCGGCAGGGTGGCCCCGGCGCGCAGCACGCCCTGCTCGATCCGGGCCAGGTTGATCTTCCGGTAGACCCAGCGTTCGCCGCCGGCGCCGAGGAACACCGCCGCGTTCCACCAGCCGCCGCGCTCGTACAGCAGCGACCCGCAGCACACGTCGACCCGGTACCGCCGGGCCAGCTCGCCGACCCGTTCGACGGCCCAATCGATGCGTGCCGGGTCGAGCGCACCGAGCCGCTCGGCGAGGTCCGGCCCGTACCCGGAAACCGCCGCCTCCGGCAGCACGACCAGGTCACCGGGGCGGGCCTGGGCCAGCGCGGCGGTGATCGCCGCCAGGTTCGCCTCGACGTCCCACCCGATCGGGAACTGCGCCACCATTGCCGAGATCTGCATCCGACCATCGTCCCCCGAGCCGCTCCCCGTTCCGCGGACGGTGGCGCGGGTCGCGTTCGCCGACGGTGCCGGACCCGGTGCGGGCCGCAGGCCGGTCAGTCCAGCGTGGCCCGCTTCGGCTGCGGTGCGGCGGATCGCGCCGGCGGCGAGTCAGCCCCGCGTGGCCAGCTGGCTTGGCGTGAGGCGGCGAGTCAGCCCAGCGTGGCCAGTTCGCTTGCGGTGAGGCGGATCGCGCCGGCGGCGACGTTGGCGGCCAGGTGGTCGACGTTGCCGGTACCGGGGATGGCCAGTACGTGCGGGCCCTGGTGCAGCGCCCAGGCGAGCCGGACCTGCTGCGGGGTCGCCCGATGCGCGCGGGCCACCGCGTGTACCGCGTCGGAGTGGTCGTGGCTGGCGCCGGACTCGCGGCGACTGCCGGCGAGGGAGAAGAACGGCACGTAGGCGATGCCGCGCTCGCCGCAGACGCGGACCAGTTCGTCGTCGGTGCGGTTGTGGTCCAGCGAGTAGCTGTTCTGCACGCAGACGACCGGGGCGATCCGCTGCGCCTCGTCGAGGTGGTCGACCCGTACGTTGGACAGGCCGAGCTGCCGGATCTTGCCGGCGGCCCGCAACTCGGCGAGCGTGCCGAACGACTCGGCGACCGAGTCGCGGCCGGCCCGCTTCACGATCCGCAGGTTCACCAGGTCGAGATGGTCGCGGCCGAGGCGGCGCAGGTTCTCGTCGACCTGCGCGCGCAGCTGTTCCGGGCCGTTCGCCTCCGACAACTCGCCGTCGGCGGCGGCGAAGCCGACCTTGGTGGCGATCACCAGCTCGGCCGGGTACGGCGCCAGCGCGGCGCGGATCAGCTCGGTGGCGTAGCGCGCCGGTCCGGTGCCCACGCCCAGGGTTCCGCCCGGAGACACGTAGAACGCGGCGGTGTCGATGTGGTCGACGCCGAGCTCGACGGCCCGGCGCAGTACCCGGATCGCGGTGGCCGGGTCCGGATCGGCGGTCAGCCGCATCGAACCGAACCCCATCCGGTGCACGGTCCGGTCGCCGAGCCGCCAGGTACCCGCCGCGGCGGTGCCGGTCTCGTTCGGGAAAGTGTTGGTAGGCATGGGGGAAAAGCTAGGCAGGCCGCCCGAGCCGTGCAGTCGATCGTCCGGTCGATACCGTTTTCGGCTGCCCGCTGCTACGTTTGTCCGTGGAAGGGCGCGCTTTTTTCTGCCCCATATCACTCACCGCCGGCGATAACGCCGGTCGTTGCTGGCCACGTTCCGCGCTCGTTGTGACCGAGCCCGCAGCCGCCGGGGTGTCAGCGGGGGCTGGCCGAACCGGTGCGGTGGGTGCAGACCCGGTCGCCGGGGCTGACATGGTCGACGTCGGTCATCCCGATCACCACGAAGCAGTAGTCGGCGTCCGCGCGCAGCGCGTCGATCCGGGCCGTGGTGGCGTGTGCCGGCTGCGCCAGCTTGGTCGGGGTGGTGCCCGCGACGCCGCCGGTG
Source organism: Actinocatenispora sera (assembly GCF_018324685.1). Classification (NCBI taxonomy): domain Bacteria; kingdom Bacillati; phylum Actinomycetota; class Actinomycetes; order Micromonosporales; family Micromonosporaceae; genus Actinocatenispora; species Actinocatenispora sera. The sequence continues at coordinate 6,396,836 of NZ_AP023354.1, read as the reverse complement.
ACCAGGTAGAGCGCGGCGCCGTTGGTGCGGTCGGTCCAGCTCAGCTGCACCCAGGTGCCGTGGTCGGCGAGCTTCACCCCGGTCGGCTTGAGCCTCGCGTCCTGCCCCGCGGCGGGTGCGCTGGTCGGTGCGGTCGGTGACGCCGCCTGCGGCGGTGGCGTCTTCTGCTTGTCCCCCAACCGAAGCGCGACCAGCGCGCCGACCCCGATCAGGATGCCCACCACCGCGGCGGCGATGAACGGCCAGATGCCGATCCGGCGCCGCGGCTGGTCCGGCCGCGTCCCGGCCGGCCCCGGCGCGGGCGGTGCGGCGACCGGCCCGGGCGGTACCGGTACCGGGGGAGCGGCGACGGAGCCCGGCGGTACCGAGACCGGCGCCGGCGCGCCGCCGCGCGGATCCACCGGGGGCGTGGCCGACCAGTCCGCGGGTGCGCCGGGAGTCGGCCAGCCCGGTGCCGGGCCGCCGGTGCGCGGGCCGGCCGAGGCGGCGGCCCCGAACGGGTTGGCCTCCAGCGGGGCGAACGGATCCACCGGCGGCAGCTGACCGCCCGCCGCCGGATCGAACGGCGAGGGCGGGAACGGGCTGTCCAGCTCCGGCCCGCTGTGCCGGGCCGGCGCGCCCCCGCCCGCCGCGCCACCCGGACCGGACATGCCGGTACCGGGCCCACCCGGGCCGCCGTGGCCACCCGGGCCGCCGTGGCCGGCTTGGCCCGGGCCAGCTGGATGCGGGGCGCTGGTGGCGAGGCCGGCGGCGCTGGAGCCGGCCGCGGCGCCAGGTGTCGAGCCGCCGGTGCCGTCCGGGGCCGGGCCGGCGTTGCCGGGGGTGGACAGCTCGCCGCTGCTGCGCAGCCAGCCGCGCCGCAGGGCCGCGGCGAACTCGCCGGCGCTGGCGTGCCGCTCGGCCGGCGTCTTCGCCATCGCCCGCAGCAGCTCGTCGTGCAGCCACGGCGGTACGTCGGGGCGGGGCATCGGCGGCAGCGGGTCGCGCAGCGCCCGGTCGCGGTACTCGAAGGGGTCGGGCGAGTTGTCGCCCGGGTCGGCGAACGGCGGGTACCCGGTGAGCAGGTTCCACATCGTCGACGCGAGGCTGTAGATGTCCGAGGCCGGCCCCTGCGGCTCGCGCCGCAGCGCCTCCGGCGAAGCGTGCTGCGGGGTGAGCTTGTGCAGCGTGATGGTGCCGGACAGGTCGTTCGCGGCGCGGGCGATGCCGAAGTCGGTCAGCGCCGGGCCGTACTTGGAGCGCAGCACGTTGTGCGGCTTGACGTCGCGGTGGATGATGCCGACCTCGTGTGCGGCCTGCAGCGCCTCGCCGACCTTCACCCCGACGTCGACGACCTCGCTGACCGGCAGCGGGCCACCGCGGGCGAGGATGTGCCCGTACGAGCCGCCCTCGCAGTACTCCATCACGATGTACGGGCGGCCGATGCCGGTGCTGCCGGTGTCGATGATGCTGACGATGTGCGGCTGCGCGGACAGCGCCACGGTCGTCGCGAGCTCGGTCTCGACCTGCTCGGCGGTGGTCAGCCCGTCGTCGACCCGCAGCAGCTTGATCGCGACCGGCCGGTGCAGCCGGTCCTGCACCGCGCGGTAGACCTGCGCGGTGGAGCCGCGGCTGACCAGCTCCAGCTGCGAGTAGCCGGGGATGACCGGGATGTCGGATTGGCCCGGTGGCACGCGCTGGCCGGTCTGCTCGGTCACCCGGCCATTGTGCACTGCCCGCCGCCTCCGCCAGTACCCGCGCGAACCGCCGCGGTGTCGCCGGCCCGCTGCCGGGGGCAGGGGGTGTGAGAGGTCCGTGTGCCGGCTGCGGCGGGCCCCGCAACAACCCCGTGCGCGACAATGGTCGGTGTGAGCCGGGCCTTTCCGAGGAAGCTGTACCGCGACGACGCGGTGGTGCTGCGCTGCCAGAAGCTCGGCGAGGCCGACCGGATCGTGACCCTGTTCACCCGCCGGCATGGCCGGGTGCGCGCGGTCGGCAAGGGGGTGCGGCGCACCACCAGCCGGTTCGGCGCCCGGCTGGAGCCGTTCGGGCACGTGGACGTGCAGCTGGCGGAGGGGCGCTCGCTGCACGTGGTCAGCCAGGTCGAGGGCATCTCGCTGTACGGCAAGCGGATCGGCGCCGACTATCCGCGCTACACCGCGGCGAGCGCGATCGCCGAGGCGGCCGAACGGTTCACCCCCGAGGAGCAGGAGCCGTCCTTGCGGCTGTACCTGCTGACCCTCGGTGCGTTGCGCGCCCTCGGCGAGCCGGACGACCGGCCGGCGCCGCTGATCCTCGACTCGTACCTGCTGCGGGCGATGACGTTGACCGGCTGGGCGCCGGCGCTGACCGAGTGCGCGGTGTGCGGCCGGCCGGCCGACTCGTTCGACGACTCGCGGCCGGCGGTCAGCGTGCCGTCCGGCGGTCTGGTGTGCCCGACCTGCCGTCCACCGGGTGCCGCGGCGCCACGGCCGGAAACGCTCCGCTTGCTGGTGGCGCTGGCCGACGGCGACTGGCGGACGGCGATCGCCAGCGAGCCCGCCGCCCGCAGCCAGGGCAGCGGCCTGGTCGCCGCCCTGCTGCAGTGGCACCTGGAGCGCGGGCTCCGCTCGCTTCCCCTCGTCGACCGCGGCTGACCCGGTCACCCGACGCCGCTCCCCGTCCGGTTGATCGTGGTGTGGTGGTGCCCGGCAGTCGTCTCCGGTTGCCGCACGGGGCGGCAAGGCGGTGCGCGCGCCGGCACAGCTAGCCTCGGACGCGCGCCGTGATCCCTGCGGCGGGGCGACAGGACCTCTCAGCAAGGAGCCACAGATGAGCCCTCGGTTGCGTCGGGACTACCGTCCGCCGACGCCGCATCCGTCCGGTGCCCGGCCGCCGCGGATCCCGGCGGACAAGGTGCCGCGGCACGTGGCGATCATCATGGACGGCAACGGCCGCTGGGCCAAGCAGCGCGGGCTGCCCCGCACCAAGGGCCACGAGGCGGGTGAGGCGGCCCTGTTCGACGTGATCGAGGGCGCGCTGGAGCTCGGCGTGAAGTACCTGTCGGCCTACGCCTTCTCGACCGAGAACTGGCGCCGCTCGCCGGACGAGGTGCGCTGGCTGATGGGGTTCAACCGGGACGTGATCCACCGCCGCCGGGACGAGCTGAACGCGATGGGGGTACGCATCCGCTGGGCCGGGCGCCGCCCGAAGCTGTGGCGCAGCGTGATCACCGAGCTGGAGCAGGCCGAGCAGATGTCGCGCGACAACGACAAGTTGACGCTGCAGTTCTGCGTCAACTACGGCGGCCGGGCCGAGGTGGCGGACGCGACGGCGGCGATCGCGCGCGACGTGGCGGCGGGCCGGCTGCGCGCCGACCGGATCACCGAGAAGCTGCTGGCGCGCTACCTCTACCAGCCGGACATCCCGGACGTGGACCTGTTCGTCCGCTCGTCCGGCGAGCAGCGCACGTCGAACTTCCTGCTCTGGCAGTCGGCGTACGCGGAGATGGTGTTCCTGGACACGCTGTGGCCCGACTTCGACCGGCGGCACCTGTGGCACGCCTGCGAGCAGTACGCCGACCGGGACCGGCGGTACGGCGGGGCCGTCCCCAACCCGGAGCCGGCGCCGTACGTGGCCGAGCCTTCCTCGTGAAGATCGCACCTTTCGGTGTTTCTTGACAGGGTTGTTCCCGTGAGAGCACATTAATTCCGTTCGCGTGGCCGTGTCGGCGTTGCGACGCCGGTACGGCTCCGTGGCGCCCGGCGGCATCGGCGCGCCGGGTGCTCCACGGTGAGCGCCGGCCCGCGCCGGCGTGGAACGGAGGTCGCATGCGCACTGTCCGGACCGCCACCCTCCTCGCCGCCACCGGAACCCTGGTGGCCGCCCTGCTGACCTGGGCCACGCCCGCCGCCGCGGCCTACACCGACCCGCTGACCAGCACCACCCAGCAGAACCTGGTCTGGCACGCCACCCCGGCCGCGGCGCTGTCCGCGCTGGACGCGGCGCTGCCCAACGTCTCGGCCAACACGGTCGTGCACGACGCCAACCACGCCATGACCGGCTGTACCGCGGCGGAGCAGGCGGCGCTGCCGATCGCGCCGACCGCCACCACGAAGCTGTGCTGGGACGCCGACCGGGCCGGCAGTACCGCCTGGACGCCGCAGTCGATCACCACCTCCGGCGACGCCGACGACGACGGCATGTGGGGAGCCGACAAGATCCTCATCTCCGGCTGGCACGGCGAGTCGACGCTGGGCACCGGCTCGGACGGCAAGAGCCGCTACGACGACGCCCGGCTGATGTTCGTCAACGACAACACCCCGTCGGCCGCGGCGTTCCGGCAGGTCTACCTCGCGGCGCCCAACAGCACCGGGTCGACGTTCACCGCGGCGAAGGCACACGTCGGCGGCATGGCCTGGTACGGCGACAAGATCTACGTCACCGCGGTCGGTAACACCTCGACCGCGATCCGGGTCTTCGCCACCACGCACATCCTGCAGATGTCGAGCAGCGCCGCGGCGATCGGAAAGGTGTCCGGCGGGTACGCCGCCTACGGCTACAAGTACGCGATGATGCAGATCGGCTACTACAGCTACACCGGCGGCACCTGTGACCTGGACTCCGACACCGCGGTGCCGTGCTTCTCCTCAATGTCGCTGGACCGCACCACCTCGCCCGACTCGATCGTCACCACCGAGTACTTCAGCGACCAGACCAAGCACGGCCGCCTCTACCGGTACCCGATGGGCAGCGACTTCCTGCTCGCCGCCGGCTCGGGCGGCACCGTGGCCGCGAGCGACGCGTACCGCAGCGGGGTCGGCAACATGCAGGGCGTGCTCGGCCACGACGGGCACTGGTACGTCGCGCACTCCTCGGCGGTGACCAACGGCCGGCTGTACGACCAGACCACCAGCGCCAGCGTGCCGTCCCAGTGCGGTGACCCGGCCGGCCCGGCGTGTTGGGGGATGCATCCCGAGGCGCTGACGTACGACTGGGCGACCGGGCTGGTGTGGTCGGTGACCGAGTGGTCGTCGGCGGTGTGCTCCGATCACGGCCAGACCTGCGGCCGCACCCTCTTCGCCCTGCCCGTGTCCACCCTGCCGTGATCGTGTCCGCCGGGCGGCAGGCCGCCCGGCGGGGGTGCGGCCGCTGGCCGGCTCGGGTCGCCGCCGGCCGCACCATCGTGCCCGGTTCCGCTGGTTCGCGGTGCCGTCGTCGCCGAGGTCGGGTGGTTCGCCGCGGCGCCGTGCCGGGTTCGGCCGATCCGCTGCGCCGTCGTGGCCGAGGTCGGCCGATCGCCGCGGCACCGTGTCCGATCGTCGCGGCGCGCCGTGTCCGGTTGCACACCGATGCCCGGCTTGCGGCTCTTGACAGGGATTTATGCGCTTTGACAACGTTGTCGGACATCACCGGTGGATCCCGTCGACGAGGAGCTCGGTAGATGTTCACGGATTCGGCACGTTCCCTGCGTCCCACCCGCCGCCAGCTGCTGATCGGAGCCGGCACCGCCGCCGGCGCGGCCGCACTCGGCGCCAGCACCGGGTCGGTGCCCGCCGCGGCGGCACCCGGCCGTACCGGCATCGACTGGCCGCGCGGGCAGGTGCTGCCACACTTCGCCGCGCCGGCCGTGCTGGATCTGGTCGACCTCACCGACGCCAGCGACGCCGACCAGCTGCTCGTCGCGAGCCTGCAGGGACTGGTCAACCGGACCCGGCCGCGGAGCGCGACGCTGCGGCCGGCCGACGAGGGCGGCCTGACCTGGCTGCGCACCGCCGGGCTGCGCTACCGCACGATCGGCTCACCCGCCGAGCTGTTGCGGCGGTACCGATCGGTCGTGCATGGCGTCGTGGTCACCGACCCCGACCTGCCGGCCACCCGCAACGTGGCCACCACGCTCGCCGGCCTGCACGACGCGATCATCGTCTCGCCGGACCAGCTGGACTCGCTGTCCGACCTGCCGGTGGTCGCCGACCTTCGTGGCCGGTTCGCCGACGAGATCGCCGCGTACACCTGGGCGGTCGACACCCTGTGGCCGCACACCGAGCACCGGATCCTGGTCGGCCTGGACCCGGAGAACACCCTGTGCGACCTGCGCGACTACGCGGTCGCGACGAGGGCGCTGACGCTGTGGATCCACGCCGACGTACCGGAGTCGCGGGCCATCGGCGACCGGGTGATGAGCGACATGGCGCCCGGTACGGCGTTCCTCGGCTGGTGGCCGGCCGGCGTCGGCGGCGAGAGCGACGGTACCGAGCTGACCTCCCGGCACGGGGTGATCGTGCTCGCGGCCGACCACTCGCAGAACCTCACCGTGTACGGCGGGGCATCCGCGCCGGTCTCCGCCGGCCAGCGTTCGCTGCCGGCGCCGCCGCTGGCCAACCGCGTGTACGTCACGTTCTCGATGACCGAGGGTGACAACCTGCAGTACAACCAGCACAAGATGCGGCAGCTGTGGGACGACCCGGGCCGCGGCACGGTGCCGCTGAACTGGTCGACCAACCCGCTGCTGATCGACGCGGCGCCGGTGTTCCTGAGCCACTACCAGCGCACCGCGACCCGCAACGACTACCTGATGGCCGGGCCGTCCGGCGCCGGCTACGCCTACCCGTCGCCGTGGCCGGACGACACGCTCGGCGCCTTCACCGGGATGACCGCCCGGTACATGCGGCGCACCGGGATGGACGCCGCGGTGATCCTGAACCGCATCGACGGCGACGACGTACCGCTGTCCGACGCCGAGGCCGCGCGCTACCTCCGCGACGTGCGGCCGCTCGGGCTGTTCAAGGACTGGACCACGCGCACCGAACTGTCCGTGCTGCACCGCGACACGCCGCAGGCGGTGAGCTACCTGACCAGCAGCGTCGCCGAGGCGCAGGAGGCGATCGCTGCCTCGGCCGCCGGCTGGTCCGGCGACGCACCGCTGTTCCTGTCGATCGGGATCCTGTCCTGGAACCTCAACCCGACCGACGTCGGCACGATCGCCGCGTCGCTGGCCGACCCGTACACGGTGGTGCGCGGCGACCAGTTCTTCCACCTCGCCCGCCGGGCCCTGCAGCTGCCCGGCCACTGACGCCACATCGGCGCCGGGCGGGTGCCTTGGCGCCGGTGGTTCTGCGAGCATGGGCTGGTGACTACCGGAGGCGAGCCGGCGCTGGTACCGGAGCTGTCGGTCACCGACCTCGCGACGAGCCTGCGCTTCTGGTGCGGCCTGTGCGGCTTCACCGTCGAGTACGAGCGGCCGGCGGAGGGGTTCGCCTACCTGTCGCTGGGCGGCGCGCACGTGATGCTCGACCAGCGGGGGATCGGACGCGACTGGGTGACCGGGCCACTGGAACCACCGCTGGGCCGGGGCATCAACCTGCAGCTGGCGGTCGCCGACCTGCGGCCGATCCGCAACGCGCTGGCGTCGGCGCGGTACCGGTTGTTCCAGCCGACCGAGACCACGTGGTACCGGATCGGGGCCGAGGAGGCCGGGGTCGAGCAGTTCCTGGTGACCGATCCGGACGGGTACCTGCTGCGGTTCCAACGCTCGCTGGGCCGGCGCGCGGTGCGCCGGTGACCGGTTCGCCGGCGGCGAGTGCCCGCCCGCGTCGCGCGTCCGGTCAGGCGAGGAAGCCGGAGCGGCGCCAGAGGGCGCGGCCGGGGCGGCCGATCATGCCGACCTCGGTGAGGAAGTCGGTGACCGGCTTGCCCATCCAGCGCAGGGTTTCCCGGTGGTACGGGTTGGCCCGGGCGAGCGCGCGCGCCCGGCGCGGGTCGAGGCCGACCGCCGCGTACACGCCGGGATGGATCAGGTTGGCCGACACGACGTACGCAGCCGCCGCGGTGAGCTGCCGGTGCCGCAACAGTGTCGGGCGCGAGGTGACCGCGACCTGCCGCGCCAGCTCGGTACGGGCGAACGTGACGTGCCGCGCCTCCTCCACCACGTGGATGCGCGAGGTCATGCGTACCAGCGGTTGCAGCGTCTCGTCGGCCATCAGCTCGCGCTGCAGTCGGTCGAGGGTCTCCTCGGTGAGCAGGGTGGCGGCGAACATCGCCGGCCCGCGCGGGGCGACCGCACCGAACAGCGCGCCGAGCCGCAGCAGGCCGGTACCGGGTGCGTGTTGGCTCGCGCCGAGCTTCTCGACCTCGCGGGCGAACATGATGCTGTGCCGGGTCTCGTCGCCGATCTCGGTCAGCGCGTACTGCACGTAGTCGCTGCCGGGGTCGCGCCGGTAGATGTCGCGCAGCAGCATGCGCATCAGCAGCGTCTCGAACCAGATGCCGAACCTGGTGATCGAGCACCACTCGTGGGTGCCGAGCGCGATGCGCTGCTCGGGGGTGAGCCGTTGCCACAGCGGCGTTCCGTATAGCGAGACGCGGTGCTCGGGCAGGCTCGGCACGCCGTCGGGCACCGGTGCCGACCAGTCGATGTCGAGGTCGGGATCGTAGCTGTGCCGGGCGGATGCGGTGAGCAACCGGCCGCGGGCGCGGGTCTGATCGGTGCCCGTCGCCATCCCGGGCCACCTCCTTCACCACCGAGATGTCTGTGACGCGATGTCACGCACAACAACTATGCGACGCCGCGGCCACCGCGTCAAGGATCATGTGACGGCTCGTCACAGTAAAGGCCGGATCTCGCCGCTGCCGCACGCCACCCCGTAGTCTGTCGGGGTGACTGGCAGCCAGCAGACCGACGGCCGGGCCCGGCGGTGGGCCGCGCACCGGCAGCAACGCCGCGCCGAACTGGTCGACGCGGCCGTCGCCGCGATCGAGGCGGCCGGCATCGACGTGGGATTCGACGCGATCGCCGAGCAGGCCGGCGTCTCGCGCACCGTGCTCTACCGCTACTTCGACTCCCGCGACGAGTTGCAGGTGGCGGTCGCGCAGCGCGCCGTGGAACTGTTGCTGGCCAAGCTGACCCGGCCGCTGCACTCCGGTGCCGCACCGCGGTCGCTGATCACCTCGCTGGTGCGCGCGCACGTGCGCTGGCTCGACGAGCACCCCGAGCTGTACCGGCTGATCGCCACGCGCTCCGCGGCCGTACCGGCCGGCCGGGAGGCGTTCACCGCCGGCGAGAAGCTGTTCGCCGCGCAGCTCGCCGACCTGCTCGGCCACTACATGACGCTGCTCGGTGTGGCCGACGACGCGCTGGAACCGATCGCGTACGGGCTGATCGGCATGGTGGAAGCGGCCGGCGACTGGTGGGTGCGCCGGCACGAACTCGGCGACCGCCGGCTGATCGGCCAGCGCCGGCTGGTCGAGTCGCTCGGCGACTCGATCTGGTACGTCATCGACGGCCACCTGCGCGCCCGCGGCGTCGAACTCGACCCTGACCGGCCCCTGCCGACTGGAGGCGACGATGACTGACGAACCGACCCGGTCCGGCGACGCCGGGCCCGCCGCGGTGACTTCGACGGCGACGGGGTCGCACGAGCCCGATGGCGACGGGTACCGGGGCGAGGTCGAGCTCGGCGACGGCGCGCGCAGCGTGCGGGTCGGCGCGGAGCTGCGCGGTGCGCTGGAGCCGATCAGCGGCGCCTACCGGTGGTACGGGCGGCTCGCCGCGGACCCGGCGATCACCGGGCTGGCCACCTCGCAGGCCCGCAACCTGACACTGACCACGCCGTACGGTTCGGTCACCACCACGCTCACCGACGCCGACCCGTGGGGCCGGTACCGGGTGGGTGGCACCGGGCGGCCGCCGTTCCCGGTGTCGACCACGCCCGCGTTCTGAACCGCCGCGGCCCGGCTCCCGGATCCGGTACGCGTGGTTCGTGCCGGTTGTCGCCGTCGTCGGATCCGGGCGCCGGAAACCGCGTCACCTGGGCATCTTGACAACGCTGTCATATTCCGATTGTGTGCTTACGGGTTGATGCCCGGCCTGTCCTCGTGCGTCAACCGTTGGGGTCGCGAGAACCGGTTCGTGCCGGTCCTCGAACCGTACGGGTCGATGGAGGCGCGGCGTGAAACGCAGAGCGTTGTTGGTGGGTAGCGGGGCATCCCTGGTGGCGTTGGCGGAAGGGGTGCCGTCGGTCGCGTCCGCGTCGCCGGTCTCCGACCGGTACGCGCCGGCCCGCGGGTCGGTGTTCGCCTCCTCGTTCGAGGCCGACGACCGGCCGCTGGACTGGACCAGCACGGTGGAGACCGACAAGCACGGCACCGCGCGGATGTCCGGGGTGACCGGCGCCGCCCCGACCGGCATTCCCGGCAGCATCGTCGACAAGATCACCAAGTGCGTGGCGAGCGGGGAGAACCCGCCCAACGAGATCGCCGCGAACCTGCTCGACGCCGACCCGAGCACCAAGTGGCTCGCGTTCACCGCGACCGCGTGGGCCGAGGTCCAGCTGTCCGAACCGATCGCGGTCGTGGCGTACGCGTTGACCTCGGCCAACGACCACGCCGAGCGCGACCCGAAGAACTGGACCCTGCAGGGCTCCACCGACGGTACACAGTGGACGGACCTGGACACCCGCACCGGCGAGACGTTCGAGCACCGCTACCAGCTGCGCCAGTTCAGCGTCGACAACACCACGAAGTACTCGTACTACCGGCTGAACGTCACCGCCAACGGCAGCGGCGACATCGTGCAGCTCGCCGACCTGCAACTGTCCAATGGGGACGATGCGCCACCGCCGCAGCAGGACATGCTGACCGCGGTTGGTACCGGCCCGGCCAGCGGGCCGAACGTGCGGCCGAAGGTCGGCTTCACCGGCGTCGCCTCGTTGGAGTTCGCCGGCCAGCACACTGCCGACGGGCGCGCCTTCGCCTACAACAAGATCTACGACGTGGAGCTGTCCGTCGGCCGGCACACGCGGCTGGCGTACACGGTGTTCCCGGTGATGGGCGTCGGTGACCTGTCCTACGCCAGCACGTACGTGGCGCTGGACCTGGCGTTCTCCGACGGCACGTACCTGTCGCAGCTGCCCGCGCTCGACCAGCACGGCATCGCCGCCTCGCCGAGCGGCCAGGGCGCCGGCAACATCCTGTACCCGAACCAGTGGAACTCGGTGGTGATCGACGTCGGCGCGGTCGCCGCCGGCAAGAAGGTCGAGCGCATCCTGTTCGGGTACGACAAGCCGGCCGGACCGGCGCAGTTCCGCGGCTGGCTGGACGACATCCGGCTCGGCGATCCGGTGGCGGACAGGCGATCTCGGCCCACCGACTACGTGCTGACCACCCGCGGCACCAACGCCTCCGGCGACTTCTCCCGCGGCAACAACATCCCGGCCACCGCGGTTCCCAACGGGTTCAACTTCTGGGTGCCGGTCACCGACGCCGGCTCGACCAGCTGGCTGTACGCGTACCAGAAGGCCAACAACGCGGCGAACCTGCCGGAACTGCAGGCCTTCTCGGTCAGTCACGAGCCGAGTCCCTGGATGGGGGACCGGCAGACCTTCCAGGTCATGCCGTCCGCGGCCAGCGGCACCCCGGACGCCGACCGCGGCACGCGGGCGCTGGCGTTCTCGCACGACGACGAAACCGCACAGGCGCACCGGTACGCGGTCACCTTCAGCAACGGCATCGCGGTGGAACTGGCCCCGACCGACCACGCGGCGATCTTCCGGTTCCGGTTCCCCGGCAGCGATGCCAGCCTGATCTTCGACAACGTCGACAACGACGGCGGACTCACCCTCGACGCCGACGGCCGCAGCCTGCACGGCTACTCCGACGTCCGGGTCGGCACCGACGGCGCCACCCGGCTGTTCGTGTACGCGGAGTTCGACCGCCCGGTCACCGACTCCGGCATGCTGCCCGGTGGCGGTGGCACGGACGTCACCGGCTTCTTCCGGTTCGACGCCGGCGCAACCCATCGGGTCACCATGCGCATCGCCACCTCGCTGCTGAGCGTGGCGCAGGCCAAGCACAACCTGGCACTGGAGATCTCCTCCCGCGACAGCCTGGAATCCGTACGGGAACGGGCCCGGCAGGCGTGGGAGAAGCGGCTCGGCGTGATCGAGGTCGAGGGCGCCACGCCGGACCAGCTCACCACGCTGTACTCCAACCTGTACCGGCTCAACCTCTACCCGAACTCCGGGTTCGAGAACGTCGGCACCAACCGGCAGCCGACGTACCGCTACGCCAGCCCGGTGTCCAAGCCGGTCAAGGATCCCACCGCCACCGAGACCGGCGCGAAGATCGTCGACGGCACGATCTACGTCAACCACGGCTTCTGGGACGTCTACCGCACCGCGTGGCCCGCGTACGCGCTGCTGTACCCGAGCGTGGCCGGCCGGCTCGTGCAGGGGTTCGTGCAGCAGTACCTCGACGGCGGGTGGATCTCCCGCTGGTCGTCGCCCGGCTACGCCGACCTGATGACCGGCACCAGCTCCGACGTCGCGTTCGCCGACGCGTTCCTCAAGGGCGTCAAGGGATTCGACCCCAAGGACGCGTACGACGCGGCCGTGCGCAACGCCTCGGTCGCGCCGACCAGCAGCGCCATCGGCCGCAAGGGCCTGGCCACGTCGATCTTCCTCGGCTACACCCCGGACAGCACCGGGGAGAGCGTGTCCTGGGCGCTGGAGGGCTTCGTCAACGACTTCGGCATCGGCAACATGGCCGCCGCGCTGGCCGAGCGGGCCACGGCGGGGAGCGCCGAGGCGCGCCGCTACGCCGAGGAGGCCGACTACTACCTGCGCCGCTGCCGCAACTACGTCTACCTGTTCGACCCCGCGATCGGGTTCTTCCAGGGCTTCGACGCCAAGCATCAGCCGCGGCTGGAGCCCAACGAGTACGACCCGCGGGTGTGGGGCAACGACTACACCGAGACCGACGGTTGGAACTTCGCCTTCCACGTGGCGCACGACGGCAATGGCCTGGCCAACCTGTACGGCGGGCGCGACAAGCTCGCCGCCAAGCTCGACGAGTTCTTCCGCACGCCGGAAACCGCGCAGTATCCCGGCTCGTACGGCGGGACCATCCACGAGATGCTCGAGGCCCGGGACGTCCGGATGGGCCAGTACGGGCACAGCAACCAGCCGTCACACCACATCACCTACATGTACACGTACGCCGGGCAGCCGTGGAAGACGCAGCAGAAGGTGCGCGAGGTGCTGCAGCGGCTCTACACCGGCTCCGAGATCGGCCAGGGCTACTGCGGCGACGAGGACAACGGCGAGATGTCCGCCTGGTGGATCTTCTCCGCGCTGGGCATCTACCCGCTGCAGATGGGCAGCCCGCGCTACGCCATCGGCTCGCCGCTGTTCCGCAAGGCCACCGTGCACCTGGAGAGCGGGCACAACCTGGTGGTGAACGCCCCCGGCAACTCGGTGTCCACCGTGTACGTGCGCGGTCTTCGGGTCAACGGTCAGCGGTACGAGAAGTCCTTTGTGGACCATGCGACGCTGGCGCGGGGCGCCCGCCTGGACTTCACCATGGGCGCCAAGCCGTCGCGCTGGGGCAGCGGGGCCGACGCCGCGCCACCGTCGCTGACCACCGGGACCGATGTCGCGATCCCGCTCACCGACGTCACCGCGGCCGCCGACGCCAGTGCCAGCGACGGTACCGACGTCGACAAGCTCGCCAACGACACGTCGGCCGACCAGGTCACGTTCGGAGGTGCCGCCGTCACGGTCGACTACCAGCTCGACGCGGCGGCGAAGGTCACGCACTACACGCTGACCTCCGGCACCGCCGAGCACGGCGACCCGGTGGCCTGGACGCTGTCCGGCTCGACCGACGGTACTGACTGGACCGTGCTGGACACCCGCAGCGACGAGGCCTTCACCTGGCGCCGACAGACCCGGCCGTTCACCGTCGCCAAGCCCGGCTCGTACCCCCGGTACCGGCTCGACGTGACCGCCACGACCGGCGGAGCGCCGCTGGTACTGGCGCAGGTCGAGCTGCTCGACACACCGGCCGATCCACCGGTCAAACCGGACAAGTCGCGCTGAACGCGGAGCACCGATACCCGGGTCGGGCCGGACCCGGGTATCGGTTTCGTGCCGCCCGCCGGGGCATGCTAAGTTCTTACCCGTTGCGCCGTTAGCTCAATTGGCAGAGCAGCTGACTCTTAATCAGCGGGTTCGGGGTTCGAGTCCCTGACGGCGCACCACTCAGAAAGACCCCTCCACCAGCGAAAACGCTAACGGAGGGGTCTTCTTCATGTGAGGGTGACCCCTGTCTGACAGCACCGGCTGACAGCAACGGTCAGCCCTCCTCGCCGGTCAAGAGGTCGTTGATCTTGCCCAGGGCGTCCCGCATGTTGTCCAGCGAGACGTGCGCGTAGGTGTTCATCGTCATCTCCAGGGTGGAATGCCCCAAGATTTCCATGACGATGCGGGGCGGCACGCCCAGTGACAGCAGGACCGTCGCGCACCCGTGGCGCAGGTCGTGCAGGCGTACCGGGGGAAGCTCGGCTTCCTCGCACTGCTCGTGGAACAGCCGGGTGGAGTTCCGGGGGTCGATCGGGGTCCCGATCGAGGTGGTGAACACGTGCCCCGAGTCGGGGTAGCGACCGTCAAGGTCGGCACGTTCCATCCGGGACGCGTACCAGTGGTCCCGAAGCGCCCGCAGCACGAGAGCGGGCAGCGGCACGGTCCGCTTGGACCGGCGAGTCTTGGTGGGCAGCAGCTCCAGGCCGGCGCTCGTGCGTTGCAGGCTGCCACGCACCCGGAGAACCCCGGAGGTCAGATCGATGTCGTCCCACTTCAAGGCGAGGGCTTCGCTGCGACGCAGCCCCAGGACCGCCAGGACGACGAACAGAGCATACAGCCGGTAGTCGCGAGCGGACCGGAGCAAGGTCTTCACCTGCTCGACGGTCAGGGGTGTTGGCTCGCGCTTGCTCGGTGCGGCGACCCGCACGAGCTTGGCCACGTTGCGCGGTATGATCTCTTCCCGGGTGGCATCTTCGAGAGCGGCCCGCAGGGTCGCGTGCACGTACCGGACGGTGTGTTCACCGGTGCCGTGCTTGGCCAGGCCGTCCAGGAACAGCCGGACCTCTCGGGCGGACAACGGGACTGCCCCGAGTTTGGTTGACACTCGGGGTTGATGGGTGTCAGACCGCGTGTGCGGTCGTGTAGATGGTCTCAAACTCGATCGGAGTCAGTCGGCCGAGGCGGCGTTGTCGGCGTCGTCGGTGGTAGGTCTTCTCGATCCAGGTCACGATCGCCAGGCGCAGCTGGTGGCGGGTGGCCCAGCGGCGGCGGTTGAGCACATTCTTTTGCAGTAGCGCGAAGAACGATTCCATGGCGGCGTTGTCGCCGCAGGCGCTGACCCGGCCCATCGACCCGATCAGACCGGCCTGGTGCAGCGTGGTGACGAACTTGCGGGACCGGAACTGGGCGCCACGGTCGGAGTGCACGATGGTGCCGGCCGTTTCCCGCTGCGTGATGGCGTAGGTGAGCGCGTCTGCGGCCAGTTGCGCGCTCATGCTCGAGTCGATCGAGTATCCGACGATCCGGTTGGACCACACGTCCTTGATCGCGCACAGATACAGCTTTCCCTCACCGGTGGGATGTTCGGTGATGTCGGTCAACCACACCGTGTTCGGCGCCGCGGCGGTGAAATCACGGCCGCCTGCCCGACGCTTGAGCAGATCGTCATGCACCGGTGGGCCCGGCCTGCGGTTCAGACCCCGCTTACGGGAGTGGGCGCAGAAGATCCGCTGATCGCGGCACAGCCGCCACACCCTGTTGTCTGAGACGTGGTGACCGGCGGCGCGTAGCTCGTCGGCCACCAGCCGGTATCCGAACTCCGGATCATCGGCATGCGCATCGATCGCCGCATTGGTCAGGTACGCGTCCTGCACGTCGCGCTGCGATACCGGCTCGGTCAGCCACTGGTAATAGGCCTGCCGGGAGAACCCCAGCACCCGACACGTCACCGCGACCGGCACCCTGATCGGGGCGCCGGCCACGGCCAAGTCACGGACGAGCGGGTAGATCATTTTGGGTTGATGTCCCGGGCCAGATAGGCCGCGGCCCGGCGCAGCACCTCGTTTTCCTGCTCCAGCAGCCGATTACGGCGCTTGAGCTCACGCAGCTCCTGCGACTCCTGCCGGGTCACGCCGGGACGGTCACCGTCCTCGACCACCGCGGCGCGCAGCCAGTTGGACAGGCACGACTCGGAGATCCCGAAGTCTTTCGCGATCTGTGTCAGCGGCGCGCCACCGGCACGAGCGACCGCGACCACGTTGTCCCGAAACTCGCGGGGATAGGGCTTGGGCACAACAGACATCCTTCCAGCAAGGCCAGCAGCCTCACAGGTCAGGTGTCAACCAAACCCTGAGCAGCCCCGTTGTATGCCTTCTTGGCCTTCGGCTGGAACTTCGCCTTGACGTTGACGCGCTGGCGGCTGCCCAGCGCCAGGTAGTAGTCCTTCGCCGGCTCGTCCTTGAGGAACTCGAAGAAGTCGCGGGCCATGAGGCCGAACGAGCCGGAGCCCGCCGAATCGTACTCGTCGGTCTGTGCGAAGAAGTTGTAGACGAGGGTGTCGATGAGCAGCCCGCCCATCCCCACTCCGTTCTCGTTCTTCCACGCCCGCGCCATCCGCGCCAAGTGGCGCATGTTCGTCGAGGTGCGGTCGTTGCACTCCTTCGTCGCGGCGATCTCCTCGCGAGGCTTGGTGATCTTCCAGTCCTTCGCCTTCGTGTCCGGGTAGTCGAAGCTGCCGTCGGAGTTTTCGAACGCCGGCTGGACCTCGAACTTGAAGGCGTTGGAGATGAACCGCACCCGGACCACACATTGGTCGACGCGGATGTCGGTGTTCGGGTACCGCGCCCTGAGGACGTTACGGACGCGCTCGAGCATCCGCCGCGGACCCGTCTCGTTGCCGTAGTTCGAGCGGATCCCCGACGGGAGGATGAAGATCATGTCGAGGTCGGACACGTCCTTGATGGCGGTGTGCCGGCCGAACGAGCCGACCATGAGCCTGTAGTCGGTGCAGCCATCCTTGGAGCGGAAGTCCTTGTTCAGCGCCTTGGCGATCTCGTCTCTGCGGGCGGCGACCGTGGAGGCCGTACTGCCCACCTTGAGGTTCTCCAGCAGCCCGTCGAAGATCTCGGAGGTCTGCATGTCACGCCTCTCCTTCGCCGAGGCGGAGCGCTTCGGGTAGCAGCAGATCGATCTCGCGGGAGGTGAACGTCATCTCCTCGTTGTTGCGCAGCCCGTCCTGCGCCCGCGTGAACGCTTTGGTGCTCGTCCTGGGCGCATCGGCGTACGCGTCGAGCGTGGCCTGCTGGAGTTCGTCGCGGCGCTGCCGGCCGGCGGCGCCGGAGACCGTGCCGGACATCAGGTCGGCGATGAGCGAGATGTAGGACTCCCGGACGTTCCACAGCCTGGAGGCGATGCCGCGGTGGGCGTTGGACTCCTCTTCGAACTTGAACGTCTTCGCGCCGAGGCTCATCCAGGTGACCAGCAGGGCGACGGAGGAGGTCACCAGGCCCGTCAGCACCGCGTTGCCGACCAGGCCGACGACCGCCACGAGGAAGGTGCCGGAACTGATCGCGGTGAGCGCGATGAGCGCCGCCTGCTGCCAGCGGTGCTTGGTGAAGCAGATGTCGGCCTGCTTCTCATGGGTCTTGTGGCTGTACACCAGCCGCCCGAATGCTTCGCGCACTTGGGCCAGCAGGTACGGATCCCGATCGAGGACCGCCGCGCTCTGATCTGTCAATTCACGCCTACTCGGCCGAGGACTCCTGGACGTGCGCATGAGGTCAGGTGCACGCCCCCCAAGTATGACGGCGACCACCGACACCACCGACGAGTCATGCAGCTGACACGATGGCTGCCCACCACGCCGGTCGCGCTGGCTGCGCGATGTGCTGGTCGCTGGATGAGGCTGGTGCCGCCACACCAGGGGCAGGTATTGGCGGATCGGGCTCCAGCGGCCCCGGGCACCCGATCACCAAGACTGGACCAGCGGGCTGGGTGGGGGCGAGCTCGGCGATCTGGCTACGCCCATTGGGCAGCCACACTGTCCTGATCGCTGACCGCGGTACGGCGGATCGAGCGCCGGGTGTGACCGGGGCCATGTTGATGAACTTGTTGGTGATGTCGTCGAAGTACACGTTCATCAGCTCGGCGATCTGGTTGTCGAGCAGATTCTCCATCCGCCTGGAGTCCTCGTAGCTGATGTCGTGGATGTCCACCAGCTCCAGCGGGGTAAGCCCCCGGCGCTCGAAAATGTCGTACGCCGAGGGCATCGTGGTGGGTGTCAGACCCGCAGCGCGCTGGTCCAGCAGATCAACGCCCACGGGTTGACCAGCAGCGCGATGAACGCGAGCAGGGCGCAGCCGAGGATGGCCACCGTGGCCGGCCAGTTGGTCTGCATGGACAGGGCGCACCGCGCCGCGGTTACGCTCATCGAGCGCACCACCTTTCGTCGATGGGACGGGTGACGCGCTTGGCGGCGGCCCGAGGATGCCCCCTCGGGCCGTCAGCGCGTCATCAGCAGGCTACGACCAAGGGGTGACAGCACTTCTGCGTCGATGTAGTCCAGACAGTTCCGATGGGGCCGCCGATGGGGCCCACTATGATGCGCGGCGCTGCTCCCGGGCGGGTGTACAGGCGGGCGAGACACCTTGTGCGACGTGTGCACGAGGGAGAAGGTCTTCTCCTGCACCTCGTGCAGCTTGTTGAGCAGCACCACCCGGGACGCTTATACCGAACGAATACGACGGTCTGGCCGGCTCTCGTCGATCCACGCGCGGTGACCTTCGGGCCCTTCGGCGGCATCGTCGGCCACGCGAGTTCGCCATCACATAATTTCCCTTACGTAGGGGTCTGCCCTGCCCGTGGCGAATCCTCCAGCCTGCAGGTCGGCGCCGATCGACCAGCCGCTGACGTCTTCAAGGTTGATGCGCAGCATGCCCTCATCGAGACGGGGTGGCCGGCCGCCGGAGACACGCACACAGGTTGTAGAGGGGGAGCTGTCGACCGCCGCGTCATCGCACTCCTCGACGAGCTGACCTGCCCCACGGGCCTGAGCGCGCGAGCCCCGAATACCGCGGTCCGTCGATAGCTCGGCTGGGCCTCTCGGCCTGGTATTCGTTGCAGCACCGTTGGGACACAACCGAATGAGTTGCCGAAGCCGGTATGTCGGCGCGCCACGAGGCCGGCTCACATATGACAACCCGGCACGGGGTTCCTGTCCGCTATGGCCGAGCCCGCGCGGTAGCAGCGGCGGAGGGTGCTCGGTGTGCTGGTCGTTGGCTCAGGCTGGTGCTGTCGCGCCAAGGGAGGTAGTCGAATTCGTCGATGATCTCCTGCACCTGCCTGAGCGCCTGGGTGTCATGCCGGTGGTAGGTCCGGCGGTCGATGCCGTCGGGTCCTTGCTGGTCGGTTACCCAGCCGTCGGGTCCGGCGTCTTCGAGTTTGAGGCGGATCTGGTTCCAGCGGCCCCAGCGGCCTGACCACCAAGACTGGACCAGCTGGGTGGGTGCGATCTCGGCGATCTGGCCGCGCCCGTTGGGTAGCCACACGGTCTTGATCGCCGGCCGGCCCGAGCGGGGTGCGGCGTGGACGGTCAGTTCCCGGCGGGCCAGCCGGCCGCGGCCGTTCGGATAGATGCCGTGCCAGCGGGGCCTGGTGGTCGACAACCGCACCGCCGCCTCGGACCATTGATCCTCCAGGACCATCAGCACGCAGTTGGCCTGCCGGATCCGGGTCTGCAGCCGCATGCGTATCCGCTGCGTCAGCGGCGCGGTTGGCCGGGTCACCACCATGCGCATCCCGTCGGCCAGGGCCGACACGACCGCCGCCCACCGAGGGCCGGGCTCGGGTACCAGCACGGTGCGCTCGGCCGCCACCCCCAACTCCTGCGCGGCGACCACACCCCAGTGCGGGATCCCGACCACGGCGACCCATCCGCCGTGGTCGGTACCGGCCGCCGCGAGGCTCATCGCCAACGACAGTGACCCGATTCCGCAAGTGATCACTGTCGCCCGCTGCCGGGACAGCCCGCCGGGAAGCAGCGAGCGCAGCGGCCCCGGCACCGGCAGGCCGCCCATGATCCCGCGCTCGATCTGCCGGTCGTCGATGAGTTTGCGCAGCTCAGCGACGTCAGCCATGACTCAGATAATCGAACGTACGTTCGATTTCGTCAACCTGAACCACCCGGACGAGTCGATCACATCGACGAGCTGTTGTCGGCGTTGTCCCGCTGCTCCGGGCCCGGGCATCGCACCTGTGGGAAGCCGGGAGTCTTCGACAGCTTCGCTCGGGTCGTGGGCGTGCTGTAGCGCTCGCGGATGACGTGCTGGACGTGGACTTCGAACATGTGTTCGTATAGGCCAGTGGTGGGGACGTTGTGGCCGGACGGGGTGCCCTGGGATCGCGTGGTAGCACCACGGCGGCGGTGGATGCGACGCGGGAGGCCCTGGGAGGCCGAGTTCATCAACCTCGACGAGCTGTCCGGCGAGGGTAGGCGTTGGCGGGTGAACTGGACCGGTCGCACAGCCCGTCGTGGTGATCTGGTGTACGAGGCGCTCGACGAGGCGTTGGGCGCCGTCCAGTGGGTCATCGAGCAGGGTGGCGACTGGGTCGAGGTGGACCCGAGCGATGCGCGTCGGGTGATCGATGACTGCGAGTTGGGCCCCGACGTGCGTGGGGAAGTGGCCCCGCTGCCACGATCGGGGCCGTGATCGGCGGATGCGTGGCCAGATCGCCGGCCGGGCACCGGTCGACGGCCTTCCCAGCGCCGGCTCACCGACCGGCTGCAGTCCGGTCCAGGTTGCTGCGCATCCAAACCGTGAATCTCTCGTCGGTCGACTCGACGGGCATCACCGAGCGGGTCACGACGATGCTGGCCCATCGGTCAGTTGCCGCAGAGATGCCTGGCTGCCGAGCATGGCGAGGGCGGTCTCCAGAAAGCGGCGTGGTGTGGCTATCTGATCGGCAGGTTGTGGGTCATGGCTTGGTTGACGGGCCAGCCGGGTTGTGGTTGGACGAGTCCGGCGGGTTGCCAGCCCCAGTGCTGGTAGATGGTGTGTGCGGTGGTGTCGGGGTTGACCAGTAGTACGGCCCAGGCCTCGGGGCGGTGCGCCAGCGCGGTGTGGACGAGTTGGCGTGCGAGCCCTCGGCCGCGGTGAGGGCGGCGGATGGCGAGTTCGTAGAGGCCGGCTTTGTCGGCTGCGTGGATGTCCGGGGATGGGGTGTCGAGTGCTCCGCGCCACCAGCGGCCAGCTTCGAGGGTGGCGACGTAGGCCATGCCGACGAGGCGGTGGCCGTGGTAGGCGGCGGCGAGTGCGAATCCAGGTTGCTGGGTCTGTTGCCGGTAGCGGTCGGTGAAGGCGGCGACGTCGTCGGGCCCTTCGTTGTAGGGGGGTTCGGCGTACACCTCCGCATACAGCTCGGCCACCTGTTCGGCGATGTCGCGGGCCTGGGGTGGTTGGAGAAGCGTGATGCTGGGGTCGGTCATGGCCTTATCGTCGGTCATGCGATCAGTCCTGCGGTGCGGGCACGTTCGACCAGGTCGGCCGAGGACGTGGTGTGCTGGTCATGGACGGCGTGGATGAGTTGCACGGCACGGCGTCTCAGCCGGGACGAGGACAGCACGGTCAGGTGCGGGATCAACTCGGCGAGTTGGGTGCAGGCGTCGCGGGTGTTGTGTTGGGCGTGCATCTCTTCGGCTAGTCGTACCCGGAAGAACACTTCGTTGCGGGGAAACAGCCCGCGTTGCAGGGCTAGAGCGGCGCGGAAGCGTGTTTCGGCCCGCGTGTGGTCGCCGGAGTCGGCGACGCAGGTGGCTTCGATGGAAGCGACTTCGGCTTCGTCGAGGAACCACACCCAGGGCGGGTCGTCGTCATGGCGGGCGGGGTGGTAGACGGTGCGGGCGCGGGTGAGTAGGCGCTCGACTTCGTGGTGGTCGCCGGTTTTTGCCCAGCCTGCTGCCTCGCGGAGCAGCATGAGCGCTTGAACGCGGGGTGGTGCCCAGCCGGCGGCGAGTTTCTGGCCGCGTTGCGCGAACTGCACGGCTTCGCGTGTGCGGCCGAGGAAGGTGGCTTGCATCGACAGTGAGGACAGCACGACGACTTCGCGGCGTGGATCCTCGATCAGTTGGGCGTGGGTGAGGGCCTGCTGGTACCAGTACCGTGCCTGTTGTTGTTGCCCGGCGTCGTATTGGACCCAGCCTGCCAGCTCGGACAGTTCGGTGAGCGTTGCTTGGATCTCGCGACCGACCCGGTCGGGGTAGTGCCCGTGTTGCAGCATTGTGTCTGCTTGGGCGGCGGCGCGGACTGCGGCTTCGCGTAGCACGTCACCGCCGTGAGTGGTGTCGAGCTGGACGATTTCGGTGGCCAGAGATCGGAGTTTGGCCGCGTCGTCGAGGCCGACGTGTGGGGTGGGCGCGTCGGTCAATTCCAGCACCGGGGTGGTCAGGGTCAGCGCGCCGAGTGTTCCGGCGATGAAGGCTCGGCGGTCCGTGGCGGGCTCCTCGGGCTCGGCGACCGCCGGGGCAAGCCCAGCCATCTGTCGGGGGATCCCGAGTGCGTCGCACAGTCCCCGCACCGTGCGCAGTGACGGCTCTGTGCTTCGCCCTGACATCAGCCTCGACACCTGAGCTCGTGAGATTCCGGCTGCCGCGGCGATCGCGGTCTGGGAGACGTTGGAGACTCGCACCGCGGCGCGTAGCACGCTGCGCCAGTCGCCGACTCCCAGCGCGGCCCGCACGTCGGGTTGCAGCACGAACCCGGCGGGCAACATCATCGGCCGGTCGGGCCGCACGGGGCGCGGCCGCGGAGGGCGGGCAGCGGGCCGCCGTCCTCGATGCGGTACTCGGGGTCGCGGACGAGGCCGGGGCCAGCCCGATCCATATCGCGCTGGCGTGGCTGCGCCAGCGCGCCAGCCTCGCCCAGACTCGCTGCTGCCCATCGTGGGGCCGCGCACCATCGGGCACCTGGAGAGCTACCTCGGCGCGTTGGACCTCGCGCTCGACCCCAGCCACTACCGGCTGCTCGACGAGGTGAGCACGATCCGGCTCGGCACACCCCACGAGGATGTCGCCGCTGCGTTGGCGGCCGGCACCGACGGCGACCGTTCTCTACTCAACACCCCCGCCATCCCGGTCGCCTGACGCACCCTGTTCGAAGGAGCACTCCATCTCGGGCGGTCACCTGTTCGTCTTCGAGACGAGTCACCGTCACTCCGGCACCGGTACGTACTCACCTGCGAGTAGGCCGAGCTGGATCTCGTCGACGAACCCGCCGTTGGCCCAGTCCGATTGACGCGGGCCCTCCCGTACGAAGCCGGCGTGGAATCGGCGCGGGGCATCCCATGCGCCGGAAGGCGGCATAGGACGCTCCGCGGTCAGGCGGGCTGCGAGGCAGCACGGCGTTGCTGGCAGGTCCGACGTGCCACCGTTTCGGTCCAGGCTCACATCGCCACGCGCGACCGCGGGCCAGTCGCAGGGGATCTCCCTGATGTGGCGGTCGGCCCGGTCCGGCTACAACTGGTTGGGGGCTCGCCGACGGCACCGGGTCACCGCGCGCGGCCGGGCCGGACTGCGGCCGGGCGTGCGCAAGCACGGCGGGGAAACAATGACAGGGGGAGGCTGGACGTGGACGCGATCGTCGAGTGGGTGGACGCGCGCGATCGGCTGCCCGAATCCGGGTGGCCGGTATCGGTGGCGGCCACCGGCCGGTATCCGGACGGCGAACAGTTCTGGCTCGTTCTCGCGTCGGTCTTCCACGCAAGTCACCGGGACGAGGACGGGACCGAGCATCGCGACTGCTTCGTCGACTCCGACGGCGTCGTCCGCCTGCCATTCGGCAGACCGTGCGACGAACCGGTCACCCACTGGGCCTACCCGCCCGCGCTGCCGGGCCGGTCGCAGCACGCGGTACTCGGCGATGAAGCTGTTGCCGCCGTGGCAACTGTCCTGCACTGAGCGACGCGAGCGCCGCGCCCAGAGTGGTGCCTCGGGCGCGCGTGGTGGCCAGACGGTTCACACGCGCAGCGGCGACGGGCGCTCGGGTTGCGGCGCCGGTGTCGACGGGGGTGCCGCCGAGGGGAGCCAGCGATCGCGTTGGCGCCGAGTCACCTCGAATTCGGGGTCTGCGGCTGCCATGTGCCTCGTTGCGCTCACGGCGCAGGAGGGTGAGCTCATCGGTCTTACGAGTCTGGCGCAGCCGGGACGTCGGCACGCATCACCCAGCGCCACTTGGCGATCTTGCGATCGCGGATGAAGCCAAACTGCGCGTAGAGCGCCTCGGGACCGGTGTGCAGATAGCCGCCGCGCTGCGGAGGTCGATCCGCGGTTTGTTCGGGGTAGGCCTCGATGATTCCTCCACCGGCTTGGGCAATGGCGTCGAGGGCCCCTTTGACAGCAGCGCGAGCGACGCCTCGTCCCCGGTGTTTGCTGGCGGTGAAGATACATCCGATCCGCCAGGTCGGTGTATCCGCGGCGGTTGAGTCGTACTTCTTGCGGTTGTTGATGTTCGGCAACTCGGCCGGCGTGCCGTACTGACACCAGCCCACGCACTCGCCGTCTGCATACACCAGGATCTGATGGACTGTTCCGGCCATCGTGTGGGCCCGCTTCGCGTCTCGGTTACCTTCCGGCGTGTGGCCCCGACC
Organism: Actinocatenispora sera; assembly: GCF_018324685.1. Taxonomy (NCBI): domain Bacteria; kingdom Bacillati; phylum Actinomycetota; class Actinomycetes; order Micromonosporales; family Micromonosporaceae; genus Actinocatenispora; species Actinocatenispora sera. The sequence goes on along the minus strand of NZ_AP023354.1, from coordinate 6,372,384 downwards.
GACACCTTCGGGATGGAAGCCCATACACCAGCACCCGCCCCATACACCGTTGTGGGCCTCGACCAGCACAGCGAAGTCCGCCCACGTCTCGGCGGTGAGGGGCTTGGTCGTCAAGCTCACGATCTGACCCTATAGCGACTGGGCCAGTCGCGCGACGACTTCGGCACCGTTTCCGATGCGTGGGCGTAGAGTGCGAACATGGCCGATCGGCTGCCTCTGGCCAACCTGATCACCCTAAAGGTTGTCCCGTAATCGTTGGTCCGCTCGGTCGTTGACCTTGGTGTGGAGCAGACGATCAGGTCCGATCAGCCGCAGTGGATCCCGGTGTTCACCGGCCTGTCAGCCCGGCAGTTCGGCAAGCTGGTGGCCATCGTGGCTGGTCGCGGCGGACAGCAGACCGGCGCTGGCCGCCGGTGGGGGCTCCCGCTGGCCGACCGGGTGCTGTTGGTGGCCACCTACTACCGCACCAACCTGACCCTGCGGCAGATCGCGCCGCTGTTCGGAGTATCGAAGTCGGCCGCCGGGCGCATCGTCGATCACCTGGCCCCACACCTGGTACTGGAGCCCCAGAGCCGCCGGCACCGACCCGACACGGTCCTGATCGTGGACGGCACGCTGGCGCCCACCCACGACCGGAACATGTCGGCCCGGTCGAAGAACTACCGGTACTCCACCAACCTGCAAGTGGCCATCGACGCCAACACCCGCCTGACCGTCGCGGTCGGAGATCCGTTGCCCGGCAACCGCAACGACTGCCGCGCCTACACCGACTCCGGCGTCGACCAACAGTGCGCCGGCGCGGCGGTAATGGCCGACGGCGGCTACCAGGGCAACCCGGAGGTAATCATGCCCTACCGCAAGCCGCGCGAGGGTGAACCGCCGCTGCCGCAGTGGAAACAGGACCTCAACACCGTCCACCGCCGTATCCGCGCCCGCGTCGAGCACTGCTTCGCCCACATGAAGTCCTGGAAGATCCTCCGCGACTGCCGCCGCAAACAACGAGGCGTCTGGTACGCCGCCGCCGGTATCGCGTTGATGCGCAACCTGACCATGGTCGTATGACCGGCCCGACGCGGCCGTGAAGTCCTTCCGCGTCAACCCATCAAGATCATTACGGGACAACCTTTAGGTGCCCGCGACTTCAGCGCGCTTCGCGACTTCTACCAGCGGGTGGGCTGGCCGCTGGTGATGGACGACGGCGAGTTCGCGGTCTTCGAGCTGCGGGGCATCGTGTTAGCGGTGTTCCCGCTCTCCAAACTGGCGCGCGACGGAAACACCGAGCCCGAGCCGAGGAGTAGCGGCATCCGGTTCACCATTGGTGTACAGGTCGACAGCGCGGATGAGGTGGACCGGCTCACCGATCACATGCGCGCCGCGGGGGCTCGCGTGACAAAAGAACCGGTCGACGCGGAGTTCTTCACCGGCCGTTCGGCGTACCTGTGCGACCCGGAGGACAACTACTTCGAGATCGTCTGGGCCGACATGCCGACCAACCCGGTCGTCATCGCATCCCGCCGGGCCGCCGGTCTGCGATCGCGAGCGGATTCCCTTGCCGGCGCGTGATCGGGGTGGGTCGCGGTCCCTCGTCGGAGGTGAGCACCTCGCGGCCTGGTTGGCGGCGCGGGTGCAGCAGCGCGGAGACGAGCAGCGTCAGCAGGGCGGGAGCGCCGATCACGTCCAGGACGATCCGGTAGTCGCCGATCGCGTCGATCGGGGCCGCTGAGGGCCCCACTCCCCCGCGAGGGGTGCGTCGGGTACCCCGGTGGTGACCGTGTACCACGAGGCTTCGGCGAGCAGGACCACCGCGGGCAGCGTCGACATCACAAGCGCCCCGTAGGCGATGCGGGTGCGGGCGCGTTCGCCCCGGGTCCGCGCCGTCGTGCGCCGGCTGCACCAGCCGAACGCCAGCCAGCCGAACACGGCCGCCAGCAAGCCTGCGACGCCCTGCCCGTACGGGACGACCGTGGGCGTGCCCCGCTTGAAGATCACCCACGATTCCGACAGCGGGCCGTGCGGCTGCGGCGTCCAGCCCTCCCCGTCGAGGACGGAGCCGTACTTGCCGCGATCCATGTACACGGTGATCACGGTGCCGTCGCGGCGGGCGCTGAACGTGGCGTTGGGTCCCATACCCAGGTGGTCGTCGCCGGCGAGTTCGCTGAGTGTCCAGCCGCCTGCGCGCAGACGGGCCCGCGCTGTGCGCGCGGCGTCGACCACCGCGGTGCTGTCCCGCCGGTACGTGTCGACGTCGATCTCGCCAGGTGTGTAGTCGAGGTCGAAGTCGTCGATAGCCGGCGGCACAGCACCTGGATCGCTTCGTTCGGCAGCGACCGGTGCATGCCCGACCAGCCGAACACGTAGTCGTCGCGGCTCTGCTTACCTCCGGGCACCGGCGGCCCGGAAGCGATGCGGGCCATGGTCTGCCGGACCTCTCCGGGCGTCGGCAGCGGACGCGCCGCCGCCTGCCCCGCCAGGCGGTATCCCACGGCGGAGCCAAACACTCCCACGATCACCGCGGTCACGAGCGAGAAAGCGACGATCCACCGGCTGTCCGCTCGACCCAGCCGGGAACGCAACACGGCGGTCACCAGGTTCGCCGCCTCCCGCACCGTCGGCCGCTCGCGATCGGACGGCGCTACGTCGATCAGCGTGTCGACGATCTCGTCGCCCGCACCCTCCGATACGCCCGGGGTAACAGAGCAGCAGCCGTCGGTACCGTCGGGCCGCAGTCCGGTCCCGCATGGGGGTGTCTCCTTCCATCCGGCCTCGCGGTACGGATCGGCTCGTGGTCAGGCCATTCCGGGTTCGCGCGCAGCCGCGTACGGGCGATGTGGACGGCATGCTGGAGTTCGGCGGGACGTTCGGCGAGCGCGGTCAGGATCAGGAACGTCGGCTCCCTCATCGCTGCCGTAGCCCGGACTGTATATCAATGATCTACTTATCAGCCACCTGTCGCGGCGGGCGGCCTTCTGCGCCGTGCCGTTCATTCGGGGCCTCCTCGTCAGCGGCCGTGCCGCACCCGCACCGGATCGAGACACCGAAGGCGTGAAGCGACCGTACACACACCGACCCGGGACCGCTGATCTGCGGCGACCCGGCACTGCTGGCCCGGTTCGTCGACCACCAGGTCATCGTGCGGCTGTGCACCGTGGAAGACGACGTCCTGCTGCACGGCAGCACCGACGGCGCGATCACCGGACTGCTCCGCCTCCCTGACCCACTGCTCGCCGGCCGCGCCAAGCTGGGCAACTACTTCGCGATCGTGTTGTTCAGCATGGCGATGGAGGGGATCGCGTTCTTCCTCACCCTGTTCGTGCAACGCAGCTGGCACTACAGCACCATGCACACCGTGCTGGCCTTCCTGCCGATGACCGCGCTGCTGGTGGCCTGTCCCCGGGCGAGCGACCCGCTGCAGCGCCGCTTCGGTACCGCCCGGTGATTCTCGGTGGACTGGCGATCACCGCGGCCGGCGTTGCGTGGATGTCCTTGATGGACAGTTCCAGCGGTACCTGACCGACCTGCTGGTGCCTAGCTCGCTGTGTTACGCCGGATTCCGACGTCGGGGTGGCCCGGGGTGGGCCACCCCGCGCCGGTCACGAGGTGCGGGTCGATCCGACCTCGGAGGCCGGTACCCATGCCTGGCGGTGGTTGAAGTTGATCTCGTAGTACGTGGTGCCGGAGTCTGTCACCGACCATGCCGACAGGTACTCCGAGCCGGCCGGGCTGGAGCCGATCTCATAGGTCTTCGAGCCGGACGGGCGGCCGAACACCGGCACCGGCCGTCCGTTCTTGGACGCCAGCGTCACGACTGTGCCGTGACCTTGTTCGGCCGCGCCGGGCGGCACCGCGATCCACGCCTTGGTGCCGGTCGCTGAGTAGCCCGAGCCGGACAGGCTCTCGCCGTACCAGACCTCGTACATCGTGTCGCCGGTGCCGGCCGCGTCCGGCTGCTGGGCGAGCACGTCGTAGCTCAGCATCGTCTCGATGTTGTCGGTCTCGTCGGTGATGTCGGTGGCGTTGCCCTTGCGCGGCACCTTTGGTGCCGCGGTCGACGGCTGTGTGTACAGGTAGAAGAAGTTGAAGTTGTCGGTGGTCTCGTCGCCGTTGGTGCCAAGCGGCGTCTGCCCGGACGCCGGGTCGAAGCGGACCACGCCGCTGGGCGCCGGGCCGGTGGGGTAGGCGACGCCCTGCTGGTTGATCAGGCCGAGGTAGTAACCCCAGAGCCAGTACGGGCCGGGGTCGACGTGGTTCGGTGCGGTGCCCAGCGTCGGCGCCGGAATGGTGCCGTGCGCCACCACGTGCGCGCGGTCGAGCGGGATGTCGTAGCGGTTGAGCAGGTAGGCGGACAGCTTCGCCGAGCCGAGGTACTGGGTGGCGTTGTACCACTGGTAGCCGGTGGCGTCGTAGCCGATGTGTTCGATACCGATGGTTCGCTGGTTGTACCACCAGTTGCCGGCCTGGTAGGCGATGTCCTTCTCGCGCAGCAGCTGGTAGACGTTGCCGCTGCCGTCCACGACGTAGTGGATCGAGACGCCGGACGACGTCGAATAGAACGTGTTCATGGTGTCGGTCAGCGATTCCTCGGTGTCGTGGATGACAACGCCGAGGATCGGCAGGTCGGTCGGCCTGTTCGCGCTCTGATACGTGCACGACGAGTTGGTGTTGCAGTCGTAGCTGGTCGGCACGATGCAGTCGTACGCAGCGGGGTAGTCGCCCGCGCTCGTGGTCGTGCAATGACTCGGCAGGTCGGGGTGGACGCCGACGCCGTCGGCGGCCGCGGTGTCCGGGGTGACACGGTGCGGCGCGATGCGTACGGTCTCGCCGCGGGGTGCGGTGGCGGTCAGTCCGTGCCGGACGATTCGGTACACCGCATCGGCGTACGCGGTGGCGACGGCGTGGTCGGCGCCGCTGTAGCGGGCGATCGCGCCGTACCAGCCGGCGAGGTTCGTGGGGGCCCGATGGTCGGGAGACAGCGCAGTCGCGTCGGCGCGCAGCACCTCGGCGGCGCCGGCGATGTTGGCGGCCTGGTCGGTGTGTAGCTGCCGGGCGGGGACGCCGAGCGCCGCGGCTGCGTGGTCGAGGTCGCGGGAGCGGGCGTTGTGGGTGAGGTTCATGCAGCCGTACCCGCCGTTGGCGCTGGGCCTGCCGCCGTGGTCGGACAGCCGCCCTTCCAGGTAGCAGATCGCTTCGAGCAGTGGCGCCGGCACGCCGTAACGCTGCTGCGCGGTCCTCGCCGCGGCGGCGATGCCGGCCGGTGCTCCGGCCGGTGCTGGCGCCGCCGTCGCGCCGGGAGCGGCGCCGAGCAGTGCGAGAGCGAGCGCGACCGCGGGGGTGAGCAGGCGACGTAGCCGGGGTCTTCTGGACATTCGACGAACCTCCTCGGTACCGGCGTACCAGGGCGCCGCGGAGGAGGGGCCGGCGCGGCGACCGATACGCGCTGAGTTGAGGGGATCTGATGTGCTTATCTTGGCAACAATCATTGCCGTGCACAATGGGGCCAATGAAGTAATCCTTCATCGTGCGACCTGGTCGTTCGGGCGCACCCCGATCGTGCGGGGGTTCGAGAGCGGTAGGGGTACCCGGCGGAGCGCCTGACTGCCGAGGACCCGTGCCAGGTTCGAGCGGAACACGCCACTAGTCGCAGAGCTCATCGCGACGTCAGCGCGAGCAGGCAGAGGCAGGCGTCGGTGCGATTGTCGTTGACCGAGCCTCGATGATCAGGGCCTTCGGATATCGAGCACGCGCATCAGCTCGAGATCGACGTGGTCTGCTCCGAACAGCCGTCGCCCGTTGCCGAGCATGACCGGGATCAGGTGGATCCGCAGCTCGTCGAGCAGGCCGTCGCGTAGGAGCGACTGGACCAGCTCGGCGCCGTGCCCCATGACATCCCTCTCGCCAGCGGCGGTCTTGGCCTGACGTACCGCGGACTTCGCATCGGGAACGTGGTGAGGCCAGTGGCCCTCCGGCGCCGCCGGGCGCCCCGGATGGGGAACGTAGATCGGAACGCCGTGGCGGCCGCCACCCAGTGGCCGGCGTAGTCGAAGGTATTGCGGCCAACGACGACCGTCCCGGTGTCCTTGGACTCTGCGAACATGTCGCCGTTGAGCCCCGACGGGGCGAAGCGGGTAGTCGGAGGCCGGATCGCCCAGCCATTCATGGAGGCGGAGGCCGCCGTCACCGGGCCCGTCGTTGGCTCCGGCGATGAACCCGTCGCGCGACATCGACATGTACAGAACGGATTCGACATGGCACGTTCTTCTGCCCAGCCGCGTGGTCATTTCATCAGATCGGATGCGTGCTCCGAGCGGCCGGTCGGCCGTGGGGCTGGGGTGACAGCCTGGTCATGAACGCGCGTTCTCGTGACCGTGCTCAGGCGCTGCCAGGACCCGGAGGCAACGGCGCATCCAGCAGCCGCGGCCGGTACTCGAGCAGCTGCGTTCCCCGGTCGAACGTGCGGGCCTGGACCAGCTCGAGGGCTAGGTCGGGGTAGCTGTCGTAGATCCGCTCGCGCCCGGTCCGGCCGGTGATGACGGGGAACACGGCGACACGAAACTTGTCGGCGAGCCCGGCAGCCAGCAGTGCACGAGCCAGCGAAAGGCTACCGAGCGTCCAGAGTGGACGGTCACTGGTCCTCTTCAGCTCCCGTACGGCCTGTACCGCGTCGCCGCGGACCAGGGTGGAGTTGGCCCATACCAAGGGCTCGGTGATCGTCTTCGAGAAAACGATCTTGGGAACGGATCCGAGCACGTCGACACCTTCGGTCTGCGATGCGGCGAAGCCGTGCATCAACCGGTATGTGTTGGCTCCCATCAAGAGCGTGTGCTCGGTCGTGGAATTCTTTTCGAGCCAGCCGAGGTATTCCGGGCCCTCGAGGCCCCACCAGCCGGGCCAGCCCTCGGCGGCGGCGTAGCCGTCCAACGAGCTGATGTAGTCGACGACGAGTTCCATCGTGGCTCTCTCCTTCGGTCGTTGCTTCCATGCTCGCTGCCTTCGCACGCCCCGTCACTCGGCGGCCGTATCTTTGGCTGGAATCCTGGGATACCTGTCTCGCCCGGATCGAAACACCCGCCTTGCCGGGTAGGACGGCGGCATGAGAAGTGATCGTCGTCGGGTACGGCGGCGCAGAACCCGTCGACATGCTGGCCGTACTCGGAGACCTGGCACCGCTGCTTTTGAAGAAGGGAACCGCCGAGCCGAGAAGGACCGGCGCGATGTGCACGATGATCTCGTCCACAAGCCTGGCGTCGAGGCACTGCCGAGCGACGTTGGCGCCGAGGATGCCGAAATCCGCACCAGCTGCGGCTTCCTTGGCACCTGTCACCGCCTCCTGGATGCCCCGTGTCGAGGAACCGGCAGTCACGTCCTTGACGACTGGAGGCTGTGCCGGCGGATCGTGGCGTAGCACGAAGAACGGCCGCAAAAGCTGCCTCCGTAGAAGCCCGGCTGGTCGCGGTCCTCGGCATCCTGAGTACGCCGGCCAGCCAGCAACGCTCCCGTCGAGGAAACGACCTCGTTCGTGGTCTGGCCCGACCAGCCATCGCCGTCGAGGATCCACCCAAGTCATCGCCCGGCTATGAAGCCATCCAGACTCAGCGCGTGTGCCAGAGCACTTTCCTCATCCTCACTCACTTTCCTGAAAGCACGTTCAATCCCGCACCACAGCCAGGAATCGCTCGGTGGTTGCCAGGCGGACAGCGTCGAGTCGCGGGTAGCGCTACGGAGGGATCCTGTGGCGAGGACCGGGCGGGTTGGTTGGTTTGCGTCGCGATGGGTCGCCTCCGCATCGTCGGAACACCCGGCTTGTCATGCGCATCTCCCGGATCTGCCGCGTACCGTGCTGGAACCGTGAACGTCTTGTCGTCGACCATGGATTCGCGGGCCGGTGGGGTCCGTGGTTCGAGGCCGGCTGCCTGATGCCTGGGTTGGCGTGTCGCGGTCTGCCACCTGCGAAGCTGGCGTGATGTGGCGCGGTCGCCGGACCGATCGACTGCGAGCAGAGCCGGGCAGCAGTCCGAAGGGCGGCGTCTCGGCCGGCGCAGCAACGATCACGCCAGCTGGCACCTCACAGACCTCCACTCTTCGTAGTAGTTTGTGCGCTCTTGGTAGCGAACATCACATTGGCGTCGCGGCTGACCGATCGTTGAACAAGTGCGTCATCTGAACATTCCAGGTAGCTCTTCGTTTGCTCCAAGAGGTGGAATCGCGGCGCATGTACGCGGGCAACGGGCTGCGGGTGGGCGTCCGATCAACTCACCAAAAGGGGGAACGTGCACGGCAACAGTCGCGCGCCCGGAGTGCGAACGGGCCCCGCGGAGCCCTGGGAGCTTCGCCGAGACCGGCTGCTCAGCGCGGCGTACGAATCTGTCGTCTCGTCTGTGGTCATCACCGGCGAACCTGGAGCAGGCAAGACGACCTTGCTCTCGCAGTTCGCCCGCACACTGCTGATGCGTGGGTTCGAAGTCTGCTGGGGCGTGGTCGACCGGAGAGCGAACCACTTGTCGGTGGTCTCGAGCACCCCGGCGAGGGATCTGACGGGCGGGAGACGGCGGCGATCGCTGTCGACCGAGTACCTCGCCACCCTCGCCGATAACGCCGTCAAACCGCTGGCGATCCTCGTCGACGACGTCCATATGCTCACGCCCGATGCACAGACAGCCGTGTCTGAGCTCATCCACCGGCTGCCGGCCACCGTCCGGTTTCTGCTTGCCGGGCAGTTCGGTGCGGTCGAATGCATCCGCGATCTCCGCATGATGCGCGAGACCACGGTGCTGGGCATCCGCGAGCTCAGGTTTCGCCGGCTCGAAGTCGAGCAGCTTTTCCGCGACGTCTATGCGGAACCGTTGAGCAACGCCGTGGTACGGGAGGTGACACGGCGCACCGAGGGCTGGATCGCTGCAATCCATACGTTCCACCGCATCACCGCCGGTCGCTCGGAGGCCGACCGCCTTCGCGTGCTGCCCACGCTGGCCAGTGCCGATGGCCCACTGAGGGAATTCCTTGCGGCGAAGGTCATGGCGAGCCTCACCGACGACGTCCGGTCCTTGCTGGTGGGAAGCAGCCCGCTGCCGGTGCTTCACCCGACCGTGTGCGACCAGCTGCTGGATCGTCAGGACAGCGATGCGGTGCTGCGCTGGCTCGCCGAACGCAACGTGTTCATCACGCCGCTCGACAGTCCAGCGGTCGGGTACCGCGTACATCCGCTCGTGCGAAGCTACTTACAGGCGGAGCTGACTGATCTGATCGGTGCCGCAGGGTTCTCCGGCCGTTGTCGGCAGGTGGGCCGGCTGTTGGCGGAGAGCGGGCTGGAGGGGGCGGAGTTCGAATCGTCCGTGCCAGCCCGCGAACGGGATGCCAGCGTGCGCCGTTCAGCCGTTGAGGTGCAAGCGGAGCCGGTTGCCGGCGAGCCGCTGCCGGACGCATGGGGTCGCGTGGCCGCTGCCCATGGCAACCTCGACCGCGGCCGGTTGGCCGCGGCTCTTGCCGACTATGACGCCGCCCTGGCCGAGCTTCCCGAAGGGCCAGCGCGGCAGGCCTGCATGGTCGAGCGCCAACTCGCCCATGCCTGGGCGTCACCGGATCCGGTGCGTACCCCCCTCGTCGACGAGCACTGGGCCCGAATGCTACGTGAGGCGCTGCGAGAACAGCCCGCCCGCGTGGCCGAGTGGGCCGACGCCGCCGACGCTACCGACGATGGGCATGCGTTGGTGGGCGGGGTGGCCGAGCTGCTGTGTGGCAACCAAGAACGGGCCAGGGTCCGACTGGACCGCGCCGGTCGGTCGGCAACGCCGGTCATCCGGAAACTGGCGCAGCTGCTTCGAACAGCGCTCGATCGGAGTGCACAGCCGCCTGGGCGCGGGCCTACCGAACCGGTCACCGCCGCGCCCGTGCCGACCGATCCGCTGTGGCTACGGCGACTGGACCGGGCGGCCCGCGCCCTGTCGGGCGACGCCGAGCTGCTCGAGCGGACCGAGCGGCTGGCGCTGGATTGTGCTGAGACCGGTGACCGGTGGGGCACGTTGTTCGCCCGACTCGCCGTCGCGATGGGTGGCGGTGCGGCCGGCCAGCTCCGGCATCGCAGCCTGCTCTCCTGCATCGAAGAGGCGACGGCATTGGGCGCCGGCGTGGTCGCCGCCTGGGCTCGGGTCGTTCTTGCCCGGGACGCCGCCCAACGCGGCCGGCCAGAGGCGGCGCGGCTACGCGTCGAGGCCGACGCGGCAGCAGCGAGCGTGGGCATTCCATCGGACATGGTCGTGCTGGCGAGTACGGAGCCGCTCACACCCCCATCCGGGGCCTGGTCGGCGCGGTCGGCGGCCGTGTCGATCCGGTGCTTCGGCCGGTACGAGCTGACCTCCGGCGGACAGCCGCTGCAGTGGCAGGCACTGCGGCCGCGCGTGCGGTCGGTCCTTCGGCTGATCTCGCTGCGGGCTGGGCACGACGTGCCCGTGGAGACGTTACACGAGGCGTTCTGGCCGCAGGTGTCCATCGATTCGGCTCGCCGCAACGTACACGTGGCGGTCTCGATGATCCGGGCGATGCTCGAGCCGGGCCGCGATCGTGCCCAGCGTTCGATGCTCGAACGCCGAGGGGACGCGTACCACCTGACGCTGCCGCGCGGCTCCGACCATGATGTGCAGCGGTTCGGCGCAGCCATGGCCGCCTGGCGACGGCTACGCGCCAATGGTCCGGAAGCGGCCGTCGGGCCGCTTCGGGCGGCAGTCGCCGCATACACCGGCGAGCTGCTACCCGAGGATGGTGCGGCCGAGTGGTTGGCGGAGCAACGTCGAAGCCTGCGGGCCGAGGCCGTGACCGCCGCCACCGCGCTGGCCACCGCGCTGTTGCTTCTCTCCGAGCAGGACGGGGCGGTGGAGGCCGCGCAGCAAGCATTGCGGATTGACCGGTTCCACGACCCCGCCTGGCGACTGCTCATCGAGGGGTACGAGCGGGCCGGAGACAGCGCGGCGGCCCGCCACACCCGCGCCGAGTACACGGAGATGCTCATCGAGCTTGGGATCGACCCGCGCGGTTAGATCAGCCCTTCGCGCACCGCGTAGGCCACGGCATGGGAACGGTTCTTCAGCTGGAACCTGGTCGTGATGTCGTGCAGGGCGTTCTTGACCGTGCGTTCCGAGTAGGCCAGTCTCTTTGCGATATCCCGGGTGTCGTAGCCGTCCGCGACCAGCCGGAGGATCTCGACCTCCCGGTCGGCCAGACCGCTGACGCTCAGTCCACGCGGCGCAAGCACCTGGTGCTGAAGTCGGGAGACCTGCCGCAGCAACCGGCCGAGGACATCGGCTGGCATGGCGGCCTCACCGGAAGCGGTCATCATGACAAGTTGGGCCATCCTGTTCGTGGTGGCCTCCTGGCGCGCCACCATCGCGGACACGCCCAGCTCGATGGCGGCCATTAGATCGATGTCCTGTGGGGTGGTGGTGACGAGCACGAAGCGTTCGCAGCCCAGCCGGCGCATCGACCGCACGAGGGCCAGGACCGGCTCGGTCAGTGAGTCCGCGGCGATCATCCCGACCGTCTCGGCGGTGACGGCTTGTTGTTCGATGATCTCGATCTCGGGGTGGCCCCGCAGAGCGGCGGAGAGCCCTGCCACCGAGATCGGATCCATGGCCCTGACATGAACGGGTACGCGTTTGGCCATCTCTCGCCTCCTGGGTGCCGGAAGGTTGCCCGTTCAGTCTCCGAGTAGCGCTTAACGTGCACTTATCGAGTGCCTTGCGCAGCGGGTCTGGTTGCCGTCCAAACACCATCACCCGAGGACCCCCTCCTGTCCTGGCCTGGACACCGAGACCATCCCGCCGTACGCGCAGGCACAGGTGCAGGTCTGGCTGACTGCCGGGATACGGCCGATCAGCACGGCCGCAGTGCCCGGCAACCATGGACCGACGATCTTCGGCAGGCACGGCTGTGGAGTGAGTACGCCCTGGGCCGCGGAGGTGGCGCTGGACACCTCCGGGTTGCCGAGCGACCGGCACAGCCCGAAGGACGGAACATTGGTGACCGCGGCGGTGTTCGCGACCGTTGCGGCGGCCGCACCAGCGATCGTGACCTGTTCGTCGGGCGGGATCGTGAGGGCGCCAGGAGCCGAGCCCATGGAGCATGCCAGGGTGGCGCCGGAAACGATCAGCGGAGCGGGCATGGTGCCCAGGGAACCCGCGCCGCATGGTTGTCCGCCAGCGACGGTCAGGCGCCCTTCCGGGAATCGCGGATCGCCCGATCGGCCCCTCGGGCGCTGTGCCGCCGAGGCTGGACGCGGTGCCCTCGTCTGGCTGCACCAAAGCGCAACCGCCGGTGCGCACCGGACTGCGCGGACGTGCGTTCGCCGCGCGTGGCGCCGCGCCTACGGTTCGAGCAGGTACGCCTCAGGGCGCGGAAGTGGCCCACGGGGCAAGGGAAGTGGAGGGGAAGCTCATGCCGAATCCGCCCACCCCAGAGTGGACAGTCGAGGACTACCTGGAATGGCTGCAGCGATCGTTTGAGTACCTTCGCTTCCAGTGGGTCGAGCAGGACGGGGAGAAGCCCGAGTGGGAGAGGGTGTGCCGTCCGGATTTCCTGACGACCCTTGATCTCGATGAAACACGCGTCAATACCGACCCGGATCTTCGCGTTCTCCGACTGTTCCTCGTCCACGTCGACGAGAGGATCACGAACGAGGACGAACGTCGCGAGTGGCTTCTGGACGAGGACAAGCAGCGACGGATCCTGACCGACTGCATCGACGAGGCACGACGCGAGCGGGCAGAGTCGGTGCGACGGTTGGACTGGGTGACGCCCGAGCAGGAGCGTGTCCTGTCGGCGCTCGGGACGAACTGGCGCCAGGCGTTGCCGCCACGCCTCGACCAGATCTGGGCGGAGTGGTCCGATCGCCCGCCAGACGAGTTGGTGCCCTGGCTCGACGACTGGATCCCGACGTTGACCGGTGACTTCGCGCCGGCGCCGGCCGCGCCGCCGCCACCGGGAACACCGGAGAGTTTCACCTGGGTCGGCGACGACGCCCGCACCGCGCTCGGCGACGGCTGGCGCGACACGGTGCGGACCCGGATCGATCAGGTGTGGCCAGAGTGGAAGCAGGCCGACGACAAGCAGCTTGGCCAGTGGTTGAGCGACTGGATGCCCACCTTGACCGGGAACTACGCCGCGCCTCCGGTGGCGCCGCCACCACCGGGGACGCCGGAGAGCTTCAGCTGGGTCACCGACGACCAGCGCGGTCAACTGGGCGACGGATGGCGTGAGCGGCTACGGACGAGCCTGGATCAGTACTATCCGGCCTGGCCGCAGCAGACCGATCTCGCCCTGCTCACCAAGTGGTTGAGCGACTGGATGCCGGTCATTCTCGGGATCGCGCCTGTCGCCCCTGCACCGCCACCGGTGGAGAAGGTGCAACCCGCCGCCGAGCAGGCGCCGGAGGGCCAACCGTCCCCCGTGCAGCAGGTTGCTGGGCAGGTCACCGAGCAGGTCGTGGCCGGCCGGGCCGACCTGACCAAGCTGGTGCCGGAACGGGCGGAGCTGGAGGAGATCGTCGTCGAGGTGGTCGAGGAACGACTCGCGGCCCGCGCCGCCTGAGCCGAGGACGGACGCCATGAGCAACGAGGTCGACGCTCTCCACGCACCGATCGTGTCCGGCCGGCACCCGGCTGTCCGGAGGTTCCCCGACGTCGCCCTCATCACCGAGCGGGTGTTCCTCCGCCCGTACACCGAGGACGATGTGGATGCTCACCAGGCGATCTTCGATCATGACCTGGTACGCCGCTGGTCGGTCGCCGCCCAGCCCTACACGCGAAGCGACGCGACTGCCTGGTGTGCCCGAACCGCCCGGCAGATCCGGCTGGATGGAGACGGAATCTGCTGGGCGGCAGAGCACCGGGCTAGCGGCCGGCTGATCGGAGTCACCGGCTTCCATCACACCGACTGGCGCGAGCGCAGCACCGAGGTCTCGGCCACAGAGGCGGAATGGTCACTACGGCAGGGGTTCGCGAAGGAGGCCCTGCTGGCGATGAGCCACTGGGTCCTGACGGTCGTGCGCTTCAACCGGGTGCAGATCTCGGCTGCGGTCGGCAACCGGGCGCCGCGGGCAGTGGCCGAGGCCTGTGGCTTCACCGCCGAGGGCGTGCTGCGCAACGCCGGTTCGGTGCCGGCCGGCCGGGTCGATGTCGCGGTGTACGGCCTTGTGCCGGCTGATCTGCGCGGCCGACCACGGCCCCGCTACCGAGTGGCGGACGGCGTGGAGCCGCAGACCTGGTCGGGCGAACCTCGGCGCACCGGTGTTGCCCTGCCCGCGTCCGCCGGCGGTCCCCCCGCCGCGGACCGCAACAACGATCACTCCCGGAGGAGATCATGACCAGTCAGGTCACTCGCAACAGGGTGAAGTTCGAGCTGCTGCCCCTCGTCGAGAAGTACCTCGACGAACACCCCGACCTGGTCCGCCAGTACCGCAGATCCGCAGATCCGAAGACCGACTCCACGGCGGGGCTCGGTTCGGCAGCTGAGCCGGTGTCTGACGGCGCGTCGAAAAAGGTGGGCCTGCCCGCACAGGAGCCGGGTAGTTCTGTGACTTCCGCTCTGGAGGAGACTCCCGGTCCAGCCGCTGACATGACGGAACGGGTTGAACTCGACGGCATTGAACTTGATGACAGCGACCTTGAGCTTGATCAGGTCATGGACCATGCGTTGGTAAAGATTGAGTCGCAGCTGAAAGAACAAACGGCGGCGGAACTCGACGAGTATTTCAAGGACGCTGAAGGGGATGCTGGGTCGAAGAATCAGGAACTCTTCGAAAGGGACCTGGTGGTATCGCCGGAAATGCCGAGGTAGCCATTCCTCACAGATTGTCCGAAAACGCCTATTGAACGGGAGGAAGTGCCAATGAGCAGTCCTGAAGGGCAACCAGATGCGAGATCTGAGGACAAAGAGGTGCTGGCGCTAGTTGCAGAGATGAACGCGCTGGCGAAACAGCTGGAAGAGCAGATGGACGACGACGAACAGCCGCAGGGCTGACGCACAGGCGCTGATCGGCATTGAGAAAATGATCGGGAGGAATTCGATGGAGTTCGGAAACCTGGCCAAGGAACAGATAGGTGACCTCCCAAAGAAAATGATGGAAGGTGTTGACAAGCTGGAGGAGACCTTCAATGGGAACCAGAAGCAGTCCATGGTAATCCAGACGGATGAAATTTCCAGTGTCAAGGACATTCAGGAGCAGCGCACATGGAAGTTCGACTGGAAGACAGTCGCGTCGCGTAGCTACGCTGGCGGCTTTGTATCGTGGACGCGCGTCTGGAGGGCGTTAGGTGCCGATGGCGTTGAGAAGGGGAAGAACAGGGCTGCCACCCAAGCGGAGGTTAAAGCGAGGACGCAGGCAGTATTTGGCTCAGGAAAAATGACCAGGAAACACACTGACGCGGTCAAACTCCTCGTTGATGATGAAGTGAAGAAATTCATTGGAGACTACTACGAGAAGAAACTGGGAAAGCTGGCTGAGGGCATAAAGAATAGGATAAAAAAAGACCCTGCACGGGGGAAAGAACAGCTGACTGCCCTCAAGCGCGAGGGTGGGAAAACAGACCTTCAAGCCTACGCGAGCACATCCATCTCCGCGCCGGTCCAGGGCGCGGTTGCTTTCGGTCGAGCGGTACACGAATTGATGAGCAAGCGTGGATCGACGATTGATTACTGGTCCAGTGCAAACGCGGCATACGAGGAAGGTAACTATGCTGAGCTGGCGGCCAGGATAGCGGAGGACGTAGCGAACTCGGAGAGTCCGAAGCTGGAGGCGAAGTACGACACTTTGCGTCGCCGTTATCTCCTGATGCAGCAGGAGGAACGCTGGAAGGCCCGCCATGGCGGGCAGGAGCTGGACGATGAGGCGAAGGCGGCGGTGGCGGCTGCCGCGAATCGGATCCAGCTGAAGCAGTATGACACGAAGTTCGGAGTGTCGGCGGTAGTGGGTTTCGAGGCCCGGTACTCCATCATTGCCGTCGACGAGGAGAGCATCGAGCGCAGGTTCAAACGATTGGAGAACGATCTGAATGAGTGGAAGGATGAAGAGCTGACACGACGTCATCTGAAGGTGCTTGATGTTATTGGCAGAGCCCGGGAGATGGAAAGCAAGTCCAGCGTTCTTCTGAACAATTCGATCAATCACTTGCTGAAGATCGATGAAACCGTGAACCAAAGGTATGAAGACAAGAAGAGAGAGCTGGAGGATGCCCGTGAAGCGGTTACCAAGCTGATTGGCAGGCCTGGCTTCAAGCAGCGGATAGGGAGTTTCAAGCTGAGCCCCGTTGCTTCAGTAGATGGACTTCCGGTTCGGGTTCATTCATGGGACAGTAACGTAAACATCGACATCAGCATGTATGCGTGGGCCCAATCGGTAAAAGTTCACGTCGAGTACGAGGAGACTGCCGAAGGAATCGCTGGGAAATTACCACAGAAGAACATCAGGGAAAGCGGTGACATAATTTTTGGGCTTGACGGCGTAACGAGTCCAGACGATTTCGGAAAACAGTGGATACGCAACTCGCGCCCGGCAAAATGATCCGGGTTGCGGCCGGCGGCATCGGGAGTGATCCAATAGCCCAGGAACTCGCCGCCCGAGGTGTCAGTCCCGGTGTGCTGATTCCGGTTCTCCTGCCGCGAGGGTTGGAGCTGGCCGTCATCCTCTGCCGGATCCTTCGGCTCGGCGCCGGGTACGTGGCGTTGGACGAACGATGGCCGGATGAGCGGGTACGGAGAATCTGCTCGGTGTTGGACGCCCCCGTCGTGGTGACCGACCAACCGTGGCGGGTCGAGCGGGGCTGGTGCCCGCCGGAGCTCTACGCCCTGGACTCCGCCACTCTGCGCGTACCGGCTCCGTTCGGCTCGGTGGCTCCCGATGCGGTGTTCGCCGCCTTCTTCACGTCGGGATCGACCGGGGAACCGAAGGGCGTGGCCACCACCTACCGGGCGGTGCGGGCGTTGCTCGCGCCGGGCGCGATGCCGTTGCGGCTGGATTCCGCCACCGTCATGACGGTGGCGGCACCGCCGCCCTGGGACGCGTTCGCGTTGGAGCTGTGGGGGCCGCTGTGCAACGGTGGCAGCTGCCTGTTGCCGGCAGGTGAGCAACTGTCGCCGGGCCAGGTGCGCGAGGGGGTGGCACGGGATGGGCTCAACACCGTCTGGCTGACCAGTTCGCTGTTCAACCTGTTCGTCGAAGAGGACGTCGGGGCCTTCACCGGTCTCAGCCAGGTGGCGACCGGCGGCGAGCGGTTGTCTGTCGACCACGTCCGGGAGTTCCTGCGCGCCCATCCGGGCATCCGGCTGTTCAATGGCTACGGCCCGGTGGAGAACTGCATCTTCAGCACGATGCATGCGGTTACGCCGGACGACTGCGACCTGTCCACCGGGATCCCGATCGGTACGGGCGTCGCCGGAACCGGTGTGCACGTGTTGGACGGTGATCGTCGTTGCGGACCGGGAGAGATCGGTGAGATCTGCCTGACCGGCGATCGGTTGTCGCCCGGTTACCTGGGTGACCCGGAGTCGACCCGTCGGGCGTTCGGCTGGATCGACGTCGCCGGCCGGCCGACGAGGTGCTACCGCACGGGTGATCTGGGCTGGCAGGATGAGCGGGGTCGGTTCCACTACCACGGGCGGCTCGACCGGCAGGTGAAGATACTCGGCCACCGGATCGAGCCGGCCGAGATCGAGCGTTGCCTCGCGGAACATCCCGGGGTGGACCAGTGCGCTGTGATCGGGCTGACCCGGCCGGGTGACGCCGGCACCGAACTGGTCGCGTGCTACCGCAGCCGGGGACACGTGGCGGACGACGAACTGCGGGCCTACCTGCGGAACCGGCTGCCCGCATACCTTGTCCCCGCACGTTGGCTGCGACTCGACCAAGTTCCGTTACTGGACAATGGAAAGATCGACCTGGCAATGGTGCGGTCGAAAGCCGAGTCCGCGATGCGGCGGCACACAGTGGCGGCGTCCATCGAGGGCTCTTCGGCCGGTAGGCCCAGCGCCGGCGGACCGGCCGAGCAGATCATGACCGAGCTGCCGGCACTGGTGCGTGAGGCCACCGGTGTCGAGGTGGCGTCGTTGGACGACTCGTTGGTGGACGCGGGCGCCGACTCGCTCGCCCTGCTGCGACTGTGCCTTCGCGCCGCCCACCGTTTCGGCGGGGACGTCGCCGTGGCTGATCTGTTGGCCCGGCCCACGACACGCACTCTGGCCGAGTTGCTCGACCAAGGGGCCACACCTTGCCAGCCAACGGGTCCCGCCGGGTCGGCGGAGCGGCCGTTGACGCCTACCCAGGCGGCGTTCCTGGTCACCGAGGCGGTTGAGCCGGCCAACCGGCAGGCGTGGCACTGCACCCTGGTCTGGCGGGTAACCGGGACCGTCGACGCGGCGGCGCTGCGGCGTGCGATCGGCTGGGTACATCGCCGGCACCCGGCCCTGCACGCCCGATACCCGACCGAACCGCCGTTCGAGCAGGCCCGTACCGACCCGCCGACCGAGCCGGAGTTCCACCTGCTGCGGTGCCCGGACGACCCGATCGCCGCGGCTCGGTTGGACGCGGTTCTCAACGATCCGTTCGATCTGGACCGTGGCCCGGCCTGGCGGGCCGCACTGGTCACCGGCGCCGAACCAGATCGCGCACTGTTCGGGCTGGCCGTACATCATGTGGCGTTCGACGGCTGGTCGGAGCACATTGTGGCGCGGGACCTGACCGCGGCCTACCGCTCAGAGGTCGCCGGTACGCCACGCGAAACCCGGTGGTACGCCGACCCGCTGCCGTGGCCGATCACGGCGCCGGTGGACGGGGCGCGGCTGAGATCGCGGCGCCGGGATCTGGCGGCCGAGTTGCTCGGCACGCCGCCGTTCAGGCTGCCCGCCCCGGTCGGTCGGGGTGACGACTCGACCGGGGTGGTGGTGCAGCAGCTGGACGTCGACCAGACCCGACGCTGCCATACCGTCGCGGCGGCCTGGCACAGCACTCCGTTCGTTGTCGGACTGGCCGGCTACGCGGCGGCGGCGAGACAGCTCACCGGGGCCGACGACGTCCCGATCGCCGTTCCTGTTGCGCAGCGCGGCGTCGCCTCCCAGCACGCGGTGGGCTGTCTGCTCAACCTGCTGTGCCTGCGGATGCGAATGTCCTCCGGCGACCGTTCGGCGGCACTCGTCGATGCCGCGCGGAACGCCCTGCACCGCGGGTTGCGCACCCAGGCCGTGCCATTCCCGGAGGCGGTCGGGTTGCTGCGTTCACGCGCAGACCTCGGTCGTCCGGTGGTGCCGTACCTGTTCGCCGTCCAGCAGAACGAGCCGCCGGTGCTGGACCTGCCCGGGTGCCGGGCCGAACTGAGCCGGCCGGCGCCGCACCGCGCCGGGTTCGAGTTCCAGCTGGAGCTGCGGCTGCCGGCCGGGTCTCCCGGGGAGGTGGTCGCGCTGTACCGGCGCTCCGCGGTCGACCGCGAAGCGATCACCCGCTTCGTCGCCGGGTTCGTCGCGTTCGTCACCGGGGCCACTGATGATGCCTCGCAGGCGGGGCCATGATGACCGTGGCCGGCGCGCGGCTGGCCGCGGAGCTGCTGTCCGCGCAGGGCCGGGCGGATCCGTATCCGATCTACCGCCGTCTGCACGAACACGGTTCGGTGCTGTGCGTTCCCGACGGTCCGACGCTGGTCGTCGGGCATACCGCCGCTCGCGTCGCGCTGCGGGATCGCGGACTGCTGGTCGAGGACGCGGAGCACCTCGACACGGTGGCGCCGTTCTGGCGCACGATGCCGTCGCGACGGCTGTTGGGCGACGCGATGATCCTGGTGAACGGCGATGCGCACGACCGGATGCGCCGACTGGTCGGCCGGGCGTTCACCGTGCACCGTGTCGATGCGCTGCGGCCACTGGTCGCGGGCCGCATCGGTCGGCTGCTCGACCGGCTGGTTGCGCTCGGCGCCAGCGGCGGTCCAGTCGATCTCATGGCGGAGTTCGCCTTCCCCCTTCCGGTCAACGTCGTCGGTGATCTGCTGGGTGTGCCCGATGCCGACCGACCACAGCTTCGCCTGCCGATCGCGGAGCTGGCGCGCGCTCTGGAACCGGACTGGCCCGGCGCCGACCTGACGGAGGCGGACCGGGCCGCTCTCGCGCTGTCGGAGTACTTTCACTGGTTGCTCGAACGGCGGCGGGAGAGTCCACGAGCCGACCTGATCAGCGCGATGTTGGCCGGCAACGTGACGGCCGACGATCCGCTCAGCTCGGCGGAACTAGTGGCCAACACGGTGTTTCTGCTGCTGGCAGGGTTCGAGACCACCGTCGGTTTGCTGGGCAACGGCTTTCAGATGCTGGTCGATCACCCCGCCGAGCTGACGCGACTGCGACGTCGCCCGGAACGGGCCACGGCGTTCGTCACGGAGTTGCTGCGGTGCCAGGCGCCGGTCCAGATGACCGCTCGGCGAGCCGCTCGGGACCTGGAAATCGACGGTGTCGCCGTGCACGCCGGAGGGCCGGTGATCATCCTGATCGCCGCCGCCAACCGGGATCCGAGCCGGTTCGCCGAGCCGGACCGCTTCGACCCGGCACGGCCGGCCAACGATCCACTGAGCTTCAGCGGCGGGGTGCACTACTGCCTGGGCGCGAGACTGGCCCGGCTGGAAGGCGAGCTCGCCTTCTCCATGCTCGCCACCCGGTTCGCGCGGCTGTCGATCGCCGGCACGCCGCGACTGCTGGACCGGTTCAACCTGCGCGGCTACGCGACCCTGCCAGTGTCCGTTGGCTGATCATCGTTCCGTCGGCTCTTGACCCTCGCCGGTCAGATCGCGCCGAGGTACCAGAGCGCCCGCACGGCGTCCATGGCGGTCAGCCCTTGACCAGCTGCCCGTCTAGATAGGCCGACGGCGTGCACTTGGTGGCGCCCGGGTTCTGGCAGTCCACCGCGAGGGTGACGCGATCGGTTCTGGTGAAGCGCAGCGGCTGGACGAAGTGGTAGTCCAGGTCCCGAAAGTTGGCCAGGCCGAACTCGAACAACACGATCCGGCCGCGACGCACCTGCAGGGTGCCGGTGTCTCCCTGCGGGTTCTGCAGCACCATGTCGGTGATCCACAGGACCGTCTTCTTCGGCTGATCGTGGCTGGCGGTCGTGAAGCTGCCCGGCCGGCCGGGCGCGACGCTGGTGGTGATCCGGAAGTCGATGGCTGTCTTCGAGTCGCTGTTTTCCAGGGTGCCCGCAGCTGCGCCGCGGGCACCGCTCGGCGTCGGGCTCGCGCCTCCGCTCGGCGACGCCCCTGCCTGCTGGGCCGAGCGGGCCGCCCGGCTGGCTTGCGCCTGAGCCTCGGCGGCGTGCTGCTTCGCGCTGTTTGCCTCGGCGGACAGCTGTGCACTCTGCTGTTGCACCGCCTTGGTGGCCTCCGAATGCACCTGCGGCTTGAGCACGGTGAACCACAGCACGACCAACGCGGTCACCACGGCCAGTGCCAGCGCGACCGCCTTCATTGTCGATTTCGGCAGGAGGGCGTGCTGGAGCATGGCACCGTCGGCGGTGGTGGCCTCCACGTCAGGTGCGGTGACGAACGCCTGGAACGGCAGGGTTCGGTTGTCGCCGCGCAGGAAGCGCCGGGTGGGCTGAGCCCGCAGCTTGATGAAGGTGGCAGTCCCCGGCGCCAGGTCGAGCAACGCCGGGGCGATCCGGAAGTCCAGCAGCCGATCCGGGTCAGCGGCGTGGATCTCGACGGTAAGGGGATGGTTGCCGTTGTTGTCCACCACGAGTTCGTGCCGGCCGGTGCGGCTGCCCCGTGAGGTACGCGGAATCAGCTCGGCGCCCAAGTCGGTGAAGGGCTGCACGGTCAGCTCGCCCTCCTCGACCCGGGAGGACTCCGGATCCTCGGAGGAGCGGACCTTGACCCCGAACGGCATGCTTCCGGCGCCGACGGCGGAGCTACGTGGTGGCCGGAACGTCAGAACGACCTGGTCCTCGGCTCCGGGCAGCAGGCTGACCACGGACGGCTCGACATCGGTCCAGCCCCGTGCAGCACCTACCAGCTCGACGGCGAACCGGTCGACGACCGGACCCGCGTTCCGGATCCGCACCGAGCAGCTGGCCTCGCTGCCGGGCTCGGCGGTCACGTTGCCCTCGGTGAGCCTCACTACGGCTGCCATGCGGTCAGTCTCCCGGCGGCCTCACCGCCTCGGTACCCGGCGGGAGGAACGATAGAGGGCATCCGGTCCTGACCCTTCGGGCAACGGTGCGTCCCCTATCGCCTGGTGTCGAACCGGTTCGGCTGGCTCGACGCAGCCTGCACCAGCAGCGGCGGCCCGGTTACCGACCCGACTCCCGCTACGAGCGCACGCGGCCGACTGACACCCGTCCGCTCGTCGCCCAGAAGCACCACCGGCACCGCGAAGGTCCCGGAACGATCGGTGTCGACGTCGACGGCCGAGCTCCGCACCCCACCGATCCGTACCGTCGTGCCGGGCGGGAAGTAGCGACCGGTGAGCGTCACCACGTCGTGTGGACGGACCACCATCGGGTTCAGGGCCAGCACCGGTGTGCGCGTGGTGGCGGATACCGGCACCAGTTGCGCCGTGCCGGTCGGCCCAGCGGAGCCGGACACCGCCAGCTCACCCGACAGGCGGCCGAGCCGCCGTGGTGTCACCCGCACGAACAGGTGACAACCCGCCCCGGGCGCCAGCGAGCCGCGGCACGAACCGGCGGTGACACCGAACTGCGCCGGCCCCCGGCCGGGCAGGAACGCCGCCGTGACCGTCAACGGCACCGTTCCGGTGTTGGTCAGCGCGAGCGCGACCCGATCACTGGCGACGCCGAGCTGCTGGCTGCCCAGCTCGAGGGGGTACGGGGCGGCGCGCAGTCCCGTGCTCACGGGCGCGCCGGCGCCCGACAGCGTCACGCTGGCTGACCCGTCGATCGGTACGCCGAACACCAGCGGTGACACGGTGAGCAGACCGTTCAGGTCGCCGGACGCGGTCGGCTCGAAGACGATGTCGAGGGTGCAGGACTCGGCGGCGTGGATGGCGGAGCCGCAGTCGCTGTCGAGTATCCGGAACGGGCCGGTGACGCCGATACCGGCGTGCAGCGGGCCTGGCCCAGCGTTTCGCACCCGCACGGTCCGAGGCAGGCTGGTGGTACCGGCCGGCTGTGGGTCGAACGCGATGTGGGTCGGGGAGGTTGACGGGCTGGCATAGCGGAGCCGGGCGAGGAACGTGACGGGTTGACGAGCCGACGCCACGGAGCTGTGCACCGTGTCGGTTGACCGGAACCCGACCACGCCGCCGTCCGCGCTGATCGCGGGATCCTGGCCGTTCCCGGCCGGGCTGGTCGAGATCAGCTCGGTCCCGGCCGGGCCGGTGCGAGCCGTGCCGAGGTTGCGCGCATACACCTGCAGGCCGCCCTCCACCGGCACGGGCACGGTGACCAGGTCGGTCGCGGTGGACTGCCAGGCCACCGTACTGCCGTCGGCGGACAGGGCCGGGCGAGAGCTGGGGCCGTTGGCGCCCACGCCACTCCGGACCGCGGCGGAGACGAGCATCGTGCGGTCGTTGGTCCGGTCGCGCAGGTAGATCTGGCCGGTGTCCTGATCCGTGCCTTGTGCCTCGAACGCGACCCGGGAGCCGTCGGCCGACAGCGTCGGGGCATGGGCCGAGTGGGCCACCGGGCCGTCGGTGCTGCCGGTCGCGGGTAGCCGGGACACCAACGCGGTGTTACCGGTGTGGGTGTCGTGCAGATAGACCAGATCGGTCGGTTGAGTTGCCGTGGTGGTGGCGCGGTGGGAACGGAAGGCCACGTACCGACCATCGGCGGAGACCGCTGGCTCTCGACCGTCGATGGCCGCGCCACCATCGTTGGTGCTGACCACCGTGCTGTTCGCGGCGGCGAAGTCGCCGTGCCCGCTGGGATCGCGGCGGGCGACCACCCCGTACTGGCTGGTGGAGCCGACGACGAGAGTGGTCGTGGTGGGGCCGCCGCCCCAGCCGGCGGCCGTGCTCAAGGTGACGCGCAGAACCGAGGGCGGGAACGTGTCTCGCCGCGGCCGGTAGACGACCACCAGCGCACAGTCGCCGCCGGTCGCAACCGCACTGTTTCCGCAGCGAGGGTAGAGACCGGCGGCCCCACCGAGTTGGGTGAGGGAGCAGTCGCTGCCCTCCACATCGACCAGTGCCGGCTCGCCCAGGGTGTTGTGGATCGTGTAGCTCGCCACGTAGGTACCGCCGGCGGGCCGGGCGCCCAGGTCGAGCAGTG
The DNA here is from genome assembly GCF_018324685.1 of Actinocatenispora sera. Taxonomy (NCBI): domain Bacteria; kingdom Bacillati; phylum Actinomycetota; class Actinomycetes; order Micromonosporales; family Micromonosporaceae; genus Actinocatenispora; species Actinocatenispora sera. Next base: position 6,348,155 of record NZ_AP023354.1, on the reverse strand, counting down.
TGGTTCCGGCGTTGTCGGTGCCCACCGAGGCTGACACGGTGTCCGGCCGCGCCGGGTCGGTGGGGGCGCACTCGCTCGGTACCGCCCGACAGTCGCCTGCCGCGTTGCGGGCCACCAGGGCCAGGGCACTCTGACCGGCCGGCGTGCTGCCGCGCAGCGTCAGGGTCGCATACCGGGCCGCGCACGGATGCTCCCGGGTGTCGGCGGTGTAGCTGATCCACAGCGTGCAGGTGGCGCCCACGGCGACCGGGCGGCAGGCATCGCTGGTGTCAGTCGGCGTGGCGTCTTCGTCGGCGAAGCCGAAGCCGGCACCCGCGGGCATCGGGGTCGAGGGTCGGATGCTGGCCGGAATCCGCAGCGAGCCCACGCCCGGTTGACCGCTGCCGATGACCGTGACGTGCAGCGGCAGCGTGACCACGGTTCCGTCGGCGTAGGCCGAGCCGAAGTCCAGGACCGGATCCGCGGCGAGTTGGCTGGCGGCCGCGGTCACCGTCCGAGGACCCGGCGCCACGCTCGATGTCTGCACGGCGTCGGTGCTCAGCCGCAGGTATGGCGATCGGGCGGTCTGCAGCACCGGGTACACCACGGTGTTGCCGTCACCCGACAAGCGTGGTCCGCACGGGTCGATGGCGTCAGCACCCGCTCCGACGCAGGGCACGGCCCGCTCGTACTGCAGGTCCCGGGCGGTCCCGGTCACCTGTTGCGGCGTCCCGTCGCCGGACCGGCGCCACGTCTCGATGCCCGCGGTCGACGTGGCGTCGTCATCGACCTGGTAGGTGACCAGTGCGCCGTCGCTGGAGACACTTGGCGCGCTCGCCGCGTCGCCGGCCGGCGAGATCGTTTGCTGGGTACCGGTCTGCAGGTCGGCGAGGTGAACACGGCTCGGTTGCCCCGCCGTGCCGCTCGGGTTGGCCAGGTAGCGTCCGTCCGCGCTCAGCGCGGTGCCGCTGCCCGTGCCGCTCGGGATCGGGATCGTGCCGCTGCCCACCAGGATGGTGTGGCCGCTGGTTTCCGGCGCGGACGACGCCGCGCCGCCGCCGAGAGCGGCGCCCAGCATGGCCAGGACCACGGTTGCGGCAACGCCGCGCAGCCACCGCCCGCGGCGGCCCGGCGCGGTGTGGTGCAGATCAGCCATCCCGCCAGTCAACCGGGCCGAGGCCGTCGGAAGCAGGAGGTGCGGGGTATCCGGCGGGGAAGGGGCCGCTGCCCGAAGGTCACGGACCCTCGATGACGGCCGGACGCCGTGGCCGGGGTGCGGTCGCTGCCGGAGACTGCTCCGATCGCAGCGCGACCCGCCTCGGCGACGGTGAAAGTTCGGCGTCGGCCTCGGGTACGAGGGTGGCGAGCACGGTGAGGGCAAGCGCGGTGCGCGCCGATGGCCGGGCCGCCCACCAACCGGTACCGGCGGGCCGGTCGGGATCCTGCGGCGCACACCGCACCACGACCGGATACCCGTTGGCCAGCCTTCCGTCGAGGTATTCCGGCGGCAGCGCGAGGGTGCTTGCCGCGGAGACGAGGACCTGTCCGAGCAGCTCGTGTTCGGACCGGGCGGTCTGTGCCCACGCCGTCAACAGGTAGTCGAACCGGTACCTGCGTGGCGCCGGCAGCCGGGCCACCACCCGGCCGTCGTCGTCGCGCACGCTGCTGCCACCGGCCGGTGCACCGTCGGGGTCCTCGCGGATTGCGTACAGCCAAGCGTGCACCACCGGGACCGGGCCAGGTGTCGTGGGCGGGTCGAGCACGATTGCAACCTCGTCGGGCAGCATCCGTGCGAGCCAGCGCTCGAGCGCGGTGTCCAGGTCGGCGATCACCCCCCGATCGTCACCGAGCGCCGTGCCGCCTGCCTGCCTCCGGCGGGCAGACAGGCGAGCGTCGTCGGTGCCCGTCCGGGCATCGGCGGTAGCCCGATCGGAGGCCCGTGCGTTCGGTACGGCCCGCGGGGTGAGCTGCGATGCTCGCCCTACCCGGCAACGCTGCGGCGTCCCGGTCGCGCTCCGACAACTTCGACCCAGTGGGGTGTCCGATGGCGGCGACGTACCTGTCTCCCGGTGTCTATGTCGAGGAAGTCTCCTCCGGCTCACGACCGATCGAAGCGGTCGGCACCGCTGTCGCTGCCTTCGTCGGCTTCGCCGAGAAGGGCCCTGTTCACGAGCCGACCCTGATCACCAACTGGACCCAGTTCACCCGAACCTTCGGTACCTTCCTCGACGGCGCCTATCTGCCACTCGCCGTCTATGGCTTCTTCCTCAACGGCGGCGGGTCGGCCTATGTGGTCCGGGTCGGCGCTGGGATCGTGGGGAACGTACCCAACTCCGGCGATGAGCCGGCCGCGCTGACGGCCGGCCATGCCACCGCCAGCCTGCCGGCAAGCGCTGGAAACAAGACGGCGCTGCGGGTACGGGCGCTGCAGCCGGGCCCGGCCGGCCGGGACATTGCCGTACTGGTCGAAGCGCCGTCCACACCGTCGGACGGGACGTTCACGTTGACGGTCAAGCAGGGCGACAAGGTGGTCGAGACCTTCGCCGACGTGACCGTCAAGCGTGGCGCGACCAACGTGGTCACCGCGGTCCGGCAGCGCTCGAAGCTGATCGCGGTCGAGGAGACCAAGGGCGGATCGTTGGTACCGCGCCAGGGTGCCGAGGTGGCGCTGGCCGGCGGCGACGCCGCTCCCGCGGGCAACCAGCTCGACGCGGCCGAGTACGTCGGCGACGTCGGGGACCGGACAGGCTTTGCCGGACTGGAGGCCTTGGAGGACGTCACCATGCTGTGCGCGCCCGACCTGATGAGCGCCTACCAGCGTGGCGCGCTCGACGACGACGGGCTCAAGGCGGTGCAACTGGGGATGATCGCCCACTGCGAGCTGATGGGGGATCGGGTCGCGATCCTGGATCCGCCGCCCGGCCTCAATGCCCAGCAGCTCAAGGAGTGGCGCAACGACGTGGCCGGCTACGACTCGAAGTACGCGGCGCTCTACTGGCCCTGGATCAGGGTCATGGACCCGGCGCAGGGCAAGCCGATCCTCCTGCCGCCGAGCGGGCACCTGGCCGGGGTGTGGGCCCGAAGCGACGAGACCCGTGGCGTGCACAAGGCCCCAGCGAACGAGGTGGTGCGCGGTGCGCTGACGCTGGAGCTTGCCATCACCAAGGGTGAGCACGACCAGCTCAACCCGATCGGCGTCAACTGCATCCGGTTCTTCCCGGGGCAGGGCATCCGCGTGTGGGGGGCGCGCACACTCTCCAGCGACGCCGAGTGGCGCTACCTCAACGTGCGCCGTCTGTTCAACTGGGTGGAGAAGTCGATCCTGCTGGGTACCAACTGGGTCGTGTTCGAGCCCAACGACGCCGCGCTGTGGGACACCGTCGGCCGGGTCATCACGATGTTCCTCGGCCGGATCTGGGCGACCGGTGCGCTCATGGGCAGCAGCTGGGCGGAGGGCTTCTACGTCAAGTGCGATGCCGAGAACAACCCGCCGGAGAACCTGGACGCGGGCGTGCTCACCGTCGACATCGGCCTGGCACCAGTGAAACCGGCCGAGTTCGTGGTTTTCCGCCTCTCCCAACTCGCACAGGGTGCGGCGCTGGAGGAGTGAGCGCACCCCGGTCGTTCGGCACCCGACGCCGGCGACGTGCCTCCGCCCCGCCCATCGCAAAGGAGCCATCTGATGCCAGGACCACGCCAGATCGCCCGTCCCGGTGCCCACACAGAGCTGCTCAGCGCCGCGATCTTCCAGTTGGAGATCACCGGGATGTCGACCGTCAACTTCGCTGAGCTCGGCGCCATCAACATGGAGACCACCACGGGTGAGTATCAGGCGATCGGGAAGAAGGGCATCGAACACGCGAAGCTGTTCGGTGCGCAGAAGCCGCCGACCGTGACGCTCAAGCGTGGCCTGGACAAGGACCTCACGATCTGGACCTGGTACCAGATGGTGCGCACCGGCTTGGAGACGGCCTACAAGACCTGCACGCTGAAGTTCTTCCGGCCGATGGATCCGTATCCGGGTGGGCCCCCCGGCCTGCAGTACATCCTGCAGAATGCCTGGCCGTCCAAGATGAACATCGGCTCGATGAAGTCTGGCACCAGCGATTTGGTGATGATGGAGCTGACGTTGATCTGCGACAACATCATCGACCCGAATGCCAAGGCGTCGTTCTAAGCCGATCTCGGGAGGTGCAGTCGTCATGGCGCGAGGCACGCAACGCGCTCCGGGGCAGCTGAGGGACCCGTCCCTGCGCACTGAGTACCCGTTCGTGCTGCCCCGGGGATACCGTGACCGCAACGGATCTCTGCACCGGGACGGCGTGCTGCGGCTCGCGACCGCGCGCGACGAGATCGCGCCGCGCACGGACTTTCGGGTACGGCAGAACCCTGCCTATCTGACCGTCGTGCTGTTGGCGCGCACCCTGGTGCGGCTCGGCACCTACGAGCCGGTCGACACCGATGTCGTCGAGGGCCTGTTCGCCTCGGACCTGGCCTTTCTGCAGGACCTGTACCGGCGGATCAACCAGCAGGGGCACACGGAGGCGGAGGTCGCGTGTCCCGAGTGCGGGCACGAGTTCAGCGTCGACATCGGTGGTGATGCCACGGGGGGATCCTGACGTACGCGACCGATCAGCTGTGGGGCGAGATCGCGTACGTCGCCTTTCATCTCCACTGGGGCCTGGACACGATTCTCGATCTGGAACATCCGACGCGCATCCGGCTGTTGGCCGAGCTGGATGTGCTTGCCGGCCGCGATGGCGGCGCGGCGTTGGGATCGCTGTGAGCCGAGATCCCGGGAGGGGGCAGGGGCATGCGATGGCCGTTCACCGGTCGGCGTGCGCGGAGAGCGGGTGGCGCCACCGGCGTGCACGCCGCTCGGGCGTGGGCGAGGCTCGCTCCTCTCGTTCCGACCCCCAGAGCACTGACATCGACGATCGTTGGTGAACCGCCGGTGCCTGCCCTTTCGGTGGGGGACCCGCCGATGAGGGTGTTTCCGCCGCTGGGTCGGTCCCCGGCCGGCACGGTGGTTGGTCTGGTTCGGGTACATCCGGCCGTGCCGGATGTACCGATCGAGACTGCCGCTCCGGTCGAGCGCTGGGCGTCGGACGGGTGGCGGCGCTCGCGTCACCCGGTCGTTGCCCGTCCGGCCGGTCGGCAAGACCTGACCGATGCCGGCGATCGCTGGGTCGGCGCACCGCGCCAGCCGGATACCGTTGGCGGCGTCTGGGTAGACGATCAGGCCGGGCCCGACGAGGACGACTTGGCCTGGGGGGACGCGAACCACGACATGTCGCTCTGGGCACAGGACGAGCTGCCGGTGGTCCCGCTGCCGGTCGACCCGGATGTGATGGGCCCGGTCTCTCCACCGGCCGCGGTGCCGGGCCCCGTTGCCGGGGTCTGGCCTGAACCAGCACCGGATCAGGACTTTGACGAGACCGATGACGAGTCGTCGGGTGAGCCGGCCTGGCTGGACCTGCTGCGAACGTTGGACCAGCAGGACGAGGCCCGCCGGGCGCTCCGGAGCGACCAGACGGCTGGCCCGCGGGCCAGTCTCGGCCAGAGCCGCCGCCTTGGTCTGCACTCGACCGTCCGGCCGGAACGGCCGACCCCGTCGGCCCCAGTGGCAGACCCACCCGCAACGGCCGGGACGAATGCGCCATCGTCACCGGACCGGGAGTCGGAGCCGCCCGCTGCGAATGCCGAAACCGGTGCTGCGCCAGATCGCGACCCGACACACCGCGCGGAGACCGTACCGGAGCGGGCCGCCGTCGCACCGGACGCCGACGCACCTCCGGACCCCGGCGCCCCACCGGACCCGGCCACGGTGCCGGACGCCCGGACCGCACCGAATGCTGAAGCCGCACCGGATGTCGGCCCGCCCGCGGCCGACGCGATACCGGATGTCATACCCATACCGGATGTCGACGCGGAATCGGATGCCGGTGTGGTGACGGATGCCGACGCGGTGCCGGACGCCGATGCCGTGCCGGAAATCGGCGTGGTGCCGGAGGCCGAAGCGGTGCCGAACGGTGAGGTACGACCGGACGTCGGCGCGGAGGTTGGGTCGGCGGCCGGGAACCGTTTCGCGGACGTCCATCCGACGATGTCGAACTCCGACGACTCGCTTCCCCGCCGATCGCCGGAGGGCAGGGGGCGTCCCCATGTTTCTCGCCCGCCCTCTGCGGTGACCGCTCCGGCCCCAATTCCCGCGACGGTTCCCGGGCCGCCGAGCGCCGACCGGACCGGTCCGGAAACCATCGGGCCGGTCGCTGGCCCGCCACCTGCAGGGGCGACCGCACCGACCACGAGCGTCCCCTCCGAGCGGCAGGCACAGCCCATTCGGCACGCACCATCGCCCGGGGCGGACCTGCCGCACGCCGATGCGGCGCCGGAGGTCGGCTTCGGTCTTGCTTCTTCGAAGTCCGACGGTGCCGGATCGAGTGCCCTGCCCCGGTTCCGTCACCAACAGGATGGCATCAAACACAGCCCGGGAGCGTCCAGCGGCGCGCCAGGAAGCCCGCCGGGAATCTTCGAACGGGAGGCTTCACCGTCGATGCCCCTTCGCGCCACGGTTCCGGCGACCCGCGTGGACGGTCCCCGCCGGAAGCAGGGCGTTGACGTCTCCCAGCTTCGGACGCGAGGGGAATGGATCCCGCAACGGGCGCCCGAGCACACCGGCCGGCGGGTGGCCAGGATTCCCGTCGGAGCCGGTACGGACGACCAGCCCATCACGACGGACACCACAATGGCGTCGGGTGATCCGGCGATCCGGCAGCGGCCGGGCGCCTCGGCCGAGCAGTGGGGGCACAACCGTGGCAACGCGCTGTTGGAGGCGGCCACACGCCCCGACCCGGAACCCCTTGGTCCGCGCCGCTGGGTCGCGTCCGAGTCCTTCGGCGACCCGGTTGCGGGCCGCGGTGGCGTGGCGCCCGTCCCGTTCGACGCCCTGCTACGGACACCGGCCGAGCCCGCGCCGGACCTGGACGAGCTGCGCCAGTTGCTGCGCCGCGAGTTCGGCGACCCGCTGGCTGTCGCCGGCTCGTTCCCCGGGGGGGCCGCGCCGACGGCTCCGGACCACCCGGATGTGCCCGCCGCTGTGGCTGGGACGGAGGTTGATGTCGCCGCCCTCGCTCAGTCCGTCGGCGAGCTTCGCGGTCAGGTCCTGGACATCCGCACGGACGGGATCGCGGCGCGAGCCGACGCCGCGGTACTGCGCGGTGAGCTCGACCGACTCGCCGACGCGCTGGAACGCCAGCCGGTCGACACCGGTCCGGCCGACCTGGAGGAGCTCACCGATCGGCTGTATCCGGGCCTGTTGGGCCGGTTTCGCCACGAACTGCTGGTCGACCGCGAACGCCGCGGCTGGCTCGCCGATCAGTAGGGAGCTCCGATGGTCGCTGTCGTGGCATCGCCGCAGAAACACACCACGATGGGCACCGCCCATCACTTCTTCGTACACCTCGACCGCAGCGCCTATGACCTGGGTTCGTGGCAGAAGGCCAGCGGGCTCAAGGTCAGCTGGCAGATGTGTGAGTACCGCTCGGGCGACAGCAACCATGTGCGTCAGTACCCGGGCAACCCGAGCTACGAACGGATCCGGCTCAGCCGAGTGGCCTGCCCCGACTCCGCCGTGGTACGGCGCTGGCTCGCGTCGCTGTCGGCCGAACACGACCCGATCAGCGGCGTGATCCAGATGCTGAGCTCTGACCTAAAACCGATCATCAAGTGGACCCTGCGCGACCTGTTTCCCGTGTCGTGGTCGATCGGTGAGTTCGACGCGGGAGGGCCCAAGGCCATCGTCGAGACGCTGGAACTCGCGCACACCGGATTCCTGGACGACAGCGTCAAGTACCGCAGGAGCTGAGTGTGGACAACCGATGTGACAGACGAGGGGAGCGGCGATGACCGTCACCGTGGGTACGGTGCCACCCGCCCGGAACGGCCCCGCGGGACCGGCCGCTGCCGGACCGACGCCGGCGACCGGCACTGCGGCACCGGCTGGCGGTGGCGTCGAGGCGCCGGGGTCTCCCGCGTCGACGACCGGAACGGGTGCCGCGACCGGCCCGTCGAGTTCGCGCCGGAGCACCGGACTGGGCCTGTCGATGCGCTTCGCCGTCAAGCTCGACAACACCAATCTCGGCGAGTGGCAGTCGTGCAGTGGGCTCTCGGTGAACTTCAACCCGCAGGCGGTTCGCACCGGCGGTGACCACCTGCACCAGTACTACCTCACCGGGCAGCTCGAGTACGGCACGATCACGCTGGCTCGTGCGATGAACGGACGAAGCTCACCGCGTCTGCAGGCTTGGCTGCACGAGGTCACCAGCAGCTGGTCCGCCGGTGTGATGGACGAGGACCGTACCGCCACCGTGACGCTGCTGGACGCCGACCGCAAGGTCGTGGCCCGGTGGGAGTTGCGGGGTGTCGTGCCGGTCGCCTGGACCGGTCCAGATCTTGCCGCCGGCACCAACTCCGTCGCCATCGAGAAGCTGCAGCTACGCCACCAGGGGTTCCTCGGCGGCACGCTCGGCGGATCGGCGGGCTCCTCGGTGGCGGGGCCGGGCCGCAGCGTGATCACCCTGACCGACGAACGATCCGAGCAGCGAGTGGAGTTCCGGTACAACGCCGAGTCGATCAGCGTTGGCCGCTCGGCGCAGCGGTCGGAGAGCAAGGACGCCAGTGGCGCCAAGGTGCCGGTCGAGGCGAACCAGACGACCTACAGCGTCAACAACCTCCGGCTGGTGGGGCCGGACACCGAGCTGTACGTGGAGCGCCTGTTGGTGTTCGCGACGCCGCGTGCTCGGGAGTCGGAACCGGGCGCGTTGATGAACCCGCAGGTCTTTCGGCCACCACAGCTGTCGTTTCGGTGGGGCATCTTCAACCATCTGGTGGTCATCGACAAGCTCAGTACCACCTACGACCGGTTCGACGGATCCGGACGTCCGGTCCGGGCGACGGTCAGCCTCACCCTCAAGGAACAGAGCCCGGACGACGCGGCGACGCCGCCGGACACGGTGTCGCCGTCCGACGAACAGAACGCGGTGGCCGGCGCGGCCACGGCGGATACGGCCGCGACGGATGCGGGCGACGATGCGTCGGCGGCCACCCCCGAGGCGAGCGCCACCTCTCCGGCCACCGCCGAGGGTGGCGACGCCGAGGATCGTCGACCCCAGCCGGGTCAGGACGTTCGCACCGGGCTGGCCCAGCGGCCCGGAGGGCTGGTCTGATGAGCACGCCAACCCCGCCGGTGGACAGCACCGCACTCGCGCATCCGGTGATCAGGACGGGCACGGGGGCGACGGTGCTACCCGCGGCGGCCGCGGATCGAATCCGGCTCGTCGTGGTCGACTCGCATCTGACCGTGCCGGACATGTTCGAGATCAGGTTCAGAGACCCCGACGGTGCGGCACTGCGCATCGCCGGCCTCGCACTGGGCAGCCCGATTCAGGTGTGGGGGCCGGACACCGCGGGTGGTTCGCACCGACTCATCGCTGGGGAGATCACCGCGGTGGAAGGCATCTTCGTCGAATCGAGCGCGACGACCGTCGTACGCGGCTACACCCTGGACCACCGGTTGCAGCGGGCGCGCCGTACCCGGACCTTCCTCCAGCAGAAGGATTCCGAGATCGCCCGGCAGGTGGCCACCGATGCAGGCCTTCCGGTAGGGAGGATGGATGCCACCGCCGACCCGGTGCACTACGTCGTGCAGGCCAATCAGACCGACTGGGAGTTCCTGTCCCAACGGGCCCGCGAGATCGGCTACGAGCTGGGGATTGCCGACGACGGCTTCTACTTCCGCCGCCAGTCGACGGTGGACACCGCAACGCCGTTGCGGCTGCGGTACGGTGCGGAGCTGCGCCGGCTGTTCCCGCGTGTCACCGCCGGAAACCTGGCGCCGCACGCGGAGGTGCGGGTCTGGGATCCGGTTCGGGCGACCACGGTCTCCGTCCGACATGAGGTGGCCAACGCCGGGGCCAGTACCGTCGCCGGCCCCCAGGCAGCCCGCTTCGCGGGTGCGTTCGTCCCACCGACGCGCGGACCCGAGCCGGCACACCGCGGCGCGGCCGACGATCTGGGGCCCGGCCCCAGCCCGCAAGCCAACGTCGTCACCACCCTTCCCCTGCCGCTGCCCGGCGGCAGTGACGCGGCAGCCGCTACCGCCGCTCGGTCCGCTGCCGCCCGATGGGGAAGCACCCAGGCAGAGGCGGACGGAGAGTGCCTCGGGGATGCGCGGATTCAGGCCGGATGCGTGGTACAGCTCGACCGACTACCCGGCACGTTCGCCGGTCGCTGGCTTCTCAGCGGTGCCCGGCACGTCTTCGACACCGAAGTCTTCGGCTACCGCACGAACTTCACCGCCAGCGGGATGCAGGATCGCTCTCTGCTGGCGCTGGCCCGACCGGACCCGCGCCGTCGCGACAGCGCCGCCACTGTCGACGGGGTGGTGTGTGGGGTGGTCACCAACGTCAACGATCCAGAGCAACTCGGCCGGGTGAAGGTCAGCCTGCCATGGCTCTCACCCGCACACGAGTCGGACTGGTCGCCGACCGGGCAGCTGTTCGCCGGCGCGGCGGAGGGCGCGCTCTTTCTCCCCAGCCCCGGTGACCAGGTCCTGGTGGCCTTCGAACACGGTGACGTGCGCCGCCCGTACGTTTTGGGCAGCCTGGCGAGCACGCGCACCGGGTACGGACTCGCCGGCGGCAGGCCCGGCACCGGCCGACCCGGCAACGGCGGCGTTCATGCCGCCGGCGAGTCCGGTGCCGTGGCTCGGCGCGGGCTGGTCACCCCGGCCGGCAACGTCCTTGCCTTTCACGACGAGGTACCACCGAACGGCAAGGGAAAGCCCCTTGCGGCAGACCTGACGCTCGGCTCGGCGGACGGCCGGATCGGCCTGTGCCTGGACCAGGTGGCGGGGTCTGTGGCGCTGCGCTGCAGCCCGGACCGGCCCGGCGTACTGGCCATCGAGTGCAACGGCTCGATCGAGATCCGGGCGGGCGCGGCGGGCACGGTGACCATCGACGGCGGCTCCCGATTGACCCTCAAGGGCAAGACCGTCGAGATCGACGGCGCCGGGCCGGTCGCGGTCAAGGGCAAGCCGATCCAGCTGAACTAGTCCAGCCAAACGCGAGGAGGAGCCGTGAGGTCCGACAGCATCGGAACCGGTTGGGTGTTCCCACCGAGGGCACAGGCTCACGGCGCCATCGCCGTCAACAGCGGGGTTGAGCGGGTGGAGCAAGCGATGCGCATCATTTTGTTGACCTACCCGGGTGAGCGGCAGATGCGGCCGGACTTCGGCTCACGGTTGCGTGACTTCGTGTTCGCCGAGATGAGCGTCGACACCGCCGGACGCATCGCCACCGAGGTGCGGGCCGCCCTGACCCGCTGGGAAGGGCGCGTACAGGTGCGGGAGGTCTTCGTGGAACCGGCCGTGGATGAGGCCGCCGGCCTCTTTCGCATCGACATCCGCTACCGGCTCGCCGGCGAGCCCGACCGCAGCGTCGTGCTCGATTTCGACAGCTTGGTGGAGAACACCGGGGTGGAAGGGAGCGGCGTCCGATGAGCCTGCCCTTGCCCAATCTCGATGACCGTCGGTTCGATGACCTGGTTGCGGACGCACGCCGGCTGATCATGCAGCGTTGTCCAGAGTGGACGGACAGGGGCCCGGCCGATCCGGGCATCACCCTGGTCGAGGCGGTGGCGTTTCTCACCGACCAACTCTTGTACCGGCTCAACCGGGTGCCGGACCGGTTGTTCGTGAGATTCCTGGACCTGATCGGGGTGCGGCTGATCCCCGCCACTGCTGCCCGGGCCACTGTCACCTTTTGGCTCGCCACGGCGGCCCGGGCCCCGCTGGTGGTACCGACCGGGACGCTGGTTGCCACCCAACGCACCGGCGGAGAGGCGCCGCTCGTGTTCTCCACCGGTGCCGAACTGGAGGTCACCCCGTGCGCACTGTCCAGCCTGCGGACCCGCTCGGCGGGCGCAGGCGAGTCGGTCGAGCAGACCCAGCGACTCGAGCTCGGTACCCCGGTTCCTGCCTTCTCAGCGGTGCCGGTACCGGACGACACGCTGTTGCTGGGCGTTGATGTTGAGGTGCCTAGCGCCGCGGTACGCATCGATTTCGAGGGCCGGGTGGAAGGCATCGGGGTCAATCCGGTACATCCGCCGCTGGTCTGGGAGGCCAGCTGCGCGGACGGCTGGATCGAGTGTGCGGTGGGGCTCGACGAGACGGGTGGTCTCAACCGCCCGGGGGCAATCATCCTGCACGTTCCCCCGGGGCACCGGCAGAGCCTGGTCGACGGGCAGCTCGCCGGCTGGCTGCGGGCACGGGTGGTCGATCCGGCGGAGGGGCAACCGCCATACCACACCAGCCCGCTGATCGAGGGGATCGCCGCCTCCACCGTCGGCGGCACCGTTGAGGTCTTCCACGCCGAGGTGATCGACGGGGAGGCGGTCGGCACCTCCGACGGCACACCGGGGCAGTGGTTCGCGCTGTCGCGTTCCCCGGTGCTGGCCGGATTCGGTGCCCCGACTCTGCAGATCGGTTCCGATCGCGGTTGGCGGGATTGGATCCAGGTGGAGCACTTCGCCGACAGTGCGCCCACCGACCGGCACTTCTTGTTGGACGCCCTCAGCGGCCGGGTCCTGTTCGGGCCGTTAGTGCGCCAACCCGACGGCTCGACCAGGCAGTACGGCGCGGTGCCCGAGCGCGGCGCGGTCGTACGGATGCTTCGCTACGCGGTGGGCGGTGGCAGCCACGGCAACGTCGCGGCCGGCGAGATTCGAGCCCTACGGTCCTCCATTCCCTTCGTGTCGGCGGTGGAGAACCGGCAGCCAGCCCAGGGTGGCGTGGACGCCGAGACACTGGAGCAGGCCAAGGTACGGGGGCCGCTGCTACTGCGCAGCCGCAACCGCGCCGTCACCGCCGAGGACTACGAGGCGATCACTCGCGAAGCGGCGCCGGAGGTGAGTCGGGTGCGCTGTGTGGTGGCCGGCGAGGCTGGTGTGCACGCCGGCCAGGTTCGGGTGCTCGTGGTGCCGGCCGCGCCCGATCGCCGTGGCCACCTCAGGCTGGAGGATCTCATCCCGGCGGAGGACACCCTGGCGCGCATCGCCGAACGGCTGCGGCAGGTTGGTGTCCTGGGTGTGCAGGTCATGGTCGAGCCGCCGCTGTATCGCGGGGTGACTACGGTTGCGAGGTTGGTCGCGCGGCCGAGGACCGATGCGGAACGGCTCCGCAAGGACTCGTTGGCCGTGCTGTACCGGCTGCTCAGTCCGCTTCCGGGAGGCGGCCCGGAAGGACATGGTTGGCCGTTCGGAAGGCCAGTCCAGGTCGGTGAGGTGTTCGCCGCGCTGGAGACGGTGCGCGGAGTGGATCTGGTGGAGGATCTGCGGCTATTCGCCGCCAACCCGGTGACCGGCACCCGCGGCTCGGAGGTCGGTCGCGTCGACCTGGAACCGCACAGCCTGGTCTTTTCGTTCGAACACCAGGTGAGGATCGAGGCCAACTGATGCGCGGCACCGTCCCCGGACTCGCCACACCGTACCCGCTGCGGTCCTTCCTGCCCTCGATCTATCAGGACGACGACTTCACGATGCGCTGGATCTCGGCATTCGACGAGGTGATCGCGCCGGTCGCGCTCAGCCTGGAGTGTCTCGAGTCCTATCTCGACCCGCGGCTGGCTCCGCCCGACTTCCTGCACTGGCTGGCCGACTGGGTCGGCGCTGTGACCGACGAGACCTGGGACGACCGCACCCAGCGCGACGCCGTGCTGGCCGCCGTGCGAATCCACCGCTGTCGCGGCACCGTGGCAGGGCTGCGGATGCTGCTGGAGACCGCGACGGGTGGTCGGGTGGAGATCGTCGACACGGGCGGCGTTCACGTGTCTTCGACTCCCGGCGCCGAGGTCCCCGACCCCGGCGGACGGCTGAGTATTCGGGTCACGCTGGCAGACCCGGACTCGGTCTCCGTTCCACTTCTCGACGCCCTGGTCCGCGGCGCGAAACCGGCCCACGTCCTGCACGAACTGGAGCTGCGACGCGATGATCATCTGCACCCGATGCGGTAACCACAACCACGACGCCGATGACTTCTGCGGCTCCTGCGGCGGATTCCTGGAGTGGACCGGCGAGCGCGTCACGCCGAAGGTCTCCGAGGAGGTGATCGACGAGGCCGTGGCCGAGCCGCAAGCCGACCCGCCCGGGCTGCTGGCACGGATCGCCAACGTCTTCTCACCGACCACCCAGACCGTCGACCGGCCCGGGCTGAGCTTCAAGGCGCCGCCCGAGCCGCCCGGCTCCACCGGCGGTGCAGCCGGCGCCGCCGGCGCCCAGGCGGCGGCGCCGGCCCGCCCGCCATCGGGCCCGGCTCCGAAGCCTCCGCCCCCGCCGCCGCGACCGGCCAAGGCCGCCGCCCCGCCACCGCCGGTTCCCCCGCCTGCACCACCCCCGCCACCGGGCGGCGTCGTGCCGCCACCGCCACCTGCACCGGGCGGCGTCGCGCCGCCACCGCCACCTGCACCGGGCGGCGTCGCGCCGCCACCGCCACCTGCACCGGGTGGGGCTACGTCTCCCGAACCATCCGGATCGGCCGCGCCGGCCCCGCCGCCCCCGGGCCGCTCGGTGCCCACCGTCCGGGTGGCACCGGTGCAGAGTCCGGCGGCATCGACGCCGTCGGCCGGCCCAAACACGCGCGAGGATCTGGGCGACGATGACGCGGCGAGGTTCCGGGCCACGCTGGCGGGTCGGGAGGCGAGCCAGCTGGTGTCCGCCGTCGGCCCGACCCCGGCCCATTCCGCCGCGGCGGAGCGGCCCGTCCCCGGATCGCAGGCCGAACGCCCCACGCCGGTACCAACCGACGACGTGCCCGGCAGCGTGTTGCCGCAGCCGCCGCAGGCCCGCTTGACGCCGGTCCGGAAGACCAAACCCAGCCGGCGGCTTCGTCCCGGCGACCTGATCTGTGCCGAATGTGGCGAGGGCAACGCACCGACTCGGAAGTTCTGCAGCCGCTGCGGCACCTCGCTCACCGAGGCGCTGCCGGTACGCCGGCGATGGTGGCAGCGGCTGATACCGCGTCGGGGTCCGCGGGTCCTGGCTGCCGGTGCGCGGCGCACCTCGGGCGGACCGCGCGACATCCGTGCCGCCCTCCGTCGGCTGTACCGTCGGGCGGTCACGATCGCCGGGATTCTTGGTGTGTTGGTCGGCCTGACCTACGTTGCCTATCCGCCTCTGCGCAACAGGGTCAACGGGATCGTCACGCCACGGGTCGAGGCGGTCAAAGACCGCGCCTGGGGGGTGGTCCATCCGACCTACGTGCCGGTTCACCCGTCGACGGTGTCCGGAACGACGGGGCGGCACGACCATCCGCCGGCCGATGTCGCCGATGGGTACAGCAACACCGCTTGGGAGGTCGTCTGGAAGCCGAACAGCCCGCCCACGCTGACTTTCGATCTGGGGCGCCGGGTGAGCCTCACCCGACTGGTTCTCACCGCCGGCACCGCCACCGGCTACGCCGACCATGACCGACCTGCACAGCTACATCTCGTCTACTCGAACCGGCAGTCGGACACCCTCACCGTCACCGACCAGGCACGACCGCAGACGTTGAAGCTGTCCCACGCGGCCGGGGTCACAGAGGTCGAGGTCCAGGTAACCCACGTGTACCGATCGCAGCATGGCAGCGACGTCGCGATCAGCGAGATCGAGTTGTTCGCCAAACAGTGAGCGCGAGACTCATCCAGTGCGCCAGCGCGGTTGGCCAAGGAGGCGGCCAGCCGTGGTGACCTGCGGTCAGTTGGCGGCGTCATCGGACCACGGCGGATCCGTGGTGTCTGTCGACGCCAGCAGCTCCGCCTGCCCAAGCTCGGCAAGAAGCTGCCGCACATGAAGGCACATCGCGTTTGCCGCGCGCTGGGGGTCCCCCGACTCGATGGCCTGGGAGATCTGGCGGTGCCAGTACCCGCTCCGCCGCGGCGCGCCGGCAACGCGCAGCGATACCCGCGCGCATGCGGTGGCCACCGGCAGCAGCGTCAGGTAAGTCGACAGGAGGATCGGATTGTGGGTGGCCTGGGCAAGTTCCTGATGAAACGCCAGTTCGCTTCGGACGCTCGCCTCCATGTCGTCGTCAGCTGTCTCCACCTGGATGGACAGCGTCCACATCCGCCGAATCTCCTCGTGGCTGGCCCGGCGGGCCGCCAGGGCGGCCATCGTCGGTCCCATGACCTCACTGGTCTCCAGGAAGTATCGAAGCAACTCAGGACGACGGGGGTCCGCCGGCACGCTCGTGCCGGCTGGCTCATCCGGAGGGCTCCCCGCCCAAGTCGTCATGTCCGGCTCCTTCTCGACCATGCTTCGGCCGACGTGGAAGCGGCACCACGCTAGTTGTCCGATCGATGCCCCGGTATCCGGCGAACGGACGATCCGGGCCGATGGGGTCAACGCCTCGCTCGCGGCCCAGGGCGGCAACCCCGCCGGCCGGGTCCGCGTCTGGCTGTTGGGGAGGATGATGTGGCCCGACCCGGCCCGCTGTACGCGGAGTTCAGCACACCCTCGTTGCCCTCGAGCGGCTGGCCTACTACCCCACGCAAGGCGCGTATCCATCGCGGGCGCGGCTGGAGGTGCGCCTGGCCCGAACCCGACCAATAGGCGCCCGTGGCCCCGCGAAGTCGACGGGTCCCTCTGCATGGCTTGGGACAGCAGAGGAGCAGGTACACGCTCTGGCGGGCTCACGCCGTATGCGTTCGGTGCGGTCTAGTCCCAGGACGCCACCCACCATGACCAGCCTTGCGGTGCCGCCGGCCAGCTGGCATCGGGCTGCCAGCCGCTGGGCGGGGCCCATCCCGGCGGTGGCGGTGGCCAGTCTGGTGGCGGGTTGAAGCGGAACGATGTCGGCGGAGGCGGGATCGGTTCGCTGGATGGAGTTGCCGTCGTTGCGCTGGGCGCCGGAGGCGCTGCCACGGCCGGTGCCGCCGCCCGGGCCTGCCGCGTGGATGTCCGCGCGTCCAACCACGTGTCGGGCAACTCATGCGCCCGCAACGCGTAGAGGACCACTTCGGTCTTGATCCGGTTGCCCTTCACCACGGCACGTACCGCAGTGATGGTGTCCTGCTCGGCCAGATGCTGGATGGTCGGGATCATGTCGCCGCTCATCTTGGGTGTCAGTTGCCCGATACGCTCCTCGTCGATGCGTACCTCGACCACGGCACGCGAGGCGCGGGCCGTCTGCTGCACCACCTCGTGCAGGGTCGCATGTACCCAGCATTCGCCCTCGGGACGCAGCCATGCGCTCAGAGTGTCCAGGTGCTGATCTTCACCAGTGACCTGGATGGCGTGCCCGGAGGGCAGCAGACGGTGAGTGCTCGACGGTGCCGCATTTGCTGGTACCAACATGTGCGGTTCAGCGAGGTCCAGGCGCACACTGCCGTGAAACTCCCGGCGCCGGTGGTCGGGACTGCCCCGAGTTTGGTTGACACTCGGGGTTGATGGGTGTCAGGCCGCGTGTGCGGTGGTGTAGATGGTCTCAAACTCGATCGGGGTCAGCCGGCCGAGGCGGGCTTGACGACGCCGGCGGTGGTAGGTGGCTTCGATCCAGGTCACGATCGCCAGCCTCAGCTGGTGACGGGTGGTCCAGCGGCGGCGGTTGAGCACGTTCTTCTGCAGCAGCGCGAAGAACGACTCCATCGCGGCGTTGTCGCCGCAGGCACCGACCCGTCCCATCGACCCGGTCAGCCCGGCCTGGTGCAGCGTGGTGACGTATTTCCGGGACCGGAACTGGCTGCCGCGATCGGAATGCACAATCGTGTGGTCCGGGCAACGCAGCCCGGTGGCGTGCCGCAGCGCGGCGACCGCCAGCTCAGAGGTCATCCGAGAGTCGATGGAGTAGCCCACGATCCGGTTGGACCACAGGTCCTTGATCGCGCACAGATACAGCTTGCCCTCGGCGGTGGGATGCTCGGTGATATCGGTCAGCCACACCCTGTTGGGTGCCGCAGCGGTGAAGTCCCTGCCGCCACCTGGCCGTTTGATCAGGTCGTCATGCACCGGCGGACCGGGCCTGCGGCCCAGACCGCGTTTGACCGAGTGGGCGCAGATGATCCGCTGGTCGCGGCACAGCCGCCATACCCGGTTGTCGCTGGCGTGGTGGCCGGCGGCGCGGAGCTGGTCGGCGACCAGCCGGTAGCCGAACTCCGGGTCATCGGCGTGCGCATCGAGTGCGGCGTTGGTCAGCCACGCATCCTGGTAGTCACGCTGGCTGACCGGGCCGGCCAGCCACTGGTAGTAGCCCTGCCGGGAGAAGCCCAGCACCCGACACGTCACCGCGACCGGCACCCGAACAGGGGCGCCGGCCGCGGCCAACTCGCGGACGAGCGGGTAGATCATTTTGGGTTGATGTCCCGGGCCAGATAGGCAGCCGCACGGCGCAGGACCTCGTTCTCCTGCTCCAGCAGCCGGTTGCGGCGCTTGAGCTCCCGCAGCTCCTGCGACTCCTCGCGGGTCACGCCGGGCCGGTTGCCGTCGGCAACATCGGCCGCTTTCAGCCAGTTGGACAGACACGACTCCGAGATCCCGAAGTCCTTCGCGATCTGCGTCAGCGGCGCGCCGCCGGCACGGGCGACCGCGACCACGTTGTCCCGAAACTCGCGGGGATAGGGCTTGGGCACAGCAAACATCCTTCCAGCAAGGCCAACAGCCTCACAGATCAGGCGGGTCTGTCAAACGTTCGGTGTATCTCAGGGTTGGGTGGGTTACTTCTTGCCGGCGGCCAGACGGCCGTCGAAGGCGATGTCGAACGCGTTGAGTGCGGGCTTCCACCGCATCATCCAGCGTTTGCGTCCGATGCCGGTCGGGTCCAGGCTCATCACCGCCATGTAGACACACTTGAGCGCGGCCTGTTCGTTGGGGAAGTGCCCGCGGGCCCGCACAGCGCGACGGATCCGGGCGTTGACCGACTCGATCGCGTTGGTCGAGCAGACCACCCGCCGGATCTCCGGGTCGAACGCCAGGAACGGCACGAACTCGGCCCAGGCGCGTTCCCAGAGCCGGACGATGGCCGGGTATCGGGTGCCCCACGCCTCGGTGAACTCGGCGAACCGCTCGGCCGCGGCGGCCTCGGTGGGCGCGGTGTAGACCGGCCGTAGCGCCTTGGCGATAGCGTCGAAGTGCTGCCGGCCGGCGTAACGGAAACTGTTGCGCAGCAGGTGCACCACGCAGGTCTGCGTCACCGTGGCTGGCCACACACTGGCGATCGCTTCCGGTAGCCCGGACAGCCCGTCGCAGACCATCATCAACACATCGGCCACAGCTCGGCGACACGCCGACCGCGAACGAGGCGGCCTGGCCACTGATGCCCTGGCGGATCAACTCAAAGAACCGGCGCTTGGTCTGCAGCGAAGCCTTGTTCCACGCGTAACGGGCCACGGCGAGTCCTTCCGATCAGGATTCGCAACGATCGCTAAAGGTTGTCCCGTAATGATCTTGATGGGTTGACGCGGAAGGACTTCACGGCCGCGTCGGGCCGGTCATACGACCATGGTCAGGTTGCGCATCAACGCGATACCGGCGGCGGCGTACCAGACGCCTCGTTGTTTGCGGCGGCAGTCGCGGAGGATCTTCCAGGACTTCATGTGGGCGAAGCAGTGCTCGACGCGGGCGCGGATACGGCGGTGGACGGTGTTGAGGTCCTGTTTCCACTGCGGCAGCGGCGGTTCACCCTCGCGCGGCTTGCGGTAGGGCATGATTACCTCCGGGTTGCCCTGGTAGCCGCCGTCGGCCATTACCGCCGCGCCGGCGCACTGTTGGTCGACGCCGGAGTCGGTGTAGGCGCGGCAGTCGTTGCGGTTGCCGGGCAACGGATCTCCGACCGCGACGGTCAGGCGGGTGTTGGCGTCGATGGCCACTTGCAGGTTGGTGGAGTACCGGTAGTTCTTCGACCGGGCCGACATGTTCCGGTCGTGGGTGGGCGCCAGCGTGCCGTCCACGATCAGGACCGTGTCGGGTCGGTGCCGGCGGCTCTGGGGCTCCAGTACCAGGTGTGGGGCCAGGTGATCGACGATGCGCCCGGCGGCCGACTTCGATACTCCGAACAGCGGCGCGATCTGCCGCAGGGTCAGGTTGGTGCGGTAGTAGGTGGCCACCAACAGCACCCGGTCGGCCAGCGGGAGCCCCCACCGGCGGCCAGCGCCGGTCTGCTGTCCGCCGCGACCAGCCACGATGGCCACCAGCTTGCCGAACTGCCGGGCTGACAGGCCGGTGAACACCGGGATCCACTGCGGCTGATCGGACCTGATCGTCTGCTCCACACCAAGGTCAACGACCGAGCGGACCAACGATTACGGGACAACCTTTAGAACCTGCCCCGCATCCAGCGGCCGGTTCTGCCACTCGACCATGCCCTCGATCACCTTGTCGGTGATCGTGGAGATCGTCTGCCGTGACACCTGCGCCCTATATACCTCGACCAGATGGGCCTGGACCTCGCCGGTAGTCAATCCCTTGGCCGCCAGAGAGATCACCATCTCATCGACCCCGGACAGCCGCTTCTGTCGCTTCGCCACGATCCTCGGCTCGAAACTGCCGTTGCGGTCCCGAGGCACATCCAGCTCGACCGGACCGACCTCGGTGAGCACGGTCTTGCTGCGGACGCCGTTGCGGGAGTTGCCGCTACCTCGACCAGCCGGATCGTGAGCCTGGTAGCCCAGATGGTCGGTAATCTCGCCCTCCAACGCCGACTCCAGCACCCGCTTGGTCAGCGCCGCCAGCAGCCCGCCCTCCCCGGTCCGCTGCAGCCCACCGGCCTTGGCCCGATCGACCAGCTGATCAATCAGCTGCTCATCCAGCCCGCCCAGGCCAGCCGCCGGTGCCGGATCGTCGGTGTTGTCCATACCGGACATCATCTCGGTCATCGATGTCATTTCCATGATCGGGAGTTACACCGAACGTCTTACAGTCCCGGTTCTGGGCGCCCATGGCGATCACGGCCAGGGGTCGGATCGGCGTGGGTCGTAGTCGCCGGCGAGCCAGCGCAGGAACCGCACCGGGTGCGTCACGTAGCTCTCGATCGTGCTGCGGCTGTGGTTTCCGGTGTCCTCCAGCGTCTGGTGGTATCGGGCCAGTTCGACGTACAGCTGTCGAATCGTGTAGGTGCGTTCGGGGTCTGTGGAGCGGGGCACGCTGGCATTCCTTACCTCTCGGACAGCGTCTCGGTGCGATCGAATCGGGGCGCGCGATATCGCCCGGGCGCGGCAGCGCCGGCCGAGCACACGTAGCCGCGGTCGGCGGCACGCGCGAGATGTGCCGCCGACCACGCCGCATCTCGTGGTCCCGGCGACCCCAGGTGATGCTCGGTCATTGCACAGTACAATAATGTCCTGGTGCATGAAACGGCTGCGGGTGAGGACCTCGTCGATGCGTTGATTTCGGCCAGCCGGGCGCTGGTGGCGGTGGCGGCGCGGTCGGTGTCCGGGTTGCCGTCGGAGGTGACGCTGCCGCAGTACCGTGCGCTGGTCGTGCTGGCCAGCCGCGGGCCGCAGCGCGGGGTGGAGCTCGCGGCCGAGCTGGGCGTCAATCCGTCCACGGCGACGCGGCTGATCGAGCGGCTGGTGCGTGCCGATCTGGTCGAGCGACGGCCAGTCTCGGGCGACCGGCGGGCGGTGTCGGTGGCGTTGCGCCCAGCCGGGATCCGGCTGGTCCGCACGGTCACGCGGCGTCGCCGCAGCGAGGTGGCGCGGATCGTCGCGGCGATGCCGGCCGCGCAGCGCATCGGCGCGGAGGGCGCGTTGCGGGCGTTCGCCGACGCGGCCGGCGAGGTCCCCGAGCACGGGTGGTGGCTGGGGTTCGCGATGCCCGACGAGGACGAGCACAGGGCATGACCCGGTACGTCGGGGCATCGCTGCCGGGCCGCATCGGTACGTCGAAGCTGCCGGGCCGCACCGGTACGTCGAACCACGGAGAGCGGGCATGAGCAGCGAGTCCCCGGCGTCGATCGTGCGGCGTCCCTCGACGCGGCTGGCGCGCGGATTCGACTGGCTGCGCGGAACACCGACCGGGCTGGTCCCGCTGGCGCTGGCGGTCGGTGCCGGTGCCGGCCTCGGCGCGGTCGCGTTCCGCTACCTGATCGGCTGGTTCACCGAACTGTTCACCGGCCACAGCGACTACTCGGCCGCCGGGCCTGCGATCAACCCGCTGGTGCCGTGGCTGGGCATCTTCTTCGTCGTGCTGGCACCGGCGGTGGGCGGCCTGGTGTACGGACCGATCGTGCAGCGGTTCGCCCGCGAGGCGCGCGGGCACGGGGTGCCGGAGGTGATGCTCGCGGTCGCCGAACGGGGCGGCCGGATCGGTCCGCAGGTGGTGGTGGTCAAAGCGCTGGCCTCGGCGCTGTGCATCGGTTCGGGCGGATCGGTGGGCCGGGAGGGCCCCATCGTGCAGATCGGCTCCGCCCTGGGGTCGTCACTGGGCCAGCTGGTACGGCTGCCGGAACGGCGGCTACGGTTGCTCGTCGCCTGCGGCGCCGCCGGCGGGATCTCGGCGACGTTCAACGCGCCGATCGCCGGGGTGTTCTTCGCGATGGAGCTCATCCTCGGCGACTTCGGCGTCGAGTCGTTCGGCGCGGTGGTCCTCGCCTCGGTCACCTCCGCGGTGATCGGCCGGGCGGTGTTCGGCGACGAGCCGTTCCTGCACCTGCCCGCGTTCCACCTGACCTCCCCGGCCGAGTTCGGTGCGTACGCGGTGCTCGGGTTGCTCGCCGCCGTGGTGGGCGTGGCATTCGTCAAGGTGCTGTACGGGATCGAGGACCTCGCCGACAAGATCTGGCGCGGCCCGGAATGGCTGCGCCCCGCCGTCGGCGGCCTGCTGCTGGGCGGGGTGCTGCTCGCACTGCCGCAGCTGTACGGAGTCGGCTACCCGGTGCTGTCCGGCGCGATCGACGGGCACTACGTGCTGTGGTTCCTGCTGATCCTGCTGGCAGGCAAGATGGTGGCGACCAGCCTGACCATCGCCGTCGGCGGCTCCGGCGGGGTGTTCGCGCCATCGCTGTTTCTCGGTGCGATGCTGGGCACCGCGTTCGGCCAGCTGGCCCACGCCGGGCTGCCGAGCATCGTGGGCTCGGCCGGGGCGTACGGGATCGTCGGGATGGGGGCGGTGTTCGCCGCCACGGCCAGGGCACCGATCACCGCGGTACTGATCATCTTCGAACTGACCGGCGACTACTCGATCATCCTGCCGCTGATGACCGCGGTCGTACTGGCCACCGCGCTGTCGAAGAAACTGTCCCGGGACACCATCTACACGCTCAAGCTACGGCGTCGGGGCATCGATCTGTTGCGGGGCAAGCCGGCCAGCCCGCTGGAGTCGATGCCGGTGTCCACCGCGATGCGGGCCATGCCACCACCGATCGGCGTGGACGCGCCGCTGGACGCCGTGCTGGCACGGCTGACCGACACCAACGATGCGGTGGTGCCGGTGGTCGACGACGCGGGCCGCTACCGCGGCGTGTTGACCTCCCGGGACGCCGAGCGTGCCGCCACCGACAACGCCCTCGACGACAGCGCCGGCCGGCTCGCCGCGCTACCGCCCGCGCTGTCCGGAACGCAGAACCTCAGCAGCGCACTGGATCTGCTCAACGAGGCCGACGAGGACGGCCTGCCGGTGCTGTCCGACGACGGTACCCGCATCGTCGGCTGGCTGACCCACCGCGACGTGCTCACCGCGTACCGGCAGACGGTGCGCAGCACCGCCGAGCGCGCCCGACCCGACCGCCCCGCGATCGGCGGATTCCGGGTGGTGACACTGGAGCTGACCGGCCCCGGCCCGCTGCCGGACTCCCGCATCGACCAGGTCGACTGGCCACCCAACACCCGAGTCATGGCGCTGCGACGCGACGGCCACGCCCTACCGGTCACCGCCGGCACCACGCTGGCCTGCGGCGATCGACTCACCGTCCTGGTACCACCCGAACATGCCGACACCCTCACCGACCTGGCCGCAAAGCGCACTTCAGCCTGACCGCAGCCACCATGGTCGGCGGTAATCGGGGACAACGGCACTGCGGCGCTGTTGGGCGACGTTCTGCACAATGCGCCCGACGAGTTGATCGCCATCCCGCTCGGCATACCTAGTCGGCGGGCGGATCGGATCGGCGGCGCTAGTCGCCGACGGTCCTGCCGCGGCAGAACGGGTCGGGGCCGCATGTACCGCACGCCCTGCACCGGGCTCCTCGCGCGTCCTCGAACTGGCGCACGAACCGAGGCAGCATGGCGAACCCGGCGCGCGGCTGATCACCACAACCGGTGCGCAGTGTTGGGGATGTCGAACCAGGCGAACGGCTGGCTCGACAGGTTGCGCAGCACCGTGGTGAACAGCACGAAGAACACCACGTACGCAATCAGCCAGCGCTTACCAGGCCGCCGCATCGGGAGCCGCACCCCCACCGTGGACAGCGCCCAGACCAGCCACCCGTACAGCAGGAAGGGCACCGCGAGCACGAACGGCAGATGCATTCGCACCGCGTCGACCAGATCACCGTGAATCAGGTAGTAGAAGGCTCGGGTGCCACCGCAGCCCGGACCGTTGACCCCGAACAGCAGGTGCCAGGCACACGGGCCCAGCGGGCCCTCCTTGCCGTTGGTCGGGTCGAACGCTTGCACCCACCCGACCGCGCCGGCAACTGGCACCACCATCAGCCACGGACCGAGCACCCGAACCCGTCGCCAGATCCGACCGAGCGGCCCCGGTGCGGCGAAGGCCGACGGACCGCTCGGGGTGGCCACAACATCGGACACGGAGTCGCTCCTTCGAATCGGCGTCGCATCGACCCGGCTGGCGCCGGGCAGAGCCGTGGTCGCTCCGAGATCACCGCCGGCCATCATCCCTCCCGGACAGCCGGCAAGCATCACCATTGTCGCGTACCACACGAGAAGAACGGAACGGTTGGTCGGGTGAGGCGATCCAGCCGGGTGCGGAGACGCTGGCGACGGAGACCTGCGCGGTCGGCATCGGTGGCCGCTGGCCAGCTGGTCGACGATGCTTCGACTGCTGCTGGGTACCAGACTGGCCGAACCTGCGAGGCCGCGGGTGCTGTCGGTCGACGACTTCGCGCTACGCCGTGGCCGCCGCTACGCCACCCTGCTACTCGACGCGGTCACCCACGAGCGTGTGGACGTGCTGCCTGACCGGAAGGCCGCCACGCTGACCGGTTGGCTGGTCGAGCATCCCGGTGTTGAGATCGTATGCCGGACGGGTCGGCCATCTACGCCCAAGCTGTCCTCGATGCTGGCGCGAGCATCGTGCGGGCCTCCGACCGGTGGCACCTGTGGCACAACCTTGCCGCCGCGGTCGACAAGACCGTCACTGCGGACGCCTCCTGCTGGAACAGCCTGCCTCACCACACATCGAAGTCCTGGAAGATCCTGCGCGACTGCCGCCGCATACGACACGGTGTCTGGTACGCCGCGGCCGGCATCGCGTTGACGCGCAACCTGACGATGGTCGTTTGACCGGCGGGCGCCGCGGCGAAGTCCTGCTACACCAACCCACCAAGATCATTACGAGACAACCTCTAGACTGCAGGGATGGGCGCTCGGCCCGAACGAGCGCACAGGTGAGGTGAGATCGATGCTGGCACTGGCGAAGAAGTCGTTTCACAATCCGGACGAGGTGCGCACTCCGCCGCTCACCCGCGTCGAGGTGATCGTCTTCGGTAACGCCAAGGCGGCCCGCATGACGTTGCAACCCGGATGGCACTGGGCCGAACACATCAAACCCGTCGCAGGCACGCCGACCTGCCAGTCGCACCACGTCGGCACCGTACTGGCGGGACAGCTGCGGGTGACCCACCCCGACTCCGGCGAGATCGAGATCGGCCCGGGCGACGCGTACGAGATCCTGCCCGGGCACGACGCGTGGGTCGTGGGCGACGAACCGTTCGTCGGTTTGGAGTTCGAGACCACCACTGTCGAGGAGTATGCGACCGGCGGGAAGCACTGACCGCTGGGCGTACGGGGAGCGTGCTGGGCAGTACCACCAGGATCCCGGCGAGAACGGACTCGTACGACAACCCGGTCGCCGACACGCCTCCGCCGACTCCACCCGCAGAGCCCGGCGAAGAAGTGTGGCTGGCTGCCGTTCTGCAAGGTCAAGCAGGCTGGAATCACAGGGTCGATGCTGGCCGCGCTCTCCGACCCGGACGGCGGGCAACTGCGGCCGAGACGGTTCCGCGGCTGTACGACGCCCTGCCCGACTCGCCGGAGCTGGGCCAGCCGTCGACGGCGACTTAACGCTGGTCCGTGTGCGGCTCGTGGCGACCGTCCCGGGCGTCGATGCTCGGTACGCCTCCCGGGCATCGCTCGGTCGGCCGGGCCGAAAACTCCTGCATCACCGGCGATGCTGGGATCCGGTCACAGGCGCGGTGCAGCTTCCGGCGTCACCGGGTCAGGTTCGACCCAGATGTGTCGTCGGACCAGGTATCCGAGCAACACCAGGGCAATCAGGCCGGCGGCGACCGCGCGGCGCAAGAAGGCGCCGGTGGAGTCCAGGCACGGACCAACTGGCCCGTCCCGGACCGCCACGTTGGCGCCGTCCGGGATGTTGATGAAGTAAGGGTCCACCCCTGAAACGTCGACGTCCTCGATGCGGCCGTCCGCATGGCGCAGTGTCCCGCGGCAGCGGTCCTGTTGGCGACCCCCGTTGCAGACCACGTGGTAGACCACCGTGCGGACACCAGCAGGTCCTTCCGGCCGCCCAGTTTTCCGTGATGACGCTGCTCCGCGTCGACGCAGCGGACGTGAGCTGCTCTGCAAGGCGATCGTGGTCAAGTCGTCGTCTGTAGACTTTCGGGTTACCGCTCCGCTGCGAGGAAAGGGGCCGCCGATGGCGCGCACGGGTCGACGCCCAGGTCCATCGCACACCCGTGAAGACATCCTTCGATCAGCTGCGCTCTGGTTCGGCGCACGAGGCTATGAGAAGGCAACGATTCGGACCATCGCGGCTGATGCCGCTGTTGACCCAGCCATGATTCGCCGGCTCTTCGGGAGCAAAGACGGGCTGTTCAGTGCGCTCGTCGCGGCGACGATTCATCCCAGCGAGACGGTTGGCGCCGTGCTCCAGGGGCCCCCAGACCGTGCCGGCAACCGCCTCGTGAGCCAGTTCCTGAAGTTGTCGGGGCCAGCCGGTCGTCCCGCGCCGCTGATCGGACTGATCCGTTCGGCGGTGGCCGCCGACCATCCAGCTGCGCTGATGCGTGAGTTCCTCACCGAGCAGGTGCTCATGCCCATTGCGCGTGGGCTGAACGCCGACCGGCCCGAGCTGCGGGGCGCGTTGTGCGCGAGCCAGCTGGTCGGCCTGGCGGTGTCCCGACAGGTAATCCGGCTCCCTGCCTTGCAAGACGCGAGCGACCAACAACTGGCGTCCTGGCTCGCCCCGGTGCTGCAGCACTATCTGACCGGGGATCTCTCCTCGGATGCATGACGCCGTGGGCGGTGACGAGTCACCGATCCCCATCGCTTCTGCCATCTGCTGCAACGATGGTGCATCTACGGTTTGCCGACCATCTGCTTGGCAGCCAGTGTGTCTGCCTGCGCAACGATGCCGTGGACGATCGCGGCAGCTGGCTGGATGTCGTGGACCAGACCGGCTGACTCGCCACAGTAGAGCGCTAGTGCCCCGACGTCTCCGGACAGGTTGGGAAGCGGTGGCTGATCTTCGTAGCGTGGGCACGCGCGATCTGGGCCGGTGGTGATGACCTCACCCTCGCCCGGCCGGTGCGGTGACGGCGGCGAGCCCGCCGCTTCCCACTGCCGCAGGGTCGAGTTGCGCAAGCCACGGTGAGGAGAATTTGGCCAGCCGACGTTGCAGCACTTTGTGTGGCTGGTGTCGTCCGCCGCGGCGTCCAGGATGGTCTACCTGCCCTTACGGAGGTCTTTCGCCAAGTCGAGGCCGCCGTGCAGGTAGACCAGCGAGGACGCCAGATTCTCACGCGATGAGTTCAGCGCGGCCGATGAAGTCGGCAGGCGTGCTCCACCGGGTGGTGATGTCGTCCTCGACGGCATCCTCAGGCAGCGCCGTGCAGACCGCGGAGGCGGCGGCATCCGGCCAACCGCACCGCATCGGACCGCACCGGGGCCGTTTCAACCATCGTTGCTCGCTGCCGGGCTGGCCCGCAGCAACTCGGACGTCCTCGGCGGATGGCGCGCCGCACGTGCGTGGGCTGGGGTACGGCGGTGCGCCGCGTGGGCCGGTGCCTGGTCTGGGTGATGCCGATGCGCTCGGCCTCGACGCGGGCATGCGGATCGTCATCGCGATCGGCGTCGCGGCCGATGGGTGGGCACTCCCGTTCGGTTCGCCTTCGCGGTCGGTTTCAGAATCTGGGCTTCTTGGGGCTGCGAGGACGGCCTTGTCGCTCCGGACTGGCTGAGCTGGGCCGGGATGGCAGGCCGAACACCCGTCGGCGCAACGCATCCGCCAGTGGAATCGGCAGTCGCGCGATGACGCTGAGCGGCAACGCATTCTTGCCGACGGTGTAGCGCGCGCGGGGCCGACGAGTCGTGAGCGCTCGAACGATCGTATCCGCGACTACTTCCGGCCGACTGCCATGCGCATGCATGCCAACGAACCTCGAGGCCATGGCGTGAAAAGCCGTTCCATACCGGCTGCGTTCCGCGGTGGAGAACCCCTGCTCGATTCGCTCTGCATCCCGCGCAAGCTTGTCTCCGGCGTCGGTGTGGATGGTGGCCGGATCCACGAGAATCGTGCGGATGCCCGATCCGGCAAGTTCCTGACGCAGGGCGTGTGTTGCCGCTGTGAGGGCGGCCTTCGGCACCACGATCGGCCCAGTGAAGGGGGGTGTGGCACGGACTCCGATCGACCCGATCATCACGATGCGCCCTTGGGCCTGTCGAAGCAGGGGGGGACTGCCCCGAGTTTGGTTGACACTCGGGGTTGATGGGTGTCAGACCGCGTGTGCGGTCGTGTAGATGGTCTCAAACTCGATCGGAGTCAGTCGGCCGAGGCGGCGTTGTCGGCGTCGTCGGTGGTAGGTCTTCTCGATCCAGGTCACGATCGCCAGGCGCAGCTGGTGGCGGGTGGCCCAGCGGCGGCGGTTGAGCACATTCTTTTGCAGTAGCGCGAAGAACGATTCCATGGCGGCGTTGTCGCCGCAGGCGCTGACCCGGCCCATCGACCCGATCAGACCGGCCTGGTGCAGCGTGGTGACGAACTTGCGGGACCGGAACTGGGCGCCACGGTCGGAGTGCACGATGGTGCCGGCCGTTTCCCGCTGCGTGATGGCGTAGGTGAGCGCGTCTGCGGCCAGTTGCGCGCTCATGCTCGAGTCGATCGAGTATCCGACGATCCGGTTGGACCACACGTCCTTGATCGCGCACAGATACAGCTTTCCCTCACCGGTGGGATGTTCGGTGATGTCGGTCAACCACACCGTGTTCGGCGCCGCGGCGGTGAAATCACGGCCGCCTGCCCGACGCTTGAGCAGATCGTCATGCACCGGTGGGCCCGGCCTGCGGTTCAGACCCCGCTTACGGGAGTGGGCGCAGAAGATCCGCTGATCGCGGCACAGCCGCCACACCCTGTTGTCTGAGACGTGGTGACCGGCGGCGCGTAGCTCGTCGGCCACCAGCCGGTATCCGAACTCCGGATCATCGGCATGCGCATCGATCGCCGCATTGGTCAGGTACGCGTCCTGCACGTCGCGCTGCGATACCGGCTCGGTCAGCCACTGGTAATAGGCCTGCCGGGAGAACCCCAGCACCCGACACGTCACCGCGACCGGCACCCTGATCGGGGCGCCGGCCACGGCCAAGTCACGGACGAGCGGGTAGATCATTTTGGGTTGATGTCCCGGGCCAGATAGGCCGCGGCCCGGCGCAGCACCTCGTTTTCCTGCTCCAGCAGCCGATTACGGCGCTTGAGCTCACGCAGCTCCTGCGACTCCTGCCGGGTCACGCCGGGACGGTCACCGTCCTCGACCACCGCGGCGCGCAGCCAGTTGGACAGGCACGACTCGGAGATCCCGAAGTCTTTCGCGATCTGTGTCAGCGGCGCGCCACCGGCACGAGCGACCGCGACCACGTTGTCCCGAAACTCGCGGGGATAGGGCTTGGGCACAACAGACATCCTTCCAGCAAGGCCAGCAGCCTCACAGGTCAGGTGTCAACCAAACCCTGAGCAGTCCCGGGAAGGAATGCCTGTGTGACCGCGAGCTGTCCGATGGTGTTGACCTCGAGCTGGCGACGAAGCTCGTCCACCTGCATCAACTCCATCGGCAGGGCGCTGCCGGTGCCAGCGTTGTTGATCAACCCGTCCAAACCCGCGTCACCGACGCGTGCACCGACCGTATCCACCGCTGCCGCGATCTGGTCTGGGCTCGTGACGTCGAGGAACAACGGCGTAATGCGCTCATCGGTCCGGAAAGACGCGGCGTCTTGCTCTTTGCGGACCGTGGCGAAGACGTGGTGGCCCGCCGCGGCGAGTGCGTGCGCAGTCGCGCGACCGATGCCCGATGATGCCCCTGTGACGACAAAAGTGCTCATGCATGGGTCCTTTGTTGAAAGTCGCATGCCCAGCCATCGCGGCGTCTACGGTCTGACGGTTCGGGTCGCCGTCCAGGGCAACCAAGCTTCGGGAGGCTGCCGGCGCAACTTGGTCAAGGCATAAGTCTTCGGCTGTGGACATCAAGAAGTCTACGCCTGGGGACATGGCTGGGTCGAGTCTCGTCTCTCACATCCGTGGGCGCTGCTTCATACGTGGCGCCTCCCGCGCACCGGCCGACGGTGGCCTCGACCGTTCGCAGCTGCCATGACGCGGCAAGCATGGTCTGCAGGCAGGACTGTGCTGCTGGAAGGATGTGCGCGGAGTCAGGCGAACGCGTCGCGATGGGTCTCGGCCCACTGGCGGAAGGTGCGTGGCGGCCGGCCCGTGAGTTCCTCGAAGGTGGGCAGGACGGCGGAGTCGTCGAGCGCGCCGGCCGCGTAGAAGTCGAAGAATGCGGCGACGTACTGGGGAGGCATGATCGCGGTCATCTCTTCGCGGGCTTCGTCGTCGGGCTGTGCCTCGAACCGCAACGGCCGCCCGAGTACCTCGGCGAGGACGCGTACCCGGTCGGCCGGTAGCAGGGTATGCGGGCCGGTGAACCGGTAGGTGTGGCCCTCGTGGCGTGAGTCAGCGAGTGCCAGCGTGGCGACGGAGGCGATGTCGGCCGGGTCGATCATGGCCACTCCGGCCGAAGCGAACGGGGCCCGCACGGTGTCTCCGGCGGCCAGTTGTGGCGCCCACTGGAGCGTGTTGGACATGAACCCGCTCGGTCGCAGGATGGTGAAGGGCAGGTTGGAATCGCGTACCGCCTGCTCGGAAGCGACCAGGTAGGCGGTGACGGCGTTGTTCAGGTCGCCGCTGCCGGCGGACGGGCCGGAGAGCAGCACCACCCGTTGCACGTGTGAGCGGGCGATCAGGTCGAGCAGCCCCGGCATGTCGGCGTAGCCAGGCAGCAGGAACACGCCGGAGACACCGGTCAGTGCCGCGGTGAGGTGTCGGGCTGGTTGAGATCGCCAACGGCGGTCTGGACACCGGCCGGCAAGCGATCCGATGCAGTGCTACGAACGAGCGCGCGAACAGGCTCGCCGGCAGTGACGAGAGACCGCGATCCTGGCCGACCAGCTGGTCATCGCCATGGAAGGCGTCTATGCCACCGTGCAGGCACTCGGCGCCGACGGACCAGCCCGGCGCGGACGTTCGCTCGCGGAAGCACTGCTCGCGCCGTAGGGCCGGGCGGGTGGTGGTGGTGCCGTTGGATGCACACATCCGCCGGGCGAACCCGCGCACCGCGAAGACCGACGGCAGCCGGATCCTGCGGCGCGGGTACGCGTACCGCAGCGACCCTGACGGTCCGGGGCGGGCGGATGAGGGCTTTGTTCATGTGGTCGCGCGTCATGCGGATGTGGCGGTACAGACGGGTCGTGGATCTGCTTGACCCGCCGCACCGCGCGACGCTGCAGCTGACCGGATCGAAGGTCGAGTCGCTGATGACGGTGCAGGAGCTTCGCGGTGGCCGGCGGGAACCGAGCACGGGCCGAGCGCGCAGGCATCCGTGAGCGGTGGCTGCTGTCCGGAGATCACGCGAGGCGATGCTGTCGGTGCATCGTGGGCTCGCTCTGACCCCGTCAGTCGGGCAAGGTGGGGCCGTCGGGTCGCAATGGTGGCCAGCTGAGGGGATCCTCCTGCAGGGAAACCCCTTGGGCCTCGAGCGCTCCCGCAAGCAAGGTGCGTCGATGGGCGCCGTAGGTGAGTACGTGGGCGACCATGCCGGCGTAGGTGAAGAAGTAGGGCGTGCCCGACGTGGCATCCACGAACGTGTCACCCAGCGCGGCACCGGCGGACGCGTCACGGACGTGTCGGATGAACAGCCCGCCGTGTTCGTCGAGCAGGTTCTCCAGCTCGGGTATCGACGCCCGGTCGCAGGAGTGCGGCCGGTAGGGCGCGTTGGCCACGGCGGCGTTCCAGATCCCGAGCTCGTCGACCAGCCTGGCTGCGAGGAGGTGGATGGTCAGGTCCTCGTCGATGGTGTCGGCGTTGGTGATGGTGATCGGCCGTTCGAGCGTGGCGGTGTCCAGCCCGCGACAGGCGTTCAGCATCTGCGCTACGACACCGACATGCTGCTCGGTCATGATGGTGATCAAGTCCATTGGTCTGTCCCTTTCGAGGGTGGGCAGGACCAGACCTGCCGGCGGGTGGAAGTGGACGTTGTTGGCGCTGGCGATCCGCGGGTCACCCGGCTTGCCTCGCCAGCCTGACGGGGTGGTCGTGTAGGCGCGTTGAAACGCGCGGGTGAACGCCTCGTGCGAGGCGTAGCCGGCATCGACGGCGACGTCGAGGATCGACCGGTCCGAGCCCAGCAGGGCGTACGCTGCGCGTTCGAGCAGGATCCGGCGCCGAAACTGCGCGGGTGGTTCTCCGCCGACCGCACCGAGCAGACGATGCAGCTGGGACGTAGACAAGTGCAGTTGCCGGGCGAGAGCCTCGACGGTCGATGGCGGGCCGTCCAGCTGCGCCGCGACGAGCTCGACAAAACGTACAAAGAACGGATGCTGCTCAACCACGTCCCTCATTTTGGCCGTGGTCGACGCGCGCGGCTTGATCGAGCCTCGCATCTTCGCCCGTCCGATCCGGGTAGGTATCGGCGAGCGGTTCGGCGGCGAGGCTGCTCCGGTCGGATGTTCGAACAGGCGCGGCGTGCTCGTCGCGGTACGCCGGCCGGGACACCACCGTTACGACGGCAGGGCAACGGTCGCCTGGTCTGCGGGTACCGCGGTGTCCGGGCGCGGGGTACGACGAACCGCCGTGCGGGTCAGGTGGTCGT
The DNA here is from genome assembly GCF_018324685.1 of Actinocatenispora sera. Lineage (NCBI taxonomy): Bacteria > Bacillati > Actinomycetota > Actinomycetes > Micromonosporales > Micromonosporaceae > Actinocatenispora > Actinocatenispora sera. The sequence goes on along the minus strand of NZ_AP023354.1, from coordinate 6,314,821 downwards.
AGGGTGTTCGGCCCGAGGCGACGAACAAGGAAAGGATCCACACGACGGGGAGAACGTAGGCCGCGCCGGTGAGCCCCCATACCCAGCCGGGTGTGGCGGCAGTGGCGGAGGTGCCGGTGATCGCGTAGACGGCCGCGTGCCCTACCAGCCAGGGTGCCGCTACCTTGAGTCCGTTGCGAGCGAGGGCGCGCGAGAACCTGATTCGTGCCCCCTGGTTGTTCACCACGCTGAGCCGCATGACCCGCTTGCCGATCGTGGCGGCGTGTCGGCTGGACTCCAACGCCGCCAGACCCACCGTGACGGGGACGACGAGGACGACGGCGGAGAGGGCGTTCGCGGCGAGTACCGGTAACGAGTGGAGGGCTCCGGTCAGGTAGAGCGGAACGCAGACGGCGGCGAGCACCCCGGCCCAGGCGATGACGCAGCACCAGTCGATCAGCCAGGCGATGATCCTCGCGCGGGCGTGCCGTTGCGGTACGACACCGATGACGCCCTCGATACGCAACCGTGAACTCACGGCTGCAGCCTGCCGCACCGCTCGCAACCCTTCAAGCCTCCGGATACCAGAGGTGACCGGCCAGCAGGCGTGAGGTAGTTCATTGCCCCGCGACCGCCGTTCGTCCACACTCCAGGTGGTTCTGAAACCGAAGCACATTGGGGGGGCTGTGAAGGCTGCGAACGACGCGCCGACGCCGGTCTGCGACATGCTCGGAATCGGTGCACCCGTCATCCAAGCTCCGATCGGGTCGGCGGTCACCGCCGAGCTGGTCGCGGCGGTCTCCGCCGCGGGCGGGCTGGGCATGGCCGCTCTGACCTGGAGCGGCGTGGCGCGGTCCGCCGAGTTGATCCGCCGCATCCGGGCGCTGACCGACCGACCGTTCGGGGCGAACCTGGTGCTCGCCTTCCCGATCGGCGACATCCTCGAGGTGTGCCTGCGGGAACGCGTGCCGATCATCTCGACGTTCTGGGGAGACCCGGCCGCCGTGCACGACCGGATCCGTACCGGTGGGGCGATGCACGTGCACACCGTCGGCTCGGTGGCCGAAGCCGCCCGCGCCGCCGAGGTGGGCGTCGATGTCATCGTCGCCCAAGGCGTCGAGGCGGGCGGGCACGTCCGCGGGCACACGTCCACCCTGACCCTGGTCCCCGCCGTGGCCGACGAGGTGGGGCCGATCCCGGTCGTCGCCGCTGGGGGGATCGCGGACGGCCGCGGGCTGGCAGCCGTACTGGCCCTCGGCGCGCAGGCCGCATGGATCGGCACCCGATTCCTCACCGCGACCGAAGCCGCGACGCACAGCATCTACCGTCAGCGCATCGTCGATGCGCGGGTGGACGAGACGACCTACACGACCTGCTTCGACGTGGGATGGCCGGATGCGCCGCACCGGGTCTTGCGCAACGACACGCTGCGGCGGTGGGAACAGGCGGGCTCACCTGCGGCGCCGCACCGACCCGGCGAAGGTGACGTGATCGCCACCGGCCCAGGACGGCAATGCCTGCGTTATGAGGACCTGCCGCCTCTTCCCGGCCTGTCCGGGGACGTCGAGGCACTGGCCCTGTACGCCGGTGAGGCGGCCGGGCTGGTCCATGACGTCCAGCCGGCGGCGGAGATCGTCCGCGGCATCGTCTCGCAGGCGTCCGCAATCCGATCCTTGGGCCGAGGAACACAACGTCGGGAAAAACGATGAGTCTCACCACCGCCGCCGTGGAGCCGATGAAGTCGAGGTCCGCAGGCACGCGGAAGTCGCCCGGGCTGGACGCCGAGGGCCGGTCAGGTCGGTGCGTCGGTGGTCGGGCTGGGCTGTGCGTCGAGGAGTACCTCGAGGTCGGCTCCCGGCAACGCGGCGCGGAGCCGGTCGAGTTCGCGGTCGCTCGGCGCGACGAGGACGCGGTGCCGGGCGGCGGCGAGCAGCGGCAGATCGACCGCGGCATCGGTGTACGCGTGGTCGATCGGTTCGGCCACGCCGATCGCGCGGAGCCGGTCGACCTTCTGCGGCCCGCGGCAGCCGAGGTACGGACGCAGCCCGGTACGGCCGGGTCGCAGTTGTGCGGCGACGACCTCGACATCGCCGAGCCCGAGTCGGGCACAGATCGCCGAGGCGAGCGGGTCGGCGCAGGCAGTGGCGACCACGACCCGGTCACCCGCCGCCAGATGGCGCCGCAGCCGGTCGAGCGCGACCGGGATCGACTGGCTCGCCCGCCTCGCCGCGAACTCCTCGGCGAGGGCGGTGCAGCGCGCTTCGGTGAGCCCGGCGGTGGCCAGCCACAGCAGCGCGCGCAGCCCGTACCGGCGGGTCGGACCGAGTGCCATCAGCGGGACCAGCACGACCGCGGCAACCAGCGCCAGCGCCGCCCGCCAGCGTTGCCGGAACAGCAGCCGACGGGTGAACAGTGCGAACGAGTCGCCCCGGACCAGGGTGCCGTCGAGGTCGAAGACCGCGGTGGGTCGGCGCGGCGGGTTCACCGGGCGCTCCTCGCGCCGTGCTGCCGGTTGAGCAGGTGCTCGGTGGGGACGCGCAGGTCGAGCATGCGCAGGAGGGTGTCGAGCGCCGCCGCGAGCGGCGGTTCACCGGTGGCCGTCGGCAACGCCCGGTAGAGCCACAGCTGGGCGAACCCGTGCAGGCTGGACCAGAGGGCGCCGGTCAGCTGACGGGTGTCCAGGCCGTCCCGCCAGCCGTCGGACTGGCGCTCGGCGACGAGCCCGGCCATCGTGTCGAAGACCTGGCGGCTCGCCGCGGCCAGGGCCGGTTCGGCTGCGTCGACCAGGTCGTGCCGGAACATCAACGCGAACATGTGCGGGTTGGCCAGGGCGAACCCGACATAGCCGCGGGCCGCGTCCTCCAGCCGCTGGGCCGGGGTACCCGTCGCGGACAGCGACTGGTCGAGCAGCCGGAAGCCGTCGGCGGCCACGGCCGACAGCAGGGTGGCCCGGTTGCGGAAGTGGCGCAACGGGGCATTGTGCGTCACGCCGGCACGCCGCGCGATGCCCCGCAGGGTCACCGCCTCGACGCCCTCCTCGCGAAGCAGCGCGACCGCACAGTCCACCAGCCGGGTGCGTGGTTCGGTCTTCATGGTGGACAGTGTCCACCTTCTGAGTGGACACTGTCCACCCGGGCGGTACCGACCCGGCCCCGGCTCGCGCGGTGGAGTCGGGTCGACGCGGTGGCTTCGTCTCGGGGGTGCACACCAACCACGAACGCCGCCTCGCCTCATCGCGCTGCGGCGCCCCGACCGCGCAGCCCGTGGTCCTCGATCGCAAGGGGAGGAACCCCACCCGCGGCGGGTGATGCATCCGCGGGTACGGCCGCGCAGGGTGAAGCCGTCGCGGTGGCGCACCCGGACGGAGGGGTTCGGGCGCCGTCGACCGCGCGGCGACGACGGAGGAACGATGAGTGATCTGGTGGCAATCGGGTACCGGGACGTGACGACCGCCGACATGGCCCGGGACAAGCTCGTGGAACTGCAACGAGAGGGCTTGATCTCCATAGCGGACGCGGCCATCGTCGAGGCGCGCGCCGACGGGACCGTCAAGCTGCACCAGCTACGCAGCAGTACCGGACGCGGCGCGACCGGCGGCGCCCTCTGGGGCGGGCTGATCGGCCTGCTGTTCTTCGCACCGCTGTTCGGCATGGCCGTCGGCGCCGCCGGCGGCGCGCTGTCCGGGAAGCTGGCCGACACCGGCGTCGACGACGCCTTCATGCGCGACGTCGGGTCGAAGCTGCAGCCCGGTACGGCCGCGCTGTTCCTGCTGGTCGACCAGATCACCGAGGACAAGGTGGTCGCGGCGATGGCGCCGTACGACTTCCAGGGCACGCTGCTTCGCACTTCGCTCAGCCGGGAGGCCGAGCAGCATCTGGTCGACGCGGCCGCCACCGCTCGCGCGTCTGCCGGCTGACCCGGCCTCCGGACGGTTGCCCTCGACGCCGATCCGGTGGTCGGGGCCGATCGCCGGCACGAGACGCACGCCGGCTCGCGCCTCGACGTACATCCCGTGCCCCGCAGGCGATCTACCGGTGAGCGACGGTCACGGCACGGTGTATCCGGCGGCCCGGAACAGCTCGTACCACTCGGCGCGGGTGAGCGGAAGCTCCGAGCCGAGGGCCGCGCCGGCCACCCGCTCGGGCGTGGTGGTACCGAGCACGACCTGCATCTGCGCCGGGTGGCGGGTGATCCACGCGACGGCGATGGCCTCGGCCGGTACCCCGTACTTCTCGGCGAGGCGGTCGACCACCGCGTTCAGCTCGCGATAGCGGTCCGAGCCGAGGAACGGGCCGTCGAAGAAGCCGGCCTGGAACGGTGACCAGGCCTGGATCGTGATGTCGTTCAGGCGGCAGTAGTCGACCATCCCGTCGTCGCGGCCGATCGACTGGTCGAGGCCCTGCATGTTCGCCGCGACGCCGTGGGCGATCATCGGCGCGTGGGTGATCGACAGCTGCAGCTGGTTCGCGACGATCGGCTGCGTGACGTGCTTGCGCAGCAGGTCGATCTGGCGCGGGGTGTGGTTCGAGACGCCGAACGCGCGCACCTTTCCGGCGGCCGCCAGTTCGTCGAAGGCGCGGGCGACCTCCTCCGGCTCGACGAGCGCGTCGGGCCGGTGCAGCAGCAGGATGTCGAGGTAGTCGGTACCGAGGGCCTCGAGTGAGCCGTGGACCGACTCGACGATGCGCTCGTACGAGAAGTCGAAGTACGGCCCCTCCCGCACGATGCCGGCCTTCGACTGGATCACGAACTGCTCGCGCTCGGCGGAGCTCAGCTTCAGCGCCTCGGCGAAGCGGCGCTCGCAGCCGTGCATGCTCGATCCGTAGACGTCGGCGTGGTCGAGGAACGTGATGCCGGCGTCGCGCGCCGTGCGCACGAGCGTCCGTACTTCCTCGTCGGTCTTGTCCTGGATCCGCATGAGTCCGAGGACGACGTTCGGCACCACCAGGTCGGTGCCGGGCAGGGTGAAGGTCTTCACGGGGTCTCCTCGACGGTGTCAGACGGACAGGCGGGCGACCTGGTCGGCCGTGAGCACGAGGTCGGCGGCGCCCGCGGAGTCGCGGATGCTCTCCGGACGGGAAGCGCCGGGGATCGGGATCACGACCGGCGCGAGGGCGAGCTGCCAGGCGAGGGTGACCTGGTAGACGCTCGCGCCGACCTCGTCCGCGACGTCCTGGAACGCGGCGTGGCGGGCGGCCAGGTCCTTGGCGTTCTTGATGCCACCGAGCGGGCTCCACGGCAGGAATGCGATGCCGAGTTCGGCGCAGTGCTCGAGCTCGCCCTGGCTGGAGCGAAACGCGGGGGAGAACTGGTTCTGCACCGACACGAGCCGCCCGCCGAGCACGTCCCGTGCCTCGTCGATCTGCGCGACGTCGGCATTGGAGATGCCGGCCATCCGGATCACGCCCTCGTCGAGCAGGTCGCGGATCGCGCCCACCGAGTCGGCGTAGGGCACCGTGGGGTCGGGACGGTGGAACTGGTAGAGCCCGATGGCGTCGACACCGAGGCGGCGGGCGGACTCCTTGGCCGCGCGCTTGAGGTACTCGGGGTCGCCGTTGCGGGTCCACGTGCCGTCGCCGGGACGCAGGTGGCCGCCCTTCGTGGCGACGAGCACACCGTCGGCGCCGGGGCCGTACGCGTGCAGCGCGCGGGCGATCAGTTCCTCGTTGTGCCCGACCTCGTTCGCGTCACGGTGGTACGCGTCGGCGGTGTCGATGAGGTCGATCCCCGCGTCGAGCGCGGCGTGGATGGTCGCGATCGAGCGATCCTCGTCGGGACGCCCCTCGATCGACATGGGCATGCCGCCGAGGCCGATGGCCGAGACGTCGTGACCGCCGATGGTGCGCTTGTGCATGTATGTCTTCCTCCGTCCGCAGGCCCCAAACGGCGCCGCGGGTTCACTCTAGGAACCGGGTTTCTCGAAGTCCAACAACCGCGAGCGATGAGATTCAGCAGTACCGCATGTGAATCGCCGATACCGCCCCTACCAGCGGTACCACCGGTGCCCGTGCCCCGACCGGACGAAGAAGCCGACGATCCACACGACCAGGATCACCGCCGCGACGATCCACAAAGCGTGCAGCGCGAACCCGATACCGCCAAAGATCAATGCCAACAACAGAACCGCAATCAGTAGCCACATGACTTCGGCATACCCCGAAACGGGACGTCCAGTCTTAGCGGCACCGACTCGACGGCTCCACCACCGGCCAGCTGGGCCACCGCTGCCGGGGATCAGCGACCCAGCTGGCCGGTGGTCGCCGCACCCCGAGGCTCGGCCGATCTTGGTGGTGCCATGGGTCGGCCGGGCGACGCTCCGTGGGCCGCTGGCCCTGCACCGTACGGGCGACAACGCCGAACCGCCGGGAGTAGCCCTGGCCCACGGGGTTACCCGAGGTGGTGTGATCACTGTCGAGGAGGAACCATGCTCGAGAAGCTGCACGACCTGGGGCTGAAGTCGTCTCACCTGTACGCTGCCGGATTCGCCAGCATCGGCGTGAGCGTGGTGTCCTGGCTGGTGTCGAAGAAGGCCGAGAACACCCATCGTGCCGACCGGTGGGGAATCTTCGTGGGGGAGTGGGCCCCCACGTTCTTCGCCATGGGCAACGGCCTACGCACCTACGAGAAGGAGTGACCCACTCGCCGGCCCGTGCCGGCCGGCGAAGAGACGCGCCGTTCAGCCGGCGATCCCCTCCGCCCCAACAGAACCAGCGGAACGCAACGAGGCTTGTCGAGCTGCGCGAGACCGGACCGGCGCAGCCGCCGACGGGCGGGCCGGGTTCGTCGCCGGCGGAGCCCCGGGAGACGATGGGCGGGTGACGACGCGCGACAGGCAACGAAACGACCGCCCGCACGAGGTCGTGTTCCTCCTGTCCGACCAGGTCAAGCTTCTTGACGTGTCGGGTCCGGCCGAGGTGTTCACCGAGGCCAACCGGCACGGCGCCGACTACCGGCTGCGGTACACGTCGCCCGACGGCCGGGCCGTGACGACCTCCGTCGGTACCGCCGTGCACGTCGACAGCGACGCGTTCGGCGTCGAGCGTGCCGACACGACGATCGTGCCCGGCGGGGACCATCTGGTCAGGCGGCCGATCGAGCCGAGTCTGACCGACGCGGCGGTGCACCTGTCCGCGGTCAGCGGCCGGGTGGCCTCGGTCTGTACCGGTGCCTTCGTCCTTGCTGGCGCCGGCCTGCTGGACGGAAGGAGAGCGACGACGCACTGGCGGCACACCGCGGTGCTGGCCACGTCGTTCCCCCGGATCGACGTTCAGGCCGATGCGATCTTCGTCGCGGACGGGGCGGTGTTCAGCTCGGCCGGTGTGTCCGCGGGCATGGACCTCGCCCTAGCGCTGGTGGAAGCCGACCACGACGCGCACGTTGCCCGAGCCGTCGCCCGCGAGCTGGTCCTGTACCTGCAGCGTCCCGGTGGTCAGTCGCAGTTCTCCGCTCCGTTGCGCGTCCCGGTTCCGCAGCAGCCCGCGTTGCGCGCCGCCGTCGACGCCGTGGTCAACGATCCGGGCGCCGACCACACGGTCGATTCGCTCGCCGCGACCGCCGGCGTGACGGCGCGGCACCTGCGACGGCAGTTCGCCGCCGAGATCGGCCTGGCACCGTCACGGTTCGTCGAACGCATGCGACTGGAACGAGCCCGAGCGCTCCTGAACGACGGGTACAACGTCACCGAAGCCGCCCGGCTCAGCGGGTTTCACAGCCCGGAGAACTTTCGCCGCGCCTTCACCAAGGAGTACGGCATCGCGCCCAGTCGCCACCAACGCCAGTTCCGCACCAGCCGCCGGGACGGCCGTCGCTAGCGGGACGGATACCAGAGCCGCCACGGCGGCACCGCGCCCACCATGCGGTACGTCGTCGACGTCCGCGCACGCCGGTCACTGCAGCGGGATGTCGTGCTGTTGCCAGTGGTCGACGCCGCGCTCCTGCTCGGGGCGAGGCCCGAACCACCGCCGTGCGGACTCCTCGATCGCGACGTCGTTGATGCTCGCCTCCCCGGCGAGACATCAAGCCCTCCGGGGTGAACTCCCACAGCTCGTTGCCGTAACTGCGGAACCACTGTCCCGAACCGTCGTGCCACTCGTACTGGAACCGGACGGCGATGCGGTTCCCGCGGAAGCCCCACAGGCTCTTGCGCAGCACGTAGTCCAGTTCGCGTTCCCACTTCGAGGTCAGGAAGGCGACGATCTGCTCGCGGCCGGTGATGAAGGTGTCGCGGTTGCGCCACACCGAGTCCTCGGTGTAGGCCAGCGCGACCCGGTGCGGGTCCCGGGTGTTCCAGGCGTCCTCGGCGGCCTGCACCTTCGCGACCGCGCTGTCCAGATCGAACGGCGGGAGAGGCGGTCGCTGTTCGACCCTGTTCTCGCGTGCTGGTTGCCTGTCGCTGTTCATTCCGGCCACCGGTTGTCCTGAATCATGGAGACGAAGTCCTCCCGCTCGAACGTCGGGTCGAAGTGGGCCAGCACGTCGTCGTTCATGGTGCCGAACGTGGTGGCCGGACGCTGTTTCATCCCGCGGTAGAAGGACCGCAGGATGCGGTTCTTGAAGTCCGGGCGCGGATGTGCGTCGAGCACGGTGTCGCGATCGGTCGCGGAGATCTCGTCGAGATCCAGGCCCAGCACGTCGGTTTCCACGCCGAGGGTGACGACCGCGACCTCCGGGGCCAGCGACAGCGGGACCTCGGGCGTGGTGTGCAGCGCGATCGCCAACCACACGGTGCGCGCCTCCGTCTCGGAGCGACCATGGCGTCGCAGGAAAGCGTACGCCTCCTCGGCGCCGTCCAGCTCGAACCGCCGGGTGGTCGTCCGGTACTTCTCGGTCAGCCCGAGATCGTGGAACAGCCCGCCCACGTAGGCCAGTTCGGGATCCACCGCCAGCGCCCGATGCTGCGCCTTGAGCATGCCCCACAGGAACACGCGCCGGGAGTGATGGAAGACGTGTTCCTCCGCTGCGTCCCGGACCAGCTCGGTGGCCTCGCGGACCAGTTCGGTGTCCGGGACGGTGATCCCGGCGATGCTCTCGGCCACGGAAAACTCCTCGATCTCGTACGGTTCCGGTCGCTCGATCCTGCAACGGCGAGCGCCGGTTCCGCCCCCGATCAGCGGACCCGTTGCCGGCACATCCGGACATCCCGGGGCTACCGGGCCGATCGCTTCCGGACGGGTTCGCCGGTACGGACGCGCTCGCGCGGTACGGTCGGGCACCGCCGCCGATCTCGGCATCACTCCGGCCAGGCGCTGTCCCGGACGAGCCGGACGAAGTCCAGCCGGCGGAAGTCGGGGTCGAAGTGCGCGAGAACGTCGTCGTTCATCGTGCCGAAGGTGGTGTCCGGTCGTTCCGACATGCCGTCGTAGAAGGCCCGGAGGATCCGGTTCTTGAAGTCGGGTCGCGGGTGGGCGGACACGACCTCGGCCTGCCGGGCCGCGGCGATCTGGTCGAGGCCGACGCCGATCACGTCCGTCTCCACGCCGAGGATGACAACAGCGGTCTCGGGGGCGAGTTGCAGCGGTACCTCGGGCGTGGTGTGCAGGGCGATCGCGAGCCAGACGTCGCGGGCCTCGGTCTCGGAGCGGCCATGGTCGCGGAGGAACGCGTACGCCTCCTCGGCGCCATCGAGCTCGAACCGCCGGTCGGTCGTGCGGTACGTCCGGGTCAGGCCCAGGTCGTGGAACATCCCGCCGACGTACGCGAGCTCGGGGTCGACCTGCGCCCCGCGGGCGGCGGACCGGAGCATGCCCCAGAGGTACACCCGGCGGGAGTGGTGGTAGATCGTGTCGTCGGCCGCGGCACGTACCAGCGCGGTGGCGTCGCGGGCGAGCGGCGTGTCGGGAATCTCGACCCCGGCAATCGTCTCCGGCATCGCAACCCCCTGTGTCGGAACGGTTCGCCGATGCGTTCCATGCTCGCCGAGACGGAGCCCGCGCAGCCGCGTCCGGACAGACGTCCACCCGAAGTTGGTCCACCGCGGACGGCCTGGCATCAGACAGCGCGGGAGGAGAAGGGCGGAAACGGCCCGGACGGGCATCTGTGCCGGCCGGGCCGGTTCCGCCGGGGAACTCCGGTATCGGTGGGTTGACCGGAGGTACCGTGGAAATCGGCCCACGGTGGCCGGTGGCCGAAGGGGGAACGGTGACCCCGACACAGCTCCGGGCGTTTTCCGCGGTCGTGCGGCTCGGGTCGGTGACGCGGGCGGCCGACGAGTTGCGGGTGTCCGAGGCGGCGGTGTCCCTGCACATCGCCAAGCTCCGGCGGGAGCTGGGCGACCGGCTGTTCGTCCGCACCTCGACCGGGCTGGCGTTCACACCCGGCGGGCTACGGCTGGCCAGCCGGGCCGCGGAACTGATCGGGCTGCAGGACCGGACCGTGTTCGAGGTCAGGCAGGCGGCGGCCAATCAGCGGCTGCTGCGCATCGCGGCATCCAGCATGTTCGCCGAGCAGGTCGCGCCCGGGCTGATCGACCTGTTCACCGCCCGGGCCAAGGACCTCGACGTCGAGCTGAGCGTGCAGTCGCCGAGCCGGTTCGCGACGGCGTTGCGCAACCGCGAGGTCGATGTGGCGATCGGGCCGCAGCCGGCCGAGCAGAGCGATGCGCTGGTGTGCCGGCCGTTCCTGCGGTACCGGATGATCGCCGTGGTCGGGCCGGAGCACCCGCTGGCCGGCAGGACGGTCGATGCGGGTCAGTTGCGGGCGCAGACCTGGCTGCTGGGGCCGTCCGCGGCCAACGACGTCAGCGCGGTGTCCCAGCTGTTGCTGCGGCTGCACGTACCGGAGGAGCACCAGCAGATCTTCCAGAGCCATGCGGCGGCGGTGGACCAGGCGAAGCGCTCCAAGGGGGTGGCGGTGGCGCCGGCGTTCGCGGTCACCGCGGACCTGGCCAGCAAGGCCCTGCTGCCGCTGGCCGGCCCCGGTACGTCGGTGGACGGGGTGTGGCACACGGTCGTGCTGGCCGACACGGGCCCGTCACCGGCCGCCGAGCTGGTCCGCTTCATCGGTACCCCGCGGGCGATCCAGGCGATGATGCGCGGCTCCGGTGTCAACATCGGCCGGTTCCGCCCGTCGATCCACATCACCCTCTGGTCCTGACCGGAGGTGGCGAGATCGAGGCGCTGGTCATCGGCGCCGACCTGCCCCGTGGTGTCGATCGTGCGGTGCCCCGGGTCGGGCCGGGTGCCGGCCGGTCGCACTCGGCGACCGCGTCGATCACGCCGCGCAGCGCGGTCAGCGTGTCGCCGGGCAGCAGCCGGTCGCAGTAGGGCAGCGCCGCCGCCATCGAGGCCACCCGGGGCTGGAAGCCCGGGACGCCGGCGCGGGGGTTGATCCACAGGATCCGGTGGGCGCGGCGGCGGACCCGGGCGAGTTCGGCGGCGAGCTCGGTGGCCGGGCAGCTGTCCCAGCCGTCCGAACCGATCAGGACGATCGCCCCGCGCACCAGATCGGCATGGCGGGAGGCGAGCAGCGCGCGCAGGTTCGTCGCGATTCGGGTACCGCCGAACCGGTCGCCGACCGCGTCGGTGGCCTGTGCCATCGCGGTCACCGCGGATCGCCGCCGCAGCACCGGCGTCAGCCGGGTCAGCCCGGTGGCGAAGGCGAACACCTCGGCGTCCGCGGCCCGGACGAACGCGCGGCCCAGCGCCAGGTACGCCGTCGCCTCGGCCTGCATCGACCGGCTGACGTCGCACAGCAGCACCAGCCGCCGCGGGCGTCGTACCGGCCGGGTGCGTACCAGTTCGATCGGCTCCCAGCCGGTGCGCCGGGATCGCGCCATCGTCTCGCGCAGCGCGGCGCGGCTGCCCCGCCGGCCCACCGCGCGACGCCGGGTGCGGCGGGTGGGCAGCGCGCGCAGCTGCGCGCCCAGCCAGGCGTCCAGCAGCGCGAGTTGCCGCTCGTCGAACGCCTCGAACGGTACGTCGCCCAGCCCGGCCGCGGCGGTCGGCAACCGGTGCGGTACGGCCGGGCCGTCCGCCGGGGCGCGGTCGGCGCCGCCGACGACCGCTGGCAGGGTGGCCCAGGGCAGGCCGCCGCCGTCCTGCGCCTGCGCGGTCGGTGCCGGTACCGCGGCGAAGGGATCGGACGAGGGCAGCGGCCGGCGGCGGGCGTGCGGGTCGGCACCCAGCCCGGCGTCGGCGAACAGCGACGCGAACAGCGCGTCGAACGCGGCGAGGTCGGAGTGCCGCCGCACCAGCGCGATCCGCGCCGTCCAGTACAGCTCGGTACGGGTGCCCGGCGGGTGCGCGGCGAGCGCCCGAACGAACGTACCGGCGGCACTGAGGTCCACGGCGACGCCGCGGTCCCGGAGCTGCCGGGTCAGCCCGGCCGCGAAGGCCGCCCGGTCCACACCGCGCAGCAGTACCGGCACCGGGCCGTCGGTCACCGGCCCACCCCGCCGGGGCTGTCGCGGTCGATCCCCATCGCTGCCTCCGCCGCGTCGTCAGGCGCGGGCCGAGTCGGGTTCGTCGAGTACCCGGAACGCCTCGGTGACCACGTCCCGGTCGTCGGCGGTCTTGGCCAGTGCCGCCAGCGTTCGCCGCGCAGCGGGGCCGGTCAGTTCGGTGACGCCCAGCATCGACAGGGCCGACACCCAGTCGATCGCCTCGGCCAGCCCCGGTGGCTTGTCCAGGTCGAGGGTGCGGACCCGGCCGACGAACTCGGCGGCCGAGGCGATCAGCGCCCCGCCCGCCGCCGGTACCGCGCGGCGCAGGATCTCGGCGACCCGGGCCGCCGCCGGGAACTCGATCCAGTGGTACAGGCAGCGCCGGCGCAGCGCGTCGTGCAGTTCCCGGCTGCGGTTGGAGGTCAGCACCACGATCGGCCGGCGCGTGGCGGTGAACGTACCGATCTCCGGGATGCTCACCGCCGCCTCGCCGAGGAACTCGAACAGCAGCGCCTCGAACTCGTCGTCGGCCCGGTCGATCTCGTCGATCAGCAGCACCGGCGGCCGGGGCCCGGTGAACCGGATCGCCTGCAGGATCGGCCGGTCGGACAGGAACTCCGCGGTGAACAGGTCCGCGTCCCGCAGCCGGTCGCCGCGCGACTCGGCGAGCCGGATCGCGAGCAGCTGCCGCTGGTAGTTCCACTCGTACAGGGCCTCCGAGGCGGTCAGGCCCTCGTAGCACTGCAACCGGATCAGCGTGGTGTCCAGCGCACCGGCGAGCGCCTTCGCGGCGGTGGTCTTCCCGACGCCCGGCTCGCCCTCCAGCAGCACCGGCTGGCCCAGCCGTACCGCGAAGAACAGTGCGGTGGCGAGCCCGTCGTCGACGAGATAGCCGACCCGTTGCATCCGGTCGGCCAGGGTCACGGCATCGGTGAGCTCGTCGGTCATCCGCCGCCTCCGGCGTCGGCCGCGAGCAGCGCCCGGTAGTCGTCGACGGTGTCCACGTCGATCGGCACCGGACCGGCGACGGGCACCTCGACCACCCGGTACCGGCCGGAGTGCAGCAGTTTCCACACCGCCTTGTCCCCGTGCAGCGTGGCCAGCTCGGCGAACATGCTGCGGGCGAACCAGAACGGGTGGCCGAGCCCGTCGTCGTACCGGCAGATCCCGATCGGGGCGGTGCCCACCGTGTCGACCAACCGGCGCACCGTCTCGACCCGCACGCCGGGCTGGTCACCGAGCAGCAGCACGATCCCGTCGGCGCCGGGGTCGACCGCGGTGATCGCGGTACGGATCGAGGAACCGCACCCGGTGCCGAAGTCCGGGTTGCGCACCACGTCGAGTCCGGTCAGGTCCACCTCCGCGACGACCTGCTCGGCCGCGCCGCCGAGCGCGACGAGTAGCTGGCCGAAGCCGCAGCGCCGGGCGGTTGCCAGGATCGCCGACAGCAGCGGCGCGCCCCGGTAGGGGAGCAGCTGTTTCGGCGAGCCGAGCCGGCTCGACCCGCCGGCCGCGAGCACCACCCCGGTCACCGACATGCTCAGGCGCCCACCTTCGCGGCGTACCGGTCCCGGCAGCCCGGGCCGCAGAAGAAGAACTCCTCGTCGCCGACCGACAGCCGCGGCGTGTCCGCCCCGACCACCACGGTCATGCCGCACACCGGATCCACGGCCTGGCGCACCGGTGCCGGCTCTCCTGCCGGCACGTCGAGCCCACCGGTACGCAGCTCGCGGACGATCTCGCCGACGATGGCCAGCGCGATCTCCGGTGCGCTGCGGGCGCCGATCGCCAGCCCGGCCGGCGAGTGCACGCGGGTCAGCTCGGTCTCGGTCAGCCCGGTCTCGGCCAGTACCGCGGCGCCCCGGCGCTGGCTCGCCACCAGCCCGACGTACCCGGCGCCGTCGGCCACGGCGGCCCGGATCGTGGCGGCCTCGTCACCGCCGTGGGTGGCGATCACCACCGCGGTCGCCGCCCGCCCGCCGTCCTCGTCGGCGAGCTCCAACCCCACCAGCGGCGCGATCTGCCGTACCGCCCGGGCGATCGGGGACCCGCCGACCACCCGTACCGCCGGGGCCGGCAGTTGCGGTTCCAGGAACACCTCGATCGCACCGCCGGACAGGCACGGGTTGACGACCAGATGCGCCCCCGGCACGTCGGGGAACGGCGAGGACGAGTCGGGCAGGATGCGCAGCAGCATCGGCTCCCGGTCGCGCAGCGCGGTCAGCGCCGCGACCCGTACCGAGCCGCTGGCACACTGCCCGCCGACGAACCCGTCGATGGTGCCGTCGGCCAGTACCACGGCGCTGTCGCCGGGCAGCGCCGAGGTCGGCGGCTGCGCCCGCACCACCGTGGCCCGCACGTACGCGGTCCCGGTGGCGCGCAGCCGCTGTTCGGCGCTGCTGCCCCGATCGGTCACCTCGAAACACCGCCCCTCCGGGTCAGATCGGTGGTGTGGCGTGCCCCTGCATCGCCTCCCAGACCCGGGACGGGGTCAGCGGCATGTCCAACGCGGTGACACCGAACGGCGTGAGCGCGTCGATCACGGCGTTGACGATCGCCGGTGGGGAGCCGACCGTCGCGGACTCGCCGACCCCCTTCGCGCCGATCGGGTGGTGCGGGGACGGCGTCACCGTGTACCCGGTCTCCCAGTCCGGCGTCTCCAGCGCGGTCGGGATCAGGTAGTCCATCAGCGAGCCGCCGAGGCAGTTGCCGTCGGAGTCGAACGCGATGATCTCCATCAGCGCCATGCCCAGCCCGTCGGTCAGCCCGCCGTGCACCTGCCCCTCGATGATCATCGGGTTGATCCGGGTACCGCAGTCGTCGACCGCGACGAACCGCCGCACCTTCACCTGCGCGGTACCGGGATCGACGTCGACGACGCAGATGTAGGCACCGTTGGGGTAGGTCAGGTTCGGCGGGTTGTAGGTGATCTGGGCGTCCAGCGACCCCTCGATGCCGTCCGGCAGGTCGCCGGCGCCGTGCGCGCGCATCGCGATCTCCTGGATCGTCACCGCCTTGCCCGGGTCGCCGGCCACCTGGAACGAGCCCTTCGTCCACTCCAGGTCGTCCGGTGCCACCTCCAGCATCGCCGAGGCGATGATCCGTGCCTTGTCCCGCACCTTGCGGGCCACCAGCGCCGCCGCCGCACCGGACACCGGCGTCGAGCGCGACCCGTACGTGCCGAGCCCGAACGGGGTGTTGTCGGTGTCGCCGTGCACCACGTCGATGTCGTCCGGGGGGATCCCCAGCTCCTCGCCGACGATCTGGGCGAAGGTCGTCTCGTGGCCCTGCCCCTGGGACTGCACCGACAGCCGTACCACGGCCTTACCGGTCGGGTGCACCCGCAGATCGCAGCCGTCGGCCATGCCCAGCCCGAGGATGTCCATGTGCTTGCGCGGGCCGGCGCCGACCGCCTCGGTGAACGTCGACACGCCGATGCCCATCAGCTCACCGCGCTCGCGCCGGCGTGCCTGCTCGGCGCGCAGCTCGTCGTACCCGGCGATGCGCATCGCCTCGCGCAGCGTCGCCCGGTAGTCGCCCGAGTCGTACACCCAGCCGGTCGGCGTCGAGTACGGGAACTGGTCGGGGCGGATGAAGTTGTCCAGGCGCAGCTGCGCCGGATCCTGGCCGAGCTCGTCGGCGAGCCGGCTGACCAGCCGCTCCACGAGATACACCGCCTCGGTGATCCGGAACGAGCAGGCGTAGGCGACCCCGCCGGGCGCCTTGTTGGTGTAGACGGCGGTCATCTTGCAGTACGCGGCCTGCAGGTCGTAGCTGCCGGTGAACACGCCGAAGAACCCGGCCGGGAACTTCACCGGCGCCGCGGTGCCGTTGAACGCACCGTGGTCGGCGAGCACGTTGGTACGCACGGCGAGTATCTTGCCGTCGCGGGTGGCCGCGATCTCGCCCCGCATGATGTAGTCACGCGCGAACCCGGTACTGATCAGGTTCTCCGAGCGGTCCTCCATCCACTTGACCGGCTTGCCGGTCACGATCGATCCGACGATCGCGCACACGTACCCGGGATAGATCGGCACCTTGTTGCCGAACCCACCACCGATGTCCGGCGAGATCACCCGGATCTTGTGCTCCGGCAACCCGGCCACGATCGCGTACAGGGTGCGGTGCGCGTGCGGCGCCTGGGTGGTCGACCACAGCGTCAACCTGCCCTCGACGGGGTCGAAGTCGGCCACGCAACCGCAGGTTTCCATCGGTGCCGGGTGCACCCGCGGGTACACCACGTCCTCGCTGACCACCACGTCGGCCGTCGAGAACACCGCCTCGGTGGCGGCCGCATCGCCGGCCTCCCAGTCGAAGCAGTGGTTGTCGGTCTTGCCGTCCAGATCGTCGCGGATCACCGGCGCGTCCGGATCGAGCGCGTGCCGGGCGTCGATCACCGGCGGCAGCATCTCGTACTCGACGTCGATCAGCTCCAGCGCGTCGCGCGCGGCGTACCGGTCCTCGGCGATCACGCAGGCAACCTCCTGGCCCTGGAACCGGACCTTGTCGGTGGCCAGGACCGCCTGCACGTCGTTCGACAGCGTCGGCATCCAGGCGAGCCCCTGCCCGGCCAGCGCCGCGCCGGTGATCACCGCCTTGACCCGCGGGTGCGCCTCGGCCGCGCTCGTGTCGATCGACACGATCCGGGCGTGCGCCAGCGGCGACCGCAGGATCGCCAGGTGCAGCATCCCGGGCAGCTGCACGTCGTCGGTGTAGCGGCCGCGGCCGCGGATGAACCGAGGGTCCTCCTTGCGCAGCATCCGCCCGTGCCCGACCGGGTGCTGGTCGTTGTCGACGTGTTCGGTGGGTCGTTCGTGCACGGTGGTCATGACGCGCTCCCTGCTGGTACGGGCTGCGTCGCGCCGGCGGCCGGCTCGGTCGCCGGCTCCGCGGGCGCGGCGGCGGGTTCGTCGGTGGTCGCCGGCACCGTGCCGTCCGGGTGCTCGGCGGCCCACTGCACCGAGCGGACGATCGTCGCATAGCCGGTACAGCGGCAGATCTGGCCGGAGATCGCTTCCCGGATCTCGCCCTCGCTCGGGTGCGGGTTGCGATCCAGCAGCGCCCGGGTGGTCATCATCATCCCCGGCGTGCAGAAGCCGCACTGCAACCCGTGGCACTGCATGAAACCCTGCTGGATCGCATCCAGCGTGCCGTCGTCGTGCGCCAGCCCCTCCACGGTGCGAACCTCGTGCCCGCTGGCCATCGCGGCCAGTACCGTGCACGACTTGACCGGTTCGCCGTCCATCCAGACCACGCAGGTGCCGCAGTTGCTCGTGTCGCAGCCCCAGTGCGTGCCGGTCAACCGGAGATGGTCGCGCAGGAAGTGCACCAGCAGCAGCCGGGGCTCCACCTCGCTGGTCACTTCGGTCCCGTTCACCGTCATCGTCACCTGCATGGTCAGGACCTCCCGTCGGCGATGCGCCGCACGGACCGCCGCAACGTGCGCCGTGTCAACTCCCGCACCAGATGCCGCTTGTAGTCGGCGGTACCGCGCATGTCGGTCGTCGGCTCGCAGTGCTCGGCGGCCAGCGCGCCGGCCCGCTCGTACAGCTGATCGCCGGGTGTGCCACCGCGCAGCAGCTCGGACACCGCAGGAATCACCACCGTGTGCGGGCCGACCGCCGCGAACCCGATCCGCGCGTCGGCGATCACTCCGTCCGCCATGGTCACCGCGGCGGCGGCCGACACCACTGCCCAGTCGCCGGCCCGGCGCTCCACCTTCTCGAACGCGGAGGACGACTGGGAATGCAGCGGGATCCGCACCTCCACGAGCATCTCGCCGTCACCGACCGCCGTCTCGTACGGCCCACGGTGGAACTCCGCCATCGGCACCACCCGCTGCCCGGAACCGTTGCGCACCACGCACTCCGCGTCCAGGCAGCTGCACACCGCGGACAGGTCCTCGGACGGGTCGGCCTGGCACAGCGAGCCACCGATCGTGCCCCGATTGCGTACCACCGGGTCGGCGATGACCCGCTCGGCGTCCCGGAAGATCGGCAACACGGCGGCGAGCTCGTCGGACTCCAGCAGCTCGCGGTGCCGGGTCAGGGCGCCGAGCCGGACCACGCCCGGTTCGACCGCCACGTACCCCAGCTCGTCGTGCAGGTCGTTGATGTCGATCAGGTACTCCACGTCGGCCAGCCGCAGCTTCATCATCGGTAGCAGGCTGTGCCCGCCGGCGATCAGCCGGGCCGCGTCGCCCCGGCGTTCCAGCAGCCCGATCGCGTGCTCGACGCTGGTCGCCCGGTCGTACTCGAATGGTCCGGGAACCTGCATGACAGCCCCCTGCGCGCAGCTCGACCCGA